>NZ_MDDU01000013.1:0-500846 GCF_001854795.2 Mesorhizobium sp. LCM 4577 | reverse complement strand
CTTCGCGGGAGGTGGGCATGAGCAAAGGTGCGCCTACAATCCGCCGGGGCTGCCTGCCAGAACCGCCAAATGCCCCACAAGACCGCCGAAAACCGTTCCGCTGCCCTTTTAAAAAGCTCTATTAACACACCGAACCCGACTTCGCTTCCCGTGCAAAGCCCTCCTTGTGGGAGAAGGTGGATCGGCGCGCAGCGCCGAGACGGATGAGGGGTGTTCCAGCGGAGTGAGACGTTGGCTTTCCCTGGAGCACCCCTCATCCGTCGCCTTCGGCGACACCTTCTCCCACAAGGGGAGAAGGTGGAGCCTAATCCGCCATCGTCTCCAAGCTCGCGAACCCCTGCGGCGCGTCGCCTTCGTCGAACGGCGTCGTCACCTCGACGAACGTGTCGGGGAAGAAGCCGTTGAAGCGGGTCCTGAGCGACAGCGAGTAGGCGCCGATATGGCCGATTTCGATCCAGTCGCCGGTGTCGACCGTTTCCGGCAGCCAGAACGGCCTGGACAGGATGTCGACGGAATCGCAGGTCGCGCCGCAGACCTTGAACGGCACGATGGTCTTCTCGTCGCCATTGCGCGCGCGGATCGCGGGATCGGGGATGAAGCGGGCCGGCAGCGTGATCTTGCCCGTCCATGAATCCGACAGCGAGGCCCAGATGCCGTCATTGATGTAGAGCCGCTTGCCCTTGCGCAACAGCACCCGCACGATGAGCGACAGGCAGCGCGCCACGATCACGCGGCCAGGCTCGGCGACCAACGGCATCTGGTCGAACTGATACTCTTTCAGGTCGCCGGCAAGCCGCGACATAAGCTGGCCGAGCGACGGCATCTCGACCTGCTTGCGGTTGGGATCGTGGCCGTATTCGGCGGGAAAGCCGCCGCCGACATCCAAGCCCGCAATGTCGAAGGTCAGGCGGTTACGCACCCAGTCGGCCGAGGCCAGCGCCCGCTCATAGGTGTCGGGATCCTCGATCTGGCTGCCGACATGGAAGCATAGGCCGACCCTGTAGCCGGTGCGGTTCAGGCGTTCGGCAAGCTCGACCGCATTGGCCGGCCCGGCGCCGAACTTCTTCGACAATTCGTAAGCAGCGTGGCCCTTGGTCTGGATGCGCACGAAGACGGTGATGGCGCCGGGGTCGATGTCGAGCGCCCGCACCACCCGCGTCAGCTTGGTGATCTCGTCCTCATGGTCGAGCGAGATTACCCGGATGCCGTATTTCTCCAGCGCCAGCTTGATGTCCGACTGCGCCTTGACCGGATGCATGTAGAGCATCTCGGCATCCGCCGAGACCGCGCGCACGGCCGCGAACTCGCCGGGCGAAGCGACGTCGAAGGTGCTGACGCCGGCTTCCACCAGCGTCTTCAGCACGATCTGCTCGCCGTTGGTTTTCACCGCATAAGCGGTCTTGCCTGGGAACATGCCCATGAACTGCAGGGCATCCGCCTTCAGCACCTGCGGGCGGAAACAATAGACCGGATCGTCGGGACGAAGCGCCAGTGCCGCATCACGGGCATTTTCGAATCGCTGCATGGACGAATCCTCAGGTCTGGAGCGCGCACAATTAATCCTAGCTAGCCGCCAAAGAAAACAGTTCTGTGTCTGGCGACCCGGAGCGGCCGGTCGCACATTTTGCCAACGCTAAACCAGCAGTCAGGTTTCGGGTGGTCCTTGCCGCCGAACTCGATATCGGTTGGTGAAATGTTGACGGGCTGCGATCGGCCCGGGGAGGAACAGGACATGTCCACTATGGCCGGCGCCGTGCCGACGCGCGGACCGATGACGCTCAAGGATTGGACGCAGCTTCTCCTGCTCGGCGCGATCTGGGGCGGCTCGTTCTTCTTTGCCCGCATTGCGGTGTCCGAGATCCATCCACTGGCGCTGGTGCTGTTTCGCGTCGCCATCGCCGCGATCGCGCTCCAGCTCTATCTGGCGGTGCGCGGCCCGTCGTTCCGGCTCGCCTTCCCGCATGCCGGCATGTTCTTCCTGCTGGCCCTCACCAACAATGTCGTGCCCTTCTCGCTGATCTTCGCCGGCCAGACGCAGCTCGGGGCAGGTGTCGCCTCCGTGCTCAATGCGACGACGCCGTTCTGGACGCTGGTCCTGGCCAATGCGCTCACGACCGACGAGAAGCTCTCCTGGAACAAGCTGGCCGGCATCGCGCTCGGCGTTGCGGGAACAGCCGTAATGATCGGCCCGGGCCTTGTTGCCGGTCTCGGCGGACCGGTCTGGGCCAAGTTTGCGCTGATCGGCGCCTCGGTGTCGTATGCGATCGCCTTGATGATCSCGCGCCGCTTCAAGGGTGTGCCCTCGCCGGTCATCGCCACCGGGCAGTTGACCGCCTCGACCATCATCATGATCCCCATCGTGCTCATTGCCTATGGGCCGGCGGGCTTGTTCTCGGCCTCGCCACCGGTCTGGGCCGCGGTGCTGGGGCTGGCGCTGCTCTCCACCGCCTTTGCCTATATCCTCTATTTCAACCTCGTCGCCTCGGCCGGCGCCACCAATGCCTCGCTGGTCACCCTGATCGTGCCGGTCAGCGCGGTGCTGCTCGGCTTCCTCTTCCTCGGCGAACGGCTGGCGCTGTTCGAGATCGGCGGCATGACGCTGATCGGTTTAGGCCTGATCACCATCGACGGGCGGTTGTTCGGCAAATGGTAGCGGTGTCATGCCACACCGCCGCCACAATTTATTCACAACGGCGAAGCCGGCTTTTGCCGAAGAGTTTCAACGGCTAACGGCAAATTCCAGGTCGCAAATTCCACAATCATGTCGCATTGCAGCACGTTTTCCGCTTGCCTGTGGCACAAATGACCCTAGACTCCTGCCATAGCTCTGAAGAGGAGGCTATGACATGGGACTGACGAGGCCGATCAACGCTTTGATGATTTGTGCCGCATTCGCATTCATCGGTGCCCTTATCATAGGCGTTCTTCCCTGACCCGCCAAAGCCGGGAAGACCAGCACCGAGAATAGTCCAACAGTTCGAGAAGGCCGGGTTCTACCCGGCCTTTTCCATTGCAGCCCGCCTTATGCGGCAGCCGAACCGGCCGCCTCTGCTTCATGCGAGCGGATGCCGATCATGTGGCAGACGGCAAAGACGAGATCGGCGCGGTTCATCGTGTAGAAATGGAAGTCGCCGACGCCGCGTTCGACAAGGTCGAGCACCTGCTCGGCCGCTACGGCCGAGGCCACCAGCGCATGCGTCTGCGGGTCGTTCTCCAGCCCTTCGAAACGTTCGGCGAGCCATGCCGGCACCAGCGCGCCGCAGCGCGACGAGAAATTGGCGACCTGGGTGAAATTATGCACCGGCAGGATGCCCGGCACGATCGGGATATAGATGCCGGCGCGTCGCGCCCGCTCGACATAGCGCTCAAAGAGATCGTTGTCGAAGAAGAACTGGGTGATCGCCCGCGTCGCGCCATTGTCGACCTTGCGCTTCAGCATGTCGATGTCGGTGGCGAAATCCGGGCTTTCAGGATGCTTTTCCGGATAGGCCGAGACCGAGATGTCGAAATCGCCGACGCTCTTCAGCGCCCCGACCAGTTCGGCGCCGTTGGCATAGCCGTCGGGATGCGGGCGATAGCTCGTGCCGACGCCGGCCGCCGGATCGCCGCGCAATGCGACGAAGCGCTTGACCCCCATGTCGGCGAACTCGCGGATGACCGTGTCGACCTGATCGCGCGCGGCGTCGACGCAGGTCATATGCGCCGCCGGCGTCAGCGACGTCTCGTTGAGGATGCGCTTGACCGTGCGCGCCGTGCGCTCGCGGGTCGAGCCGCCGGCGCCATAGGTCACCGAGACGAATTTCGGCTTGAGCGGCTCCAGCCTTGTGACCGTGTCCCAGAGCCTTGCTTCCATCTCATCGGTCTTCGGCGGGAAGAATTCGAACGAGACCCGGACCTTGTCGCCAATATCGGGGCGGCGGGAAAAGCGGAACTGGTTCATCAGGCGGTTTCCCCCATTGGGTATGTCTTGGCAGGTAGCGGGTCGTTGGACGGATCGGCAATCAGCAGGCGGCGGTCGCGGCCGAGCCAGAGCTTGACGGTGAGCCTTGCCTCGTTGCCGCCACGCGGCTCGAACTCCTGGCTGTCCTCGAGGTCGAGCCCGGCCTCCGAGAACCAGTCCGACATCTGCCGGTCGGAGAAGCCGAGCCGCATATGGGCGTGCTGGTCGCGCAGGAATTCGAGATTATGCGGCGCGAAGTCGACGACGATCAGCCGGCCCGATGGCCTGAGCAGCCGCGCCGCTTCGGCGATGGCGCGGGCGGGGTCGTCGAGATAGTGCAGCACCTGGTGGATGGTGACGAGATCGAAGGCGTTGCGCTCGACCGGCGGCGAGAAAATGTCGCCCTGGCGCACCTGCGCATTGGCGATGCCGGCCTTGTCGAGATTGGCGCGCGCCACGCTCAGCATCTCGCGTGACATGTCGATGCCGACGCCGCGCCGGTAGAGCGGCGCGAAGATCTCGAGCAGCCTGCCCGTGCCGGTGCCGAGGTCGAGCATCGACTGAAACGGCCGCTTGCCGACGAGCCTTATGAGCGCGGCTTCCACCGCCCTGTCCGGCACATGCAACGAGCGGATATGATCCCAGCTCGCGGCATTCTCGGAGAAATACTCGGCGGCCCGGTCCTGCCTTTTGCGCTTCACCGCCGCCAGCCGCTCGAGATCGCGCACCACCTGCGGATCGGCCTCGCTTATGCCCGACACCAGGCGCTGCACGAAATCGCGCGAATTATCGATGTCTGTCAGCCTGAAGAAGGCCCAGGACCCCTCTTGGTAGCGGCCGATCAGCCCGGCATCGAGCAAAAGTTTCAAATGGCGAGAGACCCGCGGCTGCGATTGCCCAAGGATTTCCGTGAGGTCGGAAACGGTAAGATCACCGCGCGAAAGCAGCACCAGGATGCGGAGCCGGCTGGATTCGGCAGCCGCCTTCAATGTATCTACCATTGTGTCGAGCGAGACATGCATGAGCGGGTTCTCGTTGAAAGATATAAAGATATGTTTATGTCGATTTTGAAACCCTGGCAAGTGCTATGTCGCTTCCGGACAAGAAAATGGCGCAGCCGTGATCCGCGCCTGGCAGACGGTTCTTCAGCGGGATGGTGAGGATGTTCGAGACGCGCGAAGGTGAAACGCTTCTTGCAGCCGATCCGGCAAAGTTGCGGCCGGACGGCCATGTCGTCTTCATCGGCCGCATCGTTTCGCCGTGGGCCAGTCGCGGGGATTGCCCCAAGAACATGCGCACAGCCCGCGAAACCGGGCGGGCCGCGACGGTTCTGATCGATGAGCCCTATCGTCCGGGGCTGCAGGACCTGGAACGCGCCAGCCACATCGTCATCCTGTCCTGGCTCCATCACGCGCCGCGGAATCTGATTGTGCAGAAACCGCGCCATGCGGCTGAACCGAAAGGCGTTTTCTCGCTACGCTCCCCTGCCCGGCCGAACCCTGTCGGCCTGCATGCGGCGAAGCTTGTCGGCCTCGACGTCGAGGCCGGCCGGATCGGGATCGACGCCATCGATGTGCTGGACGGCACACCGATCATCGACATCAAGCCTTATTATGCTTCCACGGATGCCTTCCCCGAAGCGACCATTGCCGGGCGCGGCGAGAAATGAGCGCCCCCACTGGCCGACGCCGCGCCATCGCCAAGGCGCTGACTGCGCTTCTTCCCCTCGCGCCCTATGCCGACATGGAAAAGATCCGCGCCGACGCCGGTTCGGTGCACATGAAGACCCTGCCGCCGACGATCGCGGTGTGGCTGGCGACCATCGCCCATGTCCGCCATGCCCACACCGACTACGAAAAACTGCTCGCCGAAGGCTATGACCGGGATTCGGCACGCTTCTTCGTCATCGAGCAGACCAATGTAGTGCTGACCCGATGGCGGGCCACGCGCCTGCTCGAGGAAGACGACGAGGACGAATAGGCGTCAGGTCCGATAGATCCACTGCTCGGGCACCCGCACGGAAATCTCTTCGCCGGCGCGAATGACGCCCGGCTTCTCGACCCAGGCGACAAGGCCGCGCAGCCGCTTCGCCTCCTTCGGGAAAAGCAGCGCCGTGGCGTTGAGATCCGCAGCGCCGACATGCTCGGCGATCGACTGTCCGGCAACGCGGCACGGCTTGTTCTGGCCGTCGACCTTGAGCGTCACGCCACCCTTGAAGAACAGGAGCGAACCGGCCGGCAGCATCGACAGATGCGGCACGCCTTCGATCACAAGATTGGCGCCGATCCACTCCGGCTTGATCTCCTTGAGCCCCATGCGTTGGGCGACGGTCTCGAGCTCGTCCGCCGCGACCAGCGACAATTGCCGTTCATTGCGCATCTCGGTGCCGCGCGGATACCAGGGCTCGCGCCCGCCGGAACGCCGCGTTGCGCCTGCATGGAAGTCGCCTGCGATACCGTCGAAGCCGAGCTTCAGTTCCTCGACTGCCTGCGTCTCGAAATGATCGTGCGGGGCGGCATAGAGCGCCGCCGCCTTTGCCGTCAGCTTGCGGCCCGGCACGATGTCGGCCGCCGGTTCCGCCACGGGGAAAAGCTCAAGGTTCGTTTCCTGCATGCCGCTGGTCTAAAGGTGCCAACGAATACGGTCCAGTCGAAAGCGCTGATGATCCGATCACACCGTTTGATAGCGATCACGATCTTCTTACCGCAAGTCCCTTTCGTCGGCCGCGGCAAGCCGCAATGCTGCCGCGCCGGCCGCATAGACGATCGCGCGCAATGGGGAGGAGGCTCGATCATGCAGGTTGGACACACTGTCGCGGCGCTCTGGCTGTTCTGGGTGGTATCCTGGCTTCTCGCCGCTGCCTGGGCAGATCCCGCGCAAAAGCGCGCAGATATCAAGTCGGAGGCGCGCTACCGCGTCTTTTGGGTGGCCGGCACCGTGCTGATGTTCGTGCCGGCACACGGCTATGTCGGCAGGCTGCGACTCTGGACGCCGACGCTCACCGAGGCCTGGATTTGCGTTGCGCTTATCGCCATCGGCATCGCCTTCGCGTGGTGGGCGCGCCTGCATCTCGGCCGCTTGTGGTCCGCCAACGTCACCGCCAAAGCCGATCACCGCGTGGTCGATACCGGCCCCTATGGCCTGGTGCGCCACCCGATCTATACCGGACTGATGCTGTCGGTGCTGGCCACAGCGGCCGTCAAAGGCACGATATGGGGTATCGCAGGCGCGGCGCTGCTGCTCGTCGGCGTCGTCATCAAGGCCAGGCTGGAAGAGAGTTTCCTGCGCGGCGAGCTCGGCCCGGCCTATGACGATTACGCCAGGCGCGTGCCGATGCTGGTGCCCTTCGCACCAGCTTGACGCTGCAGGACGTGCTTCACAGCATCCTGAGCAGCGCGCCGCCGATCGAATAACCGGCGCCGAAGGCGCAGATCAGGCCGAAATCGCCGGCCTTCATGTCGGCATGGTTCTCCGACAGCGCCACGATCGCGCCGGCGCCGGCGGTGTTGCCGAGCCGCTCCAGCACCATCGGCGCGCGGTCATGGTCGACATCGTGGCCGAAGGACAGTTTCAAGATCATCGCATTCATGCGCGCATTGGCCTGATGTAGCCAGAAGCGGCGGATGCCCTCCGGCGTCAGGCCATGCTCGGCCAGGAACTCGACAATGAATTTCTGCCCGGCGACGGTGACTTCCTTGAACACCTTGTTGCCGACCTGCTTGATGAGGTTGCCTTCCAGGTTGATCATGTAGGGATCGTTCTGGGCGGTGCGCGTGTGGTAGCCGAGATTGGTGCGGATGTTGTTCGACATCTGCGTCCAGGTGCGCGTGTCAAGCACCTCGAACCGCCCGGGCCGCTTTTCGCCCTGCGCCAGCCCCTCGACGACCATGGCGACCGAGGCGTCGCCGAAGATGAAATGCGTCTGCCGGTCGCGGAAGTTGAGATGCCCGGTGATGATCTCCGGCGTCGACACCAGGATGCGCTTGTGCGCCCCTGCCCTCACCAGGTTGACCGCGACATGCAGCGCCGCCGCGGCGGAGGAGCAGCCGAGCCCCATGTCGAAGCCAGCGCCCTTGGTCCCCAAGGCCTCCTGCATCTCGATGGCAATGGCCGGATAGGGCCGCTGATGATGCGAGGCCGAGCAGATCACCAGATCGATGTCCGACCCGTCGACGCCTGCATGGGCAAGGGCCTTCCTGGCCGAGGCGATGCCGAACTCCGCCTCCAGCGACAGCGCGTCGTCCGGCCGCGCCGGAATGCGCGGCGCCATGCGGGTCGGGTCGAGGATGCCCTCGCGCTCGATGACATGGCGGCTCTTCACGCCCGAGGCATGCACGATGAAGTCGCTGTCCGATTTTTGCAGCAGCGGCTCGCCGGTTTCGGCGCGGCGCGCATTCTCCGCGTCCACCCAGCTGTTGAAGCTTGCGACCAGCTCTTCATTGGTGATGACGGGTTCAGGGATTTCGGCGCCGATGCCGCTGATGATGACGCGATGCATGTCCTATCCGTCCGAGGGGAAGCAAGTCGTGCCGAGGCGAGGCGCTACACTTGTCGCATTTGCCGGGTTTATTCCAGCTTAATTCGACAACCGCCGCTGGCATTCAGGTGGTGGATGCTCAGGCGCGCTTAGCGACGATGAATATCCGTGGAAAGCGCAGCAGCACCTTGCCGCTCGCGGTCTTCGGATAGGCCTTGGCGATCTTGGCCGTGTAGCTGTCCAGAAACAACTTCTTCTCACCCGGATCGAGCGGATCGAGGAACGGCTTCAACCCGGTCGACTTGACCCATTCGACGATCGCTTCGGCATCGGCCAGCGGATGGTTGTAGATGGTGTGCCATATGTCGAGCCGGTCGGCGAGCGGCGACAACAGATCGTAATAGAAGGACACCGGCGGCAGCGGGGCGCGCGCGGCGCCCTTGAGCTTGGCCGCGAACGGCACTTCCGTCGCTGTCTCGCGCATCAGCTGGTGYGAGGCTTCGCCGAGATTGTCGGGCATCTGGACAGCCAACGCACCGCCCGGCGCCAGAAGTCCCATCAGCCGTTGGAACACCGCCGGATGCTCCGGCAGCCACTGGAAGACGGCATTGGCGAAGATGACGTCGACGGGATGCTCGGGCTGCCATCCGGCGGCATCCGCCAGCTCGAAATTGACGTTGGGCAGCCGCGCCCTCGCCTTCTCGATCATGTCCGGCGAGGTGTCGAAGCCGCTGACCTGAGCATCCGGCCAGCGCTCGACCAGAAGCTCGGTGGAGTTGCCCGGGCCACAGCCGATGTCGACGACGCGACGCGGAAAATCGACCGGCACCTGCGCCACCAGGTCCCGCGCGGGCCGCGTGCGCTCATCCTCGAACTTCAGATATTGGGCGGCGGACCAGTCAGCCATTTGAGAACCTCGCTCTTGTTCGCCGCCCTTTTGGACCGATGCTACCGCGTCAGCCGCTTGTGCGTCATGCGGTGCGGGGCGGCCGCTTCGGCGCCGAGGCGGCGCAGCTTGTCCTTCTCATATTCCTCGAAATTGCCTTCGAACCATTCGACATGCGCGTCGCCCTCGAACGCGAGCATGTGGGTCGCCATGCGGTCGAGGAACATACGGTCGTGGCTGATGATGACGGCGCAGCCGGCATAGGCTTCGAGCGCGTCTTCCAGCGCGCCCAGCGTTTCGGTGTCGAGGTCGTTGGTCGGTTCGTCAAGCAGCAGCACATTGCCGCCCCCTTTGAGCATCTTGGCCAGGTGGACGCGGTTGCGCTGGCCGCCCGACAGGTTGCCGACCTTCTGCTGCTGGTCGCCGCCGCGGAAGTTGAAGGACGAGCAGTAGGCGCGGCTGTTGACCTCGTGCTTGCCGAGCTTGATGACCTCGGCGCCGCCGGAGATCTCTTCCCACACCGTCTTGTTCGGGTCGAGCGCGTCGCGGCTCTGGTCGACATAGCCGAGCCGCACCGTCTCGCCCTTGCGGATCGAGCCGGCATCCGGCGTCTCCTGCCCGGTGATCATCTTGAACAGCGTCGTCTTGCCGGCGCCGTTCGGGCCGATGACGCCGACGATGCCGCCCGGTGGCAGTTTGAACGACAGGTTCTCGATCAGCAGTTCGTCGCCAAAGCCCTTGTTGAGGCCTTCGACCTCGATGACGACATTGCCGAGGCGCTCGCTCGACGGGATGACGATCTGCGTGTCGGTCGGCTTGCGGCTCTGCGACTGCTCGACCAGTTCCTCATAGGCCTTGATACGCGCCTTGGACTTGGTCTGGCGCGCCTTGGGCGAGGACTGGATCCACTCGCGCTCGCGCCAGATTGCCTTCTGGCGGGCATCGTCCTCGCGGCCTTCCTGGATCAGGCGCTTGGCCTTGGCGTCGAGATATTTGGTGTAGTTGCCCTCGTACGGAATGCCGCGGCCGCGGTCGAGCTCAAGGATCCAGCCGGTGACGTTGTCGAGGAAGTAGCGGTCGTGGGTGATGATCAGCACCGACCCCGGATAGTCGCGCAGGTGCTTTTCCAGCCATTGCGTGGTCTCGGCGTCGAGATGGTTGGTCGGTTCGTCGAGCAGCAAGAGGTCGGGCTGTTCGAGCAGCAGCCGGCACAGCGCGACGCGGCGACGCTCGCCGCCCGACAGGTTGGTCACTTCGGAGTCCGGCGGCGGGCACTGCAGCGCGTCCATGGCCATCTCGACCTGCTGCTCCAGGTCCCACAGGTTGAGGCGGTCCATCTCGTCCTGGAGCTTGGCCGACTCGTCGGCCGTCTCGTCGGAATAGTTCATCATCAGCTCGTTGTAGCGCTCGATGATGGCCGTCTTCCTGGCGACGCCGTCCATGACGTTTTCGCGCACGGTCTTGCCTGCGTCGAGCTGCGGCTCCTGCGCCAGGTAGCCGACGGTCGCGCCCTCGGCCAGCCACGCCTCGCCCTGGAACTCCTTGTCGAGCCCGGCCATGATGCGCAGGATCGTCGACTTGCCCGAGCCGTTGGGGCCGAGAATGCCGATCTTGGCGTCCGGATAGAAGGACAGGTGAACATTATCGAGCACCTTCTTGGTGCCATAGGCCTTCGACAGGCCGGACATGTGATAGATGAACTGGCGAGCCACGCGCGCTTTCCCTGGAAACTGAAGTGTCAAGGTGGATGGGGGTTTGCGCGCTATGTAGGCGATGAAGCGCCGAACGGCAATCGCTTTCGGCACGAGACGGCCAATCCGCGCATTTGCCGGTTTGCCCCAAAGTCCGTCGACAGCTTTCGTCGCCCCCCCAATCGTGCGAAAGAAGCGGTTAACCATTCGCCTTCAAAACGATGCTAGGCTGGGAAATCGCGGCCCTGCCGCGGTTTCGGGGAAGGATCGGATCGACGACGTGCTGAACGGTGCCTTGCTCCTTGCCGAAGCGGTTCTCTATTTCGGCGCCATGGTCACGCTTTTCCGCTTCCGGCGCCGCATCGGGCTTGGCGTGTTCATCTGCGCGCTCGGCGTCATGCATTTCCTCGAAACCTATCTTGCCAGCGTCTTCTATGTCGCGCTGCCGTTCGGGCTGGTGTCGCCGGGTTCCGCGGTGCTCTTCTCCGGCAAGCTGGTGATGATCCTCCTGCTCTACATGAAGGACGATGCGGCGACCGTCCGCCAGCCGATCTACGGCCTTCTCCTCGGCAACGCCCTGATGATCGGCCTGGTGCTGATCCTGCGCCTGCACGCCGTTTCCACGCTTCCCGACGGCAGAATGCCCAACATCGCCTTCATCGACGAGATGGGCTGGCTGATGGTCTGGGGCACCTCGCTGCTCTTCATCGACGCCATCCTGATCATCCTGCTCTACGAGAAGCTCGGCGCCTATCTGCGCGCCAGGCCGTTCATGCGCATCCTCGCATCGGTCGCCTGCGTGCTCACCTTCGACCAAGCCGGCTTCTTCACCGCGCTGCATTTCGTCGCCGGCGCGCCCATCGAGGTCTTCTTCGGCGGCTGGCTCGCCAAGATGGGCGCAGCACTTGCCTATAGCGGCATGCTCGTCGCCTATCTCAAATGGGTCGAGGACAATGATGTCGCGGTGCCGCGCGGCCTCTCCGACATCTTCGACACCCTCACCTATCGCGAGCGCTACGAAGCGCTGATCAAATATGTCGGCCGCGACGGCCTCACCGGCTTGCTTCATCGCGGCAGCTTCGATGCCGACGGCGAGTCCGCCGTGTCGGCCGCCATCAGGATGGGCAAGCCGCTCAGCCTGCTCATCGTCGACGTCGACCATTTCAAGTCGATCAACGACCGCTTCGGCCACGCCGAGGGCGACAAAGTGCTGAAATCGATGGCTGTGCTGCTGGCCGAGACGGCCGGCGGCAACGATCAGGTGTTCCGCATCGGCGGCGAGGAATTCGCTGTGCTGACGCAACAGTCGCACGCGCCCGCCAGGCTGCTCGGCGAGACCATCAGGAACGCCGTCAAGACCTCGGCGCACACCAACCGTTTCAACATCACCGTAAGCGCCGGCGTCTCCACCGTCAGCGAAACGACGCGCTGCCTCGCCGACATTTTCGCGCTCGCCGACCAGCGCCTCTACAAGGCCAAGCTGAGCGGCCGCGACCGCGTTGTCGGCGAGCCCGGCAGCGAGGCGATCATCTTGCAGGCGGCCCCAAAATCGGCCTGACTTCGGCCTGACCGAAACTGCCGCTTACTGGAAGCCGATCGCGTCGACCGTGCCCTTCGGGCAACCGGCCTTGGCTGTCGGCGCCGACGCCATCAGGAGATCGGCGAGCTTGCTGTCGGCGTTGATCGGACCAGACAGGCCGAGCGTGATCTCACCGATCAAACGCCTGCCGCTCGAGGGGTCGACCAGACAGGACACGCGCACGCGGTCGCCCGCGCCGGCGCCGAAGGCTTCGTTGAAAGCGCCGCGGATTTGGTCCGAGGTCAATTGCTTGCCGATGTTCTTGTTGAAGAGATCGCGCACTGCGGAGGCGTTCACCGCGCGCATCAGATTGAGCGCGTCTGAAAAATACTCCTGCTGGTTCTTGCCGTAGCAGGTGCCGTGCTTGATCCATTCGTGGCGCTCGAGCTTGGAGGCCGTGCCCGGCATCACCTGGTCGAGCTCGGCGCGCGTGTTGGCGTCGAGATCGACCGGCGGCAGGTCTCCCCAATGCGCCGGATTGTCATTGGCCTTGTCGCTCGCCGACACCTGGCAATAGAAATTGCCGTTCGGCTGCGGCCATAGCCCATGCAGGGTGAAGTGCGACGCATCGAACTCGCTCGGGCTCTGGGCCTTGCATTCGGGCTTGCTGGCCTTGGTCTCGCAGAAAGCCGGCTGCCAGCTCAGCGCAAAAACATATTCAGGTTTTCCGGAGGCTGACGACGGCTTGGTCTGGCTGGAGGGCGCCGGCGTGGCGGAAGCGCTGCCGCCGGTGACATGGCCGCAACTGATCTTCACCCAGCGCCGCTCCGGATCAGCTCCAGGCACCTGGATCAGATAATGGGTGGGCTCGTCCTTGTTGCCGGCAAGGAGATCGTAGCTCTTCCCGGCTTCGGTCGAGATGTTGCCTGGATTCTTGCCGCTCTTGATGGCCTGCGTCGCCGGACACGCGCTATCGGACACGAAAGTGCCGCTCATCTTCACGTCGGCATGCGCCACTCCGGCACCAGCCACAGTCAGCGCTATCGAACCCCACAATGCCCAAACCCGCATCCCGCTCTCCCGGCGATCATTGAACCGTATTGGATTCGTCACACTAGAACAGCCGACGTGTCAGAATTGCGATCTTTTTCGCCGCGCGAAAAAACAATCCCCAGCTGAACGCTTTCGTCGGCGTGTCCGCAAGCACGCTTGTCCACTTGACGCCGGCAAAGCCGTCGCCCAACAGTCTCCGGGGGGAGCGAGACATGCCATTCGACAAGCAAACCAGCCTGGCCTCACCGACCGGGGCTGAGCTCAACCTTTATGTGAGAGAAGCCGCCGGAAATCCGTGCGCCGTGGTCCAGATCAACCACGGCCTGGCCGAGCACGCGGCGCGCTATGCGCGCTTTGCCGATTTCCTCAGCCAAAGAGGTTTCCACGTCTATGCCCATGACCATCGTGGCCATGGCGCGACGAAGGCGCCCGACGCGCCGCTCGGCAAATTCGCGGATACCGGCGGCATCGCCAAGGTGATCGCCGATGTCGACGCCGTTCACGACCTGATCGCGACCGAGCATCCGGGCTTGCCGGTGATCGTTTTTGGACATTCGCTGGGCGCGTCCGTCGCGCTCAACTTCGTGCTGCGCCACTCCGGGCGTGTCCATGCCGCCGCGATCTGGAACGGTAATTTCTCGCAAGGCCTGCTCGGCCAGCTGGCGCTTGGCATTCTAGGCTGGGAGCGGATGCGGCTCGGCTCCGACGTGCCCTCGCGCCTTCTGCCCAAGCTCACCTTCCAGGCCTGGGGCAAGGCGGTGCCCAACCACCGAACCCTGTTCGACTGGCTGTCGCGCGACCCCGTCGAGGTCGACAAATATGTCGCCGACCCGCTCTGCGGCTGGGACGCCTCCATCTCGATGTGGCGCGATGTCGTCAATATGGCGCAGCACGCCGGTAAGGATTCCAGTTTCGCCGGCGTCCGGCGCGACCTCTTCGTCAATCTTGTCGGCGGCGAGAAGGACCCGGCGTCGGACTACGGCAAGGCCGTCCATCACCTGGCGAAGCGCATGCGGGCAATGGGCTTTTCGAATCTGGTTTCAAAGGTTTACCCGGAAACGCGGCACGAAAGCCTGAACGAGGTCAATCGAGACGTCGTCATGGACGATTTCGCCRCATGGGCCGACGGCGTGCTGAAATCCTGACGCGGTGGCCTATCGCATGGGTCGTGACACGGCGGGTGCGTGTTGATAGAGGCTGCGCTTTGTTTAACCACGGTGATCCATGGCAGAACCTCCGCTGAAAGGCATCCGCGTTATCGAACTCGCCCGCATCCTGGCCGGTCCCTGGGCCGGGCAGTTGCTCGCCGATCTCGGCGCCGATGTTATCAAGGTCGAGAGCCCGGATGGCGGCGACGATACCCGCAAATGGGGTCCGCCCTTCGTCATGAGCCATGACGGCGAGAACCTCTCGGCCGCCTATTACCACTCCTGCAATCGCGGCAAGCGTTCGATCGCCGTCGACTTCTCCAGGCCTGAGGGCGCCGAGACGCTGCGCAAGCTGGTCGCCACCGCCGACGTGCTGATCGAGAACTTCAAGCTCGGCGGCCTGAAGAAATACGGCCTCGACTATGACAGCCTGAAGGCGATCAATCCGCGCCTCGTCTATTGTTCGATCACCGGCTTCGGCCAGGACGGACCCTATGCGCCGCGCGCGGGCTACGATTTCATCATCCAGGCCATGGCCGGCATGATGTCGATCACCGGCGAGCCGGGCCGCGAGCCGCAGAAGGCCGGCGTCGCCATCTCCGATATCTTCACCGGTCTCTATTCGGTGATCGCCATCCAGGCGGCGCTTCGCCATGCCGAAAAGACCGGCGAGGGCCAGCACATCGACATGGCGCTGTTCGACAGCCAGATCGCCGCGCTCGGCAATCAGAACCTCAACTATCTGGTTTCCGGCAAGTCGCCGGTGCAGATGGGCAATGCGCATATGAACATCGCCCCTTACGAGGTCCTGCCGGTGCGGGATGGCCACATCATCCTGGCGGTCGGCAATGACGGGCAGTTCGGCAAGTTCTGCGCCGCTGTGGGCCTTACAGATCTACCCGCCAATCCGGATTTCGCCACCAACCCGGCCCGCGTCGCCAACCGCGTGAAGCTGCGCCAGACGATCGTCGAAACCCTCGCCACTTGGGATCGCGATCCGCTTTTGGCAAAGCTCGAGGCAGCCGGCGTCCCGGCGAGCCCGATCAACACGATCGGCCAGATGTTCGCCGATCCGCAGACGATCGCGCGCGGCATGCGGCTCGACCTCGACGACGGCCATGGCAATCGCCTGCCTTCGGTGCGCGCGCCGATGGTGATGTCGGGCACGCCGCTCGTCTATGAGCGCCCCTCGCCGCGCCTTGGCGAGYACACGCAAGAAATCCTTGCCGAACTGGAGAGATCAGCAAAATGAAGACCGGCGGACAACTGATCGTCGAGGCGCTCGAGGCGAACGGCGCCGACCGCATTTTCTGCGTTCCCGGCGAATCCTATCTCGCGGTGCTGGACGCCCTGCATGACTCTTCGATCCGCACCATCGTCTGCCGCCAGGAAGGCGGCGCCGCGATGATGGCCGACTGCCAGGGGAGGCTGACCGGCAAGCCCGGCATCTGCTTCGTCACCCGCGGCCCCGGCGCCACCAACGCCTCGGCCGGCGTCCATATCGCCATGCAGGATTCGGTGCCGATGATCCTGTTCATCGGCCAGGTCGCCAGCCATGCCAAGGAGCGCGAAGCCTTCCAGGAGGTCGACTACAAGCGCTTCTTCGGCGACATCGCAAAATGGGTGGTCGAGATCGACGATGCCGCGCGCATCCCCGAATTCGTCACCCGCGCCTTTGCAGTCGCGACCTCGGGCCGTCCCGGCCCGGTTGTCATCTCGCTGCCGGAAGACATGCTGACCAGCGAGGTCGAGGCACCGCAAGCGCTGCCGCACACACCGGTCGAGACACGTCCGGGCGAAGCCGAGCTCGATGCGCTGCAGATGCTGCTCGCCAATGCAAAGCGTCCCTTCGTCATTCTCGGCGGCACGCGCTGGAACGAGGAAGCCGTGGCGCATATGCGCACGATCGCCGAGGCCTGGTCGCTGCCGGTCGGCTGCTCCTTCCGCCGCCAGATGCTGTTCGACCATCTGCATCCGAGCTACGCCGGCGATGTCGGTATCGGCATCAATCCGAAGCTGGCGGAGCGGATCAAGCAGGCCGACGTGGTGCTTTTGATCGGCGGTCGCCTGGGCGAGATGCCGTCCTCGGACTACACGCTGCTGAAGAGCCCTTATCCCGACCAGGCGCTGGCGCATGTCCATGCCGATGCCGGCGAGCTCGGCCGCGTCTACCGGCCGACGATAGCCATCAACGCCTCACCCGCCGCCTTCGTCGAGGCTTTTGCCAAGCGCAAGCCCGCCGCTAGCCCTTCCTGGGCGGCAGAGACGGAAAAGGCGCATACCGCCTATCTCGAATGGTCGACGCCGCCGCAGACCGGCCCTGGCCCAGTGCAGATGGGTCCGATCATCGAGCATCTCGGAAGAATCCTGCCGGAAGACGCCATCCTCACCAACGGTGCCGGCAACTACGCCACCTGGGTGCATCGCTTCTACCGCAACCGCCGCTTCGGCACCCAGGCCGCGCCCACATCCGGCTCGATGGGCTACGGCACGCCAGCCGCGGTTGCGGCCAAATCACTGTTCCCGGACCGCACCGTGGTGGCCTTCGCCGGCGACGGCTGCTTCCTGATGAACGGCCAGGAGTTCGCGACGGCCGTCCAATATGACCTGCCGATCATCGTGATCGTCGTCAACAACGGCATTTACGGCACGATCCGCATGCATCAGGAACGGGAATATCCGAGCCGCGTCGTCGCCACCGAGCTCAGGAACCCGGACTTTGCGGCGCTGGCCCGCGCCTATGGCGGCCATGGCGAAACGGTGGAAAAAACCGCCGACTTCGCGCCGGCCTTCGAACGCGCGTGCGCCAGCGGCAAGCCGGCGATCGTCGAGATCAAGCTCGATCCCGAGGCGATCACGCCGACCCGCACGCTGACGCAGATACGCAATAAGGCCTGAGCGCCGGCCCGCCGACTTCCGAATGGATCGCGATTCTGTCGGGCGCTACATCGCTTCGCCTGACTTCTCGATCTGCCCGCGGATCTCGCCGTCCTTGTTCTTGGCGGTATGGACGTTGACGTAGTATTTGCCGGCCTCCAGGTCGGCCGCTTGCGCGTCCGTCAGCGTCGCCGATCCCTTGATCGGGCTTTTCAGCTTCTTGAACGGGATGACCGGATCCGCATTCGCGCCCATATCCGCCGGCCCGTGGATGTGGGCGGCCACGGCAGGCCCGCTGAGGCCGGAATATTTGACGTTCCAGCTGAGCTTCTTGCTGGTGGTGTCGAAGGTGAGCGTCGCGGTGCCCTTGCCCTTGGTGGTGACGGGCGGGCTCTGCTGGCTGCCGTCGAGCGTCGCCTTGAACTTCATCGTCTCGGCCATGGCCGGCGATGCGAGAAGTAAGGCGGTCGAAGCAGCCAAAGCCGAAAGCATCGGTACGGATAGGATGCGCATGAAGACCTCCGTTGATTGCAGCATCCTTGGCGGCTCCCCGGCGCACGGATGCGCCAATTAACGGCTGGATCGCAGGAAGTATCCCGGCACACGCACATTTTACCGGCGGGCACGAAAAAGGGGCGGTCGCCCGCCCCTTTCCACCTTCCGCGTTGAGAGCCGAGCTTACTTGATCGCCTTGTCGGTGATCGCGGTCGTGTAGGCGCCGCTCGCCTCCTTGCTGATGATCTTCTGGTCGAGCAGCGCCTTGGCGGTGCGCTCGTAAGCGGCCGGGATCAGCTTGCCGTCGGCATTGTCGATCAGCTTGGCCACTTCCTTCATCATGAACTTCTGGTGGTTCTCGTCCTGGCCGCCGGCGTCGACGACGATCTCAGYCGCCTCGTCGGTGTTCTCGGTGGCGTATTTCCAGCCCTTCATCGAGGCGCGCACGAAACGTACCATCTTGTCCTCGAAGGCCGGGTCCTTGAGCTTGTCCTCGAGCGTGTAGAGCCCGTCCTCCAGAAGGTCGTTGCCCATCGCCGAGTAGTTGAACACGACAAGGTCTTCCGGCTTGTAGCCGGCGTCCAGCACCTGGCCGTATTCGTTATAGGTCATGACCGAGATGCAGTCGGCCTGCTTCTGGATCAGCGGCTGCACGTCAAAACTCTGCTTGAGCACGGTGACGCCGTCCGGGCCGCCATCGGTCTTGAGGCCGATCTTGTTCATCCAGGCGTAGAACGGATATTCGTTGCCGAAGAACCAGACGCCGAGCGTATGGCCCTTGAAGTCGGCTTCCGTCTTGATCGGCCCGGCCTTGGGGCAGACCAGTTCCATGCCCGCCTTCTTGAACGGCTGGGCGATGTTGACGAGCATAACGCCCTTGTCGCGGGCCGCGAGCGCGCCGCCCATCCAGTCGACGATGACGTCGGCGCCGCCGCCGGCGATCACCTGTTCCGGCGCGATATCCGGGCCGCCCGGCTTGATGTCGACGTCGAGGCCTTCGGCGTCATAGAAGCCCTTGGCCTTGGCGACATAGTAGCCGGCGAACTGGGCCTGCGTGACCCATTTCAGCTGCAGCGTCACCTTGTCGGCGGCCATCGCCTGGAAGGCGGCCAGCGACATGGCGCCGGCCAAAGCAGAAATCAGCAGTCTTTTCATGTTGTTACCCTCTGAAGTTAGCACCCAAACCCACCGCCCCTATCCACCTCGGACAGAGGGATGCCAAAACGTGACGGCTCTCTCGACGAGAGCGACCACGCCATAAAAGACCGAACCCGCAAGGGCTGCAACTGCGATTTCGGCCCACACCATGTCGATGTTCATCCGCCCGACTTCCGTCGAAATGCGGAATCCCATGCCGACCACGGGCGTGCCGAAGAACTCCGCGACGATGGCGCCGATCAGCGCCAGCGTCGAGTTGATCTTCAGCGCGTTGAAGATGAACGGCATTGCCGCCGGAAGCCTGAGCTTCAGCAAGGTCGGCCAATAGCCCGACGCATAGGTGCGCATCAGATCGCGCTCCATATGCCCGGATGCGGCGAGCCCCGCGACCGTGTTCACCAGCATCGGGAAGAAGGTCATGATGATGACGACCGCGGCCTTGGACGGCCAGTCGAAGCCGAACCACATGACCATGATGGGCGCCACGCCGATGATCGGCAGCGCCGAGACCATATTGCCGATCGGCAGCAGCCCGCGCCGCAGGAATGGCACGCGGTCGGCGAGGATGGCGACGGCGAAGCCGGCGAGATTGCCGACGATGTAACCAATGAGCACCGCCTTGAAGATCGTCTGCCGCACGTCCGACCCCAGGATCGGCAGCGAGTTGGCGATGCGCGCGCCGATGGCGCTCGGCGGCGGCAGAAGGATGAAGGGGATGCCGGCGCCGCGCGTCACCGCTTCCCAGATGATCAGGATCCAGGCCCCGAAGATCGCCGGGATGATCAGGCGCAAGGCGTTCCTTGAGACGCTTTCGCTCGGACGTAACGAGGCGAGCAAGGCAACGCAGCGCCAGGCAAGCAGCCAGGCAGCGGCGAGCAGCAGGAAATACGGCGCCAGCGCCGTGCCTTCGAAACCGGCTATGCCCTTGATCAGGAGCCAGGCGGCGGCATGGGCGCCGACGAACAGCACGATGGCCTCGACCATCGGCGTCAGCTTTGTGACCGAGACCAGTGCCGCGAGGAGCAACAGCCCGATGATCAGCCCCTTCGCGCCCATATAAGGATACGCGAGCGTTGCGGCCGGCTCTGCCAGCGCGGCGGCTTCCGGCTTCGTCATTGCGCCGAGCGCGAAGGCGATGAGGCTGAGCGCAATCGCCAGCACCGATTGCCAGGACGGTTTCAACCAGATCATGCCGGCCTCCCGCCCATGGCGCGGTCGACAAGGCGGCCGGCGACGCCGACCACCATCACCAGCAGCGCCGCGACGATGGAGCCCGCGACCAGAGCCGACCAGATATCGATGGTCTGGCTGTAATAGGCGCCGGCGAGCAGCTTCGCGCCGATGCCGGCGACCGCTCCCGTCGGCAATTCACCGACGATGGCGCCGACCAGGCTTGCCGCCACCGCCACCTTCATCGAGGTGAACAGGAACGGCACCGACGCCGGCACGCGGAGTTTCCAGAAGGTCTGCGAAGCGCTGGCATTGTAGGTATGCATCAGGTCGAGATGCATGAGCTCGGGCGAACGCAGGCCCTTCACCATGCCGACAGCCACGGGGAAGAATGACAGATAGGTCGAGATCAGCGCCTTGGGGATCAGGCCGGTGATGCCGATCGCCRCCAGCACCACGATGATCATCGGCGCCACCGCCAGGATCGGAATGGTCTGCGAAGCGATGATCCACGGCATCAGGCTGCGGTCGAGCGTCGCCACATGCACGATGCCGACCGCGATGAGGATGCCGAGCGCCGTGCCGAAGGCGAAGCCGAGCAGCGTCGAGGACAGCGTCACCCAGGCGTTGTAGACCAGGCTGCGGTTGGACGTGACGGACCGCAGGAAGGTGTTTTCGAAGAAATTCACCGCCACCTGATGCGGCGCCGGCAGCGTCGGTTTCGGCTGCGACAGCGTCTTGCCGATGAACTCGACCGCGCCGGGCGTCTCATTGCCTCGTTGATCGAGATCGCGCTGGAACGGCGCGTTGAGGATCACGGCAAAGACGTACCAGAGCACCACCACGCCGGCGAGGATGGCGGTGACGGGGATGATTTTCGAGCGGAAGGAGTCCATCTAGCGGCGCCCTCCTCCTCTCCCCAGCGGGGAGAGGGTGGCCGGAGCGAAGCGAAGGCCGGGAGCCTTGGTTGCCATTGCGGCGGCGCTAGCGCTCTTCGTCATCCTAGAGCGGAGCAGGTATGTAGCGGCCTGCGCGACTGGAGCCGCCCACCGCCATCTCGTCATCCTAGGGCGGAGCAAGGAGCGAAGCGACGCAGCGCAGACCCTAGGATCCATGCCGTTACTTCTCCGCTCCGCAGCGGTGCAGAATACAGCTCCCCGCGCCCTGCGGCGGTTAGCGACCATTCTGCACCGTTTGGACCCTTCGGCCGGCGCCACGGCATGGATCCTAGGGTCTGCGCTCCGCTTCGCGTCGCTCCGCCCTAGGATGACGAAGGCGTGGGAGCTTCGTCCGCACTGATTCGCCCTCCCCTCAATCATCATAGCTGTGCCCAGCCCTCAGGCCATCCCGCACGCGCGCGGCGATCGCCAAAAACTCCGGCGTCTCGCGGATGTCGAGCGGGCGCTTCCGCGGCAGCGTCGATTCGATGATGTCGGTGACGCGGCCGGGCCGCGGCGACATCACCACGATGCGGGTCGACAGGTACACCGCCTCGGGGATCGAATGGGTAACGAAGCAGATCGTCTTGTTGGTCCGCGCCCAGAGGTCGAGAAGCTGCTCGTTCAGATGGTCCCGCACGATCTCGTCCAGCGCGCCGAACGGCTCGTCCATCAGGAGCAGGTCCGCATCGAAGGCCAGGGCGCGCGCGATCGAGGCGCGCTGCTGCATGCCGCCGGAAAGCTGCCAGGGATATTTCTTCTCGAAGCCCGAGAGGTTGACGAGCGCCAGCGTGCGCTTGATGCGTTCCGCCTGCTCGGCCTGGCTCAGGCCCATGACCTCCAGCGGCAGCGCCACGTTGCGCTCGATCGTGCGCCACGGGAACAGGGCGGCGGCCTGGAACACATAGCCGTAGGAGCGCTTCTCGCGCGCCTGCTCGGGCGTCAGCCCGTTGACGGAGATCGTCCCCGAGGTTGCCTTCTCCAGGTCGGCGATGACGCGCAGCAAGGTGGTCTTGCCGCAGCCGGACGGCCCGATGAAGGAGACGAATTCGCCCTTGCCGATGGTCAGATCGACATTGGACAGCGCCTGCACCGGACCGTCATTGGTCTGGAAGGTAAGGCCGAGCTTGCTTGCCGAAACGACGGCTGGCGGCTGTTCGATCATTGGCTGCAGCCTGCCTTTCGCAGCCGCCGCGGCGCTGTCCGCAATCCGGTTGATTTTATGATAGCGTTGCTTTCCACTCGTCCTGTCCCACCCGATCGACGCCCGGAGCCTTGCCGATGCCGCCTAAACCCACCTGTCATCTCATTCGCCCGGAAAGCACCTATCAGGGCAAACAGGGGCTGAGTTATTTCGCCGGCATCGCCGCCGAGACTGTCGGCTCGTCCGGCATCTGCATGCATCTTCTCACCATGCCGCCCGGCGCCCGCGCCAAGGCGCATATGCATGAAAGCCATGAGACGGCCATCTACGTGCTCTCGGGCGAAGTCCACACCTGGTACGGCGACCGGCTCGAGCATCACATCGTCGTCAAGGCCGGCGACCTCTTCTATATTCCGGCGGGCGTTCCCCATCTGCCGGCCAATCTGAGCGGCGCCCCGTCCTCGGCGGTCATCGCCCGCACCGATCCCAACGAACAGGAAAGCGTCGTCCTGCTGCCGGAGCTGGATGGGCTTGTTGCCTAGGGCATTTTGCAGCCAAGCGGCGCTTGGCGTCGCATAAATGCGGCCGGAACGAATACGTCTCACAGGAACTGACGGGATCGCCGTCATTTGCATCGCGCGACTTCGCCCATCACATTGCCGTCCTCGTCGGACACCACCAGCTTCTTGGCATTCTTCGCACTGCGCTTGATGGTGAATTTGGCCGGCGCCTGTCCCTCTTCGCCTTCGGCCTCGCATTTTGCCGTCACCACCAGCGATCCGTCGGCCTGGGCCTGCTTGTCGCTGAAGGTGCAGGCGCTGGCCGCCGTGATCAGTTCCTTGTCGGTCAAAAGCAGCATCTTGTCGGCAGCCACTTCCTGGCCGTTCTTGTTGATGCAGCCATATTTGTCGCCATAAGGCTTGCTGAGGTCTATGCCCCCAGCGACTGCCTGGCTGGCGGCCAGCACAGCAGTCGCCGCGATCGCAAGATGAAGAGCCCGCATGGTCAGACGCCGGTGGCCGGAATGCCGGTCCGCTCCACCTTGCGCGGCGCGGAAATCTCTTTCCAGGTCGACAGCGCCCGGTTGACCGCGGCGTTCGGCTCGCGAGCGACGAACTCGCCATGGCCGGCCTTGGCCTTGACGTCCGCTTCCTCGGTCGAGAGTTCGCCGCGCGAGAAGACGAAGCGCGGCAGGCCGGTCACCTCGACGCCTTCGAAGACATTGTAGTCGATCACCGATTGCTGCTTCTTGGCCGAGATCGTCTTCTTGCGCTTCGGGTCCCAGACGACGATGTCGGCGTCGGCCCCTTCGACGATCGCGCCCTTCTTCGGGTACATGTTGAGGATCTTGGCGATGTTGGTCGAGGTCACCGCGACGAACTCGTTCATCGTCAGCCGCCCGGTGTTGACGCCTCTGGTCCACAGCACCGGCAAGCGGTCTTCGAGCCCGCCCGTGCCGTTCGGGATCTTGGTGAAGTCGCCGACGCCGTTTCTTTTCTGCTTGGTGGTGAAGGCGCAGTGGTCGGTCGCCACCACCTGCAGCGAGCCGGCCTGCAGGCCGGCCCACAGCGAGTCCTGGTGCAGCTTGTTGCGGAAGGGCGGGCTCATCACACGGCGCGCCGCGTGGTCCCAGTCCTTGTTGAAATACTCCGTCTCGTCGAGCGTCAGATGCTGGATCAGCGGCTCGCCGAACACCCGCATGCCCTTCTGGCGGGCGCGGCGGATCGCTTCGTGGCTCTGCTCGCAGGAGACATGCACGACATAGAGCGGCACACCGGCCATGTCGGCGATCATGATGGCGCGGTTTGTCGCCTCGCCTTCCACCTCCGGCGGACGCGAATAGGCATGGCCCTCGGGGCCGTTGTTGCCGGCGGCCAGAAGCTTTTGCGAGAGCGCCGCGACAACGTCGCCATTCTCGGCGTGGACAAGCGGCAGCGCGCCGAGATCGGCGCAGCGCTGGAACGACGCATACATCTCGTCGTCGTCGACCATCAGCGCACCCTTATAGGCCATGAAGTGCTTGAACGAGGTGATGCCCCGGTCGACGACTTGAGCCATCTCGTCGAACACCTGCTTGCCCCACCAGGTGATCGCCATGTGGAAGGAATAGTCGCAGGAGGCTTTCGACGTCTTGTTGTCCCACATCTGCAGCGCTTCGAGCAACGACTGCTGCGGCGCCGGCAGGCAGAAATCGACCACCATCGTCGTGCCGCCGGAGAGCGCGGCGCGCGTGCCGGATTCGAAATCGTCGGCCGAATAGGTGCCCATGAACGGCATTTCGAGATGGGTGTGCGGATCGATGCCGCCCGGCATGACATAGCAGCCCGTGGCGTCGAACTCGTGGTCGCCGTGCAGATTGGAGCCGATGGCGACGATCTTGCCGTGCTGCATCAGCACGTCGGCCTTCCACGTGCGGTCGGCGGTGACGACGGTGCCGTTGCGGATGACTTTGGTCATATCTGTTCCCCTGTTCTTTCGCGCTTCTTGGCGAGCGGCGTTTCGAGGTGACGTCTATTCGATCATTCGACGATCCCCGCCGTTTCGACCACCGCGTGGAACAGCACGTCGGCGCCCGCCGCGGCCCATTCCTTGGAGATTTCCTCGGCCTCGTTGTGGCTGAGACCGCCCACGCAGGGGCACATGACCATGGTCGCGGGCGCGACCTTGGCCGCCCAGCAGGCATCGTGGCCGGCGCCCGAGATGATGTTCATGTGGCTGTAGCCAAGCTTTTCGGCGGCGGTGCGCACGCGGCCGACCAGCGTCGGATCGAAGGTTACCGGATCGAAATGGCCGACCGCCTCGACCGAGCATTTAACGCCGAGCGCCTCGCAGATCTTCGGCGCTTCCTTCTCGATGCGGGCGCGCATGCCGTCGAGCTTCGCCTGGTCCGGCGAGCGGATGTCGACGGTGAAGATCACCGTGCCCGGCAAAACGTTGCGTGAATTGGGTGCAAACTTCACCTGTCCGACGCCGCCGACGGCCCCGGGCTGGCTCTCCATGGCCACCGTCTGCACCATGTCCAGGATACGGGCCATGGCAAGGCCGGCATTGACGCGCATATTCATCGGCGTCGAGCCGGTATGCGCCTCCTTGCCCGTCAGCGTGAATTCAAGCCACCACAGGCCCTGGCAGTGCGTCACCACGCCGATCTGCTTGTTCTCGGCCTCCAGAATCGGTCCCTGCTCGATGTGGTACTCGAAATAGGCGTGCATCTTGCGCGCGCCGACCTTCTCGTCGCCGACCCAGCCGATTCGTTTCAGCTCATCGCCGAAGGTCAGGCCGTCCAGATCCTTGCGGGCATAGGCGTAGTCCTGCGTATGCACACCGGCGAACACGCCGGAGGCAAGCATGGCCGGGGCGAAACGCGCGCCCTCCTCGTTCGTCCAGTTGGTGACGACGATCGGATGTTTCGTCTTGATGCCGAGATCGTTGAGCGAACGCACGACCTCGAGGCCCGAGAGCACGCCGAGCACGCCATCATATTTGCCGCCGGTCGGCTGGGTATCGAGATGGGAACCGACATAGACCGGCAGCGCATCCGGATCGGTGCCGGCGCGCGTCATGAACATGGTGCCCATCTGGTCGACACCCATCGAGAGCCCGGCCGCATCGCACCAGGACTTGAAAAGCGCGCGGCCTTGCTTGTCGGAATCGGTGAGCGTCTGGCGATTGTTGCCGCCGGCAATGCCGGGGCCGATCTTCGCCATCTCCATGATGGAATCCCACAAACGGTCCGAATTGATTCGCAGATTTTCGCCGGGTGCGGCCATTTGCGGTTCCCATTTTCACCAGGGGTCTTGTCGCCCCTTGAGTGGTTTGCATCCTGACCGTATGGTCAACTTTCAGACTACACAAGCTGACCAAGCGGTCAACGAGAATCTTGGGGGAGACATGACCGAATCCACCCGTCCGATGCGGCGGCAGGATATAAGGCGGGAGAATGAAAAAGCCATCCTGCTCGCCGCCGAAAAGGTGTTCGCGGAGGCTGGGTTCGGTGGCGCCACGATGCAGTTGATCGCCGACCTGGCGGGGCTGCCAAAGGCAAATCTCCACTATTATTTCGCCACCAAGGAAGAACTCTACCGGTCCGTCGTCCAGAACATTTTCGAAATCTGGCTGCAGGCGGCCAATTGCTTCGACGCTGCGCGCGGCCCGGTTGACGGCATCAGCGCCTATATCGACGCCAAGATGGAAATATCGCGCCGTCATCCGGACGGTTCGAAGGTCTGGGCCTCGGAAGTGATGCACGGCGCGCCGGTGCTTCAGGACTATATGGAATCGACTTTGCGCGAATGGACCGATGGCCGCGTCGAGATCATCAGGCGCTGGATCGAGGAGGGCAAGATGGACCCGGTGGACCCACGGCATCTCCTTTACATGCTCTGGGCCACGACCCAGCACTACGCCGATTTCGGCCACCAGATCGAGACGCTGAACGGCGGCAAGTCGCTCTCCGACCGGCAATGGCGGGAAGCCAAGGAAAACATCAAGCGGGTGATCCTGACCGGCATCGGCGCGCAGCCAGCCTGAATCAAGATTACTCAAGACCGGCGCTCCCGCGCCGACCTCACCTGCCGTGCCGCGGACACCCTCCCTCGACGGGGAAGATGCCCGCTCCGGTTTGTCAGTCGATCGACCTCAGAACATCGCGAACATGGTCGATCAGCTCGTTGATCTGGCCCTTGGTGATGATCAGCGGCGGCGACAGCGCGATAATGTCGCCGGTGGTGCGGATCAGCGCGCCGCGCTCGAAGGCCTTGACGAAGGCCGAGAACGCCCGCTTGGTCGGGCTGCCGGCGATCGGCGCCAGCTCGATCGCGCCGATCAGGCCGATGTTGCGGATGTCGATGACATGCGGCTCGCCCTTGAGCGAATGCAGCGCGTCTTCCCAGTAAGGCGCGAGTTCCTCGCCGCGCGTCAGCAGACCTTCTTCCTTATAGGTGTCCAGCGTGCCGAGCGCCGCCGCGCTGGCGATCGGATTGCCCGAATAGGTATAGCCGTGGAAGAACTCGATCATGTGCTCGGGGCCGGTCATGAAGGCGTCGTGGATCTCCTTCCTGACGAACACCGCACCCATCGGGATGACGCCGTTGGACACGCCCTTGGCCGTCGTCATGATATCCGGCGTGACGCCGAAATAGTCCGCCGCGAACGGCGTGCCGAGACGGCCGAAGCCGGTGATCACTTCATCGAAAATCAACAATATGCCGTGCTTGGTGCAGATTTCCCGAAGCTTCTGCAGATAGCCCTTCGGCGGCAGGATGACGCCGGTCGAGCCGGCGACCGGCTCGACGATGACGGCCGCGATGGTCGAGGCATCATGYAGCGCGACGAGCCGCTCGAGATCGTTCGCGAGCTCCGCGCCATGCTCCGGCACGCCCTTCGAGAAGGCGTTCTTCTCCGGCAGATGCGTGTGCGGCAGATGGTCGACGCCGCCGARCAGCGTGCCGAACATCTTGCGGTTGGAGACGATGCCGCCGACCGAGATGCCGCCGAAATTGACGCCATGATAGCCGCGTTCGCGGCCGATCAGGCGGGTGCGCGAGCCCTCGCCGCGAACACGGTGGTAGGCGATCGCCATCTTGAGCGCGGTCTCGACCGATTCCGATCCGGAATTGGTGAAGAAGACATGGTCCATGCCCTTGGGCGCGATATCGACCAGGCGGTTCGCCAGCTCGAACACGACCGGGTGGCCCATCTGGAAGGCCGGCGCGTAATCCAGCTCGGCGGCCTGGTTCTGGATCGCCTCGGTGATCTTCGGCCGGCAATGGCCGGCGTTGACGCACCAGAGGCCAGCGGTGCCGTCGAGCACCTTGCGGCCGTCGCTGGTGGTGTAATGCATGTCCTTGGCGGACAAGAACATGCGTGGCGCCTGCTTGAACTGACGGTTTGCCGTGAACGGCATCCAGAATGCGCTGAGATCGTTCGGCGTGACTTTCAGCCGGTTGGACATGACCAAGACTTCCCCTTGTAACCTGTTTCGGTGCGGCCAACGCTTGGTCTTTGCTGCGTTTTCGTGCTACGCAAATTTTTGACCGGTTGGACAAACGTTAGCACCGCCTGTCGGCGGTCAGGGGATTACTAGCGGAAATGCCGCATAAAAAGCGCGCTCCACAGCCCAAGGAAAAACTGGTCCAGACAATTGGTCCAGACGGTCGGCGCGACGGATTGYAAGGATGACGGCCACGATGGAAGGCTCCGCTCCCCGCCGCACCCGCATCCAGCAGGAAAAGCGCGAGCTGATCCTCGAAGCCGCGCTCGAAGTCTTCTCCGCCAACGGCTTTCGCGGCTCGACCATCGATCAGATCGCCGAAGCCGCCGGCATGTCGAAGCCGAACCTTCTCTATTACTTCCGCCGCAAGGAAGACATTCACGAGACATTGATGCAGCGCCTGCTCGACACCTGGCTGGCGCCATTGCGTGAGCTGGACGACATCGGCGACCCGCTGACGGAGCTCAGAAGCTATATCCGCAGGAAGCTGGAGATGGCGCGCGACTTCCCGCGCGAAAGCCGGCTTTTCGCCAACGAGATCCTGCAGGGCGCGCCGCGCATCAAGCCGATGCTGGAGGGCGAGTTGAAGACCCTGGTCGACGAGAAGGCCGCCGTCATCAAGGGCTGGATGCGCGCCGGCAAGATCGTCCGCACCGATCCCTGGCACCTGATCTTCTCGATCTGGGCGACGACGCAGCATTATGCCGATTTCGACGTCCAGGTTCGCGCCGTGCTCGGCGCCGACCGCGGCGGCGACGGGCGCTTCGAGGACGCGGCGCGGTTTCTGGAGCAGCTGTTTCTGGATGGGCTGAAGCCGAAGGGTTAGCGTCGACGAGATGCTAGCGGGTGGACCGAACGTGGGGCCAGCTTGTCCGTCGTCTGGTCGTACTGACCTCGGAGATTAGCCGAGGCGCCCATCATCTCGTCATCCACGGGCGGAGCAAGGAGCGTAGCGACGCAGCGCAGACCCGAGGATCCATTCCGTGACTTCAATGCGCCACTACGGTGCAAATTCTGCCCTGCGGCACCCCCACGCCCGAGGTAACGGAATGGATCCTCGGGTCTCCGCGTCCGCTTCGCTCCCGCTGCGCCCGTGGATGACGAAGCTGAGGGGCTGACGCTGCTTTCTCGGACGGCGCCTCCTGCCGCCAATCGACGTCAGGCGCTGCGCCGCTCGGCCGTCTGTGCCTCCAGCAGCTTCCGCAACTTCGCAACCGAGTTCTGCTCGGCAAGCGGCGTGTAGACGATCAATCGCATATCCGAGCCGTCGTCGATCGACAGGCTCATATGCTCGAACGTCATCGCGCCGGCGATCGGATGGCGCAGGTGCTTCAGGCCGGAAAGCCGGTGCACGACGTCGCGTTGCGGCCACCACTCGCGGAACTCGGGGCTCGAGCGCATCATCAGCGTGATCAACCGCTCAAAATCCGGATCGCCGGTGTATTTCGCGCTCTCGGCGCGGAACGCGGCAAGGGTCGCGCGCGCCAGTTGCTCCCAGTCCACCAGAAGGCGCCGCCGGTGCGGATCGGTGAACACGCCGTGGATGATGTTGCGGGCATCGCCTTCCAGAAGCCCATAGTCGCCGAAAATGGCGACCGCCGCGTCATTCCATGCCAGCACGTCCCAGCGAGGGCCAACGACATAGGCGGGCTGCAGCACCAGGCTCTGCAGCATGTGCAGCAAGGGTCCTTCGACCTTTGTCTGCACGATGCGCCGCCGCTCCGGCTGCTGGCGGCCGGCGAGCGTGAACAGATGCCGCTGCTCGGCGCCGTCGAGCCGCAATGCCTGGCAGAGCGCGGTCAGCACCTCGACCGAAGGCCGCACATCCCTGCCCTGCTCCAGCCAGGTGTACCAGGTCGCGCCGACGCCGGCGATCATCGCCACTTCCTCGCGCCGCAGCCCGGGCGTGCGCCGCCGCTGGCCGGCGGCAATGCCGGTATCCGAGGGCGATAGCCTCTCACGGCGAGAACGCAGGAAGGCGCCAAGCTCGCGCCGGCGGTGATCTTCGGGGGAATGGGCGATGGCATCCATTCGCCTATTATAGCAGTACTGATACCAGGATAAAGTTTGAACTGTTTGAGATGCGCGCCATGTCCCATCTTTGCGTTCAGAGCAGCGCAAGGAGGCTCTGGACATGGAACTCAAGGACAAGACAATTCTGATCACCGGCTCGACCGACGGCGTCGGCCGCGTGGTCGCCGAAAGGCTCGGCGCCGCCCGCGCCCGCGTGCTGGTGCATGGCCGCGACGCAGGCCGCGGCAAGGCGACGGTCGCCGCGATCGAGGCTAAGGGCGGCAAGGCGGAATTCCTCGCCGCCGACCTCGCTTCGCTTGCCGAAGTGCGCCGCCTCGCCGAAGCGGTGCGCGCAAGGACGGACCGGCTCGACATCCTGATCAACAATGCCGGCGTCGGCACCGGCGGCCAGGGCGCCAAGCGGCAGGTCAGCGCCGACGGCTATGAGCTGCGCTTCGCCGTCAACTATCTCGCCGGCTTCCTGCTGACGTCGGAACTGCTGCCGCTCATCAAGGCAAGCGCGCCGGCGCGCATCGTCAATGTCGCGTCGGCCGGCCAGCAGGCGATCGATTTCGACGACGTCATGCTGACGCATGGCTATAGCGGCGTGCGCGCCTACTGCCAGAGCAAGCTGGCGCAGATCCTGTTCACCATCGATCTGGCTCAGCAACTCGACGGCACCGGCATCACCGTCAATGCCTTGCATCCAGCAAGCTACATGGACACCACGATGGTCCGGCAGGCGGGCGTCACGCCATGGAGCTCAGTCGAAACCGGCGCCGACGCCATTTTCAACCTCGCCGCATCGCCGGCGCTCGACGGGCGCAGCGGTCTTTATTTCGACGGSCAGCGGGAATCGCGCGCCGACGCCCAGGCCTATGACGAAAAGGCCCGCCACCGGCTGCGGGCGCTGAGCCTCGAATTGACCGGACAATCTTTTGCAACATCCAAGGAACAGCACCCATGAGCGAGACCATCGAACATTGCGTCATCATAGGCGGCTCATCCGGCATCGGCTTCGCGACGGCCAAAAAGCTGGTCAGCCCCGCCATGAAAGTCACGATCACCGGCCGCAACGAGGAAAAACTCAAGACAGCGTGGAAGAGCCTGGGCGGCTCAGCCGACAAGGCTGCGTTCGATGCCGGCAATCCAGATGAGGTGCAGCGGTTTTTCAAAGACCTCGGGCCGTTCGATCACCTGGTTCTCGCCGCGAGCGGCGGCAAAGGATTGGGACCGTTCGCGACGCTCAACCTCGCCGACATCGGCAGCGGCGTCGACGAGAAGATCCGGCCGCAATTGTCCTGCCTGCAGGCGGCCTTGCCGACCTTGAACAAGGCCGGATCGGTCACCTTCATCTCGGCCGTCTCGGCGCAGATCGCGGCGCCCGGCGTCGCCGGCATCGGCGCCATCAACGGCATGCTTTTGACCGTCGCGCCGATCCTGGCAGTCGAGCTGAAGCCGCTGCGCGTCAACGTCGTGGCGCCCGGCGTCATCGACACGCCCTGGTGGGACTTTTTGCCGGACGATCAGCGGCAGGCGGTGTTCGCCGACTATGCCGGCAAGACCCCGGTCGGCCGCATCGGCCGTGCCGAGGATGTCGCCGAGGCAATCGCCTTCCTGGTCTCCAACAGCTTCATGACCGGCCAGGTGCTGACCTGCGACGGCGGTTTGAGGTTCGCGGCCTAAAATGAGAGGAGGCGCGCGGATTTCCATCCGCGCGCCCTACGGATCATGCCGCCTTGGCGGCCGGCATCGGATGGATGGCGTGGAAGGGAACGCAGAGCCGGTTCCAGGTGTTGATCATGCCGAGCGCGACCGAGAGCTTGACCAGTTCCTCCTCCGAGAAATGTTCGAGCGTGCGGGCGTAGAGCTCGTCCGACACGCCATTGTCGGCGATCAGCGTCACCGCTTCGGTCCAGGCAAGTGCGGCGCGCTCGCGCTCGGAAAACAGCGGCGATTCCTTCCAGGCGGCGACCAGATAGAGCCGCGTTTCGGTCTCGCCGTCGCGTCTTGCCTCACGGCTGTGCATTTCGACGCAATATGAGCAGCCGTTGATCTGGGAGGCCCTGAGCTTGATCAGATGCAGCAGGCTCGCTTCCAGCCCGCACTCGTCCACCGCCTTGTTGAGCGCCGACACCGCCTTCATGATCTCGGGCGCTTTAGCAAAGAACTGTAATCTCTGTTTCATCGTCTTTCCTTCCGGGTTTTGGGTGGGTTAGGGTTCAAGGCTGCTTCGGTGAAGCGGATTTCTGCGGCCGCTGGTGACGCTCGACGAAGGCGCAGCTCGCGGCATAGGACCGCGGATCGCCTTCAGCCGCATACTCCGCCACGATGTCGGACAGCTTCACTTCGGCGAGCGCCGCCCGGTAGGCGCGCTCGGCCTTGAGCATCGCGACATTGATGCCGCAGGGTTTGACGTAGGCCGACGCGTCGATCTTGACCGGACCGCGCTGGCGAATTTCGCCGCAACGGAACGCAGGTTCCCTGCCTTCGACGGCCAGCACGATATCGAGCAGCGTGATGCGTTCGGCGGGCCGCGCCAGCCGGTAGCCGCCCGCCGGCCCCGGCACCGATTCCAGGATGCGCGCCGCCGTGAGCTGGTTGAGATGCTTCAACAGATAGCTCGGCGATAGCCCGAAACACTCCGCAAGCGCCGCGCCCGGCATGGTGCTGTTGCCGTCGACGCTGGCCAGCGTCGCCGCGCAGTGGATGGCCGCTTCGACGCCATCGCCCAGTTTCATTGTGCCGATCTCCAATTCATGGATATCTCTTATCGTGGATATTTTTTATCTGCAATAAGAAAAGAGAAAATTGCCCGCCAATTCGCAATGGCAAGAGAACGACGCCTCGCAGAACCTGGGTTCCTCGCACCCCGCAAAGCGGGGGAGAAGTGGCCCGGCGAAGCCGGGACGGAGAGGGGGATACCCTCTGCGAAGTCAAAACCGGTCAAGGACGAGGCGCAGGGAAAAAAGCAATCAAGGGCCGCGGCGTGTCCAGCCGCCGCGAAGGCCCCTCTCCGTCCCGGCTTCGCCGGGCCACCTCTCCCCACTGTCGTGGGGCGAGGAACCCGAGCTTATTCCGCAGCCACCTTGGCCATCGGATTGTTCGGATGCGTCGTCCAGTTGGCGTAGATCGGCGACACCGGCTTGCCGGTGCGCTGGTCCACGACGCCGGCAGCCAGCGGCTCCATGGTGATGCAGCCTTCGACCGGGCAGACATTGACGCAGAGGTTGCAGCCGACGCATTCGGCCTCGATCACCTCGAAATACCTGGCCCCATTGACCATGCTGGTGATCGCCTGGTGCGAGGTGTCTTCGCAGGCGATGTGGCAGCGGCCGCATTTGATGCAGGCGTCCTGGTCGATATGCGCCTTGGCGACATAGTTGAGGTTGAGATACTGCCAGTCGGTGACRTTGGGCGTGGCGCGGCCGATGATGTCGGAGAGCGACGCATGGCCTTTCTCGTCCATCCAGTTCTCCAGGCCCGCAATCATCTCCTGCACGATCTTGAAGCCGTAGGTCATCGCCGCCGTGCAGACCTGCACGTTGCCGGCGCCGAGCGCCATGAATTCGGCCGCGTCGCGCCAGGTGGTGATGCCGCCGATGCCCGAGATCGGCAGGCCGTACGTTTCCGGATCGCGGGCGATCTCGGCCACCATGTTCATGGCGATCGGCTTCACCGCCGGGCCGCAATAGCCACCATGCGAGCCCTTGCCGTCGATGGTCGGCTGTGGTGCGAAACTGTCGAGATCGACGCCGGTGATCGAGTTGATCGTGTTGATCAGCGACACGGCATCTGTTCCACCTGCGCGCGCTGCCCTTGCGGGCTTGCGGATGTCGGTGATGTTGGGCGTCAGCTTGGTGATGACGGGCATGCGCGTATACTGCTTGCACCAGCGCACCACCATTTCGATATATTCCGGCACCTGGCCGACAGCCGAGCCCATGCCGCGCTCGCTCATGCCGTGCGGGCAGCCGAAATTGAGCTCGATGCCGTCGGCGCCGGTCTCCTCGACCAGCGGCAGGATCGCCTTCCAGCTTTCCTCGACGCAAGGCACCATGATCGAGGCGACCAGCGCCCGGTCCGGCCAATTCATCTTGACCTGCTTCATCTCGCGCAGATTGGTCTGCAGGTCGCGATCGGTGATCAGCTCGATGTTGTTCAAGCCCAGCAGGCGGCGGTCGGCGCCCCAAATCGCGCCGTAGCGCGGACCGTTGACATTGACGACCGGCGGGCCTTCTTCGCCGAGCGTCTTCCACACGACGCCGCCCCAGCCCGCCTTGAAGGCGCGCTCGACATTATAGGCCTTGTCCGTCGGTGGCGCGGAAGCCAGCCAGAACGGATTGGGCGACTTGATGCCGATGAAATTGTTGCGGATGTCTGCCATGCTCATGCCCTCCCGTTAGAGGTCAGTGCCCGGTGGATGCTCTCGGCCGCGTCTCGGCCCTGCGCCACCGCCGAGACGGTCAAATCGTCGCCGCCGAAGATGCAATCGCCGCCGGCCCAGACCTTGGCCAGCGAGGTGCGCCCTTCCGCATCGACCTTGATGCGGCCGCCCTCCAGCTCAATCTGCTCGCTGCTGCCGTTGAGATGCGCCGGCACAAAACTCTGGCCGATCGCCTTGAACACCTGGTCGGCGACGAGCGTGAGCCTTTCGCCGGTGCCGACAAGCTTATCGCCGCTCATCGCGGTGTATTCGAGCTCGATCCCGGAGACCTTGCCGTTCTCGGCAATGACGCGCTTGGGCTGCAACCAGTGGCGGATGGTGACGCCGTTGGCGGCGGCCAGATCCTGCTCGAAGCCGGAAGCGTTCATATGCTCCTGGCCGCGCCGGTAGCAGATCGTCACCTCCTCGGCGCCGAGCAGCTTCGATTGCACCGCGGCGTCGATCGCCGTCATCCCGCCGCCGATGACGACGACGCGCCGGCCGACCGGCAGGCTGGAGAGATCGCTTGCCTGGCGCAGTTCCGAGATGAACTCCACCGCATTGGCGACACCGTCCGCGTCCTCGCCCTCGGCGCGCAGCGCATTGACGCCTCCCAGCCCGAGCCCGAGAAACACCGCATCGTAATTCCGCATCAGGTCCGCCAGCTGGAAATCGCGGCCGAGCGCCTTGCCGTTCTGGATGTCGATGCCGCCGATCGCGGTGACATAGTCGACCTCCGCCTGGGCGAAATCGTCGACGCTCTTATAGGCGGCGATGCCATATTCGTTAAGGCCGCCGGCCTTGGGCCGCGCCTCGAGGATCGTCACCTCATGGCCGTGGCGGGCAAGGCGATGCGCCGCCGCCAGCCCGGCCGGTCCGGCGCCGACCACGGCAATGCTTTTCCCGGTCGGCTCGGCGCGCTTGTAGAACTGCTTGCCCTCGCTCATGGCGACATCGGTGGCGTAGCGCTGCAGCCGGCCGATCTGCACCGGCTTGCCTTCGGCCACCTCGCGCACGCAGACCTCTTCGCACAGCGTCTCGGTCGGGCAGACGCGGGCGCACATGCCGCCAAGGATGTTCTGGTCGAAGATCGTCTTGGCCGAGCCCAGCGGATTGCCGGTCGCGATCTGGCGGATGAACAGCGGGATGTCGATCGAGGTCGGGCATGCGTTCATGCACGGCGCGTCGTAGCAGAAATAGCAGCGATCGGATTCGACCAGCGCCTCGTGGTGGTCGAGCGGGGGATGCAGGTCGGAAAAATTATCGGCATATTGATCGGAAGACAGCCGGCCGCCGGCAATGCCCTCGATGAAATGACCAGTCGCCATTCCAGTTCCCCTTGTTGTCGTTTTGGGGAAGGCTAGCACGTTTTATTTTTTTATCAATTGGTCAATTTTCGGCCAAGTCACTGTATTGACTGGATAAAAATATGATAATTATAGTCATGTTATAGCCATTACCGCCTCATCGGATGGCTCCGCATTTTCAAACCTCGCGGGATGTATCGACCGGATCTCGTGCGCCACCAGTTCCTGCAGCCGCCACAGATTGCGGTCATGGATGCCGAAGGTCTCGAGATGGCTGACGGTGTTGTAGAGATATTCGGCGCCGGAGCCGACATGGCCGCACGCGCGTGCCAGCACCCAAGCGACCTTCTCCAGCGGCTGCCCGAGAGACGTCCCTCTGCCGGTCACGCCAACCCAGAAGCCCAGCGCCCGCAGCCGGCCTTGCGCCGTACGCACCGGAACCCACCTGACGGAGGCAACGGCCTCGTGATCGTCGATCTCGCGCCGCAACAGCCTTTCGATCTGGGCGGCCTTGTCACCGTCCGGCAGGCGGTAGATCACGCCGTCGCAGCGTCCGCCGCGTTCGAGCGCCATCATCAGTCCGGGCTGCGCGGCGCTGCCCCTCCAGCGCACGAGATCCAGGCAGAAGGAGCGATGCCAGCCATGCGCCGAGGCGCGTTGCTGCTCGACCGACTCGAAGGCCGGCTTCCAGATCAGCGAGCCATAGGCGAACACCCAAAGCGGTCCGGCGTCGGCTTCGCCGGCGAGACGCGCGCCGAGCGCGCGGAAATCGTCGTCGCTGAGCTGCGTCCACTCCCCGCTCGGACCGGGATCGATCTCCTCGCGATGGCAAAGAGCGACAAGCTCGGGCGTGAGCGACATCTGACGCATGGAAGAACGCGACCCCCTCTTTGACGGCAGCAAAGTCGAAAAGCACCGGCTATGCAAGATCAGGGGAGTGCAGCGCCTTGCCGTCCAGGATTTTCGGCCCATGTCGGATTTCTGTCGCCAGGATCGTCCTAGGATGGATCGAACCGCGATCGCTGCCTGAACCGGTGAGGAGACCGACCATGCCGAAATCCCCGCAACCTTTCTTCTGGTACGAACTGATGACCACCGACCTCGACGCCGCCGAGGCCTTCTACACCGCCGTTGTCGGCTGGAAAGCCGAGCCCTTCGACAAGGCGCCCGGCATGCCCCGCTACATCGTCGTGAATTCCGCCGTGCGCGGCGTCGGCGGCTTGATGACCATGCCGGAAGAACCTGCGAAGATGGGCATGCCGCCGGCCTGGATGGGCTACATCTACACCAAGGATGCCGACGCCTCGACGCAAGCGCTCAACAACGCCGGCGGCGCGGTCCATCGCGCGCCCGACGACATTCCGGGCGTCGGCCGCTTCGCCGTCGTCGCCGATCCGCAAGGCGCGGCCTTCATGTTCCTGCAGCCCAATCAGCCTGAACAGCCGCCGGTGCCGGCGACCACGCTTGGCCATGTCGGCTGGCATGAGCTCTACACGACCGACTGGAAAGCCGCCTTCGATTTCTATTCCAGCCAATTCGGCTGGGAGAGTGCCGGCGAGTTCGACATGGGCGAGATGGGTATCTACAAAACCTTTGGCGCCGGTCCCGAATCCGGCGGCGGCATCATGAACAAGCCGCCGCAGATCCCGGTTCCCGTCTGGCAGTTCTATTTCAACGTCGACGCCATCGACGCCGCCGCCAAGCGCGTCACCGACAATGGCGGCAAGGTCATCATGGGTCCGATGGACGTGCCGAGCGGCCAGTGGATCATCCAGTGCCAGGACCCGCAGGGCGCGCATTTCGCCTTGCTGGCGCCGGTGAGGTAGACCGCCTACCGCTGGCTGGCGCCGGGTCACTCCGGCGTCAGCACCGCCAGCTTCAGATCGGCCTTTTTCGCACCGCTGACCTGGATGATCGCCGCGCCGCCCGCGAGCTTGAAGCGAACGCTCTTGCGGATTCCCGGGCAGGTCCTCGCGCCGCTGAATGCCGACGATTTCACGGTCTTGCCATCCTGCACGACGTCGATCCAGGCCTCGTCGGACAGGCTGAGCTGCAGCTCCCCATCAGGCGGCACGGTCACATTTGCGATCGCGCCGAACGTGCCGGCTTTCGGTGCACGGTCTGGCGGCACTTCGAAGCTGACCATGTCCACGGCTTCAAGCGAGAAATCCGCCGCTTGCCCGACCGTGAGGGTAGCGCCGGACTGAGCCGCGGGCGCTGTCGGAAACAGGGCTTGCTCGCGCGCGACCGGCCATTTGAAGGCATCGCAACCCGCGTCTGCGGCTGCGGCGAAGCTGGTGCCTGCGAGGATTGCGAACAGGCTGACAATGACGACTTTTTTCATGGCAAAGCGGATCCGTGCGGTTGATGCCTCCATCCACAAATACAACTTTAAGGATAGATATGCAACCATTGCGAGAATGGTTCTGGGAAAAATGAAACCATTTCCACTCACCGATTGTTGATGGCGAGCCATGGGAAGTGAGTGGTCCACTGCCGGGCGATAATTTATGGCCGGACGGGGAGGCTAAAATGGAGTTTTAGATGAAGCTTTTCGAAGGCCTCACCCGGTACCGTCCGCAAGCGCTGGGCGTGTTGCGCATCATGACTGCCTTGCAGTTCATCGAACATGGCTCGCAGAAGCTGTTCAACTTCCCGGYCAGCGCCGAGCCGCACGCCCTGACCGGGCTGACGACGGCTGCCGGCATCCTCGAATTCGCCGGCGGCATCCTGTTGGCGCTCGGCCTCTTCACCCGCCCGGTCGCGTTCCTTCTGGCCGGCGAAATGGCCATCGCCTATTTCATGGCGCACTTCCCGCGCGGCTTCTTCCCCGTCAACAACGGTGGCGACTTGGCGATCTCCTTCTGCTTCATCTTCCTCTACCTGATCTTCGCCGGGTCCGGCGCTTTCGCACTGGACAACCGCCGCGGCGCTTGAAGCATCCAGGTTGCGCCCGGGAGCTTTTTGTTTTTACGCAATTCCGGACGGGAAACCGCTTCGCACTTTTTCCTGGAATTGCCCTAGCCGCGCATCCGCTCGAAATTGGCGTCGAACAGCGGCGCCGCCTGAATGCGCGCCGTGTGGCGCTTGCCGAGGATCTCGATTTCGAAACCGTCCGGTCTGTCGGCGATCTCCTTCGGCACATAACCCATGGCGACCGACGTCTTCGCATTATGCGCATAACCGCCGGACGTGACCCAGCCACGCACGACGCCGTCGTGCCAGATCGCCTCGTCACCGATCACATCGGCATCAGCGGCCTCGACGATGAAGGCGCGCAGCCTGAGCTTGCCGCCCTCTCTGCGTTCAGCCAGCGCTGCTTGCTTGCCGATGAAATCCGCGTCCTTGCCATAGGCGACGAAACGGTCGAGCCCGGCCTCGACCGGGCCGTAGATCGGCCGGTACTCGCGCGCCCACGAGCCGTAATTCTTTTCGAGCCTCAGCGCGTTGAGCGCGCGCGAGCCGAACAGGCCGATGCCGAATTCCTCGCCGGCTTTGACCAGCGCCTGATAGGCGGCACGCTGGTATTCCGGCGCCACCCAGATCTCGTAGCCGAGATCGCCGGTATAGCTGACGCGGCCGACGAGGCACGGCGCCATGCCGATATCCATTCGCGCAACCGCCATGAACGGGAACGCGGCGTTGGAGATGTCGGCGCGGGTAACCTTGGCCAGCACCTCCCTCGCCTTCGGCCCGGCGATCGCAAGGCCGGTGAGCTTCTGGCCCAGCGCCTCGATCCGCACCAAGCCATCATCCTTGGGCAGATGCGCCTCGAACCAGCGCATGTGGTACTGCTCGGCGATGCCGGAGCCGGCGATGAACCACTCTGCGTCGTCGATGTTGRCCAAAGTGAAATCGCCGATCAGCTTGCCGTCCTCCTTCAGCATCGGCGCCAGCGTCATGCGGCCACGCCTGGACAGCTTGCAGGCGAATATGCGGTCGAGCCATCCAGCAGCTCCCTCGCCCGTCACCTTGTATTTGGCGAAGTTCGAAATCTCCGACAGGCCGGCGCCGTTGCGCACCGTCGCGACCTCCTTGCCGACATGATCGAAGTCGGTCGAACGCCGCCAGGAAAACTCGTCGGTGACGCCTTCCGGCGCATACCAGAGCGGCACTTCGAGCCCATAGGATACGCCCCATTGCGCGCCCCTGGCGGCAAGCGTGTCGTAGAGAGGCGTCGTCTTGAGCGGACGGCCGGCAGGCAGCTCCTCGTTCGGGAAGCGGATCGAAAAACGCCGCGAATAATTCTCGCGCACCTTGGCATTGGTGTAGGCCATCGTCGCCCAATCGCCGTAGCGCGCCACGTCCATCGCCCAGATGTCGGCGCCCGGATCGCCCTCGATCATCCAGTTGGAGAGCGCAAGGCCGACGCCGCCGCCCTGGCTGAAGCCGGCCATGACGCCGCAGGCGAMCCAGAAGCCCGGCAGGCCGCGTACCGGACCGACCAGCGGATTGCCGTCGGGCGCGAAGGTGAAGGGGCCGTTGATGATCTGCTTGATGCCGGTCTTCTGGAAAGCGGGGAAGTGGCGGAAGCCGACTTCCAGCGACGGCGCGATGCGGTCGATATCCGGCTCCAGCAGTTCATGGCCGAAATTCCAAGGTGTGCTGAACTCCGACCAGACCTTGTTCGCCTTTTCATAGGTGCCCATCAGCATGCCGCCGCGCTCTTGGCGCAGATAGAGCTCGCCGTCGAAGTCGACCGCGTGGATGATCTCGGTGCCGGTCTTCTTGTTCCAGTCGGCGACTTCCGGCATGTCCTCGGTGATCAGGTACATATGCTCCATGGCGAGCACCGGCAGTTCCAGCCCGACCATGCGGCCGACCTCGCGCGCCCAGAGCCCGCCGGCATTGACGACATGCTCGGCAATGACATCGCCCTTGTTGGTGATGACGCGCCATAAGCCGTCGGGCCGGCGCACGATGTCCTCGACCTTGGTGAAGCGCTCGACCTCGGCGCCGAGTTTCCGCGCCGCTTTGGCATAGGCATGCGTCACGCCGGACGGGTCGAGATGGCCGTCCTCCTTGTTGCGCACGGCGCCGACGAATTGGCTGGGATCGATGAGCGGCATCAATTCCGCCGCCTCCTTCGCCGAGATCACCTCCAGGTCGATGCCGAGATAGCGGCCCTTGGACACCACGCCGCGCAGCCAGTCGAGCCGCGCCTCGGTCGCCGCCAGGAGCACGCCGCCGGTCAGGTGCACGCCGGTCGCCTGTCCCGAAAGCTCCTCGATCTCCTTGTAGAGCGAGATCGTGTATTTCTGCAGCTTGGCGACGTTGGGATCGCCATTGATGGTGTGCATGCCGCCGGCCRCATGCCAGGTCGAGCCCGACGTCAGCTCATCGCGTTCCAGCAGCACGACATCGGTCCAGCCATGGCGGGCAAGATGGAACAGCACCGAGCTTCCGACGACACCGCCGCCGATGACCACGACCTTTGCATGCGACTTCATGGACTTTTTCTCGTTGGTTCAGTGAGTTGAGAGATTGAAATGAATCAGGATGGGAAGCTGTTCCCTCACGGCTCGCCTTGCCCGATCGCTTCCTTGCGACGCGCCATATAGGCTTCGAGCGCTTCGCGCACGGCGGGATCCATAACCGGCTGGACATATTCCTCCAGCGCCTTCTTCCAAAGCCTGGTCGCGCGCGCCGTCGTGTCGAGCGCGCCAGCCTCCTGCCAGGCCTCGTAATTCTGCCAGTTGGAAAGCATCGGCTGGTAGAAGGCGGTGGCATAACGCTCCAGCGTGTGCGGCTCGCCGAAGAAGTGGCCGCCCGTCGGCACCGCGCCCAGCGCCTCGACCGCGAGCTCCGCCTCGTCGACCGCGATCGGCCGCAGGAACTCTATCATGTGCTGGATCAGCTCGACATCGATGATGAGCTTCTCGAACGAGGCCGTCAGCCCGCCCTCCTGCCAGCCGGCGGCATGATAGACGAGGTTGCCATGGCCGAGCACCGCGCCCCACAGCGCCATCATCGTCTCATAGGCGCCCTGCGCGTCGGCGGCGTTGGAGGCCGAGCCCGGCGTCGTGCGGTAGGGCAAGTTGTAGCGTCGCGCCAACTGCCCGGAGGCGATGTTGGCCTTGGTGTTTTCCGGCGTGCCGAAGGCCGGCGCGCCCGACTTCATGTCGACATTGGAGGTGAAGGCGCCATACATCACCGGCGCGCCGGGGCGAACCAACTGTGTCAGCACGATGCCGAACAACGCTTCGGCGTTCTGCTGCGCCAGCGCGCCGGCAAGCGTCACCGGGCTCATCGCGCCCATCAGCGTGAATGGCGTCACCGCCACCGATTGGCCGTATTCGGCCATGGTCATCAGCCCTTCGGCCATCATCTCGTCGAAGCGGCGCGGCGAGTTGACAGAAATGATGGTGGTGACGCCGGGGTCCTGCGCCATCTGATCCAGCGTCAGCCCACGCGCGATCGCCATCATCTCGATGCCGTCGAGCGCCCTCCCCCGCCCGATCGCTGAGACATGGAAACATTTGTCGGTCAGCGTCAGATTGGCGAAATAGGTGTCCATATGCCTTGTGTTCGCCGGCAGCTCGATCGGCGCGCAGACCTGGTTTCCCAGCATGTGGATGCAGTTGAAATGCTGCGCCAGCCGCACGAGGTCCGAATAGTCGTCAAGGTTGCCGGCGCGCCGGCCGCGTTCCATGTCGTGCACATTGGGCGGGCCGGCGACGAGTGTGAAGTTGATGGTGCTATCGCCGAGATGGATGGCGTTGTTCGGGTTTCGAGGCATCAGCATGTAGGTCGAACGCGTCGACTTCAGCGCCTCCTCGACCATGCCGCGATCGACGCGCACATTCATCGAGCCGTGGTCGACCTTGGCCCCGGCGCGCTCGAACAGCGACAGCGCGCGCGGGCTCATCACCTCGATGCCGAAGTTTTCCAGGATATGCATCGATGCCTGGTGGATGGCCTCGATCTGGTCGGCCGACAGCAGCRCCATCGGCGGGTAGGGATTCTCCACCCGCCGTCGTGGCAGTTGCGGGATGGCGGCTGGTCCCCGGTTGCTGGTGCGCTCGCCGCGCTTGCGTCTTGGTTCGCTCATGCGCGCATCAGAGCGCCGGCATCACATGCGAGCTGTCAGGAATTCGCCATTTGCCGGCGTGATTTTAGCCAAGGCGGCATTTCTCAAAATCGAAGAAAAGAATTACGACACAGGCGGTCGTAATACCGATATTCGATTTTTCATGCCGCCACGTCCGCGTTAAGGAAGCGAGCAAGACTCCTTTTATGATTTCGGCCTATTCGTCGTCCAATGCGTAGGTCGAGTTTTAGTAAAATTGTCGCTGTTTCCGTGCTGCTGGCGCTTTCGGCCTGCGCGACGGCGCCCAGCCACATCAACAATGTCTGCGCCGTCTTCGACCAGAATGACGGCTGGTTCGACAACTGGCAGTCCGCCGCCGAGCGGACCGAGCGGAAATACGGCATCCCCGTTCCCGTGCTGATGGCCACGGTGCGTAAGGAATCCGGCTTCAAGAGCAATGCCCGCCCGCCGCGCACCAAGCTGCTCGGCTTCATCCCGTGGACCCATGTCTCGAGTGCCACCGGCTATTCGCAGGCGCTCGACGGCACCTGGTCGCAATATCAAAGCGAGACCGGCAACTGGGCGGCGCGCCGGACACGCTTTGCCGACGCCATCGATTTCGTCGGCTGGTACCATTCCAAGACCGCCGACACGTTCGGTGTCGCCCGCAACGACACCTATAATCTCTATCTGGCGTACTATCTCGGCTGGACAGCCTATGGCCGCGGCAACCGCGGCGACGCCGGCGTGCAAAGCTACGCGCGCGCCACCGACCAGATGGCCCGCGACTACGCCGCGCAGCTACGGCAATGCGGCAGCTGACACCCTTCTGGGGTTAATGCCGCCTTGTCGTGTCCTTCGGCCTTGAGACACCGGTTTCCGAATCCTCGTCGCGCACTTCATGGCGACGGGCTTTAAGCACCGCGTCGTTCTCCTCGACGCCTTCTCCGGTCGCATCAGCTTCCGCACTGGCGTTTTTGCCGTCCGGGCGCTGCGGCGGCGTGCCGGCAAAGCCCGGCCCCTCGCCATGCGGCGCATCGTCCGGAACGCCCTCACGCGCGGCGTGCTCCTTGTCGAACTTGATGACCGGCTCCATCTTGGCCAGCACGTCGTCCGAAAGCCAGCACAGGCTCGTATGGCCGCCGCCGAGATTCTTCACCGGCGGCACCTTGGTCTCGCACAGATTGTCCGGCACCAGCTTCTTGTAGCCGCAACGCGTCTGGAACGGGCAGCCGGTCGGTGGGTTCATCGCCGACGGGATGTCGCCTTCGAGCACGATGTGCTTCTTGACCACGCTGGTGTCGGCGATCGGGATCGCGGACAGCAGCGCCTCAGTGTAGGGGTGGTAAGGCGGCGAGAAGATCTGGTCGGTCGTGCCCTGCTCGACGATATAGCCCAGATACATGACGACGACGCGATCGGCGATATAGCGCACCACCGACAGATCGTGGCTGATGAACAGCATCGTCGTCTTGTTCTTGCGCTGGATGTCCATCAAGAGTTCGGTCACCGCCGCCTGCACCGAGACGTCGAGCGCCGAGACCGGCTCGTCGGCCACCACCACCTTGGCGTCGCCGGCAAAGGCGCGCGCGACGCCGATGCGCTGCTTCTGGCCCCCCGAAAGCTGGCGCGGCTTGCGCGTCTCGAAGGCCCTGGGCAGCTTCACCAGATCGAGCAGCTCCAGCATGCGCTGGCGCCGCTCGGCGACATTCTTGCCGACATTGAACTTCTCCAGCGTGCGGATGATCTGCGAGCCGACGCTGTGGCTGGGATTCAGCGTGTCGAACGGATTCTGGAACACCATCTGGATCGACGAGACCGTGTCGACGCCGCGGTTCTCGATCCCCGTAGACTGGATTTCCTTGTTGGCCAAAGTCACCGTGCCGGAGCTGGCGGTCTCGAGGCCGAGCAGCACCTTGGCCAGCGTCGACTTCCCGCAGCCGGACTCGCCGACGATCGCCACCGTCTCGGATTCGCGCGCGGTGAACGAGATCGTCTCGTTGGCCTTGACGACGCGGCCTTCGCTGGAGCCGAACACCTCGCTGCCGCCGACCTTGTAGTATTTCTTGAGGTCCTGGATCTTCAGCACCGGCGCACCGGGCTCGACCTTTTCGTTGACCTTCTTGGCGCCGGGCGGCAGCGCCTCCCAGTCGATCTCGTTGAAGCGCACGCAGCGCGAGAAATGCCCCTCATGGCCCTCGACCGGGATCATCRGGATTTCCGCCGCGTTGCAGACGCCCTCGACGAAATGGTGGCAGCGCGGCCCGAAATTGCAGCCCTTCGGCCGCTCATGCGGCAGCGGCAACTRTCCGGGAATGGAGATCAGCGGCCGCGAATTCTTGTCGGCGCCGGGCAGCGGGATCGAGCGGAACAGCCCTTGCGTATAGGGGTGGCGCATCCGGTCGAACACGTCCTCGATCTTGCCGGTCTCGACCGCCTCGCCGGAATACATCACCGTGATCTTGTCGCAGGTTTCCAGGATGAGGCCGAGATTGTGCGAGACGAAGATCATCGAGGTGCCGAACTTCTCGCCGAGCCCCTTGACCAGCTCGACGATGCCGGCCTCGACGGTGACGTCGAGCGCGGTGGTCGGCTCGTCGAGCAGAAGCAGCGCCGGCTTCGACAACAGCGCCATGGCGATCACGATGCGCTGCTGCTGACCGCCGGACAACTGATGCGGATAGGAGCGCATCATGCGCTCGGGATCGGGCAATTTCACCGCACGCACCATCTCCAGCGCGCGATTATACGCCTCTTCCTTCGATACCTTGTCGTGGATCAGCGGCACTTCCATCAGTTGCTGGCCGATCTTCATCGCCGGATTGAGGCTTGCCATCGGCTCCTGGTAGATCATGGCGATCTTGTTGCCGCGGATGGCGCGCAGCTCTTCGTCCGACATCTCGCCCATGTCCCTGCCCTGGAACTTGATGCGCCCGCCGACGATCTTTCCGATGTTGGAGAGGTCGCGCATGATGCCGAGCGACACGGTCGACTTGCCGCAGCCGGATTCGCCGACGATGCCCATCGCCTCGCCGGGCATGACCGTGCAGGAAAAATCCATCACGGCCGGTATCTCGCCCTTGCGGGTGAAGAAGGAGATCGAGAGGTTCTCGATCTCGATGATGGGTTGAGCCGGATTTCGAACTGCCTCGTTCATGGGTCGCTCCAATCCTAAATTGTTCCAGCAGGTAGGGCCTGAACCGCCACCATCAATCCTTCATCGACTGTTCGCGCAGCGAGTCCGCCAAAAGGTTCAGCCCCAGCACGAATGACATCAGGGCGATCGTCGGCGGCAGCGCTGGGTGGATGAAGGAACGCAACAGCCGGCTGGCGTCCTTGATCGCGGTGCCCCAGTCGGGGCTTTCCGGCGCCAGGCCCAGGCCGAAATAGCCGAGCGTCCCGAGCAGGATCGTCGTGTAGCCGATGCGCAGGCACGCATCGACGATCAGCGGGCCCCGCGCATTGGGCAGGATCTCCCACAGCATGATGTACCAGGGCGATTCACCGCGCGTCTGCGCCGCCGCCACATAGTCGCGCGTCTTGATGTCCATGGTCAGGCCGCGCACGATGCGGAACACGCCGGGGCTGGAGGCGAACACCACCGCCACGAAGATGTTGAGCTGGTTGGGATCGATATGGACGATGTGCAGCGGATCCTTGTCGAAGACCAGGCCCGCATAGATCCAGCCGCCCAAGACCAGCGTGATGCCGAGCAGGATATAGAGCCGGTCCGGCCGGTTCTTGTATCGGGTCCAGAACAGGACGCAGAAGAAGATGATCGGGAACAGGAAGAACAATCCCGCCATCGCATAGGGGATCGGCGTGTCCATGATGCCCGGCGTCACCAGGAGGTAGAACAACAGGATCACCGGGAAGGCCAGCACCAGATTGGCGAGGAAGGACAAGAGCGTGTCGATCTTGCCGCCATAGTAACCGGCCGGCAGGCCAAGCGTGATGCCCACCATCAGCGCGAAGCCGGTGGCGGCCGGCGCGATGATCAGAACGATCTGGCTGCCATAGACCATGCGCGAGAACACGTCGCGGGCGAGCTTGTCGCCGCCGAAATAGTAGACGAGTTTCGACGCCGGTTCGATAGCGCCAGGCAGCGTATCCTTCATCACCGAGACCTGAGCCAGCGGGTCGAAGGGCGAGATGGTGGAGGCAAAGATCGCCGTGAACAGCCAGAACAGGCAGATGAAGACGCCGGCGATGCCGACGCCGCTGTCGAAGAGCTGGCCGTAGAGCCCGAGCTTCCGCCTGTAGGTGAAGCTCACGCCCATCACCAGGATGAGCGCCACCCAGACCGGCCAGAACCGCCAGAGCACGCCGAGAACGACATCGAAGGCGCTGATATATTCCGTTTGCATCGGCCCTGCCCCTACTGAACCCTGATACGCGGATTGAGAAACGCGTAGCCGACATCCGAGATGAGCTGGGTGATCAGTACGATGAACACCGAGACCAGCGAGCAGCCGAGCAGCAGATCGATGTCGTTGTTGCCGGCGGCTTCGACCAGCGTGTAGCCAAAGCCCTGGTAGCGGAACATCACCTCGACGATGACGACGCCGGTGAGCAGCCACGGGAACTGCAGCATGATGACGGTGAAGGGCGCGATCAGCGCGTTGCGCAGCGCGTGCTTGATCACCACGCTGCTGAAGGACAGGCCCTTCAGCCGGGCTGTGCGGATATATTGCTGCGTCATCACCTCGACCATCGAGGCGCGTGTCATGCGCGCGATATAGCCTATGCCGTAGATCGCCAGCGTGATCACCGGCAGCGTGAAATTGTAGAACGTGATGCCCTGGCTGGYGGACGCCGCCGAGCCGTTCAGCCAGCCGAGCCAGGATGCGAAGATGACGGTGAAGATGACGCCCGACACATATTCGGGCGTCGCTGTCGAGGCGATCGAGGCGACCGACAGCACGCGGTCGGTGCGCGAGCCTTCGCGCATGCCGGCCAGAATCCCGATCAGCAGCGAGATCGGCACCATCACCGCCAGCACCCAGAACATCAGCAAACCGGTGGCGCCGAGCGCCGGGAAGAGCTTCGCCGCGACCGTCGTCTTGAACTTGGTCGAGCAGCCGAAATCGCCCTGCAGCACGCCGGAGAATTGCGGCTCGGTCGGGTCGTTGCAGAAGGAGAAGCGCTGCGTGGTCTTGCCGGTCGCCGGATCGGTGATCGGATGCTTCGRCAGGACGCCCAGCCACTGGCCGTAACGCAGGAAGAAATTCTGCCGGTAGCCATGGTTGACCAGCCAGCTTTCAAGCTGGTCGGCGGGCGTGTGCATCTCGGTCTGGCTGATCGCCAGCTTCTTCAGATTGGGCTCGAGATTGACGAGGAAGAAGACGACCAGCGTCAGGCACAGCATCGTGAGTAGTATCGTGCCGATGCGTCTGGCGATGAATGAGAACATGTGTGCCCCCCTGCCGGCCGGGTTGGGGTCAGATACGTTCAACCCTGTTTCGTAATGCGGATGGCGCCCCGCCGCCGCTGCAGGTCATGCAACGACAACGAAGCTGCAAATACGAGGGGCGGCTGCCCCTCGTATTCATCGCGCCATGGATCACGCCTGGTCGAGCCAGACCTTGCCGAAGTCGTGCTCGTAGGTGGGGTGCATCGAGTGGTTCTTCACCTCGGGCTTGATGTTGATGTAGAGCTTGCGCCAGTAAGGCTGGATGATGATGCCGGAATCCTGCAGGATCTGCTCGATGTCCTTCATCACGACCTTGCGCTTCTCCGCATCGGCGATGCCGAGCGCCTCATTAACCTTCTTGTCGAAGTCCGGATTGGCGTAGGCCGTCTCGTTCCACGCTTCGCCGGTGCGGTAAGCGATGGCGATCACCTGGATGCCCAGCGGGCGCATGTTCCAGTTGGTCTCCGAGAAGGGATACTTCGTCCAGTCGTTCCAGAAGGTCGAACTCGGCAGCACGGTGCGCTTCACCTTGATGCCGGCTTCGCGCAGCTGCGCCGCGATCGCGTCCGTGGTGTTCTTGTGGTAGTCCTCGTCGTTGCTGATCAGCTCGTGCTCGAAATCGATCGCGCCGGCTTCCGTCAGCATCTGCTTGGCCTTGGCGATATCGCGCTTGACCTCGGGCAGCTTGACATATTCCGGATGGATCGGCGCGACATGGTGGTTTTCGGCCGGCGTGCCTGCATTGCCGTAGCCGAGCTGCAGCACGGTGGCGTTGTCGACGGCAAGCAGCATCGCCTGACGAACCTTCTGGTCGTCATAGGGCTTGTGGGTGACGTTGAAGCGCGACACCACGGTGGCCGCCGTCACGACTTCCGAGACCGGCGCGCCGACATCGGCGATGATCTTGATATAGTCGGCGGTCGTTTCGTGGTTGGTGTGGACTTCGCCCGATTCGAAAGCCGAGACGGTCGCGGCCGGATCGGTGCCATAGTCGATGAACTCGACCCCGTCGAGGAAGGCCTCGCCCTGCCACCACTTGCCGGTCGTGCGGCGCTTGTAGACCACCTTCTGGCCGACATCATAGGAAACCAGCTCGAACGGGCCGGTGCCGATCGGGCAATTCTTGAAGTTGGCGCCCTTCTCATCGAAGGTTTTGTGCACCACCAGCGCTGGATAGTCGCACAGGTTCGGGATGATGGCGATGTCGGGCTTCGACAGCTTGAGCTTGACCGTCATGTCGTCGACCTTGACGACGGAGCCTTCGCGCAGCTTCTTGGTCGTGTCGTCGACGAGGCTGCCAAGACGGCCAGGCATCGAGTTGCCTTCCGCGCCCTTGTCGGCCCAGCGGGTGAAATTATAGATCACGTCGTCGGCGGTGAACTTGTCGCCATTGTTCCATTCGACGCCCGGCCGCACATGCAGCGTATACTCGGTGGCGTCGTCATTGATGTCCCAGCTCGCCAGCAGGTAGGGCGCGAAGGTGTATTCCTTCGTGTACTTCACCAGCGGCTCGAGCGCCTGGCGCTCGGCATTGGAGATTTCCGACCAGTCCGCCGTGCGCGGATCCTTGGGATCCTTGATGGACATGGCGACCTTCAGGACGCCGCCCTTCTTGCCCTGCACGTCCTCGGCCCTGGCCGGCGTCGGATCGGCGAGGCCGAGCATGCCGTAGGCCATTGCCGTCGATGCGCCGAAAACGCTGGCCAAAGCCAGAAATTCGCGACGGTCCACATTACCTGACTTGGCGTCTTCGGCCATTTTCAGGATGTGATCCGGAACGCGATCACCATTGCTTTTATAGATTGCCATGACTTACTCCCATTGTTGGCTTTCCGCCTTGTAACATTCCGCATCCAGGCCGTGATGTCAAAACACGGTGTGGAGTAGGAACATGCCGGGAATGTGCATCTTTGGTTGCAACCCGGTTCGCGCGATAGCGACAGTCTTGACGCAAATTTGTTATCGCGACGCCGATTTCCCAAAAAATCGTCGCGAACGATTAAATCAGTACATTTTATGCGGATAAGGCTCCCGCGCCCGCGGCGGACAGCCCCCCGGGCGAGCGCAGAAACGCAGGCTGAGCCTCAATATTCGCGTTCGTAGAAGACGCCGCCCTTGGCTTCGCCTGCATCGTTGGCCTCGCCGCGCAGCTTCACGCCGCGACCGACATTGAGGTCGATCGTCGCCTTGCCGGAACCCGGCTTGTCGCCCTTCTGTATGGTCACATAAGTGCGGTCGTTGAGGTATTTGCCGGCCGAAACCGCGGTGCCGCCCTTCTCGTCCGTCGTCACGTCGAGATCGTCGACGCCGATGGCGCTTTGCAGGTTCTCGAGCAGCGAGGTCGAGCCGCCGACGCCCGCCAGTTGCGCGGCCGCGCTTGCAAGTTGCGCGATCTGCAGCGGTGACAGTTTGGACATGGATTGGCCGAAGATGAGCTGCGCCAGCACCTCGTCCTGGGGCAGCGCCGGCACGGAGGAGAAGGTGAACTTCGGATCGGTCGCCTCACCCGACACGACGATCGTGACCGTGGCGCTGCTCGTCGTCGTGGTCGCCGTCATGTTGAGATAGGGAACCAGCGAACCCTGGAACCCGATCGTGCCCTCGGTGAAGGTCAGCCGTTTGGAGAGAATGGTCAGCCGTCCGCGCTGCAGGGTGAAAGTGCCGACCGCCTGCGGCGACGAGGCAGGCCCCGTCAGCTTCAGCGACCCGCCGAGCTCGGCGTCGACACCCCTGCCCTGGATGAAGATCTGGTTCGGCGCGTTCACCGTCACGTCGAGCGTCAGGCCGCTGCCGCTCTTGCTGCTGCCGCTGGACGTTGCCGGGCRCAGCGCCTTGTCCTGCGCCCGCACGGACGCCGGCGCGTTCTTGTGTTTGACATCCAGCGCCGAAAGCGACCCCGGCAGCTTTTCCGGGACAGTGATGACCGTCCTCGCCAGGTTGATCGTGCCGGCGATCACCGGCGCCGAGACGAGCGGCCCCTTGATCGTCAGGTCGCCGCCGAGATTGGCGGTCACCACCCGGCCGTCGGTGTAGCGGCCATCGATGAGCTTGATCGACAGGTCGGCCGGGAAGCCTTGCGCCGGCACGATGCCCACCGTGCCGCTGGCCGAAAGATTGCCTTTCGTCGAAAGCGTGCCGGTGAGCCGGTTGATCCTGGCGACGCCGTTCCCGATCGAAACGTCCGCCGCGATGTCGTTCACCGCAAGGCCGGAGCGGGCATCGACCAGCCGGGCGCCGGAGGTGCTGACCGTTCCGCCGATCACCGGCGACGACGCCGGGCCGCGCACCTGCACATTGACGTTCGCGGTTCCGGTCAGCCCCAGCCCTTGCGCGGCGAGTTTCGCGGCCAGGAAGGAGAACGGCACCTTGCCGTTGAAGTCGAGCACCAGGGCCGGCGTGCCCGCCACCGTCACCGAGCCGCCGCCCTTGAGGCCGAGGCCGGCGCCATCGCTGATATTGGCGTCGAAGGCGAGCTTGTTGCCGGCGAAAGTACCGGACGACGACACGTTCATGCCGCCGAGACCGGCGCCGCGCGTCTGCGAGGTCTGCACACCTGAAGCATCGATGTTGAAGGCGACCGAGGGGCTCGCCGGCGCGCCGGTGACCTTAACCGTGCCCGAGATCGAACCGGCCGCGTCGAGACCGGGCGAGAAACTGTTGGCGAGCGAGATCGGCACCCTCGCCAGATTGGCGTTGATGTCGAGCGCCTGCGCGACCTTGCCCGTCACCGTCGCCGTACCGCCGCCGAGATTGAGAACCAGCCGGTCGAGCGTCGTCACGCCGTTGGCGATGTTGATCGTCGAGGCCTGCGCGATCGCCGCCTTGATGCCCTGCACGGTCGCCTGGCCGGACGCGAGCTCGACGGTCGTCGTGCCGTTGGCGACCTTCACGCGGCCGGCGGCCTTGGCCGGGATGTTCTTGACGGTGGCGCCGCCCGAGAAGCCGGTCCAGTCGCCGTCGCGCTTGAGATCGACATTGATGCCGGTGATGGCGGTGCCGCCAGACGTCACGCTCTCCGCGCGCACCGTGCCGGCGATGACGGGTGCTGCCATGTAGTTCGCGATCTGCGCGTCGATGGCCACATTCCTGGCCGAGAGATCGCCGCGCTTGACCTCCGAAGTGTTCGCCTTGATCGCGACATTCGGCCCGTTGGCCGCCTTGGTGAAGGCGATCGTGCCGCGCACATTGCCCTCTGCCTTTTCCAGCGCCAGCGCGGCGAGCGGCCCGATGTCCGGCAAATCGAGCGAAACGGTGCCGACCGGCACGAAGGCGTCGTCGAGGGCGAGATTGCCCGAAATCTTGTTGGGGCCGAGCGACAGCAAAAGCCCGTTGATCGCGCGGCTGCCATTGGTCGTGGCGAGCACCGCGCTGCCCTGCAGGTTCTGGCCGGCGACATTTCCGGTGAGCTGCACATTCGCCGCCGGATTGGCGGCATCGGCCTTGCCGCTGGCCGTAAGCTTCAGCCCGGTGATCTCGCGCGCCGCGACCGTAAGCCGGTCGCTCTCCACCGTCATCGACAGGTCGGGCGCGATGACCGGGCCTTGCGCATTCAGGGCAAAGCCAATGGCGCCCTTGGCGTCTTTCGAGAGTCCCGAGACATCGCTCAGCGCCCCCCTGATTCCGGCGGCGAGCTTGCCGTCGGCAAGACTCGCCTGGCCATCGGCGCTGAGCGCGCCAGAATTCAGCTTCAGCCCGTCGACATTGACATTGCCTTTGGCATCGCGCTTCAGCACGGCGCTCAACGCAGCCGTCTCGCCAAGCATGCCGCGCACCGCGGCCGGCAGGGCGGAAGAAGCGACATCGGCCTTCATGGTGAGGTCGACCGCGCCGTCGCCCAGCGATATCCGGCCGGCGACCTGGCTGTTGAGCGCATCGCTGGTGAGCGAGCCGCTGTTGACGGCGACGGCATCGCTTGTCAGGCGGCCATTGACCTTGGCCGTGACCTTGCCGGCGATCAGCGGCGCGATCATGGGATTATCGAGGCCGATCCTGTCCACCGACACCGTGCCGGAAACCTGACCAGCCCGCCCCTTGAGGTCGAAGGCATCCGAATGCAGCGTGAGCGTCAGACCGTCCACCTTGGCCTGGCTGGCGGCAATGGACGGCAGGATTGCGGACACATCGAGCCGCGCTTGCGTGCTCTCGCCCGCCATTTTTGCCGACAAGGACTGGACCGCGATCTTGACCGGGCTTTCGGCGCTGCCGATCGTCAACGGCAGGCTGGCCCCGGATGATGTGAGGTCGAGGGAGAAGTCGCTGGCGCCATTGGGATTGAGGGTGCCGGCGGCCTTGCCGGAAATCCCTTCGCCCGACAGCGTGGCGTGGTCCAGGGCGACGCCGCCCGCCAGCGTGTAGCTGCCGGCAGCGTCCAGATCCAGCGGCCCCAGCCCCGCCTGCCGGGTCTGGCTGGTCTGGGCGCCCGCCACCTTGGCGTTGAACTGCACGTCGGGGTTGGACGACGGACCCGTGACATGCGCCGTGCCTTCCACCGTCCCAGCCCCATCGAGGCCGGACACGAAATCATTGGCGAGCGCCACCGGGAGGTTGGCGAGGTTGGCCGTCAGGCCGAGCGTCTGGCCAGCGCTGCCGGAAACGGTTGCCGAGCCGCCGCCGAGATTGAGCGCGAGCTTCTCGATTGTCGTCACGCCATTGGCGATGGAAAGGCTGGATGGCTCGGCGATGGCCGCCTTGATGCCGCGCACCGTCGCCTCGCCGGACGTGATCTCCACGCTTGTCGTGCCATTGGCGATCTTCACACGGCCGGTGGCGGTGGCCGGAATGCCGGACGCCGTGGCGCCGCCGGTAAAGTTCGTCCACTCGCCGTCGCGCTTCAAATCGATGCCGATGCCGCTGACGACCGTGCTGCCGGAGGTCACGTTATCGGCCTTGATCGTGCCCGAGATCGCCGGCCCTTTCAGGTAGTTGGCGATCAGCGCGTTGACGGTGATGGCTTTCGCCGCCAGATCGCCGCGCGCGATCGACGTGCTGGCCGCGTTGATGGTGACGGTCGGCGCCTCGCCCTCCTTGGCGAAGGCGATCGTGCCGTTGATATCGCCGGTGGCGGTCTGGTTGCCGAGCGCCGCAAGCGGTCCGATGTCGGGCACGGCAAGCGTCAACGTGCCGAGCGGCAGGAACTTGTCGTCGAGCACGAGATCGCCCGACACCTTGTTGTCGCCGAGCGCCAGGCTGAGACCCTTGATCGAGCGCTTGCCGTCGGCGGTCACCAGCGAAGCTTCGATGTCGAGCGCCTGTCCCTCGGCATTGCCGGTCAGCGAGAGGTCGGCGGTCGGATTGGCGATATCGGCCTTGCCCTTGGCCGAGAGCTTGATCTCCTTCACGGTACGGCCAGCCGCCGTCAGGCTGGCGCTGTCGGCTGACACCGTGAAATCCGGCGCAAGGCGCGGACCGCTTGCGCTCAGCGCGAAATTGACCCCGCCCGCAAGCGGCGTGCCGGCGAGCGACGACAGCGGCGAGACGTCGCCCAGCGTGCCCTTGACGTTGGCCTGAAGGTCCGTTCCCTGCATGCTGCCGGTGCCGCTGGCGCTGAGCGAGCCGGAGCTGATCTCCAGCGAGTTGGCGGCGAACGCGCCTTGCGGATCGCGCGTGGCGGTGGCCGAGAACTTCACCCGCTCGCCAAGCAGCGAGCTGATCTGCGGCGGCAACGCCTTCGAGATGGCGTCGGCGTTCATCTTCAGCGTCATCGACAGGTCGGCCAGCGCCACATTTGCCGTCAGCCCGGCATTGAGCGCGTCGCTGCGCAAGGTGCCTTTGTCGATGGTCACGGTCTCGCGGCTGATCGTGCCGGAAAGATCGGCGGCGAGCTTGCCGGTCACCAGCGGCGCCAGCGTCGCCACATCGGTCTTCAGGCCGGCGGCCGCGAGCCTGATGGCGACGGGGCCGCTGAGGGTCTCCACATCGAAGCCGTCGGAATGGATCTCGCCCGTAATGTTGTTGAGCTGGGTGCCGCCGACGGCGATCGACGTAAGCGACGTGCCGATATCGACCATCGGCGCTTTGCCATCGCCGAAGGCGCGCACCGTCGCCTTTTCGACCGAGACCAGGATCGGAACCGCGCTGTTGCCGACATCGACGGTTACCGGCTTGTCCTTGGCGGAGAGCTCCACCGCCAGGTCGCTGGCGCCCTTCGGATCGACATTGCCGGTCGCGGCACCGTGCACGGAGTCGCTCTCTATGGTGGCCTGCTCGATATCGAGCCCGCCTGATGCGGTCGCGGTTCCGGCGAGGTCGAAGCGCGTCTTGCCGGCAAACAGCGCCTTTATCTTCTCCGGCAGGAACCCTTCGAACTCGCCGTCGCCATTGGCCTCGATGCGGTGGCCCTTGTCGGTCAGCTGGTGCCGGCCGGTCAGCTGGCTGACGATCCGGCCGTCGACCATGAAGGTGCCGACGCCGCTCCAGTTGGCCAACGGCCCGCTGCCGGAAACGACGATGTTGACCGGCGGCGCATCCGGCAGCTTGAGCAGATTGGCGATGATGCCGCCCGCCGGCTCCGACGCCTTGAGATCGAGGTCGAGCTTGTTGTCGGCCGGCGCGAAGTGGATCTTGGCGTCGACATTGCCTTGCTTGCCATCATGGCGGGAAACGTTCAGCACGCTTTGGATCGCCAGCGGCGACGGATCGGCCTTGAGCGAGCCCTTGGCGGCCAGCTCGGCGATGCCGGAGCCAGCCAGTTCCTGTCCCAGGGCGATCTCCGGCAGGTCGATCTGCTTCACATCGATCGACACCGGCAGGCTCGTCGAGCCGCCCTGCGACGGCTGCTGGCTCGGCTGCGGCAGCCGCGCCAGCTCGATGCGCTCGGCGGCGAAGCGGTCGGCATTGAAATTTCGGGACAGCAGCGCCGTCGGCGACCAGTCGAGCGCCACTTTGCGCGCCACCATCCAAGGGCCGGCGCGGTCTTCCAGCACGACGTGGTCCACCCTGAGCGCGCCCGACCAGATGCCTTCGATGCCGGCGACCGTGACCTTGCGGTCCTCGTTCGAAGCCATCTTCGAAATCAGGCTGGCGAGGTTCTGGCGACCGCCTTCAGTGCCGGTCAAAACGACCAGCGCGCCGATCGCCACCACCAGCAGCAGAAGCAGCGTGTAAATTAAGATGCGAAGGACGCGCCAGAAAATCTTCATTGTCAGAACGCCTGGCCGATGCCGGCATAGATGCCGAAATGCGGATCGCCGGGATCGCGGTTGAGCGGCACGGCGGCGTCGATGCGCAGCGGCCCGAAGGGCGTAATATAGCGCAGGCCGACGCCGGCGCCGACCTTCACATCCGCGAAATCGGGGAAGGATTTGGTCGAAACCGTGCCGGCATCGACGAAGGGCACGATGCCGATCGTGTCAGTGACGCCGATGCGCATCTCGACGGAGGTTTCGAAGAAGGAGAGACCGCCGATCGGCTGTCCGTCGATGTCCTTCGGGCCGATGCCCTGGTAGGAATAGCCGCGCACCGAACCGCCGCCGCCCGAATAGAACCGCCGATCCGCGGGCACGTTCTGCAGGCCGGTGCCGACGATCGAGCCGAGCGTTGCGCGTTCGGCGAGCACGAACCGGCTCGCCGTGTCGAGCGACTGGTAGGTGTAGCCCTCGCCCTTCAGCTTCAGGAAGGTCGCGCCGTTCAATATGTCATAGCTGGGCTCGGCATAGGCGAGAAAGCGGAACCCCCTGGTCGGGTTCAGCTTGTCGTCGCGGTTGTCATAGACATATTGCAGCGGCACGCTGGCGATCAGATAGGTATGCTTGCCGAAAGCGTCCGTGATCCGCGAATAATCGAGGTCGAATTCGGCCGAGACCCGCTGCTGCTTGTCGAGGTCGTAGGAAACGCCGACGTCGCCTTTGACCGAGAAATGGTCATACGCATCGGGGTGTTCGAACACCGTCTTTATGCCGGTGAAGAATTTTGAGGTCGGTCCGAGCACGCCCGGCTTCTCGAACATGACGCCGGCATTGTAGTTGAGCGCCGAAAGGCTGTTGCTGCCGATGCCGCTGATGGAGCCGTCGATGCGCAGCTTCTCGGCCTGGCCGAACAGGTTGCGGTGGCCCCAATAGCCTTCGAGCCCCAGGCCTTCCGTGTTCGAGAAGGTGCCGCCGACGCCGAAGAAGCGCGGCTTGCGCTCGCTGACCTGGACGCCGATCGGGATGTTGCCGCTGGCGTCGAGGCTGTCGCCTTCCTTGATGGTCACGCTGTTGAAGACCTCGAGCCCGAGCAGCCGGTCGCGGGCATCGTCGATCTCCTGAGGCGAATATTGCTGGCCTCGCTTCAGCCCGGTCATGTATTCGGTGAAGTCGCGATCGACCTTTTCCGTGCCCTCGACCGTCGTGTCGCCATAGCCGGCGACCGGGCCGGCGGCCACCGTCAGCGTCACGTCCAGCGTCGAGTTGGCATGCTCGGCGACGATCTCGCGGTCGGTTACCTTGGCAAGCGGCCTGCCCTCTTCCTTCAGCGCCCGCACGATCAGCGCTTCTGCCTTGAGCACCGCGCCGGAGCCGGCATCGCCGCCGGCGATCAGGCCGAAGTCGGCTGCCGCCAATCCCGCTGCATCGCCCTTCAGCCGGATGTTGCCAAGCGTGAATTTCGCTCCGGGAGCAACCGTGACGACCACCGGAACGGGCTGCGGCCCCTTGAACTCGGCATCCGGCGGCAAGTCATCGATCGACTTGCCATCGATCGTGATGGTGACCACGCCCTCGTAGCGGGCATCGGCGTAGAGGGCGGCRACCAATTGTTCGCGGTCCGCGCGCGCCTTGGCCATCAGGCCGAGCGATCCGGACACCGGATGGTCCTCGTCATTTTTCAGCGCCGAGGCATTTTCAAGCGTCTTGACCAGATCCTTGTCGGCGTCAGGCGCATTGATCGTCACCGAATAGCGCAGCGGATCGACAATGTCGGCATCCTCGTCCTTTGACGAGCCCCAGAGCTTGATGCCGAAAATCTCGAAAGCCGCCGCCTGCCGTATTTCGCCGGCCAGCACGGTCGAGCAGACGAGCGCGAAAAGCAGGGCGCGCGGAAGCCCGCGCCCTGGCGCGAGCCCTCCTGACATCTGCGTTTCATGCGCCGGCATTAAGACAACCTAGTCGACAAAACTAAAATTGGAATGAAGTTCCGCAACGTTCGTAAAGGGGCCACAATCCAATTGTCTGAAATAGACCGGGCTTGGAATTCACACCTTTTGCGATTCCGCAAGAAAGTGTGATCCGTCTCACAGAGGTTCTGTCGAAATACCGGCCTTTGGCCGGCATGGAAACCGTTCGCGGGTGATTAACCTGCGGCGCTCCGGCGTTGACAAGCCTGCACGAAGCTTGATCATGCCCGGACGCTGGCGATGTCTGGAGGGTGGTATGGCAATGCGCGCGGCTCGTGGTCTCTCTTTCCTTCTTCTCATCTTTTTCGCCCTGGGCGGGGCGGCTCTTGCGGCCGAAGCCCGGCGAATCGTGACGACCGACAATTCCGACTATTTCGGTTTCGACCTCAGGTCGGAGCAGAATGTCAGCCTCGACCAATGCAAGACAAGCTGTCTCGGCGATTCTGCCTGCCGCGCCTTCACCTACAACACCAAGGCCAAATGGTGTTTTCTCAAATCCGACTATAACCAGTTGAAATCCTTCACTGGCGCCGTCGCCGGCAAGGTCGCGAATGTCGACGGTGATCCCGATATCGGCGCCCCGCCGGCGCTGGCCTTCTTCCCCAACTGGATGGCCGACCAGGCTCAGCAGTTCCGCAACAAGCTGACCGATCCGGCCTATGACAAGCCGACCGAGGGCCTTGCTGCCCTGCAGGCCGCCGCCGAGCAGGCCTCGCTTACCGGCGATCACCGGCTTGCCATGCAGAAATACGAGGCCGCGATCTCCGTTCTGCCGGACGATGGCGCGCTCTGGCTGGCGCTGGCGCGCGAGATACTCGCCGTGGAGCCGGCGTCGAACACCACCGAACCCGCGACGTTCCCGATGAACGCCACCTCGGCGGCCTTCAACGCCTACAAGCTGGTGCGCACGGCAAAGACCCGCGCCGAGGCGCTGGCGCTGCTTGCCGCCGGTCTCGACAAGCGCGATCTCTATCGGCCCTCGCTGCAGGCCTATGAGGCAAGCCTTGCGCTGGTGAGCTCGCCGGCCGTCCAGGCCGATTACGCCGACCTCAAGGCGCGCAAGGGTTTCCGCGTCGTCGAGCACACCGTCGATGCCGATTCCTCCTCGCCGCGCATCTGCGCCCAGTTTTCCGAGGAACTGGTCAAGACCGGTGTCGATTATTCGCAGTTCGTGACCGTCGACAACGCCGCGCCCAAGGCCGTCGAGGCCAAGGACAAGCAGATCTGCGTCGAGGGCCTGGAGCACGGCCAGCATTATGACGTGACCTTCCGCGTCGGCCTGCCGGCGGCGATCGGCGAAACGATCGCCGCGCCCGTCGTGCTGTCGATCTACGTCCAGGACCGCGCTCCGTCCGCCCGCTTCACCGGCGACAGCTTCGTGCTGCCGGCCGGCGCCCGCCGCGGCATTCCGGTCGTCACCGTCAACATGAACGCCGCCAAGATGACGCTTTACCGCATCGGCGACCGTTCGCTGGCGCAGCTTCTGTCCGGCTATCAGTTCCTGCATCAGCTCGATGGCTATGACATCTCCACCATTTCGGACCAGATGGGCGCCCCCGTCTGGTCCGGCACGCTCGACATCGCCAATGATCTCAATAAGGAGGTTACCACTTCGTTCCCGGTGGATGAGGCGATCCCGCAGCGCAAGCCAGGCGTCTATGTGCTGACCGCGCAGCCGGTCGACGACAAGAGCGACGACTATGGTTCGCGCGCCACGCAGTGGTTCGTGGTCTCCGATATCGGCCTTTCCACCTATACCGGCCAGGACGGCCTCAACGTCTTTGCCCGTTCGCTGGGCTCGGCCAAGCCGATTTCCGGCGCCGAACTGACGCTGCTTGCCAAGAACAACGAGATTCTCGGCACCGCGACCACTGATGCCGAGGGCCGCGCCGTCTTCAATCCGGGCCTCACCCGCGGCGAAAACGGCATGGTGCCGGCCGTGCTGATGGCCAAGCAGGGCGATAACGACTTCGTCTTCCTCGACATGGGCAAGGCCGGCTTCGACCTGTCGGATCGTGGCGTCGAGGGCCGAGCCTCGCCGGGCGCGCTCGACGTCTATGCCTGGACGGAGCGCGGCATCTACCGCGCCGGCGAGGACGTTCACGTCGCGGCCCTTGCCCGCGACGGCGCCGCCAAGGCGGTCGAGAACCTGCCGCTGACCTTCATCTTCACCCGCCCCGACGGCGTCGAGAGCCGCCGCATCGTCAGCAATGGCGAGTCCGCCGGCGGCCACGCCGTCGACCTGCCGCTCGAGGCCAACGCCATGCGCGGCACCTGGACGGTGTCGATCTATACCGATCCCAAGCAGGCGGCCGTTGCCAGCCAGATGTTCCTGGTCGAGGATTTCGTGCCGGATCGCATTGAATTCGACCTGACCGCCGACAAGAAGGAGATCGCCCAGGGCGAAACCGCTAACGCCACAGTCGACGGCCGCTTCCTCTACGGCGCGCCGGCCGCGGGCCTTGCGCTCGAAGGCGAGATGACGCTGTCGACCACCAGTACCTGGGACAGCTTCAAGGATTTCACCTTCGGCCTGGCCGACGAGCAGTCGAGCGAGCCGACCGTGACGCCTCTCGCCAATCTTCCCGTCGTCGGCGACGACGGCAAGGCGACCTTCCCGATCACGATCGACCAATTGCCGTCGACCACCAAGCTGGTCAACGCCAAGGTCACCGTGCGCATGCGCGAGGCCGGCGGCCGCGCCGTCGAGCGGTCGCTCGACATCGGCGTTCGCCCGCAGCGCGACGTCATCGGCATTCGGCCGGATTTCGAGGGCGATGAGGTGCCGCAAGGCGGAACCGCCAAGTTCAGCATCATCGCCGTCGACCCGAACGGCAAGCGCGAGGACCTGAAAGGCGCCCAATGGTCGCTGGTCAAGGTCGAGCGCAACTATCAATGGTACCGTTCCAACAATTCCTGGAACTACGAGGCGGTGAACCTCACCAAGGCCGTCGCCAATGGCGCGGTCGACCTGAAGGCCGATGGCGAGGCGACCGTATCGCTGCCCGTCGACTGGGGCCGTTACCGGCTTGAGGTCGAGACCGCCGATCCGGATGGTCCCGCCACCAGCTATGAGTTCGATGCCGGCTGGTATGTCGCCTCGACCACCACCGAGACGCCCGACGGCCTTGAGATCGCGCTCGACAAGGACAGCTACGCCGCCGGCGAAGTCGCCAAGCTGAAGGTCTCGCCGCATTTTGCCGGCGAACTTCTGGTCACCATCGGCGCCGAGAAGCTCTTGAAGACCGTTACCGCCTCGGTGCCGGCCGGCGGCAGCACCGTCGACATCCCCGTCGGCGACGACTGGGGCGCCGGCGCTTATGTCACGGCGACCTTGTTCCGGCCCGGCGACGCGCAGGAATCGCGCATGCCGGCCCGCGCCATCGGCATCCAATGGTTGTCGGTCGATCCGGGCTCGAAGAAGCTGACGGTTTCCCTGACACCGCCCGAAAAGACGATGCCGCGCCAGCAGCTGTCGATCCCCGTTGCGGTCAACGGCGCGCAGGCCGGCAGCAACGCCTATGTGATGGTGGCTGCCGTCGATGTCGGCATCCTCAACCTCACCAACTACAAGGCGCCCGATCCGGAGGACTGGTTCTTCGGCCAGCGCATGCTTGGGCTGGAGATCCGCGACCTCTACGGCCGCCTGATCGACGGCTCGCTCGGCACCATGGGCAAGATACGCACCGGCGGCGACGGGGCGAACATGCAGGCGCAAGGCAGCCCGCCGACCGAAAAGCTGGTCGCCTTCTTCTCCGGCCCGGTCGAGCTCGATGCCAACGGCAAGGCGCGCGTCGATTTCGACATCCCGCAGTTCAACGGCACCGTTCGCGTCATGGCGGTCGCCTGGACCAAGGATGCGGTCGGCCATGCCCAGACCGACGTCATCGTGCGCGATCCGGTGGTGATCACCGCCGGCCTGCCGCGCTTCCTGGCGCCGGGCGATGCGGCGACCATGCGCCTCGACATCGCCGACACCGATGGCCCGGCCGGCGACTATGCGCTCTCGGTCACCACGACCGGAGATCTTACGACCGGCGACAAGCCCCTGCCCGAGAAGCTGACGCTCGCCCAGGGCAAGCGCCAGTCGCTCAGCTTCCCGCTGGTCGCCAAGACCGCGGGCGACGCCTCGGTCACGGTCAAGCTCGCGCACGCCGACGGCACGCAAGTCGAGCAGACGCTCTATCTGCCGGTGCGCCCGGCGCAGCTTCCGGTCACCAACCGCATGGTGGTCGACCTGAAGCCGCATGGCGGCTCGTTGCGCGTCGACAAGGAGCTGCTGGCGTCAAGCGTGCTCGACGGCGCTTCGGTCAGCGTCGGCGTCTCGCAGTCGTCCGCGCTCGACGTGCCGTCGCTGCTGATGTCGCTCGACCGCTACCCCTATGGCTGCGCCGAGCAGACCACCAGCCGCGCCATGCCGCTGCTCTATGTCAACGACATGGCCAAGAGCATCGGCATGGAGAGCGACCCGGACCTGCATCAACGCATCCAGGACGCCATCTACAAGGTGCTCTCCTACCAGTCGTCGAGCGGCAGCTTCGGCCTCTGGGGACCTGGCTCCGGCGATCTGTGGCTCGACGCTTATGTCAGCGAATTCCTGACCCGGGCGCGCGAGCAGAAGTATGATGTTCCCGCGCTTGCCATGAACCAGGCGCTGAACAACCTGCAGAACTCGCTTGGCTACGACCAGGACGTCCAGGACAAGGGCAGCGAGATCGCCTATGCGCTCTATGTGCTCGCCCGCAACAAGAAGGCCTCGATCGGCGATCTGCGTTATTACGCCGATACCCAGCTCGAAGCCTTCTCCAGCCCGATGGCCGTCGCCCAGTTGGCGGCGAGCCTGGCGCTCTACGGCGACACGCAGCGTTCGGAAGCAACCTTCCAGACGGCGCTCAGGCTGGCACAGTCGGAGACCGACTATGACTGGTACCGCTCGGACTACGGCTCGCGGCTGCGTGACGGCGCGGCGTTGCTGGCGTTGGCGGCGGAATCGAAGCCGGTGCCCAGCATCATGCCGCAACTGATCAAGCTGGTGGGCGTGGCGCGAGCGGACGCCCGCTGGACGAGCACGCAGGACGAATCCTGGATGCTGCTTGCCGCGCGGGCGCTGAAGGAAGGCAATGATTCCATCACGCTTTCCGTCAACGGCGCGCCGCATTCGGGCGGCTACTCCGACCAGGTCGCCGGCAGCGATCTCGTCGACAGTCCGCTCACCATCGCCAACACCGGCGCGACGCCGCTGCAGGCGGTGGTGACCGCGGTCGCCGCCCCGGTCGATCCGCTGCCGGCCGGCGGCGACGGCTTCACCATCGATCGCACCTACTACAAGCTCGACGGCACCGCGGCCAATGTCATCGAGGCCAAGCAGAACGAGCGCTACGTGGTCGTGCTCAAGGTCTACGAGCAGAACAAATGGCCGTCGCGCCTGCTGATCACCGATCTGTTGCCGGCCGGCTTTGAGATCGACAATCCGAGCCTGGTTTCCAGCGCGCAATTGTCGAACTTCTCCTGGCTGGCGCAGACCGACGCCGCGCATCTGGAGTTCCGCGACGACCGCTTCGTCGCCGCCTTCAATCCGAACGAAGGCGACGGCGACCGCAACATCACGCTGGCCTATGTCGTGCGCGCCGTGACACCGGGCACCTACGCCCATCCGGCGGCAACGGTGGAAGACATGTACCGGCCGCAATACTCGGCCCGTACCGCCACCGGCGTGATGGAGGTCAAGGCGGAATAGCAAGGTCGCCGGTTTAGCTTCTCCCCGTCCCTATACGGGGAGAAGGCGCCGGCAGGCGGATGAGGGGCAGCACCATGCTCTCCAGAAAATTCCTCAAGCGAACCGCAATCGCAGGCGCCTGCCTCGCCGGCTTCGCGGCCGCGTCGATCGCCGCGCTCCGGGAACTCGACCGCGCCTTCCCGCCGCCGCTGCCGGTAAGGCTGACGGTCTCGACGGAGGTCCAGGACCGCGATGGCCAGCTGCTGCGCGCCTTCGCCACGCCGGACGGCTACTGGCGGCTCGAAACCCGCCTCGACCAGGTCGACAAGCAATTCGTCGACATGCTGGTGGCCTATGAAGACAAGCGCTTCTGGGATCATCGCGGCGTCGACATCCTGGCGTTGTGCCGCGCCGCCGGCCAGCTCGTCACCAGCGGTCATATCGTGTCCGGTGGCTCGACCTTGTCGATGCAGCTCGCCCGGCTCATCGAGCCGCGCGACAGCCGCAGTATCGGCTCCAAGCTCAAGCAGATGCTGCGCGCCATCCAGATCGAGCGGCGTCTGTCCAAGCAGGAAATCCTTGAGCGCTACCTGACGCTGGCGCCCTATGGCGGCAATCTCGAAGGCGTGCGCGCCGCCTCGCTCGCCTATTTCGGCAAGGAGCCGAAGCGGCTGACTGTCTCGGAGGCAGCCCTTCTGGTCGCGCTGCCGCAATTGCCGGAAAGGCGCCGGCCCGACCGCAATCTCGGCATCGCGCACGCCGCGCGCGACCGCGTGCTGACCCGCATGGTCTCGGCCGGCCTGCTCGGCGAACGCGAAGCTGCCCGCGCCGCGCTGGACGATGTTTCCGGCCTGCGCAGGAAACTGCCGGCGCTGGCCGCGCATGCTTCTTATGCCATGCTGCCCAAGGCCGTGCCCGGCAAGCCGCTGCAGCTCACCATCCGCAAAAGCGTGCAGCAGGGGCTGGAGCAGGTGGCAAGGGATGCCGCCAGGAAGCTCGGTCCGAAACTTTCCGTCGCCATGGTGATGGCCGATGCGCGCACCGGCGACATCCTCGGCGAGGTCGGCTCGGCCGATTTCTTCGACGCCAGCCGCTCTGGCTGGATCGACATGACCAAGGTGGTGCGCTCGCCCGGCTCGACGCTGAAACCTTTCATCTACGGACTTGCTTTCGAGCAGGGGCTGGTGGCGCAGGAGATGATCATCGAGGACAGTCCGGCCGACTTCGGTGGCTACCGTCCGAAGAATTTCGACATGGGCTACCAGGGCGATGTCTCGATCCGCCAGGCCCTGCAATTGTCGCTCAACGTGCCGGCGATCCGCGTGCTCGACGCCGTCGGTCCGGCGCGGCTGACGGCGCGCTTCCGCCAGGCCGGCGTCAACCCGATCCTGCCGGTCAACGAGGCGCCGGGCTTGGCGATCGGGCTTGGCGGCGTCGGCGTGACCTTGCGCGACCTGGTGCAGCTTTATACCGGGCTCGCCAATGGCGGCAAAATGCACACGCTGCATGACGGCACCGAGCCGGCCGATGCCGAGCGCACCACCGCCACCATCCTCGACGACCAGGCGGCCTGGCAGATCAACGACATCCTGTCCGGCGTGAAGCCGCCGGAAGGCGCCATGCAGCGCGGGATCGCCTACAAGACCGGCACCTCCTACGGCTATCGCGATGCCTGGTCCGTCGGCTTCGACGGCCGTTACGTGCTGGGTGTGTGGGTCGGCCGCGCCGATGCCAGCCCCGTCCCCGGCCTGTCGGGCTATGTCTCGGCGGCACCCATCCTGTTCGAAGGCTTCGTCCGTTCCGGCCTTGCCAGCGTGCCGCTGTCCGGCCGGCCGCCTGGCGTCTTCAACCCCCGGCGCGAGGAACTGCCGGTGACGCTCGCCCGCTTCGGCGCCGGATCGGACGGTCTGGTGCAGGCCACCGCCACCGAGCCCGCTCCGACCATCGTCTTCCCGCCCAACGGCGCCCGCGTCGATCTCGGCACCAACTCCGCCGACGCCACGCCGCTGGTTCTGAAGCTCCAGGGCGGCCGCGCGCCGTTCCGCTGGCTCGCCAACGGCAAGCCACTCGCCGGCATCGACCGCCGCCGCACCGCGACCTGGCAACCCGACGGCACCGGCTATTCGACGCTGACCGTGATCGACGCGGCAGGACGGGCGGCGAGCGTGAAGGTTTTCGTTGAGTAGAATACGGCAAGCGATTCAGAAGATTGCGCTTCTTAAGACCTTGGCGCGGGGAGTTTCTCCCCTGATGTATGGCGCGAGGCCCCCCTCTCTGGCCTGCCGGCCATCTCCCCCTCAAGGGGGGAGATCAGCAGCTTCGCTGCCTTCGCCAATTTTCAACGTTGGTAAGATAGAGCCGGCGCCGAAGCCGCCAATCTCCCCCCTTGAGGGGGAGATGCCCGGCAGGGCAGAGAGGGGGGCCTCGCGCCATACCTTTCTATTTGGAGTTGCACTAGCCGCTACGCTGGCTCTTCTATCCGCGACCACCTCCCCCGCCCGCGCCAACCCCCTCCCCGCGGGCTTCGTCAGGCTCGCCGATATCGACCCGACCATCCGCCAGGATATTCGCTACGCCGACCGCGAAAACTTTCTGCATCGCAAGGTCTACGGTTATGACGCGCCGGTCTGCATCCTGACCGCGACGGCGGCGAAGGCACTGTCCGGCGTCCAGAAAGCAATGGTCGCCAAGGGCCTGACGCTGGTCGTCTTCGACTGCTACCGCCCGGCGCGCGCCGTCGCCGACATGGGTAGATGGACCAGGGAGGACGGCCCGCCGGATCCGCAATGGTATCCGACCGTCGAGCGCGGCGATCTGATCGCCAAGGGCTATGTCGGTGAGTTGTCCAGCCATTCGCGCGGCTCGACGGTCGACCTCGCCATCGCCGAGACCGGCAAGAAAAGCTCCATACACCCGGCCTGCGGCGCGCCGGATGGCGGCACGCTCGACTTCGGCACAGGTTTCGACTGCTTCGATCCGATGAGCGAGACGGCGCACCGCCCTCTTCCCGCCGAAGCGGCAACGAACCGCAGGATGCTGCTTGCCGCCATGCGTGCCGCCGGCTTCCGCAACTATGCGCGCGAATGGTGGCACTTCACCCTGGCCAAAGAACCTTTTCCAAAACAGCGCTTCGATTTTCCGGTCACCGCCAACTAAGGCGTACCCGAGGCTTGCCCCGCCCCCGAACGTTTCTAATTAGCTCGGCTGATAAGGAGCCGTGCGGCCAGCGCAGAGGAAATCATTTCCTCAACCGGCCCAATCACGGCGAAAAATTGCTTCGAGGAGGCGAAAAAGGCAACATTCAATGCATCTAAATTCTATAAACTCGGTAGAGTTCGCAGCAGTTCAACGGAGGCGGGAATGACCAAACCTCATTTCAGGAAACTGCTCGGCGCGCTGGTCGCCACATCTGTCCAGTTCGGCACGCTCGGTTTCGCGTTTGCCGACACGACCATTCTGAATGTGTCCTACGACCCGACACGTGAACTCTATAAAGCCTATGACGAGGCGTTTGCCGCACACTGGAAGGCGGAGACCGGCGAAACCGTAACCATCCAGCAGTCGCATGGCGGATCCGGCGCGCAGGCCCGGGCGGTGATCGACGGCCTCGACGCCGACGTCGTGACGCTGGCCCTCGAAGGCGACATCAACGCCATCGTCTCGAAGACAAAGAAGATCAACCCGGACTGGCGCACGAAGTTCGAGAACAACTCGGCGCCTTACACCTCGACCATCATCTTCCTGGTGCGCAAGGGCAATCCCAAGGGCATCCACGACTGGAGCGATCTGGTGAAGGACGGCGTCCAGGTGATCACCCCGAACCCGAAGACGTCCGGAGGCGCGCGCTGGAACTACCTTGCCGCCTGGGCCTATGCGAACGCCAATGACGGCAACGACGAAGCCAAGACCAAGGCGTTCGTCGGCAAGCTTTATGCGAACGTCCCCGTCCTCGATACCGGCGCGCGCGGTTCGACGGTGACCTTCGCGCAGAAGGGCCTGGGCGATGTGCTGATCGCCTGGGAGAATGAAGCCTATCTCGCGCTCGACGAATTCGGCGCCGACAATTTCGACATCGTCTACCCGCCGACCTCGATCCTGGCCGAGCCGCCGGTCGCCGTCGTCGACGCCAATGTCGATGCCAAGGGCACGCGCAAGGTCGCGGAGGCCTATCTGAGCTGGCTCTATTCCAAGGAAGGCCAGACCATCATCGCCAAGAACCACTATCGCCCGGCCAAGCCCGACCTGGTGCCGGCCGAGGACCTTGCCAAGCTCCCGGCAATCAAGCTGGTCACCATCGACGACCCGCAATTCGGCGGCTGGAAGAAAGCGCAGCCTTACCATTTCGGCGATGGTGGTATATTCGACCAGATCTACAAGCCGGCGCAGTGAAGCCGGACGGCCGGTGAGCCTCGGGCATGCCGGCCGAATGCGACTGCGCAAAGCCATTCTGGTTTGAATAGAAGGGACGATCCAGAACAGCATGACCACAGCACCCGCCAAAGCGGGGTGGCGATTCAGGCAGCCGAGTGTCATTCCGGGCTTCGGATTGACGCTCGGCTTCTCGCTTGCCTACCTCACGCTCATCATCCTCATCCCGCTTTCGGGGCTGGTCTGGCGTTCGGCCGCGCTCGGCTGGGCCGATTTCTGGGCGATCGTTGTCGACCGGCGCACCCTCAACGCGCTGAAGATAAGCTTCGGCACGGCCTTCCTGGCGGCTGTGGTCAATGTCGTGTTCGGCACCGTCGTTGCGTGGGTGCTGGTCCGTTACCGTTTCCCCGGGCGCCGCATCGCCGACGCGATGGTCGACTTGCCCTTTGCCCTGCCCACGGCCGTCGCCGGCATCGCGCTCACCACGCTCTATGCGCCGAATGGCTGGATCGGCCACCTCCTGATGCCGCTCGGCATCAAGGTCGCCTACACGCCGCTCGGCATCGTCATCGCGCTGGTGTTCATCGGCCTGCCCTTCGTCGTGCGCACCGTCCAGCCGATCATGGAAGAGCTCGACAAGGAGGTCGAGGAGGCGGCCGCCACATTGGGCGCCAACCGCTTCCAGATCATCACCCGCGTGCTTTTCCCCGGCCTGGCGCCGGCGATCATCACCGGCTTCTCGCTCGCCTTCGCACGCGGCGTCGGCGAATACGGCTCGGTCATCTTCATCGCCGGCAACCTGCCCTTCAAGTCCGAGATCGCGCCGCTTCTGATCGTCATCCGGCTCGAGGAATACAATTACGAGGCGGCGACCGCGATCGCCGCGATCATGCTGGCGCTGTCCTTCGTGATGCTTCTGGTCGTCAATCTCGTCCAGACATGGAGCCGCAAGCGCTATGGCTGATCCCGAGATCAAATCCTACGAGCCGCATCACGAGAGCCAGTCGGCCGCGGTGACCGAAAGCCGGCCCGTCAAGGCCGTGCTGATGGCAATCGCCTTGGCCTTCCTCGCCGTCTTCCTGCTTTTGCCGCTGATCGTCGTCTTCCACGAGGCGCTTGCCAAAGGCATCGGCGCCTACACGGAAGCCCTTTCCGGCCCCGACACGCGCTCCGCCATCCGCCTGACCTTGCTGGTGGCGGCGATCTCGGTGCCGCTGAACGTCATCTTCGGCATCTCGGCCGCTTGGGCGATCGCCAAGTTCGAGTTCAAGGGCAAGGCGTTTCTGACAACGCTCATCGACTTGCCCTTCTCGGTCTCGCCTGTCATTTCCGGCCTGGTCTATGTGCTCCTCTTCGGCGCGCAGGGACTGCTCGGTGCCTGGCTGAAGGCGCATGGCATCGTCATCCTTTTCGCCGTGCCCGGCATCGTGCTGGCTACCATTTTCGTCACTTTCCCCTTCGTCGCGCGCGAGCTGATCCCGCTGATGCAGGAACAGGGCAATGGCGACGAAGAGGCGGCGCTTTCGCTAGGTGCCAGTGGCTGGCAGGCCTTCTGGTATGTGACGCTGCCTAACGTCAAATGGGGACTGCTCTACGGCGTGCTTCTGTGCAATGCGCGCGCCATGGGTGAGTTCGGCGCGGTCTCGGTGGTGTCGGGCCATATACGCGGCCTCACCAACACCATGCCGCTGCATGTCGAGATCCTCTACAACGAATACAACGCCGTCGGCGCCTTTGCCGTCGCTTCGCTGCTCGCCGGCCTGGCGCTGGTGACGCTGGCCTTGAAAACGCTTCTCGAGATGCGCTACGGCGCCGAGATCGCCGCGACACGCGGACACTAGATGCATGTCACCCAAAAGTGCGTAGCGGTTTTGGGATAACGATATGCATCAACGAAACTGAGGGATTTGCATGGAAGTTCGTGTCGTCAACGTGCGCAAGGAGTTCGAGCGGTTTCCGGCGCTCCACGACGTGTCGCTCGACATCAGGTCCGGCGAGCTCATCGCGCTGCTCGGGCCGTCCGGCTCCGGTAAGACGACCCTGCTCAGGCTGATCGCCGGCCTGGAGCGCCCGACCAAGGGCGCCATCTTCTTCGGCGACGAGGACGCCTCGCAGAAGTCGATCCAGGAGCGCAATGTCGGCTTCGTCTTCCAGCATTACGCGCTGTTCCGCCACATGACGGTTGCCGACAATATCGGCTTCGGCCTGAAGGTCCGGCACGGCGCCGCGAGGCCGTCGGGGCAGGAAATCCGCCGCCGGGCGCTCGAACTGCTCGACCTCGTCCAGCTGTCGGGCCTGGAAAAGCGTTATCCGGCGCAGCTTTCCGGCGGCCAGCGCCAACGCGTTGCTTTGGCGCGCGCCATGGCGATCGAGCCCAAGGTGCTTCTGCTCGACGAACCCTTCGGCGCGCTCGACGCGCAGGTTCGCCGCGAGTTGCGCCGCTGGCTGCGCGAGATCCATGACCGCACCGGCCATACGACCGTCTTTGTCACGCATGACCAGGAAGAAGCGCTGGAGCTCGCCGACCGTGTCGTCGTCATGAGCCAGGGCCGCATCGAGCAGGTCGGCACCGCCGACGATATCTACGACACGCCGAACTCGCCTTTCGTCTATTCCTTCATCGGCGAGTCGAGCTCGCTGCCGGTCAAGGTCGAGAACGGCGAGGTCTGGATCGCCGACCGGCCGATCGGACTGCAGGCGCCGCATGCGCCGTCCGGCGAGGCTGTTCTCTACTTCCGCCCGCACGATGTCGACCTGCTCGACGGCTGCAGCGGCTGCATCGCCGGCACGGTTGCCGCCAGCCGCCGCGTCGCCGGCACCAGGCGCGTCGAGCTCGAGGTCGGCGGCGAGCGCCAGCGCGTCGAGATCGAGCTGCCGGTCGACCATCCTGCCGCGCAGAAGAGCCGCGTGGCCTTCAGGCCGCGGCGCTGGAAGCTTTTTCCCACTTCCTGAGCTGTCTTTCACTCCGACCCTGCTCCGGCGCCCGGCTTGGCGTCATCCATGAATCTGCTTGGAAGAAAATCCTAGCAAAGAGCTGTTTCGGCGAGATATTTTCCAAACCTTCGCTCGCCGCTCCGAGCGCGTGCCTCGTCGGGCCCGGCTTTCCTCACTATGGTCGCCATAGAGTAATTCCAGGAAAAGCGTGAGCTGTTTTCCGTCCGGAATTGCGTCGAAACAAAGAGATAAGGCGTTCCGCCGTTTTCCGTGAAACGGTGGAACGCGTTAGCTTCGATCCATTTTCCAAGGAGCCTGTTTTCATGAAGCGTCTATTGCTCGGCATCGCGGCTGTTGCCGGTCTCGTCCTCGCGTCCTCTCAAGCCTGGTCGGCCGACAAGCTTTTGAATGCATCCTATGACGTCGGCCGCGAGCTGTTCGTCGATATCAACAAAGCCTTCATCGCCAAGCATCCCGGCGTCACGGTCGATCAGTCGCATGCCGGCACCTCGGCGCAGGCGCGCGCCATCGCCGAAGGTCTTGGCGCCGATGTCGTCACCTTCAACCAGGTCACCGACGTCGACTTCCTGGTCAAGAAGGGACTTGTCTCGGCCGATTGGCAGAAGGATTTCCCGGACAACGCCTCGCCCTTCTATTCGCTACCTTCGTTCCTTGTCCGCGCGGGCAATYCCAAGCATATCAAGGACTGGAACGATCTGGTGCGCGACGACGTGCAGGTGATCTTCCCGAACCCGAAGACGTCCGGCAATGCGCGCTACACCTATCTTGCCGCAACGGCCTACGCCAAGGAAGCCTTCAAGGGCGATGACGCCAAGGTGAAGGAGTTCATCACAAAGCTCTTCAACAACGTGCCGATCTTCGACACCGGCGGGCGAGCCGCCACCACGACTTTCGTCCAGCGCGAAATCGGCGACGTGCTGATCACCTTCGAGTCGGAAACGCGCGGCATCCGCAAGGAGTATGGCGACGACAAATTCGAGCAGGTCACGCCTTCGGTCAGTCTGCTCGCCGAGTTCCCGGTGGCAATCGTCGATAAGGTCGCCGACGAGCATGGCAGCCGCGATCTCGCCAAAACCTACCTCGACTTCCTCTACACGCCGGACGGCCAGGAGATCGCCGCCGGGAACGGCTTGCGGGTTCGCGACGCGACAGTGGCCGCCAAGCACAAGGCCGACTTCCCGGACGTCCGGCTGCTGACCGTCGAGAACGTCTTCGGCGGCTGGGATAGGGTACAGAAGGAGCATTTCGCTGCAGGCGGACTGCTCGACCAGGCCTACGGCAGCCGCTGAGCCGCCGCACAATCAGGAAGCGCAAGGAAGCCGGCGTTAGCCGGCTTTCTCGTTTGAGCTGGCCGGCATTTCGCAGGGGAAATCCGGCGGCCAACGTGAAAAACGTTACGAAGAATCAACGCGTTTGTGCCTAAGCTGCCGGGCAAATCATTGGGCCAGGCGGTCAACTGTCATGATTTGCACACAAACAACCGCCAGATGCAGGGCCATTGGGGTTTGATGAACTGAATCGGGCATGCTGACCAAAAAAGGCAAATACGGCCTCAAGGCCCTCGTGCATCTTTCCGGCCTGCCGGCTGGCCAGCTTGCATTCGTCAACGACATCGCCGTCGCCAACAACATCCCGAAGAAATTCCTGGATGCGATCCTGGGCGAGTTGCGCAATGCCGGTTTCGTCCAGAGCCGCAAGGGCAAGGAAGGCGGCTACCGCCTCGCCCGGCCCGCTTCCGAGATCAAGATCGGCCATGTCGTGCGCGTGCTCGACGGGCCGCTGGCGCCGATCCCCTGCGCCAGCCGCACGCAATACCAGCGCTGCGAGGATTGCGATGAGGCCACCTGCCAGGTCCGCCACATGATGCTGGAAGTGCGCCAGGCGATCGCCGAGGTGCTCGACAACCGCAGCCTCGCGGCCATGYGCGACGCCGATAACGACGATTTCCCCGCAGAGCTCACCTCGCAGATCTGAAGCGGCCCGCCCTCGGCAGCGGCTCCCTTGGTTGCTTGTCAGCTTTCGACGCAGTAAAGCGGCTGAGCATGATCCCGAACCGAAGGTCAGCGAACGCAAAAAGTGGGGACCGGTTTTCGGACAAGATCATGCTCTATCCAGAGGACGAAACGAGGCTCTGACGCATGAGGCTGCTTTGGCTTGGCAAATCCCGCAGGGCCAGCCGGCAGCCAACGTCGAACGAGATCTATCATACCGAGATCACCGCCGACGTGCCGGTGCCGGAGCGCAACGAGTCCGTTCGCTTCTTCAGTCGCAAGGTCATCCGCCCCGGAAAACTGCGCCGCTTCACCAACCGGGACCTGCGGGAGAGCCTGCTGTCCTGTTTCTATCTCGGCGTTGCGGCGATGCTGCCGGTCTCCTGGTGGGAACCCATCTGCGGTTGGGTGTCCAGGCTCCGGCGCAAGCGCCACCTTCGCAAGGAGTTCGCCCGCTATGACGTGGCGGTGAGGGCCGTGCTCGGCAATGCCGTCGACACGCGAGCGATGTTCGACGCGCAACTCGCCGCCATTCACCGCCGGCGGCTGACGCTTGCGGCGCATCTCGTCGCCGGCTGGCGCTGGTCGCCGGCGATCCGGCTGGAAGGCCTCGAGGCTCTGCAACAAGCCCTGCGCAACGGGCGCGGCGTGATCGTATGGTGCGACCAGTTCACGGCGCAGACGATCATGGGCAAGCGCGCCCTGCATGAGGCAGGCGTCGATACCCATCAGGTGAGCGCGCGGTATCACGGCTTCACCCCGAGCCAATTCGGCTTCCGCGTGATCAATCCGCCATTGGTCAAGGTCGAGAACCGCTTCTTGAAAAGCCGGATCGTCTTTGAGCGCACCGACGCCTATCAGGTCACCACGCGCGTCCAGAAGGCGCTGAAGGCAAACGGCGTCGTGCTGATGACCAACACCATCTATGCCGGCTCCGCCTTCGCCGAGGCTGCCATGGGCGAGCGCGGCTGGACCCACCTCGCCTCGGCGCCGGCAAACTTCGCCGCGCGCGCGGGTGCGGCGCTGTTTCATATGGCGACGATCGAGACGGTCCCCTTTCGCCAATATCGGGCGATCGTCGGCGAGCTGAGCGCGCGTCCAGAGGCACCTGCCAAGGACACGGCAGGGAAGAACCTCGTCGTTCAGGCGGGATTTATCCTGTCGAAGCGCGACCATATGCTGGAAACGCTCAAACTCTGTCCGGAGCAGATGATGGCCTGGTCGAGCGCCGTGCGGCTGACCGAGCGGCCGACCGAAGCCGCGATCGGCAACGAGGGGGCATGAAGCTCCGGCAATTGATGCTAGCCGACGATCTCTTTTAGAATCCCGGCAACGCTTCGGGTTCCGTCGACCGTCACCGCCCGCTCGTCCGCGGCGGGCTCTTCCAGCGTGGCGAACTGGCTGTCGACGAGGCTAGCGGGCATGAAATGGCCTTTGCGGTTGGCGACCCGCCGCCAGGCGGTCTCGCGATCGATCTTCAGATAGAGGAAGATGATCTCCGGACAAAAGCGGCTCAGCCGCTCGCGATAGGCCCGCTTCAGCGCCGAGCAGGCCGCCACCGCTTTGCGTTTGCCCGCAACTGAGGCCGTGATGTGCTCGCCTATGGCGTCGAGCCAGCCCTCGCGCAGCGCGTCCGTCAGCGGCTCGCCGCGTGCCATGCGCGCCACGTTCTCCGGCGGATGCAGCCGGTCTCCTTCGATGAAGTCGGCGCCAAGCGCCCCGGCGAGCGCCTCGCCGACGGCCGTCTTGCCGCAACCGGCAACACCCATCACGACGACGGCCGGCGCGGTCCGAAGATCGTTCATGCGAAGCTCCGGGATCTGCGGTCCTGCGCTTGCCTCATCCACGGTCAGCGGCTTGCCGGCGCGCGCCCGTAGAGCAGAAGCATGGCGACGATAACGACGCCATAGATGATCTGCCGTCCGGCCTCGGGCATCTGCATGACCGAGAGAATCGACTGCAACAGCGTGATCAGGATCACGCCGGCCACCGTCCCGAGATAGGAGCCGCGCCCGCCGAGGATCGACGTGCCGCCCAGCACGACGGCGGCGATCGACGGCAGCAGATAGGCGTCACCCATCGACTGCGCCGCTTTCGACGCATAGCCCGCCAGAAGCACACCGCCGAAAGCCGATAGGCCGCCGGAAACGGCGAAGGCGATCATCACGATGCGGCGCGTGTCGATGCCCGAGAGATAGGCGGCGCGCTCGCGGTTGCCGATGCCGTAGACGGCCCGGCCGAAGCTGGTGCGGGTCAAAACGAAGACCATCGCGGCGCCGATCAGCGCCCAGATGATGACGGCATTGGGAACGCCTGGAATGGTGAAGCCCGTCGCCAGATAGCGCATCGCCGCAGTCGCGGAATCCTGTGGCGAGAAACCGCCGGTATAGACCACCATCAGGCCTTGCGCGACGGCGTTGGTGGCCAAGGTGATGATCATCGAGGGAATGCGCAGATAGGCGACACCGATGCCGTTGACGATGCCGATCGCCACACCGCACAGCACGCCGAAGGGAATGGCCAAAGCGATGCCGACCGGCCCGTAGGCGGCCGCAGCGCAAGCCATCATGGCGCCTGCGGCGACGGACCATGGCACGGAGAGATCGATCTGGCCGAGCAGGATGACCAGCATCATGCCGGTGGCGATGACGCCGAGGAAGGACGCGACCTTCAACTGCTGCAGCAGATATTCCGGCGACAGGAAGCTGCGCGAATAGAGGCTGCCGAGCAAAAGCAGGATGACGATGCAGGCGAAGGCCGTGAGCACCGCCGGGTCGGCGCGGCGGATGAATTTCGGCATGCGGCCAGCGATGCCGCCAAGCGTTGTTTCGCTCACAGGAACCACTCCAACCGGTTGCGTACCCGAAACAGCGCGAAGGCGCCGAGGCTGACCGCGATCAGCAGGATAACGCCCTGGAACAGCGGCTGCCAGAGCGGATCGAAGTCGAAGACGAACAACAGGTCGCCGATGGTGCGGAAGGCGAGCGCGCCGAAGATCGCGCCGATGGCGCTGCCCTTGCCGCCGAAAAGCGAGACGCCGCCGAGCACGACCGCCGCGATCGAGAACAGCGTGTAGGAATTGCCGCTCGCATAGGCCGCCTCGCCCGTATAGGTGAAGAAGGTGAGGAACAGGCCGCCGACCGAGGCCAGCACGCCGGCCAGCGCATAGGCGATGAACTTGCCGCGCCGGATCGGCACGCCCGACATATAGGCAGCCGTTTCGGACGAGCCCGCGGCGTAAGCCGCGCGGCCGAATTCCGAACGGCTGAACGGCACCCAGACGACCAGCACGACGACGAGCAGCGCGACCAGCGAGGTCGGGATCACGTCGAAAAGCTTTCCCGTCAGCGCGTCGGCCAGGTCCTCATTGACCGATCCGCCCGGAAACGGCCGCAACAGGAGCCCGATGCCGTAATAGACAGCGCCGGTGGCGATCGTGGCGACGATCGGCTGCAGGCGCCCGTAGATGACGATGGCGCCGTTGATCGCCCCGCAGACCAGTCCCGCAGCGAGGACCGCGATCACGCCGAGCGTCGTCTCCAGCGGCGTGCCGACCACCAGCCAGGACGCCAGGCAATTGGTGAGAAGCAGGATCATGCCGACCGACAGGTCGATGCCGGCGGTGATCACCACCAGCGTCTGCGCCATGGCGACGAAGGCCAGAAGCACGCCCTTGTTGGCGGCCGTCTGCACGACATTGGCGGTGAACCCCGCGGGATGGTTCGTCGTGTAGATGATGAACATGACGATGAAGATGCCGAGCGCCAGCAGCGTTCCGCGCTGCTCGGCCAGTAAGTAGCGCCAGTCCTTCACGCGCCCGCTCCCTGCTTCATGTCGGCGCCTTCGCCATGGATATTGAGCGCGCTGGCGATCAGCGCGTGCTCGGTGATGTCGGCGCCGACAAGCTCGCGCTTGACGCTGCCGTCATAGAGCACGAGCACGCGGTCGCAGCAGCCGATCAGTTCGTCATAGTCGGTCGAATAGAACAGGATCGCGGCGCCTTGATCCGCCAGCTTGCGCATCAATTGGTAGATTTCCTGCTTGGTGCCGACATCGATGCCGCGCGTCGGGTCGTTGAGCAGGATGATGCGCGGTTGCCGCATCAGCCATTTGGCGATGACCACCTTCTGCTGGTTGCCGCCCGAGAGCGCGCCGACGGGAATGTCGAGCCCCGCCGTCTTGATCGCCAGCAGCCCGACCATGTCGTCGATCAGGCGCTGTTCGGCGGCGCGATCGATGATGCCGCCCTTGGCCAGCCGGTCGAGCGCCGCGAAGGAGAGGTTTTCGCGCACCGTCATCGGCAGCATCAGCCCCTCGGTCTTGCGATCCTCGGGGATCAGCGCCATGCCGATGCCGTCGTCGCTGGCTGCCTTCGGGCTGGAGATGGAAGCCTGCTTGCCGTCGATCAGCACCTCGCCGCGCAGGCCGCGCAGCACGCCGAAAAAGGCAAGCAGCAATTCGCGCTGGCCCTGCCCGTCGAGGCCACCAAGGCCGACGACTTCGCCGGCCCTGACGCTCAGCGAAATATTGTCGAGCCGGTCGGCCCAGGAGAGATTGCGCGCTTCGAGCACCGGCGTGGCAGCCGGTGCGGCAGCGGGTTTCGGCGGGAAGATGTGGCTGTATTCGCGGCCGATCATGAGCTCGACCACCTCATTGTAGCTTTTGGTTCCGGCCTTGTAGCTCGCGACATTGCGGCCGTTGCGGAAGACAGTGCAGTGATCGGCCAATTCGGCGATCTCGTTCATGCGGTGCGAGATGTAGAGCAGCGCCAGTCCTTCCGAGCGCAGCCGCTTCAGCACCTCGAAGACCTTGGCGACATCCGCTGCCGTCAGCGCAGAGGTCGCTTCGTCGAGGATCAGGATGCGCGGCTTGCGGGCCAGCGCCTTGGCGATCTCCACCATCTGCCGGCGCGACAGCGGCAGGTCCTTGACCAGGGCGCGGGGATGGATGTCGGAGGCGCCGGCGCGCGCCAGCGCTTCTTGCGCGATCTGCCGCTGCGCCTTGCGGTCGATCATGCCGAAGCGCTTCGGTGGATCGGAAATGACGATGTTGTCGGCGACGCTCAATTCCGGGATGAGCGACAGTTCCTGGAAGATGCAGACGATGCCGGCCTGGTTGGCGGCGGCCGGCGAGGCAAAACTCACCTCGCGCCCGTCCAGCGTCATGCGGCCTTCGTCGGGCGCCACGACGCCCGCCATGGTCTTGATCAGCGTAGACTTGCCGGCGCCGTTCTCACCGAGAATGGCGTGGATGCTGCCGGCGGTGACTTCAAGATCGGCCTTTTCCAAGGCTCTGACGCCGCCATAGCGCTTGGATATGCCTTCCATGCGGAAGAGCGGAACCGCACCGTCCATTGAGCCTCCAGGTAATATCTGCACGAAGCGGCGCCGCGGCTGATCCGCGGCGCCAAGCCATCGATTTGGAAGCTTACTGGTCCGCCTTGGTCTGGCCCATGATTTCCTGCGCGCTGAAATTGATGCCGCAGGTCGGGAAGGAATTGCCGACGAAGAAGTTGTCGGATTCCTTCGGGAAGTAGTCGGTCCCTTCCTTCATGTCCGGATCCGAGGCGATCGCCAGCGGCAGTTTCACTTCCTGCGGCACCACCTCGCCTTCCAGCGCCGCGATCGCGGTCTTGATGGCCACCGCGACCTGCGCCGGGCCGGAGCCGGCCGAAGTGCATTTCAGCCCATCGGCCGAATGCTGGGCGCAGAATTTGCGGAAGCCGTTCTCGGTCTCGCCGCCGAACGGCACGAAAGGATGCTTGGCGTCGATCATCGCCTGCACGATGCCGGTATCGCCGCCCTGGCCGGTGATGCCGTCGAACGGGCCGTTGGTCGCAATGGCGTCGGCGGTCACTTTCTGCGCCACGCCGTCATCCCATTTGCCGGCCACTTCGGTGACGTCCCACTTCTTGCCGGAAGCATCCAGCACCTCATGGATGCCGTTGTGGCGGTCGGTGTCGACCGAGGTGCCGGCGACGCCGCGCACTTCGAGGATCTTGCCGCCGTTCGGCACCTTCTCGACCAGCCACTTGGCCCACAACTCGCCGAGACCCTTCTGGTCGACATTGACGTTGATGGCATCCTTGGTGTCGAGGATGTTGTCGAAGGCGACCAGCACGATGCCGGCTTCCTTGGCGCGCTTGATGACCGGGCCGAAGGCGGTCGGGTTCTGCGCGTCGGTGACGATCGCGTCATAGCCGGAATCGATGAAGTTGTTGATCGCCGAGATCTGCGCCGGCACGTCCTCGCCGGTCGAGACCACCTTGAATTCCTTGATCTTGGCCTTCACGTCCGGCTGCGCCGCATAGGCCTTTGCCGTCTGCACCATCTGGATGCGCCAGGTGTTGGCGATATAGCCGTTCGAGAAGGCGATGCGGAACGGACCTTCCTTCTTGGGATATTTGAAGAATTTGGTGTCCGCCGACCACGGCGCGAAGCAATCCGGCTGCGCGGCGGGACCGGAGACGACTTCCGGTCCGGCGGCCATTGCGGCCGAATGGAGCATGACGAATGCAGTGGCGGCAACGACGCCGCCAACGAGTGACTTGATCATCGGTATTCCTCCCAAATGGTGATCAGCTGAACTGTGAAGTCCTGATGCTGTCGGCGGCACCCTCCTGCCCAACCGAAGCACTTGCCGGGCGACGTGAGTCGCTCTGCTTTCTCCTCTCCCCTCTTCCTCCGGGGCATTCAGAAAACTATCATATTATACATAATAAACAAGCATGAGCTGTTGCTTATGTATAATAAACAGACCTGACCTTTGCCGGATGTTGATTTTACAGACAAATGGTAGCGCTACCATCCAAGGCTGTAAAGCGCCGCCTTCGTCATTTTTCCGTGTTCTTCAGAGCGCTTCAAGGAACCCTGCGCAGCGGTTGGCCCGGCCTCCGCCGCAGCCCTGAAGCGCGTCGCGATCTTTCAGATTCGCTCCATGCGCTTTAGGTTTTGATCTTTACGCATGTCTTTGTCCCGAAACCGGTTTCCACTTTCGGGAGACATGCTTTAACGCGCGGTGCTCTCGCGCCGAATGAGCTCGAAACCGAGGTCGACGATCCGCTGGTCCGGCCGGTTCCCGGCGATCGCCGCCAGCGCCATGGCGACGGCGCGCGTGCCGATTTCATAGCGATGCGTACGCACGCTGGTGATCGAAGGAAACGACACCTGCATCATGTCGAGATCATTGAAGCCGACAATGCCGATCTGCTTCGGCACGTCGAGCGATGCCCGATGGCATTCGAACAGGACGCCGAGCGCGATATCGTCGTTGTTGCAGAACACGCCGTCGAGCGTCGGCATCTTGGCCAGCGCGTCGCGGAACAGCTCGCGTCCGAGGCTCACGCTTGACGGCACCGGCGTCGTGGTGATCAGGCGCGGATCGAATAAGCCCGCGGCTTCCATGGCAGCGCGATAGCCGGCAAGGCGCCGCTGCGAGCGCGGATCCATCCTGGCGCCGATGAAGCCGATCTTGCGGTATCCGGCTTCAAGGAGGTGCTCGGCGGCCGTCCTGCCGCCATCGAGATGCGAGAAGCCGACCATCATGTCGACCGGGTCCGGCCCGGTCTCCATCACCTGCACCACCGGACAGCCGGCGTTCTCCAGCAGTCGCCGTGCGCTGGGCGTCTGGTCGATGCCGGCCACGATCAGCGCCGCCGGGCGTTGCGATCCGAAGACCTGCAACAGCCGCTCTTCCTCGAGGCCCGAATAATGGGTGTTGCCGATCTGGATGCGGAACGGACTGTCGGAAAGACTGTCATAGATGCCGCGCACCACCTCGGCGAAGACGTTGTTGGTGAGCGAGGGCACCAGCACGCCGAACACCTCGGCGCGCGCCGAGGCAAGCGCGCGGGCGTTCGGGTCGGGCACGTAGCCAAGCTCGTCCACCGCGGCCTGTATCTGCCGTCGAAGATCCTCCGACACCCGCCCGGGCTCGCGCAGCGCGCGCGACACGGTGATGGCGCCGACACCGGCCTTGCGCGCCACATCGGCGATCGTTGGACGGCCGCCGCCGCGACGGGAGCGCGGCTTGCTCAAGGGCGAGCCTCGCGCGGCAAACCCCGCCCGCTGCGCGCCTGCAATGCCATTGACCCTGGTGTCGCCATCCCGCAGGCCTGTACCGCGTTCATCAAAGCATGTCTCCCGAACCGGTTTCGGGACAAAGACATGCGCAGAATCAAGAGCCTAAAGCGCAGAGAGCGAATCTGAAAGATCGCGACGCGCTTTAGCCTTGGCGTCGCGCAGCCGCGATTTGTTGTCAAGCCGAAGCGTCTTCCTGGAAAAGCGCCGGCGCGAGCTCGTCAGGCCATGGCGACGCCGCCGCGCCTTGCTTTCCAGAACACCAGAACCATCACCAGGATGTTGAGCAGGTTCCAGGCAATCCCGTTCAGGAAGGCGGCCGAATAGGAACCAGTGAGGTCGTATATCCAACCCGACATCCAGCCACCGATAGCCATGCCGAAAATGGTCGCCATGATGACGATGCCCACGCGTTGGCCGGCCTCTTTGGCGGGCATGTATTCCCGCACGATGATCGCATAGCAAGGCACGATGCCGCCTTGCGAAAGGCCAAACACCAGCGAGACGGCGTAGAGCGAGGCGAGCCCGTCGAAGGGAATGTAAAAGAACAGCGACAGGCATTGCAGCACCGAACCGATCAGCAAGGTCTTCACCCCGCCGATCCGATCGGCGACGAAGCCGGAAGCGAGGCGGCTGACGACGCCGGCGGCCATCATGATCGAAAGCATGTCGGCGCCATGCGCGACGCCGTAGCCGAGGTCCATGCAATAGGCGACGATATGCACCTGCGGCATCGACATCGCTACGCAGCAGCCCAGGCCGGCTATCACCAGCAGCATCTGAAGTGCCGCCGGCGACAATGCAATCGGCTGGACCGGGCGCGTGCCTGGCGAGCCTGCCACAACCACTGGAGCACGACGGCGCAGCATCAGGACCAGCGGCACCATCGTCACCAGGCACGCGATGCCGATCGCCAGATAGCTGAAGCGCCAGCCCTCCGCCCTCATCAGCGGCGGTATGATCGCCGGCCAGACCGTTCCGGCGAGATAGCTGCCGGACGCAGCCGCAGCCACCGCAACGCCGCGCCGACGATTGAACCAGTGCGAGATGTCGGCGATCAGCGGTCCGAAAATCGCCGATGTCCCCAACCCGATCAGCAAGCCTTGAGCGAGCGTGAATTGCAGGATCGAACCGGAGAGCGACGCCAGCAGGAAGCCGGCAGCCAGCGCCGTCGAGGAAACAAGCGCCGGGATCCAGTAGCCGACACGATCGATGGCGCGCCCGACCAGCACATTGCCGGCCGCGAAGCCGACCATGGTCGCGGTGTAAGGCATCGAGGCCGCGGCGCGATCGATGCCGAACTCGGCCTGGACCGCCGGCAGGACGACGACCACCGCCCACATGCCGACGCCCCCTATGGTCGCCAACAATACGGAAATGGCCAACCTCGTCCAGGCATAGCTACTGTCTATGCCTGGGAGCGCTGCATTGCTGGAGATCGTCGTCAAGGCGTTCCTGTCCGCTGTTCTCGAAGTCGGCGGTTCGGCCTCCACTATCGGCGCATTTGCCGAGCCGAGCAGCGCCAGGACGCACAATTCGGTGACTCCAGAGCCTGGAACCCGTCTCTCCTCCTGGAGTTTTGCCTTGAGGAAGGAGTTTTGCCATGACCGCCAAAAAGAAATGGTCGGCCGACGTGACCGAGCACAGCGATGCGCTGGATCTCGAGGAGCACGTCTTCGAATCCGACGACGCCAAGAAGATCGCCGCCTCGCTCAAGCGCTCGGCCGAGCACAGCGACCGCCGCAAGGCCGAGCCGTTCCAATCCGCTATGTCGATGTTGAATTTCTACATCAACCGCGCCGGCAGGAACCTGCCCGAAGAGCGCAGAAAAGTGCTGGAGAAGGCGAAGGACGAGCTGCGCGTCGCCTTCGGCCGCGAGAAGCAGGATTGAGGGTTGCTGAAACCGGCTGGCACCAGTTCCTCAACACAGGGATCTGGAAAGATCGCAGGCTTGTCGGGTAAGGCTATCAACGTCCGTTTGGGGTAGTCAGCGCAAACGCTGGCGATGACGTGAAGGCTCCTGAACCTCGTCATTCCAGGGCGATAGGCGTCTTAGCCAATCGCCAAGGCATGGGGTCTGCCAACGCACGCATGGGCGGCGGCAAAGTTTCTGTGCTGGACAACTGGCCCGGTAGAAGGCCTTAACGCGACTGGATCACGTCGTCCGTATTGGCGAGCAGCTTGCGGACAGCGCTGCGCGCAGCRTCCGGCCTTTGCAGGCGGATATTCCTCTCGATCGCCTCATGCAGCTTCTGGGCATGCTGCAGATTGTCGAGCTCGCGGGTCGTGTAGGTGAAGAGATGGTCGAAGGCGGATTCGATCAGCACGCCGAGCGGCACCAGCAAGTCGTTGCCCGAGGCCCTGAGGATGGCGAGATGGAAGCGCGTGTCGGCGCGGGTGCGCTCCTGCAGGTTGGTCGCTTCCCCCATCTCGCGGCAGGCCTGGCTGATTTCGGCCATCTGCTCGTCGGTGCGCCGCATCGCCGCGAAGGCTGTCGCCTCCGGCTCGATGATGTGGCGGAACTCCTGCACAGTCCTGAGGAAAACCTCGCGGTCCGGCGACGTCGCGTACCAGGACAGCACGTCGCGGTCGAGCAGGTTCCAGCGTTCCTTCGGTTCGACCCAACTGCCGATCTTCGGCCGCGACGCCAGCAGGCTCTTGGCCATCAGCATCTTGATCGCCTCGCGCACCGCGGAGCGGCTGACGTCGAAGGTCTCCGACCATTTCGCTTCATTGGGCAGAATGGTGCCCGGCGGATAGTCGCCGCGCACGATGCGAAGCCCGATTTCGCTGGCCAGAGACGTGTGCACGCTGGCGCCCGGGATGCGTGGCGCGTCGGCCCGGCGGAAGCCGGCTGGACGCTCCGCAGCCGTCGTCTTCGTCGGCTTTTTTTCGTTGTTCGGCTTCGCGTCCCGCATAGGTCCAGAAAATCCGGTTTTCAGAGCCTGTCAAGCACGGCAGGCCCGCTTTGCCGCAACCTGCGCAGATGTGCACAGCTCAACCGGCATTTGGGCGTCGCCTCAGGCCGATTTGACGTATTTGCGCCAGCTATGCTCAGGTCGGAAGCCGAGCATGTCGCGCGCCTTGCGGTTCGACAGCAGCGTCTCATATTCGCCAAGCTCGGCCTTGACCGGCACGCCCGGATAAAAGCGCTTCAACAGTTCCGCCGTCGGCAGGTCGGACGAGGTATCGTCATTGGCCGCGTTGAACACCTGATAGCCCAGGCCATCCTTCTCGATGGCCCGCAGGGTGATCTGGCCGAGATCGCGCGCGTCGACGTAGCTCCACGCGATTCGCTTGCGGAAGCCGGGATCGGCGAACCATTTCGGGAACAGCGAATATTCGTGCGGCTCGATGACGTTGCCGATGCGCAGCGCGTAGATGTCGGCGCCGCTGCGCAGCGCGAAGGCCCGGGCCGTCTTCTCGTTGACGATCTTCGACAGCGCGTAGGAGTCCATCGGGTCGACATCATAGTCCTCGTCGAGCGGAAAATGCGTCGGATTACGCGGCTCGTTGGCGAAGACAAGGCCGTAGGTGGTCTCGCTGGAAGCGATGATCACCTTGCGTATGCCGAGCTTCACCGCCGCCTCGACGACGTTGTAGGTGCCCATCGCGTTGATGCGGAACACCTCGTTGTCCGGCGTGATCATGATGCGCGGGATCGCCGCGAAATGCACCACGGCGTCGACCGGCTGCGCCCGCAGCGACGGGTCGAACTCGTGCAGGCCCATATAGCTCGACAGCGCATTGAACACCTGCCCGCTGTCGGTGATGTCGGTGATCAGAGTGCGCACCTTCGGATTGTCGAGCGGCTTGGTGTCGATGTTGAGCACCTGACAGCCATGTTCGACCAGATACTGAACGACATGCCGGCCGGCCTTGCCGCTGCCGCCGGTGAACATGATCCGCTTCGTCATTTTACTCTCCACAAGGCTCGGGAATTATGTGTATTGTCAGACAATATGGCATTCCGCAATCGCCCGCCACCCGCGATCCGCGGAAACCTTCTCGACAATCGCCCGCCGCGCGGGCGCGCCCATCACCATGAAAGACAGGGAAGAGACGACATGAGCACCACCGCTGCCCGCGAAAAAATCGGTTTCATCGGCCTGGGCCTGATGGGGCACGGCATCGCCAAGAACATCGTTGACAAGGGCTATCCGCTCACCTTCCTCGGCCGCAAGAACCGCAAGCCCGCGGAAGACCTTCTGGGCCGCGGCGCCAGGGAAGCGGCCACGTCCAGGGATGTGGCGGCGGCATCCGACATCGTCTTCATCTGTGTCACCGGCTCGCGAGAGGTGGAGGCGATCATCCGCGGCTCCGGCGGGCTGAAGGAGGGCCTGAAGCAAGGTTCGGTCGTCGTCGATTGCTCGACCTCCGATCCGGTCTCGACCGTGGCGCTGGCCGCCGAGCTCAAGACGCTCGGCGTCGACTATGTCGATGCCCCGCTCAGCCGCACGCCCAAGGAGGCCTGGGAAGGCACGCTCGACGCCATGGTCGGCGCGCCGGACGCGGTGTTCGCCAGGCTGAAGCCGGTGATCGAGACATGGGCCGGCCGCATCGTCCATATCGGCGACACCGGCGACGGCCATCGCATGAAGCTGCTCAACAACTTCGTCTCGCTGGGCTATGCGGCGATCTATTCGGAGGCCCTGGCGCTGGCGCAGAAGGTCGGCATCTCGCCGCAGCGCTTCGACAGCGTCATCCGCAACGGCCGCATGGATTGCGGCTTCTACCAGACCTTCATGCGCTGGACGCTGGAGGGCGACCGCGACGCGCACAAGTTCACCATCGCCAATGCCTTCAAGGACCTTACCTATCTGGAATCGATGGCAGGCGCCGCCGGCATCGCCAACCCGCTCGGCAACGCCACCAAGAATTCGTTCGCGACGGCGCATGCCACAGGCCCTGCCGAGCAATATGTGCCGATGCTCGCCACCCATATCGGCAAGCTCAACGGCGTTGACCTGATGCCCTCGAAGGACGGCGTGAAGCAGAAGATCTGACAGCAATTCCATGAAAAGTGCAGGGGGCGCCTTGTGGGCGCCCCCTGCTTTTCGATGGCCCGGATGCAGCCTCCGCCTACTTCTGGATGCAGGTGTCGGCCGTTTCCTTGGTGCATTCGTCGAGGCCGGTGAAGACTGGATCGTCGACCTTCTTGTTGCCGATGAGGTCGAGCATCACCGACGGCGCCTTGTAGCCCATTTCGAACGGCCGCTGGCCGACCAGCGCGGTCACCAGGCCTTCCTTGGCGATCGCCACCTCGTCGCCGATCGTGTCGGCGGCGCCGATGACGAACTCGTTCTTGGCGATCTTGTCGGCCATCGGCTTGAACAGGTCGCGATAGGGTTGCGGGGCGCCGAACAGCGGCCAGCCGCCCATGATGCCGAAGGCGTCGAGCTTCGGATTGGCGGCGAGGATGTCGGTCATCGCCTGCACGCCCTTGGCGCCGTCGTCATTGGTGAACACCGGGCATCCAGGGGCTTCGGTCCAGCCGCCCTCGCCTGCCAGCGCCGCGAGGCCTTCCTTGCCCGACAGCGCATCGCGCATGCCTTGCGCGCGGCGCAGGATGTTGTCGGCCGCCGGATTGCCTTCGATGGTGCAGATCGTGCCGCCATTCGGCTTGGCCTTCTTGATGTATTCGCCGATCTTCTTGCCCATCAGGTAGTTGTCGGTGCCGAGATAGGTCTTGCGAAGGGCGGCATCTTCCTTGGCAAGGTCGGCGTCGACCGTCATGATCGGGATCGACGGATTGGCGCTCTTGATCGTCTGCGCGATCAGCGGCGCGTTCGACGGCGAGATCGCCATCGCCGCCGTATCGGGCTTGCTCAGCATGTCCTGCACGATCTGCGCTTCGCCGRCTTCGTCCGAGGTCGATGCCGGACCAGTGTAGAAGCATTCATATTCCGAGCTGGCGTTCTCCTTGTTCCACTTCTCGCAGCCCTGGTGGATGGCTTCGAAGAATGGATTGTCGAGACCTTTCACGACGATGACGAGCTGTTTCTTGGCCAAAGCCGGCCCGGCGCCCAACGCCATGGCGGCGACGGCGGCAAGCAAAAGTGTTTTCCTCATATCAGTCCTCCCTTGAAACAGACGGACACCGCGTGCCCGCCACACCGATCAGACCGGATGCGCAAGACCCATGACGAGCACTCGTGATGTTCGCGTCCTGCGCCGGGCTGATAAGCATTTGCCGATCCGTTTGCCCCAATACTGGCGCAGCCGGATCCTTGACCTTCAAACCATTTGCCCGCCTCCGCCTGATAGACGGACGATGGGCAAAGTCTTCCTCCGAGACTTAGCTAATATCGGCTTTTCGCCAGCGTCAATTCCTATTTGTCCTACAAAACCGATTTTTCGTCGAGTCTCGAAATTAATCGTCCGACAATTGATTGACGCCCCTGTCCGCTTTTGCCTAAATGCGTCAACGCGCCGTTCAGGAGGAGATGGACGGAGCAAAGACGCAAGAGGCGCCGGCCAGGCTGGCGACAAATGCGCAACAAATGGGGAGGCTTAAGGCTGGTGCCGGTTCTCGAACTCGCCAACATCTCGAAGCATTTCGGCGCCATCCAGGCGGTCAACGACGTCTCGTTCTCGCTGGAGGCCGGCGAGGTCGTCGGCCTGATGGGCGACAACGGCGCCGGCAAATCGACGCTGGTCAAGATGATCGCCGGCAATTTCCGCCCGAGCCACGGCACCATTCATCTGGACGGCAAGGAGCTTGTCATGCACAAGCCGGCCGATGCGCGCCAGCACGGCATCGAAATCGTCCATCAGGACCTCGCGCTCTGCAACAACCTGACGGCTGCGGCCAACGTCTATCTCGGCCGTGAGCTGCGCAAGGGCGTAGGACCATTCCGCATCCTCGACTATGGCGCCATGTATAAGCGCGCCGGGCAGCTCTTCGCCGAGCTGAAGTCCGAGACGCGGCCGCGCGACCTCGTCAAGCAGATGTCGGGCGGCCAGCGCCAGGCGGTGGCGATTGCTCGCACCATGCTGTCGCAGGCCAAGATCGTGCTGATGGATGAGCCGACAGCGGCGATCTCGGTCAGGCAGGTGGCCGAGGTGCTCAATCTCATCCGCCATCTGCGCGATCAGGGCATCGCCGTGGTGCTGATCAGCCACCGCATGCCCGACGTRTTCGACGTCGCCGACCGCGTCATCGTCATGCGGCGCGGCCGCAAAGTGGCCGACAAGAAGATCGCCTCGAGTTCGCCCGAGGAAGTCACCGGGCTGATCACCGGCGCCATCGAACAGGTTGCGTAGTCGTGTGGACCGAACCGTCCAGCGCCTTAGGAAAGGTCGATAATGGCAGTCACCCTTGACCAGACGATCGCGCAGAAGCAGCACACCTTCCTGTCGCGGCTCTTCGCCAACCAGACCTTCTGGGTGGTGATCGCGGTCATCCTCGCCTGCCTCTTCCTGTCCGTCGCCACCGATTCCTTCGCCACGTCGAAGAACCTCTTCAACATCACCCGCAACGTCACCTTCACCGCTATCGTGGCGCTCGGCATGACCTTCGTCATCATCACCGGTGGCATCGATCTGTCGGTCGRCTCGGTGCTCTGCCTTTCCTCGATGGTGCTGGCCGTCACCATGCATGCCGGCTATTCGATCGAAGTGGGCATCCTGGCCTCGATCGCCACCGCGCTGGTCGTCGGTGCCTTCAACGGCGTGCTCATCGCCTATCTCGGTTTTCCGCCTTTCGTGGTCACGCTCGGCATGCTGTCGGTGGCCCGTAGCCTGGCCATGGTCGCGTCGAACAACACAGTGGTATTCCAGTTCGGACCGGACCATCAGAAGCTTCTGGCGCTCGGCGGCGGCGCCTGGGTGTTCGGCATCGCCAATCCGGTGCTCTATATGATCATCCTGGCGCTGATCACCGGCTTCATCCTGCGCTGGACCAAGTTCGGCCGGCACATCTTCGCCATCGGCGGCAATGAGCACGCGGCAACGCTGACCGGCGTTCCGGTCAAGCAGATCAAGGTCGCGGTCTATATGATCTCGGCGCTGTCGGCCGGGCTCGCCGGTATCATCCAGACCGGCTGGCTGGGTGCGGTCACCACCAATCTCGGCAACGGCATGGAGCTGCAGGTCATCGCCGCCACCGTCATCGGCGGCGCCAATCTCGCCGGCGGCGTCGGCACCGCGCTCGGCGCCATCGTCGGCGCCGCCCTCATCGAGGTGATCCGCAACAGCCTCGGCCTGCTTGGCATCAACGCCTTCTGGCAGGGCACCTTCATCGGCGGCGCGATCATCCTGGCGGTACTGTTCGACCGCATCCGCAATTTCCGCAGGAGTGACTAGAGCCTCTTTCTTCCTTCTCCCCTGTGGGAGAAGGGGTCGCCGCCCCTATCGCTCAGTCTGAAAATCCGTCCCGCTGGCCGCTCCCCAAACGTCCCTCATCATTGCTCGCCTTGACGCCACCGCAAAGTCAGCCGCACTATTCCCCGGCAGGCGAAGGGAGGCCAGTCGCCTGCGGGAGGAACGATACCCATGACGGACGCGATCAGGCTCTACTGGGGCCGGTTCGGACATGTTTCCGTGCTGAATGTCGCCAACGACTTCGTCACCCATGCCCATGGCGAGGCGCATCTCATCATCTGGCTGGAAGGTACGGCTGGCGAAATGACGATCGGCCGCGAGACGGTGCGGCTCGGGCCTGGCACCGCGGCCGGCATCAATTCGTTCCAGCCGCACAGCCACGCCCTTTCCCGCGACGGCAAGCCCGGCCTGTTCCTGGCTTTCTACATCGATCCGGACTGGGCGCGCCGGCGCCGCGACCTGCCTTCCTCGGCGCCGCTCTTCACGCAAGCCGCGATCACACTGGAGCCCTGGCTGCATCAGGCGGCGGCGAACCTGCTCGACCATCTCACCGACAATGAGAGCATCGACGACGTCGCCAATTACGAGATCGAGCGCTTCATCGACAGCGTGCTCGATGCCGCGGACGCCTCGGCGCCGCAGGCGGCGCGAGCGCGCATCAACACGATGCTCGACTTCCGCGTCCGCAAGGCGATCCAACTGATGAAGGCCAATGTCTGCGAACGCATCTCCTTCGATGACGTCGCCCGTGCGGTCGGGCTCTCCCGACCGCATTTCTTCGCGCTGTTCAAGGAACAGACCAACCTGACGCCGAACGTCTACTGGAACACGCTGCGCATGGAGGAAGCCGTGCGGCAACTACAGTGGTCGCAGGAACCGCTGATTTCGGTCGCCTGCAATCTCGGCTTCACCACCCAGGGCAATTTCTCGCGCTTCTTCCGCGACCATGTCGGCGTGCCGCCGACGCTCTACCGCGAAGCCGCGCGGGCTACAGCCTGAGGCGCCTGTTTTTCCGACTGGTTGATACGCGCTCAAGACGCATTGATAAGCGCAAGCTGACCGACCGCCCTAACCTGCTCCCGATCTTTGCAAGGGAACCAGTCTATGGCGAAAGTCACCATTTCCAGCGTCATCGACGCGCCGGTCGAGCAGGTCTGGGCGCGCATCCGCGACTTCAACGGCCTGCCGGGCTGGCACCCGCGCATGGTGGAAAGCCATATCGAGGCCGGCAAGGACGCCACCACGATCGGCTGCGTGCGCAATTTCAAACTGGTCAGCGGCGCGACACTGCGTGAAAAACTGCTCGACTTCTCCGACGAGAATTTCCTGGTCAGCTATTCGATCCTCGAGACGCCGCAGCCGCTCACCAATCACAAGGCGACGCTGCAGTTGCGCCGCGTCACCGACGGCAACCGCACCTATGCCGAATGGACGGCGAGCYTCGACGCAGCACCGGAGGACGCCGACAAGCTGGCCGAGGGCATGGGTGCCAATGTCTTCCAGGGCGGCTTCAACGCCCTGAAGGCCCATTTCGCCGGCAACAATTGAACCGGGGAGCGCGCCATGTCGCTTGCGCTGCAGACTTTTTCGAGCGTGAAAGACGCCAACACTGCGTTGCGGGCCCCTGGCACGCGCTATCTCGGCGGCGGCACGCTTGTCGTCCGCGCGGCCAATGAAGGCGACGTCTCCGTCTCCAGCCTCGTGCGTGTCACCGATCCCGCCCTGTCGCAGTTCGCGGTTTCGGGCGGCAAGGTCCGGCTCGGCGCTTCGGTCACCATGGCGGCGATTGCCCGCCACCCCGAGCTAACCGTGCTCACACCGGCGGCGCGCGCTGTCGGCGGGCCGGCGATCCGCAACATGGCGACTGTCGGCGGCAATCTGTTCGCCCCTTCCCCTTACGGCGATTTCGCGGTGGCGCTGCTGGCGCTGGACGCGACCATCGTCACCGAAGAGGGCGAACTGCCGATCGAGACTTTCCTGGCCGGTCGCGACACCAGCCGCGCCATAGTGACGGCGGTAAATATTGCGCTGCCCAAAGCCGAGAGCTTCCGCTTCCTGAAAGTGTCGCGCGTCAAGCCGAAGGGCGTGTCGGTGCTGAGCATCGCCGCACTCCTGCGACGCACGGAGGACGGCACAGTGACGGCAGCGCGGATCGCGCTCGGCTGCATGGCCGATCGGCCGATCCGCGCTTTAGCTGCCGAGAAAGCGCTGCTCGGCTGCAAGCTGACGCCGCAGGAGGTCGCGCCGGCACTGGTGGCCGCGAGCGAGGGCATTGCGCCGATCACCGACCCGATCGCCAGCGCCTGGTATCGCGCCGAGGTCCTGCCGGTCCATCTCGGCCGGCTGTTGTCGAATTGATCCATGGGGGACGCGCGTCTGTCCGACCGATCCGGGCAGGCGCGCAGGGAGGAAAGATGGCGAAGGTACCTGTTCAATTCACACTCAACGGCTCGGAGAAAGCCGAGTTCGTCGAAAGCGGCACGACGCTGCTCAACGCGCTGCGCGACAAGATTGGCGACACCTCGCCCAAGGGCGGCTGCCATCAGGGCACCTGCGGCGCCTGCTCGGTCATCGTCGACGGCGAATTGCGGCTCTCCTGCCTGACACTGGCCGAGACCTGCGGCGGCGCCGACATCAAGACGACCGCCGGCCTCGCCGAGGGCGGCGTGCTGCATCCGCTGCAGCGCGCTTTCCTCGATGCCTTCGCCACGCAATGCGGCTTCTGCACGCCGGGCATGATCATGGCAGCAAAAGTGCTGCTCGACCGCACGCCGAACCCCAGCCGCGAGGACGTGGTCGAGGCGCTGTCCGGCAACATCTGCCGCTGCACCGGCTACGAGCCGATCATCCAGGCGGTGCTGACGGCCGCGCGCGCCAACTCGCAGAACGCCGCCTGAGGAACCGAGCCATGGAACTGCGCAAGGATTATTTCGCCGATGTCCGCAAGGACGGCCTGCACGAGATTGGCCATCCGCGCCCACGGCTCGATTCGCCGGGACACGTCACCGGCAAGACCGCCTATTTCGCCGACCGGAATTTTCCGGGCATGCTGCATCTGAAGATGGTGCGCAGCCCGCACCACCATGCCCGCATCCGCTCGATCGATACGTCGGAAGCGGAGAAGCACCCCGGCGTCGTGCGCGTGCTGACCGCCAAGGACGTGCCGCACAATGTCTACACCATCCTGATCCTTATCCAGATCGGGCCGGAGGACGAAACCGTGCTCGCCGACGGCAAGGTGCGCTGGAAGGGCGAGGCCGTGGTGGCGGTGCTGGCCGAGACCGAGCGCGCCGCGCAGGAGGCCGCCGCCAAGGTCAAGGTCGACTACGAGGTGCTCCCCGCGGTCTTCGACATGGAGGAGGCGCTGAAGCCCGGCGCGCCTTTGGTCAACGAATATCACGGCCAGAACTACTATCTCTATGACAGCGGCGAATGCCGAAAGGTGCGCTTCGGCGACGTCGAGGCCGGTTTTGCCCAGGCCGACCACATTCTCGAACAGTCCTATCAGTCCTCGCCGATCGAGCATGCGCCGACCGAGACCACCGGCTGCGTGGTGGCGCCCGAGGGCAATGACCGCTTCACCTGCTACACCAATACGCAAGCGATGTTCTTCACCCTCGACAACACATCGATCATCCTGCAGATGCCGGGCTCGAAGCTGCATTTCGTCGGCGGTACGGTCGGCGGCGGCTTCGGCGGCAAGGTCGACGTCATCGTCGAGCCGATCGCCATCCTCGGCGCCAAGCTAACCGGACGCCCGGTCTGTTTTATCTACAGCCGCGAGGAGGAGATGCAAATCTCCTCGCCGCGCGCGGCCGAGAAGGTGGTGATCAAGGACGGCCTCATGAAGGACGGCCGTATCGTCGCCCGCAAGGTGACCGGCTACACCGATGCCGGCGCCTATTCCCGCCACTCGCCCTATGGCGCGCAGAAAGGCGCCGCGCATTATCCCGGGCCCTACACGATCCCGAATGTCTGGATCGACACCTATTGCGTCTACACCAACCGCACCCCTTCGTCGGCCATGCGCGGCTTCGGCGTCACCATCGGCGACTTCGCGCTGGAGGTGCAGATGGACAAGCTGGCGCGGCTAATCGGCATGGACCCGCTCGAATTCCGCTTCATCAACGCCTATCGCGACGGCGACATGAAGGCGCATCGCCAGCCGACCGAGGGGGCGGCGCTCATCGAATGCATGCAGGAGGCCTCGCGCGCTGCCAATTGGCCGGTGGCCGAAAAATACATGGCGATGTCCTCCTACAGGAAGGGAGCCTGAGATGGCGATCCGGCGTGGACGCGGCGTTGCCGCGATCAACTATCCGACCGGCATGAACCTCGGCGGCGACCCGACCCAGGCGCTGGTGCATTCGACGCCGACCGGCAATTTCATGGTCACGCTTTCCAGCGTCGATCTCGGCCAGGGCATGAAGCAGATCATGGCGCAGATCTGCGCCGAGACGATCGGCGTGYCGACGGACCGGGTCATCATCGACACCGCCGACACCGACACCGGCCCGCACTGCATGGGCACCTTCGCCTCGCGCGGCACGCACCGCGCCGGCAACGCGGTCATCCAGGCGGCCAAGGAAGCGCGCCAGGTGATGCTGGAAGTGGCGGCCGAAGAGCTGGAGGTGAACGCCTCCGACCTCGAGACCGACGGCCAGGGCAACATCCAGGTGAAGGGCGCGCCGCAGAAATCGATCTCCATCTTCGATGTCGCGCTGTCGGCGCATTTCAAGCGCGGCCGCTCGATCTCGGGCCGCGGCATGTTCCTGATCCCGCGCTCCTACCCGGAGAAGGAAACCGGCGCGATGAAGCCCTCCACCTGCTACGCCCACGCCTGCACGGTGGCCGAAGTCGAGGTCGACGACGAGACCGGCGAAGTGACGGTGCTCACCGTCAAGAACGTTTTCGAGATCGGCCGCGCGCTCAACCCGAAGATGGTCGAGCAGCAGCTGGTCGGCGGCTCCTGGATGGGCATCAGCCACGCGCTCTACGAAACGACCGAGCCTTATTATCCAAACCGCGATCACGGCGGCACCGATTTCAACCAGTATCTGATGCCGGGCCCCGGCGATCTGGCCGAGACCGAGATCATCGTGCTGGAGCGTCCTTCCGCTGACGGTCCGTTCGGCGCCAAGGGGCCGGGCGAGATGTGCGCCAACCCGCAGATACCGGCCGTCGCCAATGCCGTCTTCGACGCCGTCGGCGTGCGTATCGACACGCTGCCGATCACGCCGGAGCGCATCCTGCGCGCGCTGAAGGYGCAGGCCGCGGGCTGAGCGGGAAGATGGCAAACACCGACGCCGTGGAGGTCGCCGCTTCGCCTGGGGCGATAGCCGAGCGCCTTGCCGCTTCGCGCTATCTGGCCGACGACAGCCTGGCCACCGCGATCTTCCTCGCGATCCGCCTGGGCAAGCCGCTGTTGCTCGAAGGCGCGCCGGGAGTCGGCAAGACCGAGGCCGCGAAGGCGGTCGCCGAACTGCTTGGACGCGAGTTGGTGCGCCTGCAATGCTACGAAGGCATCGACGCCGGACATGCGCTCTACGAATGGAACTACCAGCGCCAGCTGCTTGCCATCCGCCACGCCGGCGAGCACGAGATCGACATCTATGACGACCGTTTCCTGATCGCCCGGCCGCTGCTGCAGGTGCTGCGGGCGCCGGAGCACCGCGTGCTTCTGGTCGACGAGATCGACCGCTCGGACCACGAGTTCGAAGCGCTGCTGCTCGAATTCCTCTCCGACTTCCAGATCAGCATCCCGGAACGCGGCACGATCCGCGCGGCAAAGCAGCCCATCGTCATCCTGACCTCGAACCGCACCCGCGAGCTTGCCGAGGCGCTGCGCCGACGCTGCGTCTACCACTGGATCGGCTACCCCGACGCCCAGCGCGAGGCCGAGATCATCATGATGCGCTCGGGTGACGTCGCCGAAGCGACGGCGCGCGCGGTGGCGAATGCCGTGCAGGAGATCCGCGCCCGCCCGCTGGCCAAGCCGCCGGGCATCGCCGAAGCGGTCGAATGGGCGAATGCCGCCACCATCCTCGAAAARGGCGGCAGCCCTTGGCCGGAAGCCTTCCGCCGCGCCATCGGCGTGCTGATCAAGGACGAGGAGGATCTGTCGGCGATCGCGCCGGAGCTGGGGAGGATTGTCGAGGAGGCGCTGGGGTGATGAGCAATCGCAACACGCTGGCGCGATACCCCAAGGCTAATGCGCGACGCTGGCGGGACAGCACCCCCCTCTGTCCTGCCGGACATCTCCCCCGCAAGGGGGGAGATCAGCTGTCGCATCGGCTTTCGCCAATCGCCGACGCCGCTGGATTGAGCGGTGCGCCCAAGCTACCAATCTCCCCCCTGGTGGGGGAGATGTCCGGCAGGACAGAGGGGGGCGCGAAGGAATGAGGCGTCCGCAAAACCTGCGCCCTGCCGCCGCCGCTTTCCTCGGCTTCGCCCGTTTGCTCCGTGATCACGCTTTCGCCATCGCTCCAGAACAAATCGCCAGCTTCATGCAAGCGGTCACCCTGCTTGGTCCGCGCTCGATGACCGACATCCGCGAGGCGGCGCTCGCAACGCTCGCGCCCTCGCCCGATCGCCGCGGCGAATTCGAGGCGCATTTCCGCAGCTATTTCTACGGCGACGCCAAGCCCCCGATCGAAGGCGAAGAGGACGAAACCCGCGTCAAGGACGATCGCGGCACGCGCGAGGAAGAAAACCAGGTCGCTCGCCAGGAAAAAGGCGGCGAGCTCTCCTCGGCGCTTGAACAACTGAGCAGGCGCGATTTCCAGCGCGATGCCGACGGTCTCGGCCAGTTCCGCCGCAAGCTCGCGTCCGCCCTGCCCGCGCGCCGTTCCTTCCGCACTGCGCGCACCCGCTCGCGCGGCACGCTCGACCTCAGGCGCTCGCTGAGCGAAATCGTCAGCGCCGACGGCGACATCCCCTCGCCGCTGCTGCGCCGCCGGCAGGCCGTGCCGCGAAAGCTGCTCCTGCTTATCGACGTTTCCGGCTCGATGAAGCTGCACACTTCCGATTACCTCAAGCTGGCTCACGCGGCCGTGCAAGGCGCGGACCGTGCCGAAGTCTTCACCTTCGGCACACGCCTGACCCGCGTCACGTCCGCGCTGCGAATCCGCGACCGTGAGCAGGCACTTGCGCGCGCCGCAACGCTTGTCGACGATTGGGACGGCGGCACCCGCATGGGTCCGACCTTGCTCGCCTTCCTTGCGGTGCCACGCTTTTCCGCATTTGCGCGCGGCGCCTGCGTCGTCATCCTGTCCGACGGCCTGGAACGCGGCAGCCATACCGAACTGGAGATCGCGATGCGCCGCTTCAGCGCCCGCGCCTTCCGGCTGTCGCTGGCAACGCCCCTCGCCGGCGATCCGCGCTTTCGCCCAGCGACAGCCGCACTTCGCGCCGTCCTGCCGGTGCTCGACGACCTGGTCGATGGCTCATCGGTGGGGAGCCTGACCGATTTCATCCTGTCGCTCGCCCGCCCCGCTCCGGCGGCCGCTTCCATCTGGAAAAGGGTATCGTGATGCAGAAAGCCATCGACGCGCATTTCCACATCTGGCGCCAGAAGGACCAGCCCTGGCTGGTCGGGCCGATGGTGCCGCGCATCTTCGGCCCCTACGAGCCGATCCGCCGCGACTATCCGATCACGGAGTTCCTCGAGGACCAGAAGGGCTCGGGCGTCGAGAAGGCCGTCTACGTGCAGACCAACTGGGCCAAGGAGGATTTCGAAAAAGAGGTCGCCTTCCTGCAGAAGACCGCCGATGAGACCGGCTGGCCGCACGCCATTGTCGGCTATGCCGACATGACGGTCGACGACGTCCGACTGCAGATCGACCGGCTGATGAAATATCCCTTACTGCGCGGCGTGCGCATGCAACTGCACTGGCACCAGACGCCCGCTTTCCGCTTCGCCGCCTCGGCCGACCAGGTGATCGATCCGAAGGTTCGCGCCAATGTGGCGCGGCTGAAGGACTACAGCCTCTCCTTCGACCTGCAGCTCTTTCCCGCGCAGATGAAGGATGGACTGACGCTGGTCGGCGAAAACCCTCAGACGAATTTCATCCTCACCCACGCCGGCATGCTGACCGGCATGGAGCCGGAAACCACCGAAACGTGGAAGGCGGGTCTCCGCACGCTTTCGGCGGCACCCAATTTCTACGCTAAGCTCTCGGGACTCGGCACCTTCGTTCACCGCAACGACCCGGATCTCATCGCCTATATCGTCGACAACGCGATAGAAATCCTCGGCAGCGACCGGCTGATGTTCGGCTCGAACTTCCCGATCGAAAAGCTGTGGACCAGCCACGCCAAGCTGATCAAGGCGCACCGCGCGGCAATCGCCAGGTACGGCGCCAAAGCAGAGGCAAACATCTTCTGGAACACGGCGGAGAAAGTGTATCGGCCGGCGTAGCGCGGATTCCCCTTCTCCCCTTGTGGAGGAAAAGCCGGCGCCTCACTTCACCTCGAACTGCGGATCGAGCGGGATCTGCATGGCGGTGACGAGATGATTGGTCTGGCCGGCCAGCCCAATGATCGACACAAGCTCGCCATGCTGCGCGTCTGTCATGCCCTTGGCCCGCGCGGCGGCCGTATGCGAATGGACGCAGTAGGAACAGCTGTTGGCGGTCGAGACAGCGATATAGATCATTTCCTTGGTCAGCGGGTCGATGGCGCTGTCGGCGACCATCACCGCCTTGAGCTGCTCCCACACCCGCTTCAGCGACGCCGGATCGTTGGCCAGCCCGCGCCAGAAATTGTTGACGAAGTCGGATTTCCGCGTAGCCCGGATATCGTCGAACACGGCCTTCACCGCCGGGATCTTTTCGACCTCGGCATCGCTGAGCAGTTTTGTGGTGGCCATGGTTTGGTCCTTTCGTTTGAATCGTTGAGGGAATTCGTTGAATCAAGCGTTGCGCATAGACGGCTAACCCGTTTGTCCGATTCAGTTTTTAGCTCAAGACAACACGCGGCCGCGAGGTTAGCCAAAGCGCCTCAGCATCGTCATTCTAGGGCGGAGCAAGGAGCGAAGCGACGCGCGCAGACCCTAGAATCCATTCCGTGACCTCGCGCGAAGGGCGCAGCCGAGCAGAATTCTGGGCCGTTGCGGCGCCTAAAAGTAACGGCATGGATCCTCGGGTCTGCGCGCGTCGCTTCGCTCCTTGCTCCGCCCGTAGATGACGAAATGACAGACGCCCCGGCTAATCTCCATGTATTCGATCCAACCGCGCGATCATCCGCCGTCGCCACACCCTAGTGCACCGCCGCATACATGATCTTCTCCTCTGTCGCCTCCGCCGGCGAAAACTCCTCGACGATGCGGCCCTGGCGGCAGACGAGAATCCGATCCGACAGGTTCATGATCTCCGGCAGGTAGGACGAGATGACGACGACGGCGAGGCCCTCGTCGGCCAGCCGGTTGATGATCTGGTGGATCTCGGCGATGGCGCCGACGTCGACGCCGCGCGTCGGCTCGTCGAAGATGACGATGCGCGGCTGCTGCACCAGGCCCTTGCCGATCACCACCTTCTGCTGGTTGCCGCCGGAAAGCTCGACCACGCGGGCATTGTCGTTGATCGCCTTGATGTTGAGTGTCTTCGTCCATTCGGCGGAAAGCTGCCGCATCTCCTGCTGGTTGATCACCCAAGCCTTTTCCCGGCCGGCGGCCAACAACCCGCCGAACAGGTTCTCGGCGATACCCATCGTCTCGAAGATGCCTTCGCTCTTGCGGTCCTCGGTGACATAGACGATGCCGTCGGCCACCGCTTCGCTTGGCACCAGGTAGCGCACCGGCTTGTCGTCCAATTCAATCGCGCCGCCGCGAAGGAAGTCGCGCTTGTAGATGCCCGAGACGATCTTGAAGGTCTCGGTGCGGCCCGACCCGATCAGGCCGAACACGCCGGTGATCTGGCCCTCGAAGATCGAGAACGAATTGTTGCGCACGATGTTGCTCATCGAGATGTCCTGCACCGAGAGCACCTTCTTGCCGGCCTTGCGCAATTTCGTCTCGTCGCGCTGGCGGTAGATCTGCCCCGTCAGCGAGCGGCCGACCATGGCGGCGACGATCCTGTCGCGATCAAAGGCCGATGTCTCGTCGGTGATCACCAGTTCGCCGTCGCGCAGGATGGTGATGCGGTCGGCGATCATCAGCGCCTCTTCCAGCGCATGGCTGATGAAGACGATCGACACGCCGCGCGCCTTAAGCCTCCGGATCAGCGCGAAGAAATGGCGCTTCTCCTCCGGCGTCAGCGTCGCCGTCGGTTCGTCGAAGATGATGATCTCGGCATTGTGGTGGACGGCGCGCGCGATCTCGACCATCTGCCGCTTGGCGGCGCCAAGCGTGGCCACCATCGCGTTCGGGTCGACCGGGAAGTTCAGCGACTGCAGGAATTGCTGCGCCGAGATGTAGGTGCCGCGCAGCCGGTTGAGGAATTTCTCCGTGCCGAGATAGAGGTTCTGCGCCACCGTCATCGACGGCACCAGGCTGGTCTCCTGGAACACCATGGCGATGCCCGCTTCAAGTGCTGCATGCGGCGAGGCGTAAGCCGTCTCGACGCCCTTGTGGAACATCCTGCCCGAAGTGGCGTCGACGACGCCGGCGATGATCTTGGTCAGCGTCGACTTGCCGGCGCCGTTTTCGCCGAGCAGGGCATGGATCTCGCCTTTCCTCAAATCGAACGTGACGTTCTTCACCGCCGGCACGCCGCGGTAGGTTTTCGTCACGTCCTCCAGACGAACGATCGGTTCCATCAGAAACCTCCCGTGATTGCGTCGAGCGCCAGCACGCAATCGCCGCCCTTCGAGCCGACGAACAGGCGGCCGTCCTTTTCCGCGACGCTGCAGATGCCGTGGCGCGTGCCGTTGGCGCGGCTGTGCAGGCTGAATTGCGGCTGCATGTCCCGGTCGAGCCTGACTACGAGCCCGTAGGAGCGGCTGGGCGACCACGGCTTGTGGATGCCCATGGTACGGATGCCGCCGCATTGCAGCGGCTCGAGGAAGCTGCGGTTGGAGGCCAGCGCCGGCGCGATCCAGTAGGCCGGCGGCACCTGGTCGATCATGTCCTGGCGATAATGCGTTTCCTGCAGCACGAATTCGATCAGCCGGTTGCGCGGCGCAAACAGCGTCAGCCACGCCCCGCCGTCGCCGGCCGGCGCCAGTCGCGACGGATAGCCGGGAAGATGCGTCAGCACCGTGGCGCGATTGCCGGTCGCGCTGAAGCGGACCAGCTGATGGCGCCAGCTCTCGCTGACCACCACATCACCGCCGGCAGGATAGAGCCCGTATGGGAAAGCGATGCCGTCGGCCGCCTTGCGAAAATCTCCGCCGGCCGGCCGCGCCCAAAGCGAGCCGGACGCGCCCTTCTTCATCAAGTCGGCCGCCCATTGCGACGGCGCGTGCTCACTGGAGCCATTGGCCAGCCACAGCGTGCCGTCATCCGCATAGGCGAGCGCCGTGATGCAGCGGATCCCGGCCGGCAGCGAAACCTCCTTGCCGGCAATGAGCAGCTTGCCGCTTTCCAATCCGACCGTGAGTTCGCCCGCTGGCGACAGCGCCAGCGCGGTGACGGAAGATTGAAAGGTCTCGACCACGATGGGCTCGGAACCGGCCGCAACAGTCAGGATGGCGTTGCCGCTGGAGACAAGCAGACGCCCGCCGGCCGCCAGCAGATTGTCCGGTTCCGTCAGTTCGGCGAAAGCAGGCAGGTCGTCCAGCCGCGTGTTGGGACGGAAGGCGCCGTCGAGCGGCGGTATGGTGACCGCCTTGCCGCGGAAGACATCCAGGATCGGATCGAGGATCATGGCTTCGCCCCCCAATAGGAAGCGGGGCTTGTCCAGTTCGGGTCCGCGCCGGCGATCTTGTAGCGCCCGATGCGGTTGTTGAGGATGCCGCCGACGAAAAGATAGCCCTTGTGCTCGCGCATCGAGGTCACCATCGGATGCGCGTTGCCGGAAAGATCGCCGAGCGTCTCGACGATGCCGCCCTTTTCGTTGAACTTCACCACGCCGCCGGTGTTGATGTTGGGAAACAGCCATTCGTCCTTCGGCAGGCGCCGCGTCATGCGTTTGCGCATGTCGGGATGGCGCAGCGACAGGTCGAAGCTCGGTGTCCGCATGCCGAGCCATGCCATCCAGTAATTGCCGTCCGACGCCCGGTTGATGTTATCGGGATAGCCCGGCATGTCGCGGATGACGCATTCGGCTGTGCCGGCCTTCGGCCCTTCCAGCCAGTAGCGGTGCACGCGGCAGGCCCAGCTTTCGGCGAAGAACAGCGACTTGYCGTCATGCGCCATGCAGACACCGTTGGTGTAGCGATAGCCGTCGAGCAGCGTCTTGGTCGAACCGTCCTTTGGGTCATAGACCAGAAGGCGACCGGTGGCGCGGTTCTCGATCGAGTCGAGCGCCCAATCGTGGGCGTCGTACCGCTTGGTGGAATCCGTGAAATAGATGCGGCCGTCGGGGGCTATGTCGCAATCGTTCGGGTCGCGCAGGCGCGCATCGTCGACGATCGAGGTCCAGGAGCGCGCCGTCTCGGCCGACAGCCGCTTCACATCCCGGTCCGGCGAGACGGAATAGAGCCCCATGGCGCCGACACAGCTGATCAGGTTGCCGTCCCGGTCGAAGGCCAAGCCCAGCGGAAAGCCGCCGATATGGGCAAAAACCTCGGAGCGCTTGTAGTCCGGCGCGAAGAAGCGGACGATCTCGCCATGGCGGGTGCCGCAATAGAGATGGTCGTCGCGGTCGAGGATGACGTCCTCGGGCCCTTCCAGCTCGCCCAGCCCGATATGGTCCGCGGCCGAGAGCCGATTGTCGAGTTCGTAGGATGTGCCGGAGCCGGGCGCGGCCGATTGCGTCTCGCCCATCTTGAGGTAGACCGGCGCGACATAGACCTCGTTCAGCACCTTATGGCGGTTCTTCAGCCAGCGGATGTCGATGGTGACGGCGACGGCCAGGAGGATGCCGAGCACCATCTGGTTGGTGCCGGTGCCGTAGCCCAGCCGAATCAGGCCGTTGGTCATGGTGAGCACGATGATCGCGCCCATCAGGCCCTTGACCACCGAGCCGCGTCCGCCGCCCAGGCTGACGCCGCCGACCACCGCCGCCGTCAGCGCCATGATTTCCAGATTGAGGCCGGTGCCCGGCCCTGCCCCGCTCAACCGGCAGGCGATGAGGAATCCGCCGATCGAGGCGCAGAAGCCGGAAAAGACATAGGTCATGAACACGGTGCGGCGCACCCGGATGCCGGCATTGTGCGCCGAGCGCCGGGAGCCGCCCACCGCCAGCACATGCCAGCCCGGCCGTGAGCGGGTCAGCGCGACATGCGTGACGATGGCAAGGATGATCGCCAGCCAGACCGAAACCGACAGGCCCCAGAACGTGCCGTCGCCGATGAAGTCGAGCACATCGGAGCTCGCTTGGGAAAGCTGCACGTCGGCGGCATAGGCAGTGACGAGGATGTCGAACAGCGCCCGCCCGAAGATGAAGGTGACCAGCGTGGTGAGGAAGGCGCGCAGCCTCAGATATCCGACCAGGTATCCGTTGATGGCGCCGAAGACGAGCCCGGCCGCAAGCGCCGCGGCCAGCGCCAGCCAGATGGATTGCTCGAGGATGAAGAAGACGTAGACGGCTGAGAAGCAAGACAGCGCGAAGATCGAACCGACCGAAAGGTCGATGCCGCCGCCCAGCATCACCACGGTCATGCCGATGACGACCAGCGAGAACTCGCCGAGCTGGCGGGTCGATTCCTGCAGCGAGGTGAGCTTGAAGAAGCCCGGAATGATCGAGCCGAACACGCCAAGCGTCGCCACCAGCGCCAGGAATGGGATGGCGTTGTCGGTCCAGCGTTTGGTCAGGATCTCGCCGACCAGATGGTCGGGCACGAGATTGTAGCGCCAGGCCTGGAGGCGTTCACGAAAAGTCATCGGCTACTGCTGTCACTCAATGGGAAAAGAGGTGGCCGGACCGATCCGGCCACCTCGTGGGATGCTCTCGGGCGGCGCGGCTTATTTCGCCGCCGCTTCGGCCTGCAGCGCCTTCAGGTCCCAGCAGCTGTCGGGCTTGAGATCGGCCTTGGTCGTCGCCTTCTCCAGCGTGTAGATGTAGGTGTGCGAGGTGCCGGCCGGCTGGCCGCTCTGCAGCAGGAACTTGATGATGGCGTTCATGTCGCCCGACTGGCGGGCAAGGTCGGTCATCACCACGGCGCCATAGGTGCCGTCCACGAGCTTGTCGCAATCGGCGGCCTTTTCGCCGCCGCCGGTGGTGACCAGGAACACCTTGCCGTCGAGCTTGGCGTCGCGGATCGCCGCCGAGGCGCCGGTGGCGTCGCCGTCCCAGAAGTCGATGATCGAGCAGATGTCGGGATGCTGCTGCAGCATCGTCGTCGTCACGTTGCGCGAGGTGGTCGCGTCCCAATTCGAATCCGGCTTTGCCACCACCTGGAAGTCGGGATGCTTCTCCAGCACTTTCATGATGCCGGCATACTGGTAGAGGCTGGACGAGTTCGCCTGGTCGCCCTGCACCAGCCCGATCTTCTTGGACGAATTCTCGCCGCAGCCCTTGATCGCCGCTTCGGCCTCGAGCTGGCCGAGCTTGTCCCAGTCGCTGCCGACAAATGCGTCGGCCGGGAAATTGGCCGGGTTGTCGACCAGCAGTACATAGGTGCCGGCGGCCTGCGCCTTCTTCATCAGCTTCGAATAGGAGTTGAGGTCCGGCGCGTGGATGATCAGAACATCAGGCCGGGTGTCGGAAGCGATCGCATCGGTGATCGCCTGCGCGCCGGCATCGACGACCCAGTTCGGGTCGCGGGTCTCGAACGTGCCGCCCCAGGCCTCCACCTCCTTCTTCAGGTAATGCGCCCAGCCCTGCGCCAGGTCGAAGCCCATCGCCAGCGGCACCAGCATGACGCGCTTGCCGTTGAGCGCCTTGGCATAGGCTGCGGGGCCCGGATCGTCGGCGGCAAAGCTCGGCGCCACGAAGGCGGTAACGGCGAGCGCCGTGGCGGCCGCCATCAATGTTCTGAGTAGTTTCATGTCACATCCTCTGGTTCGGTTTTCATTGCCGGCCGATCGTCGCGATCGCTCCGGGTACCCCCAGAGCAGATGGGCTGGCCCATCTGCTCTAAATGTCGCCTTGTTGCGCGGTCTGTTCGTCGCGCGGATTGATGATGCCGTCGACGATGATGGCCCCGAGCAGGATCGCCGCCTTGATCAGGTTCTGGTAGAGCAACGGAATGTCTATGATGGTCATGGCGTTGAGCAGGATGCCGATCAGCGCCGCCCCCACCAGCACGTTGCGCACCCCGCCCCTGCCGCCCGAAAGGCCGATGCCGCCGATCACCGCCACCAGCACGATGTCGTAGAGCAGCGTCGAGTTGACGATGCGGGTGTTGATCGAATGCAGGCTGGCCGCCGTCAAAAGCCCGGCGATCAGGGCCACAAAAGCCGAGAGCACGTAGCGCAGCACCAGCATGGGCCGCACCGGAACGCCGATGTTGCGGGCGGCGACCGGATTGTCGCCGGCGAAATAGATGAAGCGGCCCCATTTGGTGTAGCGCAGGAACAGGAAGACCAGGAAGGCCAACCCGGCGAAGACGAACACCTCGACCGGAATATCGAGGAAGCGGACGCCGCCGAGCAGCTCGACCCAATGTCCCCCAGGCACCGGCACGGCATCCTGCGTGATCAGTTGCGAGCGCACATAGCCGAACACGAAGGAGCCGGTGGCCAAGGTCACGAAGATCGCCGGCACGTCGGCATAGGCGACGAGGAAGCCGTTGAGCAGGCCGATGGCTAAAACGCCCGCCAGCACATAGAGGAAGGCCAGCCCATCCGAGGTTCCGGTGTTGAGCAGTTGCAGATACCAGGCGACCGACATCGCCATGATCGCCACGGCCGACAGGTCGATGCCGCGGCCGATGATGACGACCGCCATGCCGAGCGCCAGAATGCCGAGCACCGAGACCGAACGGACGATGGCGACCAGATTGTCGGCGGTCAGGAACCCGGGCAGGCCCAGCGCAGCGGCGGCGAACAAAAGGATGGCGATGGCAAAGACGATGCCCTCCTGATTAAGGCGCCTCCAGTTCGGCCAGCCGATCGCATTCATCGCTTATGTCTTTCGCCCCGATGGCAAGGCCTTGGCGGCCCCCATCCCGCACGAAAGCTAATCGGCTCAACAGCGGCTCGTCAAATGAATCCGCGTTCAAGACCCGCGCCTCTCCGACTATTTTCCGAGTGGACGCATCGATTGCCGTAACTGGCGCAATAGGCGGAAACTCTTGCGCTTTTTGGCAATACGTTGCCGCGATCGCGCGGCCGGCGGAAGAGCCTGTTCGACGTCGGCGGAGCCGACGCAATTTAACTCCGCGAAATACGCCCGGCGCGACGTCATTCGTTCGTGGAATGACTTGAAACTTCGGCCCGGATATCGGCCGGCAGAACCCGGAGAGGCATCGCCGCCGCGCGGAATTTGCGGGTTGGGACACGGCTACGTTGTCGGGAATGTTGGTCATGACGCTTTGGTTGAATAGCGTAAGGCCGAACCAGCTCAGAGCTTATCCAACAAACTTTCGTGTCGCCTCGCCGCCTGTTATGGAAGAGCGCGGGCCGGCCGAGGGAGATGCATGAAGCCCATCTATATCGACTACCTCAATGCTCTCGACATCGAGGCACTTGCCATGACCGACGCCGAGATCATCGGCGCCGTCGAAGCCGGTCTCATCGCCCAGGGCAATGGCCGGACCGTTATCGAGCCGCGCGTCCATCTCGAGCCGGATCCCTCCTTCCGCGGCCATTTCAACGTCCTGCGCGGCTATGTGGCGCCGCTCGACGCCGCCGGCGTGAAGATCGTCGGCGACTATGTCGACAACTACATGCATGGCCTGCCGTCGGAATTCGGCATCCTCAATCTTTTTGATCCGCGCACCGGCGCGCCGCGCGCCATCCTCGACGCCACCGTCATCACCGACATGCGCACAGGCGCCGTCACCGCCATCGGCGCCAAGCATCTGGCGAAGAAGTCGTCAAAGGTGCTCGGCCATATCGGCGCGCGCGGCACCGCCTACTGGAACGTGCGCCTGCTCGACCATCTCTTCGATTTCGACGAGATCCGCGTCCACTCACGCCGGCCCGAAAGCCGCGATAGCTTTGTCGCGAGGCTGGCCGCCGACCTCGGCAAGCCGGTCATGGCCGTGGCTGACTGGAAAAGCTGCGTCGAAGGCGCAGACATCGTCGTCGAAGCCTCGCGGCTGCCGGAACCGCAGCCGTTGCTCAAGACCGAATGGATCAAGCGCGGCGCGCTGGTCGTGCCCTACGGCACGATGAGCGCGGTCGAGCTGTCGCTTACCGACATCATGCAGAAGATTGTCGTCGACGACTGGGGCCAGTGCAAGGGCGGCAAATTCGGCTCGCTGCGCGCCCATGTCGAGACGGGGCGGCTTAGCGAGGCGACGCTGCACGCCGAACTCGGCCAGATCGCCGCCGGCCTCAAGCCAGGCCGGCAAAGCGATGGCGAGACGATCCTGTTCTGGCATCGCGGCCTCTCGCTCTCCGACATCGCGCTCGGCAAGGCCATGCTCGCCAAGGCCGGCGAAAACGGCATCGGCCAGAGGCTGCGCTTCGCATGAGCCCGCTCGTTCTCACCGGCGCCGGCGTCAGCATCGAGGATGTGGTTGCGGTCGCACGCAACGCCTGCAAGGTCGAGGTCACGCCGGCTGTCCTCGAAAAGCTCGACAAGGCTCGCCAGATCCTCGATGCCGCCGCGGCCGGCGGGCAACAGATCTACGGGCTGAACAGGGGCCTCGGCGCCAATCTCGTCACCGCGGTAGAAGGCGACGCGAGCGCCTTCCAGCGCCAGCTGATCGAAGGCCGCAGCGCCGCGGTCGGCGAGGTCCTGCCCGTGCCGGTGGTGCGTGCGGCGATGTTCGCCCGCCTTGCGATGCTCGCCGCCGGCGGCTCGGGCCTGTCGCCGCGCGTGTTCACGGCACTGGTCGAAGCGCTCAATGCCGGCGTGCATCCCGTGATGCCGTCGCTGGGCTCGATCGGCGCCGGTGACCTTCTGCTGATGACGGCGATCGCCCGCGTGCTGATCGGCGACGGCGAAGCCGAGTATCAGGGCCGCCGCATGCCTGCCGCCAAGGCGCTGATGATGGCGCGGCTTGCGCCCGTCACACTCTCGCCGAAGGACGGCCTATCGCTGATCAACGCCTCGGCGGTTTCCACCGGGACCGGAGCGCTGGCGCTCACCGATGCACTGTCGGCGCTCGACCAGCAGCAGCAGGCCGGCGCGCTGACGATGGAAGGCATCGGCGCCAACCGCACCATCCTCGACCCGCGCCAGCACCAGGCGCGCCCGGGCGCCTGCCAGCAGCTTGCGGCGAAGGCCCTGCGTGACCTGCTGGCGCGCGATGAAGCGCCGGCGCCGACCACCATCCAGGACCCTCTGTCGATCCGCTGCATGCCCTCGATCCACGGCGCGCTGATCCAGGCGATCGACCATGCCAGGCTTGCCGTCGAGATCGAGCTCAACGCCGCCGCCGACAATCCGCTTGTGCTGGCCGAGGACGAGCTGGTCATGTCGACCGGCAACTTCCACACTGCGTCGCTGTCGCTCGCCTTCGAGACGCTCGGCCTGGCGATCGCGCAATGCGCGGCGGCGTCCGCCGCGCGCTTCGTCCAACTCACCGGCTCGACCCGCCACGGCCTGCCGAAATACCTCTCGCCGGTTGGCGGCGCTTCTGCCGGCTTCGTTCCGCTGCAGAAGACGGTGACGGCGATCCTGGCCGCGATCCGTCACAAGGCCAATCCGGTGATGCTCGATTTCCTGCCGGTGTCCGAGGGCGTCGAGGATCACGCCACGCAGACGCCGCTCGCCGTCGCCAAATGCGCCGAGATGATCGTGCTGTGGCGGCGGCTGATCGCCTTCGAGCTGATGGCTGCGGCGCAGGCCGTCGATTTGCGCGAGGGACTGACGCTCGCGCCGGCCACGGGCGCGATCCACGCGGCCGTGCGCTCGCATGTGGCGATGCTCAAGGAAGACAGGCCGCTCGGCATCGACGCCGAAGCCCTTTATGCCGCTCTCGTCAGCGGAATTTGGCAAAGCCCACCGGCAACCGGTTGAAAATATTCAGGGCTTTGCATCCACCTTCTTCATGAAGAGGGTGAGCTCGTCCGGATCCATGTGCACGATGTGCCTGTCTTCCGGATAGGCGCCGCTGTTGACGTCGGCGACATATTCGGAAAACGCCGCGATGCGCTCCTGCTGCAGCCGGTCATATTCGGCGGCGAAGTTGCGGTAGACCTTCGAATGGCGCGGCATGTGACCGCGATTGGCGCCGAGAATATCCTCGGCGAACAGATATTGCGCGTCGCAGCCGGTGCCCGCGCCCATCGACAGCATGATCAGCGAAGTGCGCTCGGAGATCGCCTTCGCCACCTCCACCGGCACTACCTCGATCTCGGCGCCGATCGCGCCGGCAGCCTCCAGTTGCTTGACCGCGTCGAACACCTGCATGGCGGTGTCCGCGGTCTTGCCGACCGCCTTGAAGCCGCCGGTCCAGGTCGCGCGGGAAGGAATGAGGCCTACGTGACCAATCACCGGGATGGCGTCGTCGGCCATGCGCTTGATCGTCGCGTAGCCGGCGCTGCAATAGACGGCGTCGGCGCCGGCCTTGTAGAGCCGGAACGACCAGCGCACGAAATCGTCCGCCGTGCCGATCTCGAAGAAGTTCTCGCCCGGCATGGTGAAAAGGCTGGGCGCGGCATCGCGGTATTGCGGGTTGAGCACCAGTTCCGGCGGCACCGAGACGATGTCCACCCCTGCCCGCTCGGCGGCCTCGGCTTCCTCCAGAGTCAGCACGCGCAGCATTGTAAGCTGCCGCTTGCCCTTCATGGCGCGCAGATCGGCAACGGTCGGTCTCTTTCGGCTCATCGGTACATCCTGTTTTGTCTGGCGGCTTTCAGCCGATATCGATCATCACCTTACCGGCCTCGACCCTGACCGGATAGGTCTTGAGGTTGACGCAGACGGGCGCGCCCTTGGCCTCGCCGGTCTTGTAGTTGAACCGGCCATTGTGCTTGGGGCATTCGATGATGTCGTCCATCACCAGCCCGTCGGCGAGATGGGCCTTTTCATGCGTGCAGTACCCGTCGGTAGCGAAGAAGCCATCGTCCGGCGAGCGGTAGATCGCGAAGGTGCGGCCGCCATGATCGAAGCGGATCACATCCTCCTCGTCCACGTCGTCCACCGCGCATGCTTCGATCCACTCCGCCATCGTCCTTCTCCGGCCTTTCTTTTGGATTGCCGCGCGACGCCTATTCGGCGGCCGCGGCCGTTATGTCGAGATCATGGAATTCGCCGCGATAGGGCTTGGCCGTCGGCGGCAATTCACGCTTGAGATAATAGTCCTCATATTTCAGCTGCCTGAGCAGCACCGGCCAGACCTCGCGATAGGCATGCCACATCGACGGGTTCGCCACCGGCAGATCGTGCTTGATCAGTTCATGTAGCTTCGGCAGCGCGTGGTAGGGGACCATCGGGAACATGTGGTGCTCGACATGGTAGTTCATGTTCCAGTAGATGAACCGGCTGATCGGATTCATATAGACGGTGCGGGTGTTCAGCCGGTGATCGGTGACGTTGTCGGCGAGCCCGATATGCTGCAAAAGCCCCGTCARCACCATGTGCCAGGTGCCGTAGAGGCGCGGCAGGCCGATCAGCACCAGCGGTATCCATGATTTAAGCGCGATCGCGACAGCGATCGTCGCGACGTATACCGCCATGTGCCAGCGCGCCGCGGTCACCGCCTTGTGCTGCTCCATCTCTGGGATGTAGCTCTTCTCGTCGTCCGACAATGTGCCGAAGGCCTGGCGCACCAGCGTCGGCAGCGAATAGCGGAAGTCGAGGATGCCGGTGAAAGCCAAAGCCGCCTTGATGAGGTCCGGCGGCCGCATCACCGCGATCTCGGCGTCGCGGCCGACGATGATGGTGTCGGTGTGGTGGCGCGCATGGCTCCAGCGCCATTGCACCGGGTTGCGCATCAGCATGAACGAGGCGATGTGATAGACGACGTCGTTCATCCAGCGCGTGCGGAAGGCGGTGCCGTGGCCGCATTCATGCCAGCGCGAGTCGCTCGACGAGCCGTAGAGCACGCCGTAGACGAACAGGAACGGCACGATCCACCAGCTGCCCCAGAACCAGATGATGCCGGCCGCCGAGCCTAGGATCGCGGCGATCCAGATGATGGTGTCGCGGATCGCCGGCCCGTCGGAGCGCTGCATCAATTCCTTCATGGTCTTGCGCGCCACGTCGGTGTGGTACCACTCGGCCGACGCAAGTCCGGTCTCGATCGCCCGGCGCGTGCTTTCGCCGACAAGGCTGTAGTCGCGCTTCTTCGCCATCGTCACATCGGCCTCCAATCTTCACTGAGCGCTGGCAATCCGGTCCGCCGGCCGGAGGGCTTGCTATGGATAAATGTCGCGCTCATGCCCTGCCCGCCAGTCTTGGGAAATTGCCGGAGGGCTGAGGATAATCCTGCTCGGGCTGGCGGGCGATGGCCGCGATCCTTCGTTCCGCATCGGCAATCGCATCCTTGCCGTCGAGGACGCGGAACACCGCGTCATAGGCGCGGGTCTCGCCATGCTCCAGCCAGATCATCTCGCCGCGCTCGCGCGCGGCTAGATTGCCGAGCACATGGTGCGTCGAGGGCTCGATGCCAAGCGCATACTGCCCAGCCTCGAAATTCTGCCACTCATAGCAGCAGGGCAGTTGGTCCTTGCGGGTGACGACCTCGAAGCCGAGGCCAAGCCGGTCGTTGACGACGGCGACCGGCACCTCGCCCTTGCTGTCGGCGCCCATCTCATGCTGCCAGACCTGCTCGCTGAAGCCCAATTGCGGCGCCGGCACCGTGCGGTAGCCAACCTTCTGCGCTTCGTAGCGCTCGCCGGCATGCGCGGCCCAGACCACGTCGCGGATCGGCGCCAGATAGCGCGAGCCTTCGTCGAGCAGCGGATGCCCGACATTGACATGGTAGAAATACATATGCGGCGTGCGGTGGAAGCCGTGGTTGACGACGCGGTCCGAGAGCCGGATCTCGCTGCCGCCGACATCGGCCTCGATGCGGCGGATGAGATGCAGGTCCTCGCCGAACACGCTCGCCTGCTGGACGATCCCTTCCGCCCATAAGACGCAGCGGTCGCCGTCCCAGCTTTCGCCATAGCCGGAGAGCCGCGCCGGAATGGTGCCGATGCGCCCGTGCAGCGAATGCGTCACGGTCTTGCGTCCGGGATAATTGTAGTTTTCGGCCGGCACCTCGTTGCGGCCGAGAATATGGTCGAGGCCGCAGGTGACCAGCAGTCCGGAAAAGGACCGCCCCCAGGCGAAGCCGTCCTCGCCTTCATAGTCATGCAGGCCGGGGTTGCGGAAACCGCTCGGCGAATGCCAGCCGATCGCCTGGCCCTTGTACTCGCAATCGGCGATGTCGAGCGCGCGATCGACCAGCACGGTGAAGCGCAGCCCAGAGCCCGTCCGGAATTCGAGCATGCGGATGCCGCGCTCGACGCCGTCGCCGAGTGTCATCAGCCGCACCCCGGCGAATTGCGACAGCATGCCGGAGCGTTCGGCGACCTGCCGGCGCGAAAGCGTCTGACCGTAGAGCTTCACCATGCCGTCACTGCGCCCTTTTCATCAGGGCCGAAAGGTCGGCGCCGGTTATCAGGCTTTCCACGGTCAACAGGTCGGTGTCGGCGACGGTCTGCTCGGCGACGATCTCGCCGCGGCGCATGACGATGATGCGGTCGGCGACCTCGAAGACATGGTGGATGTTGTGGGTGATCAAGAGCACCGAATGCCCGGCCTCGCGCATCTCCTTGACGAAGCGCAGCACGCCATGCSTCTCCTCGACGCCGAGATTGTTGGTCGGCTCGTCGAGGATGATCACCTTGGCGGCGAACTGCATGGCGCGCGAGATGGCGATCGACTGCCGCTCGCCGCCTGACAGCGTCGAGACCAGGGCGTCGGCGTCGAGCTTCTTGGAGATGCCGACGCGCTTCAGCAACGCCGAGGCCGCGTCGCGCAATTTGGCGAGGTCGAGCGGCGCGAAGACGCCCAGCCATTTGAGATTGACCGGCTCGCGGCCGAGGAACAGGTTGCGCGCAATGCTGAGGTCGGGCGCAAGCGATGTGTCCTGATGGATGGTCTCGATGCCGAGGTCCATCGCCTCGCGCGTCGAGCGGATCGAGACCTTCTCGCCGCGGACATAGATATCGCCGCGATCGATCGGGAAGACGCCCGAGATCGCCTTGATCAGGGTCGACTTGCCGGCGCCGTTGTCGCCGAGCAGCGCCACCACCTCGCCTTCCTTGAGCGTCAGCGAGGCATTCTTCAGCGCGCGCACGCTGCCGAAGGATTTTTGCAGGTTCTGCAGCCGGAGCACTTCCTGCATCGTCGTCAGCTCCTTGCGGCGTTTTTCTGCAGCAAAGCGTGCAGGATGAGCATGGCGAGGATGATGACCCCGACGAAGATGTTGTAGGCGAGCCCGGGCACGCCGACGAGCACGATGCCGTTGCGGATCGCGCGCAGCATCAGCGCGCCGACGATGGTGCCGAGAATCGTGCCGCGCCCGCCCGTCAGCGCCGTGCCGCCGACCACGACCATGGCGATCACCTCGAGCTCATAGCCGGTTCCCGCCACCGGCGAGGCCGCCGAGATGCGGAAAGCGCTGATCATGCCGGCGAGACCGGCGAGCACGGAGGTCGCGATGAACAGCCAGATCTTGACCGCATCGGCCGGCACGCCGCGCGCCACCGCCGCGTTGCGGTTGGAGCCGATGGCGCTGATCCAGTTGCCGAGCTTCGCATAGCGCAGCACATAGACCGCAAGCAGYGAGAGCCCGATGAACCACCAGAGCGAGGTGTAGAAGCGGAAAGCGCCGATATTGAAGCTGCCGGCGAGCAGCGTCACGAAGAAGYCGGGCTGGTCCCAGGACTTCAGCGGAAAGCCCTGCGTGATGTAGAGCGCGGCGCCGCGCACGATGAGCAGCATCGATAGCGTCACCAGGAAGGAGGAGATGCCGATCTTGGTGACGATCACGCCATTGATCGCGCCGATCGCGATGCAGAGCAGCAGCCCTGCGAGCAGCGCCACGCCGATATCGACCCCGGTATTCTGCACCAGCAGCATCACCATCACCGGCGCCAGGCCGAACACCGCGCCGACCGACAGGTCGAATTCGCCGGCGGTCAGAAGCAGCGTCATGCCGAGCGCGATAATGCCGAGCTCCGGCAGGAACGCCATCATGTTGGAGATGTTGAGCGGCGACAGGAAATTGCCGTCGGCGACCGCGAACACCACCAGAAGCACGACGAGGATGACGAAGGAGGAGAATTGCGGCGAGCGCATCAGGCTCGACCTGCCTTTCGCGCGCCCCGCGCCATCTTCCGCTGTAACTGTCATGACTTGCTGAACCATGCTTTTCTGCATGGCGCCCGACGCTCGCGCGACGGGCGCCAGTTCTCTCACTTCTTGTCGTAGAGCTTCAGGATCGGCTCGACGCTGGAGGCGTCATAGAGGCCGAATGTGTGGATGTCGTAGCCGATCGGTTCGCCCGAAGCGGCGAGCCCGAGCAGCGCGACCGGCATGAAGCCTTGCGCCGAGGGGTATTGCCAGGCGGCGGCGTTGACGAACCCGTCCTTGACCGCCTGCGCCGTCTCCTTCGAATTGCCCCAGCCGACGACCGGGATCTTGCCGGCCGGGATGCCGGCGCCGTCGAACACCCGCTTGACGCTCGCCGCCACGGAATCGCCCAGCGCGATGATCGCCGGCGGATTGTTGGCGACCATGTAGTCGGTCATCTTGGCGATGATGCCGGCCGGATCGGTGCCRCAATCGACCACGTCATATTTGATGCCGAGCGGATCGAAGACGCTGGCGATGCCTTCCGTCTCGAGCTGCTGGTAGCTGGCGCCGGGCACCTCGACCGGCAGGAACACCTTGGCGCCCTGCTTCACCATCTTATGGTCGACGAGATATTTCGCCCAGATCGCGCCGGCTTCCCTGAGGTCGGCGCCGACATAGGCCTGGCGTCCGGTGGCCGGGTCGTCCGTGTTGAAGAACACGATCGGGATGCCGGCAGCCTTGGCGGCCTTGACCTCCTCGGTCCACAAGCCCGGTTGCGCCGAGGTGGTGGCGATGCCGTCCGGCTTGGCGGCAAGCGCCGAATTGAAAGCTTCCTTCTGCGCCGCCATATCGCCGCCGCTGAAGGAGATCTTGCAGGTCACCTTGAGCTGGTCACAGGCCTTCGTGGCGCCGGCGTTCCAGTCGATCCAGAACGCGTCGGACGGGCCGCCATGCGACAAGAGATAGAACGTCTTCTGGCCATCCGCGGCCTGCGCCGCCGAGCCGAACGCGACGCCCGCGAACACGGCCGCCGCGGCCGCCAGCTTCAATCCGAATTTCAACATCTCGTTTCCTCCACTCCCTATCTTGCGAATGCGGGCGCCGCCCCCGAAACGGGGCGGCGCCCGGCGATCTTAGAGGCCGTTGGCGCGCAGCTTCCCGTCGAGGAACTTCTTGGCGCGTGGCACGTCGTCTTCCGACAGATGCTCGATGATCATCGGGATGTTCGGATGCTTTTCGGCGAGACGCTGGAGGTAGAGGTCGTAGTTCAGCGAGCCGAGGCCCGGAGCCGGTAGCTCGATCTCGCCGACACCGCGGAAGGTGTGGCTTTCCATCGCGTCCGCATCGCCGATATCGGCATGCTTCTCGGACTTGTCGTCGCCGGAACGCTTCACGTCCTTGGCGTGCGCTATTTTGATCTTGTCGGTCAGCGTGTCGAAGACCTGGTTCAGGATCTGGTCCATCCGGTCGATGTTGTGGGTCTCGAAATAGTTGGTCGGGTCCATCAGCAGGCCGAGGCCGGGGTGGTCGACCTGCGCGAACATCTTCACCGTCTCCTCGACCGAGCCGACGACGTTGTTGACATAGGTTTCGAGCAGGAACACCGCGCCGTGGTCGTAAGCCGTCTGGGCAAGGTCGGCGATCACCTTGCGGCACTCTTCAAAACCTTCTTCGGTCTTGTTCTTCGGGTGATGCACCCAGTCGGACTCGGTGTTGTAGGTGCCGGTCTCCGAGATCACGTAAGGCGAGCCGAAATGGCGCGCGTTGCGGATGATCTCCTTGAGATAGCCGACGCGCTTCTCGCGCTCCGCCTTGTCCGGGTGGATGATGTTCGTATAGCCCGACACGCAGCAGACCGGCAGGTTGTGGTCGCGGAAGGTGTCGCGCACCTTCTTCGCCTTGTCCTTGGTGATCTGGCCGGCCGACAGATCGATATCCTTGAAGTGCAGATCGAGCTGCACCGTGTTGAAACCAAGCCCGCGGATCTTCTTCGCCGTCTCCTCGAGGCCGTAYGGGAAATAGCCCGTGAAAATACCTGCCTGCATCATGGTGTGAATTCCTCCCTGTAAGCGATTCAGTTGTCTGGTGTTTCGGTTGCGGTGATCAGATAGAGATTTCGGAAAGCTTGACCGTGCGGCCCGCCGCCATCGAGCGATAGCCTGCCTCGACCAGCGCCATGGTCTTGACGTTGTCTGCGACGGAGAGCGCCGGCGGCGTACCGGTCTTCACCGCGTGCTGGAGCTGCTCCATCACGCCGATGAAGGCATGCGGGAACCACATCGTCTCCCAGCTCGGGCTCATCCACTCGCCGCCAGTCGTCTCGGCCGAAGCGTAGGTCAGCGTCGAGGCCGCACCGGTCGGCCAGCCGATCGTGCCCTTGGCGACGCCCTTGGTGCCGTCGACGCGCCAGTTGATGTGCTGGTCGTCCTTGTAGCCCTCCTGGCGGGGGCCGGACCAAACGTCCTCCAGCGACACCGCAAGCACGCCCGACGGGAAGCGCAGTGTCGACACGGTGATGCCGTCGGAATGGTCGAACCGAGTGCGCGGGTCCTTGCGCGTCAGCGTCGTGATCTCGTCGGGATCGCCGAACAGGAAGCGCAGCACGTCGAGGTGGTGCACGCTCATATTGGCTAGCGTCAGCCGGTCGTAACCTTGAAGGAAGGTCTGYCAATGCGGGATCGCATGCATGTCGATCTGCGCGAAGACGATGTCGCCGAGCGCGCCGCTGTCGATGATCTGTTTCAGGACACGCATCGACTGGTCGTAGCGCATGTTCTGGTTGACCGAGAGGATCTTGCCGGACTTCGCCGCTTCGTCGCGGAGCTTGACGGCTTCCTCGACCGACAGCGCCAGCGGCTTCTGCGCCAGGATCGCCTTGATGTGCTTCTGCTTCAGCGCATGGCGGATCAGCGCCGGCTGCTGGTCCGGCGGAAAGGCCAGATCGATGATCTCGACGCTGGGATCCTCGATCAGCTGTTCCGGCGTGTCGTGAACGGTCGCAATGCCCCAGCGCGTCGCCACCTTCTCGGCATTCGCCTTGGTGCGGGAGGCGATCGCTACCACCGGGAAACCGGCTTCCTTGTAGGCCGCCAGATGGCACTCGGCCATGATCATGCCGGCGCCGACGCAACCGATCCGGTATTCCCTGGTGCGAACCTTGACGTCCGGCTCGAAGCCTTTTTCTGCCATCACTTCCTCCCGAAATTCTGTCCTTGCGGCCGCCGTCACAGCGCRCCTCCGTCCTGGTCGAAATAATGCACGCGACCCGGCTCGCAGGATATCGCCACCATCGCATCCGGCCTGATGTCGGGCTGGCCGCGCAGCAATGCTCTCAGCCGCGCCTGCCCGGCTTCTATGGTCACCACGGTGTAGCCGCCGAGCGGCTCGACCMCGAACACCCGCGCCGGGCGGCCGTCCTTCGTCCCGTTGTCCGTCCAGGGCCGGACCTTGATGTCCTCGGGCCTGAGTCCGATCTCGATCGCCTCGGCCGGCGCTTTGTCATCGGCGATGCGGATTGCGCCCTCGGCCGCTTCGATCGCACCCGCACCGCGCACCGACGGCAGGATGTTCATCATCGGCGAGCCGAGCATGCGCGCTACATAGGCGCTTGCCGGACGGTCGTAGATCTCCGCCGGCGCGCCGATCTGACGGATCCGGCCGTTTTCGAGGATGGCCATGCGGTCGGCGACCGACATCGCCTCTTCCTGGTCGTGCGTGACATAGATCAGCGTCTTGCCGAGCTCGCGCTGGATGCGCTTCAGCTCGACGCGCGTCTCCTCGCGCAGCCTGGCATCGAGCGCCGAGATCGGATCGTCCATCAGATAGGCGGCCGGGTCGCGCACCAGGGCGCGCGCGATCGCCACGCGCTGCCGCTCGCCGCCGGAAAGCTGCGCCGGCGGCTTGTGCAGGATATGGCCGATGTGAAGTTTTGTGGCGACGTCCGCCAGCCGCTTCTCGATCTCGGCTTCCGCCACTTTCCGCTCGACCAGCGGGAAGCGGACATTGTCGCGCGCGCTCATATGCGGGAACAGCGCCAGGTTCTGGAACACCATGGCGACGTTGCGTTCGGCCGGCGAGACGCTGTTGACCGGCTTGCCGCCGATCAGGATCTCGCCCTGATCCGGGGCTTCCAGGCCGAGCACAAGGCGCAGGATCGTCGACTTGCCCGACAGCGGCGGGCCGAAGAAGCAGAAGAACTCGTTGTCGTTGACGGTGAAGGAAGCATCGTCGACGGCAAGCGTGTTGCCGTAGCGTTTGGTGACATTGCGGAAAACGATATCGGCCATGGCTCAGCCCGCCTTCACTGCGAGGCCGGTGGAAGCATCGAAGACGCGCACCGACGAGGCCGGCGGCGCAAAGGTCGCCGTCTGCCCGACCGACAGCCCGACATCGTTCTCGAACACCGCCTTCACCGCGCTCTCGCCTTCGCCGAGATGGACGATGGTGCGCGCGCCTATGCGCTCGACGAAGCTCACCGGCATCGAGAGCCCGCGCTCGGCAAGCGCCACTTGCTCGGGCCGGAAGCCGTAGAGCACGTCGCCGCGCGCCGCGCGCACGGCCGAAGCCAGTTCACCCGGCAAGGGCGGCGTGACGCCAAGCGGTCCGAGATCGATCACCAGTCCGCGGTCACTTTCCGCCGGGCTGCCCTTGAGCAGGTTCATGCCCGGTGCGCCGATGAAGCGCGCGACGAAGACATTGGCCGGATTGTTGTAGACCTCGAGCGGCGTGCCGACCTGCTGCAGCACGCCATGGTCCATCACCGCGATGCGGTCGGCCATGGTCATGGCCTCGAGCTGGTCATGCGTGACATAGACCATCGTCTGCCTGAACTGGCGCTGCAGCTGCTTGAGCTCGGTGCGCATCACCGCGCGGAAGGCGGCGTCGACATTGGAGAGCGGCTCGTCGAGCAGGAAGATCGCCGGCTCCATGATCGCCGAGCGGCCGATCGCCACGCGCTGCAGGATGTTGACCGACAGCCTGTCAGCCTTGCGGTCGAGCAATGGCGTCAACTGCAGCATCTCGGCGATGGCGCCGACGCGGCGGTCGATCTCGGCCTTGGCGGCGCCACGCATCCTGGGCCCGTAGGCCAGGTTCTGCCGCACCGTCATATGGGTGAAGATGGCGTAGTTCTGGAAGACGAAGCCCACGCCGCGCCGTCCCATCGGCACGCCGGCCATGTCGCGCTCGCCGAACAGGATCTTGCCGCTGGTCGGCTCTTCCATGCCGGCGATCATGTTCATCGTCGTCGATTTGCCGCAGCCCGAAGGTCCGAGCAGCGCCATGAACTCGCCATCGGCGATCTCGAGGTCCATCGTCTTCAGCGCGGTGAAGTCGCCGAACTTCTTGACCAGGTTTTGCAAGTGGATCGCGCTCATGCCGGCTCCTCCCGGCTCTTCGACATGCGCTTCATGGCGTAGACCGCGACGATCGAGAGCACGATCAGGATAGCCAGCGCGATCGCCGCCACATAGCCCCAGATCAGGTCCTGCGTGGTGACCTTGTAGATATAGACGGAGATCGTCTCGGTGGCGACGCCGGGGCCGCCGCCGGTCATGATGTAGAGCGTGTCGAATATCTTGAAATTCTCGATCACCCGGATCGCCAGCGCGATAATGATGATCGTCTTCATCTTCGGCAACACGATCGTGGTGAAGCGCTGCCAGGCATTGGCGCCGAGCAGCGTCGCGGCCTTCATCTGGTCCTCCGGCACGCCGACCAGGCCGGCGAGCAGAATGAGGAACATCAGCGGCGTCCACTGCCAGATGTCGGCGATCATGACGGCGATCAGCGCCAGGGTCGGATCCGACAGCCAGGCGATGGTGACCGGCGCGCCAACGATCCGTGACAGGATGTCGTTCACCGGACCGCCCGACTGGAAAAGCATGAAGAACATGTAGCCGGCGACCGCGGGCACGACCATCATCGGCATCAAGAGGATCGAATAGAAGATGCGCTTGCCGGGAAAATCGTCGGCGAACAGCGTCGCCAGCGCGAGGCCCAGCAGGAACTCCGCCGGCACGCAGACCAGCATGACGATCGCGGTACGCTGCAGCGCGCTCCAGAAGCGCGTGTCGGCCGCGAGGTCTGTGTAGTTGGCGAAGCTGTTCCACATCTCCCAGGCGTTCCACCAGCCGACACCCGACAGCGGCGACCAGTCGGTGACGCTGATGTAGAGCTGCATCAGAAGCGGAAAGGCCGAGATGAACAGCACCAGGATCTGCGCCGGTAGGGTCAGGCGAAAGCCCAGCCGCGCGCCCTCGTCCCGCTGGGCCGGCTTGGCATGCACGGCGCCCATCTTGTCCTCCGCAATCGTCGCCGTCACCGCGCTCATTGCTTGAGCGCTCCGAAGGTCAGCCCACGCACCAGGTGACGCTGGATGGCGATGCCCATGATCACCGGCGGCACCGCCGCGATCAGGCCGAGCGCGGCCTTGGCGCCGTAGAGCTGTCCAGTCATCGAGGAGGACAACGACGCCATATAGACGGGGATCGTCACCCATTCGCGCGTCGTGAGCAGCAGCGCGATGAGATAATCCGACCAGTTGAGGATGAACACGAAGAGCGCAGCGCTTGCCAGAGGCGCGCGCATCATCGGCAGCGTGATGCGGGTGAAGACGCGCAGCCGCGAGCAGCCCTCGACGAGGGCCGCCTCCTCGATCTCACGTGGCATGTCGTCGAAGAAGGTCTTCATCAGCCAGAAGGCGAAGGGCAGCGTGACGATGCCGTAGATCAGCGCCAGTCCCCACCACGTGTCGTTGAGATTGAGGAACGCCCACATGATCATCACCGGGATCATGACGGCCATCGGCGGAAACAGCCGGAGCTGGATCAGCGCCAGCGGCAGGTTCTGGCCGGAGCCGAAGCGCGACAAGCCATAGGCTGCGGCGGTGCCCGCCGACATGGCGATCACGGTTCCGAACACCGCCGACAAGAGCGACGACAGGATCGGCTTCACCGCCGTGTGGTCGAGCGCGACGATCAGGTCGTTGGTTGAGTGGCCGAACACGAACTGGAAATTGGCAAGCGTCGGCTGCTTCGGCCACCAGGTCAGGTCGGCGCCCGTCGCCGACCACTCGCCGATCGGCTTGAAGGCCATCGACACCATCCACAGGATCGGCACCAGCGTCACCGCCATCGCCGCGAGGATCGCGGCGTAGCGGAATATCTCGAAAGGAACGGAACGCTTCATCTGGCTGCTTTGCTGGTGGCGTTAGGAAGGAGGGGAAGAGCTGACGCCCCTCCCCTCCGGTTCTGATCCAGGGAGGCGGATCAGCTGATCGGATCGAGAACGGTCGGCCAGGCCTCCTTGTTGGTCTTGATGGCTTCGAGGAGCTTGTCCTCGCCGATGCGGCGCGCGATCTTCTTCCACTCCCGCTCTGTGTCGGCCATCGCTTGCTCCGGCGTCTTGGCCTTGGTCAGCGAGGCCACGAGGTTCTCGTCGAGCGCATTGTGGAAGGCGGTGGCGCCGGGATAGTTGATGGTTGGCACCGTGCGCGCCACCGTCTCGCGCACCACGTCCATGTGGTAGGCGTGATAGGTCTGGCGTACCAGCGGATCGGCGAAGTCCGACAGCCGGAACGGATCGAGATAGCCGCCGGGATTGGCGCTCATCCAGGCATAGATGCGGGCCGAGCCGAGCCACTGCAGCAAGAGATAGGCCGCCTCCGGATTCTTCGACTGCGACGAGACCATGCCGGTCAGCGAGAACCAGAGCACCGAGCGGCTGATCAGCTTGCCGTCGATCTCGCGTCCCGGCGGCAGCATCGAGCCGATCTTGCCGGTGACGGCGGAATCCTTGTTGCCGGCATTGTCGAGGAATTTCGGCAGGTTGGAGAAGGCGCAGGTCATCGCCGCACCGCCCTTGGCGAAATTGCCATACTGCTCCGGCCAGCCCCACGAGATCGCGTCCGGCGAATGGTGCGCCAGCGAATCCACATATTCCTTCGTCGCCGCGATGCCTTGCTCGGAATTGATCAGCGGCTTGCCGTCGTCGCCGAACAGGAACTGGTTGGGCGAGGCCATCGAGACATAGCGCTGGTACCAGTTGGTGTAGCCCCAGCCCTGGTTGCGCAGATCGGTCGAGCCGAACAGGCCCTTGTCCGGCCGCTGGAAGAAGGCCGCGACATCGCCGTGCTGCTTCCAGGTCTTCGGCGGCGCAAGATCGTAGCCGTATTTGTCCTTGAACGCCTTCTGCTCGGCGGCGTCGCCGAACAGATCGGTGCGGTAGACCCAGGTCTGGAAATCGCCGTCCAGCGACACGCCATAGGTCGAGCCGCGATACTGGTTGAGCAGCGACACGCCCTTGGCGCCGTTGACGTAGCCCTGCTTCGGGTCGTCCCACTCCGGCTTGTGCTTGGCGACGAAGTCGTCGAGCTTGGCGATGCCGCCGGTTTCGGCGAGATCGCCAAGCCGGTTCCATTCGGTCGAGTAGATGTCGTAGGCCCCACCCTTGGTGGAGATGTCCTGCATCGTCTTGGTGAATTCCTGGCCGTTCGGCAGGCCGACGATCTCGATCTGGATGCCGGTTTCCTTTTCCCAGAGATCCTTGATCGACGGCGCGCCGGCCGGGAACGGCTTGGTCAGCTGGCCGATCGAGCCATCGGACAGGCCGAGCACGATCTTCGCCGGCGCCTTGCCGGCCGCCTTCAGCGCCTTGGCCGCCTCGACCGCTCGCCCTTCAGGCGTGTCGGGTCCGTACTGGTAGCGTTCGGCGCCGTCGAAGCCGGTCGGCCCGCCGATCATGCCGGGCGCCAGCGCATCAGCCGCGAAGGCGCGGCCGGGACGAATGAACTGCGGTGCAATACCGGTCGCGGCGACGAACACCGCGGCCTTTCCTCCGGACGCCAGCAGGCGGCGCCGCGACATGCGGATCAAATGAGACATCGAATTCCTCCCTCGGGGCCTGTTCCTCCATGGCCCGCGTGAGGGATATTGACGACAGCGCGTGAAGCCTGTCAACATCATAAATACTCAAAATACGTCATAAGATCGCAAATGAGGGAGAGAATGCAGTCCAACATACCCGGCACCTCGCACCTATTGCTTGGATTTGAGGGGTTCTTGCCGCGATCCGACCGGCTTGGCCCGACCTTCGCCGCCTTGTGTACCGCGCCGGCTTGCGCGCAAGCCAAGGGCGGTTACATCATTTCACATCAGAATCGCGGTCGCTGCTGAGGCGTTTTCCGGAACTGAGTGGACGCTGCGTGATTTTGATGCTTGCGATGAGGTGCTCGACGTGCGGTCAACCCTGACAGACATAGCCCGCGAAGCCGGCGTTTCTCCGGCCACGGTCGACCGTGTGCTCAACAACCGGCCGGGCGTGCGGGCCCGCACGCGCGAGATCGTCATCGAGATGGCGCAGCGCCTGGGCTACATCGCCGAAACGCCGAACGGCGCGCCGCAACGAACCGTGCCGGGGCAGACGATCCGGCTCGACTTCGCGCTGCCGGCCGGCACCAACTCCTTCATCAAGCTCTTGCACCGGCACATCGAGGCTCAGGCGTTGACCCGACCCGATCTCGACGTCCGCGTGACCACCATCGAAGGCTTCAACCCCGACCGGCTTGCCCGTTTGCTGCAGGATCTGCACGGCCAGACGCAAGGCGTCGGCGTCATCGCGCTCGACCACCCGACGGTGCGTGAGGCGATCCGCTCGCTCTCGGCGAGCGACATCAAGGTCGTGACCATCGCCTCCGACATCCTGCATGTGCCGCGGGTCGCCTATATCGGTATCGACAACCGCGCCGCGGGCCGTCTGGCCGGTTATCTCCTCAACCGCTTCATGGGCGCCGGACATCCGGGCAAGGTCGCGCTGTTCGCCGGCTCGCTTGCCTATCGCGGCCATGAGGAGCGCGAGATGGGCTTTCGCCATATCGTCGCCGAGGAATCTCCCAACCTCGAGATCGTCGAGATGCGTGAAATGCTCGACGACCGCGAAAAGGCTTATTCGGAAGCCTCGGCCCTGCTCGAACGCCACCCTGACCTCGCCGCGATCTACAATGTCGGCGCCGGCAACACAGGCATCGCCCGCGCGCTGAAGGAGCGCGGACGCGCGAAGGAGATCATCTTCCTCGGCCATGAGGTGACGGACGGCACCAAGGAGCTTCTGCTCGACGGCACGCTCGACGCGGTCATCGACCAGAACCCGCGCGTCGAGGCCAGGGAAGCGCTCAACATCCTCGCTCACTCCGTCAGGGGATTGCCCTACGAGCTCCACCAGCCGCGGCTGCAAGTGATTTTCCGCGAGAGCATCCCGGAGATTTGAGCCGCCTCTGCCTGGCTTCGAGCATCGGCGTGCTCAGGCCGCAATCAGCACCGTGCTGTCCGGCGACCAGCTGAGCACCACCGGCTGGCCCTCGGCCAGCCGCTCGGCGCCGGTGTTCTGCACGATCACCTTCAACGTCTGGCCATCGCGGTCGACGAAATAGGTGCTGTTGTTGCCGGCGAAGATGCGCTTCGAGACCTGGCCCTTGAGTGTGTTGGCATCGGCTGGATCGGGCTTCGCCCCGCCGGTTGAAATCCGGATGCGCTCGGGCCGGACTGCGCAGCTCGCCTTGGCGCCGGCCGGCACCGATGCGCCTGTCGAAGCCGCGATCGTCGTGCCGTCCGGCAGCTTGATCCCGGAGCCGGTGGCATTGCCGCGAAAGATGTTGGCGTCGCCGAGGAAGGTCGCGGCGAACTCGCTTTGCGGCCGGTCGTAGATCTCCTCCGGCGGCCCTTCCTGCACCAGCCTGCCGTCGCGCAGGATGCCGATGCGGTCGCTCATCGTCAGCGCCTCTTCCTGGTCGTGGGTGACAAAGATGGTGGTGATACCGATCTCGCGCTGGATGCGCTTCAGCTCGATCTGCATATCGACGCGCAGCGCCTTGTCGAGCGCGCCGAGCGGCTCGTCGAGAAGCAGCACGCGCGGCTTGGTGACGATGGCGCGCGCCAGCGCCACGCGCTGCCGCTGGCCGCCTGAGAGCTGATGAGGCTTGCGGGCGCCGAGCTTGCCGAGCTGCACGAGATCGAGCGCGCGTTGCACCTCCGCCGCGATCGCCGCCTTGGCCTCGCCGCGCACCGAAAGGCCGAAGGCGACATTGTCGGCGACGCTCATATTGGGAAACAGGGCATAGTTCTGGAACACCATGCCGATGCGGCGCTTCTCGACCGGCACGCGCTCGACGCTCTCGCCGCCGATGGCGATGCGGCCGGCATCCGGAAAATCGAAACCGGCGATCTGACGCAGCAGCGTGGTCTTGCCGCTGCCGGACGGACCGAGCAGCGCGTAGAAGCCACCATCGGCGAAATCGATCGAGACATCGTCCAGCGCCTTGTGCGCGCCGAAACTGCGGGAGACGTTCGCGACCTGGACGCCAGCCATTATTTCTCTCCGCCGAATTTGAAGAAGCGTGCCGTGAGCAGCATCAGCGCCATCGACACGACAATGATGATCGTCGAGACCGCATTGATCTCCGGGGTAAAACCCTTGCGGATCGCGGCATAGATCTCGACCGGCAATGTCGTCTGGCCGGGCGTCGACAGAAAGTAGGAGACGACGAACTGGTCGAACGACACGGCGAAGGCGAACAGCCCGCCGGCGATCACGCCGGGCATGATCCAGGGCAGCGTCACGCGCATGGTCACCTGCCACTGGTTGGCGCCGAGCGAGCGCGCGGCTTCTTCGAGCTCCGGCGCGAAGGTCTGCAGCCGCGCCGACACCACGACGATCACATAGGGCAACGCCAGCGCGACATGGCCGAGCAGGATAGCGATGAGCCCGCGGCCGATGCCGACGCCGAAGAAGAAGATCAGCATAGCCGTGCCGGTGATCAGCCACGGAATGGCGATCGGCGGGAAGAGCAGCACCTGCAGGACTTTCTTGYCGCGGAACTCGTAGCGGTAGAGCGCCAGCGAAGCCATCGAGCCGAGCACGGTCGAAATCAAAGTGGTGATGATGGCGATCTCGATGCTGTTCCAGGTCGCCGCGATCAGCTGGTCGTTCTGCCAGAGCGAGGCGTACCAGTCCGTCGTCCACTCGAACGGCAATTGGTAGAAGGGCGAGGCGTTGAAGGACATCGCCGCCATGATGATGATCGGCAGATAGAGGAAGCCGAGCAAAAGCACGATGTAGAAACGCCCGAGCCCTTCGAGGATGCGCGTCGTCGCCATCAGCCGGCCCTCCGCAGCACAGGTGCTGCCAGCGCCAGGATGATCAGCACGACCGCGAGCAGAATGAAGGAAAGTGCTGCGCCCAGCGGCCAGTTGAAGACGGCGACGAACTGGTCCTCGATGACGGTGCCGTAAAAAGTGCCGGTGCGGCCGCCCAGAATGCGCGGCTCCATGAAGGAGCCGACAACCGGCACGAAGATCAGCGCGGCACCCGCGATCAGCCCCGGCATCGACAGCGGGATGATCACCCGCCAAAGCACCTGCCGCCGCGAGGCGCCAAGTGAGCGGCCGGCTTCGATCAGCGAGTCGTCAATGGCCTGCAGCGTCAGATAGCAGGTCAGCACCATGTAGGGCACATAGGAGTGCACCAGGCCGATGATGACGGCCGGATAGGAATACATGAGGTCGATGTTGATCTTGAACGGCAGCACCGCGTTGAGCGCGGTGTCGAGGATGCCGCCTTCGCGCAGCACCATGGCCCAGGAGAAGATGCGCACCAGCCCGTTCGACCAGAAGGGCAGGATGACGAGCAGGAAGATCGCCTCGCGGCTGCGCCCTTTCAGCACCTTGGCCAGCACATAGGCCGCCGGGTAGCCGATGACGACGCACCAAAGTGTCACCTCGAGCCCGAGCCGCAGCGATGAAAGCAAAAGCCGCGAATAGAGGCTTTGTGAAAAGAAGGCCGCGTAATTGCCGAGCGTGAACGACCACTCTTTGCCCGCCAGCGGCAGGTCGGTCATGAAGGAGAAGAACACCATGGCCGACAGCGGCAGGAAGATCGCCAGCGTCAGCCACAGATAGGCGGGAAGGAGAAGCGGCAGCGCCGGCTTCAGTCCGCTTCGCGAACCGATCGCAAGCTCGTCAGCCATTCTGCCTCTCCTCCCCGAAAGACATCGATTACTTCACGTTGACCTTCAGCTCCTGCCACAGCGCCAGGTACTTTTCGCGCTGCTCGTCGGTGATCGGCGCCTGGAACTGGATGCGCTTGGCGACCTCGGGGCTGCCCATGACCTTGCGGTTGAAGGCATCCTCCGGCAGCGAGTCCACCGCCTTGGTGTTGGCCGAGACCGGCGCGCCGACCTTGGTGACCCATTCGACATAGAATTTCGGGTCGATCATGTAGTTGATGAAGGCCTCGGCGCCGGCGACGTTCTTGGAACCGACGGGGATTGAGAAGGCGTCGAGCCAAGCGACGGCCCCTTCCTGCGGAATGACCAGCGAGACCGGCAGCTTGAAATGCGTCTTGGCGCGGTCGGCCGAGCCGCTCCAATAGGTGCCGATATCGATCTGGTTGGAGGCGACCATCTGGTTCCAGTCGTTCTCGGAGCTCCAGAAGGTCTTGATCTGCGGCATCAGCGAGGTGAGCTTCGCCTTGACCGCGTCCATATCCTTGATGTCGTTGATGTTCTGACCCGAGGCGATCGCGCCGAACTGCACCGCCTCGACGGCGTCGTCGCGGATGATGACGCGGCCCTTATGCGCCGGGTCCCACATTTCGGCGATCGACGTCGGCGGCTTGTCGAAGGACTTGTCGTTGATGGCCAGAGCCGTCAGGCCCCACACCCACGGCACGCCATAGACCTTGCCGTCATGGTTGAGCATCGGCGAGCCGGCCTTGTCCTTGGCGATGTCGGCATAGTTGGAGAGCTTCGAGACGTCGATCGGCTGGATCAGCTTGCCGGCCATCGCCTGGTCGTTGAAGGCGGCATTGATCATCACGACGTCGTAGAGGCCGGGATTGGTGCGGATCTTGGTCAGCATCTCCTGTTCGGAGTTGAAGAAGTCGTTGACCACCTTGTAGCCGGTCGCCTTCTCGAAATTGGCGACCGCCCACGGCTCGTCGGCGCCATAACCTTTCCAGTTGAGCACATGCACTTCCTCGGCGGCTTGTGCTGCCAGCGTGAAGGCGGAGACGAAGACGGCGGTGGCCGTCAGGAAAGCGGTCAGTCTGGGCATGCGCATGTTCTTTTCCTCTCATTGTTCGCCCGGTTGACGGGCTTGTTAAGTTGCGGTCGTTTCCCCCCGGCCAGGCGCGGTCATCGCTTCGCCGCGCTCGGCCAGGAATTCGAGGATGTCCATGTCGGTCGGCGCCGAGGACCCGCCATGGCGGGTGACCGAAAGCGCGGCGGCCGCATTGGCGTAGCGTGCCGCCTCGCAAGGGGACATGCCGCGCGAAAGGCCGCTGACGAAGGCGCCGATATGCGTGTCGCCGGCCCCGTTGGTGTCGACCGCCTCCACCTCGAAACCCGGCACCGCGCGGGTGCCGCCGTCGGCCATGCGCACCAGGCAGCCATGCGCGCCGGCGCGGATGACGACGCCTTCGGCCCCCGTGCAGTGCTCGGCCAGCAACCGGATGGCCACGGTCTGGGCATCGCCGGCGCCGGCGATCTCGGCGGCCTCGTTGGTGTTGCAGCTCAGCCAGGTCGTGCGCGCCAGCACCCTGTCCAGGATCGGGCGCGGAATATCCGCGATCACCGGCGTTGGATCGAAGACGAAGGGAATGCCTGCCGGCAACGCTTCGATCCAATCGGCGAGCGCATCGCGGCTGCCGGGATAGCTCAGCGTGTAGCCCGAGGTGAAAACCCAATCGCCTGGAACGGCTTGCACCGGCTTCATCATGTCCGGCGTGAGCCGGCTTTCGGCGCCCGGCCAGGAGACGAAGGTGCGCTCCGCGTCACCGCTGATCATGGCGACGCAATTGCCGCTGTCCATCAAGGGCGACGGCGGCATCAGCGTCTCGATGCCTTCGGCGGCGAAGGCGGCGCGCAGGAAGTCTCCGTCCGGCCCGGTGCCGAGCTGGCCGCCGAACACCACCTTCATGCCGGTGCGGCCTGCCGCGACCATCATGTTGAAGCCGCCGCCGGCGACGCGAGCATAGCTCGACGCGGTCTTTTCCGTGCCGGCCGCCGGCAAGGCGTCGATACGGTAGACATAGTCGACCACCGCGCTGCCGACATGGACGAGCCGCCCGCTCACGCCGCGTCCTCCTTGCCTGAACCAGCCTTGGAGCGGCGCGCCGCGACCAGATCCTCAGCCAGCGCACGAACCTCCGCGATGTCGATGCCCTTCAGTTCCGCAATGCGATCCTGCGGCAGCTCCGACAGGCCGGCGCAGGCGCCGGCCATGCCGGCGGCAATCGCCCCGATCGTGTCGGTATCGCCACCGAGATTGGCGGCGATCACGGCAGCCCGCCAGGCATCGCCTTGCGCGACCTCCAGCACCGCGAATGCCGCAGGCACCGATTCCTGGCTGGCGACGCCGGTGCCGACGAGGTCGACGATCAGCTTGATGGCTTCCTTCTCCGCCTTGCCGCGGACAAGCTCCTGCGCCCAGAGGATGCGCGCGGCGATATCGCCGCCGGTGACCCAATGGCCAAGCGTGGCGCCAAGTCTCGCGGCCGCGACCCCATGACCGGAAGCGGCGCGCCAGTCGCTGCCCGAAATGCCAAGGCTGACTGCGGCGGCAACGGCACTGGCGGAAGCGATCGCGATGGATGTGTTGTGCGTGGCCCGGCAGGTTTCCGCCACCTTGGCGACCAGTGCCGCGAGCGGCTCCGGCGGCATCATGATACCGACCGGCGCGATGCGCATCGCAGCGCCATTGGTGTCGCCGCCGCGCCCGGCCTCTTCGGCCGGCACGCCGCTGTTGATGGCGTCGATGGCGCGCTTGGTCGACGGTCCAAGCAGGTCGTAGCTGCCGCGCGCCTTGACGTCGCGCTCCCAGTCGAGCAGCGCGTTGACCCAGCGCGCATGGTCGAAGCGGTCGCCGGACTCGACGAGGATGCGGCCAAGCAGCAGCGCCTGTTCGGTGTCGTCGGTGATAGCGCCGGCCGGCAGCCCCTTCGACACCGGGTGATCGGCCCTAGGCGCGACGAAACCCTCGACATGGCCGTAGAACGCGGCAATGCGGGCCGGCGAAAGCAACTGCGTCGGCATGCCCAACGCATCGCCAAGCGCCCCGCCGACCAGCGCGCCCATTGCACGATCCATCGCGTCAGCCGCCATGCTCAGAACTCCAGATGCAGCGCGAAATGCGCGGGGTTGAGCAGGCTGGTAACGAATYCGATGGCGCGTCCGTCGGCGGCGCGCGTCAGGCGACGCGTGCGCAGGAACGGCGTGCCGGGCGCGCAGGCGAGGATTGCCGCATCGGCCGCGCTCAGCATCTCGATGTCGACCCACTCCTCGCCATGGTCGGGAACAAGCCCTGCGCCGCGCAGCGTCTGGTGCAGCGTGCCTTCGCGCAGGCCGCGCAGGGGAATGTCCTCCAATTCGGGCGACAACGGCAGGCGGCTGCGCTCGATCGAGATGGCGTGGCCGTCATCGGCATTGGTACGGGCGCGGTCGACGGCGATGAAGGACGAACTCTTGACCCCGAGCCTGGCCGCCAGCTCGGCGTCCTCGATAATCTCGAGCCGCAGGGTGCGGGTCTCGGCATTGGCGCCCGCATTGGCCAGCGCGCGCGACCAGCCGATCGCGTCATCGACCGGCATGCCGTCGAAGGTCACGAAGGAGCCGATGCCGACCTTGGTGGTGATCAGCCCGCGGCTCGACAGTTCTTCCAGCCCCTTGCGCACCGTGTTGCGGCTGACGGAGAAGCGCTGGACGAGCTCGTTCTCGCTCTGCAGGCGGTCGCCGAAGCCAAGCACGCCGGAGCGTATCTCATGCTCCAGTACCGTCGCGATCTGCTCGGGCTTGCCCGTGCCGGGTGAGAGCTGCATCGCGCGACGGGCCATATCGATACCTGTCCAATGAACCTGTATAATCCTGTTCAATATCGTATCCGAAATGAAGCGTCAACGGTTAGCTCCTTCTCCCCGTCTCTATACGGGGAGAAGGTGGCGGCAGCCGGATGAGGGGCGGCGCCGATCTAAGACAATTGGCCGGCTACCGACGACGATCGCGGATCAAACGAAGAAGAATTCCTCCACCCGCCGCTTGGCCTGCCGCAGCACCGGCAGGATGTCGCGCTCCATCGCCTCGACCGAGAAACGCGCCGACTGCGTCGAGACGTTGATGGCGGCGACGGTACGGCCGCCGCGATCGGCGATCGGCACCGCGATCGAACGCAGGCCGAGCTCCAACTCCTCGTCGACGATAGCGAAGCCGTCCGCCCTCGCCCTGTCGATGGCTTTGCCAAGCGCGGCGCGGCCGGTGATCGTCTTCGGCGTCCGCCGCTCGATGGACGCTTCGGCAAGGAAGGTCTTCAACTCATCCGCCGGCAGGCCCGAAAGCAGCACCCGCCCCATCGAGGTGCAATAGGCTGGCAGCCGCGTGCCGACATCGAGCGCAACATTCAAGATGCGCCGTCCGGGGATGCGCGCGACATAGACAACGTCCTCGCCCGACAGCACCGCAGCGTTGCAGGCTTCGTCGAATTTCCCCGCCACCTCGCGCATGATGGGTGCGGCAAAGGTCCACAGCGATGCGCCGCCGAGCCATGTCCGCGCGACTGTCAAAAGACGCGGCGACAACGAAAACAGCCGGCCGGACTGCGTCGCATAGCCCGTGGCGACCAATGTCAGCAGGAAGCGGCGGGCGCCCGCGCGGGTGAGGTCAGCCTCTTCGGCCATCTCGGTCAGCGTCATGCCGCCCGGATGGCGCGCGAGGATTTCCATCACCGCCAAACCGCGTTCCAGCGAGCCGACATGGTCGCGTGAAATGGATTCCTCTTCCACGAACCTCTCCAGGCCAGCGTTGACTCAATCCAGAGGTTGGAGTTAAAAGTATCTCATATAAAACAGATGTTCGCAATACGAACTTTTTCACGGAGCCTCGAGATGGTCAAATTCCTGCCGCTGAAAGAGGCGGTCGCGGAAAATCTGCACGACGGTGATACGGTCGCCTTCGAGGGCTTCACCCATCTGATCCCGACCGCCGCCGCGCATGAGGCGATCCGCCAGGGCTTTCGCGACCTGACGCTGATCCGCATGACGCCCGACCTGATCTACGACCAGATGATCGRCATGGGCATGGCGAAGAAGGTCGTCTTCTCCTATGTCGGCAATCCAGGCGTCGGCCTGCTCAGGCGCGCCCGCGACGCCATCGAGAACGGTTTTCCGCGCTCAATCGAGGTCGAGGAGCACAGCCACGCCGGCATGGCCAATGCCTATGAGGCGGGCGCCGCCGGCCTGCCCTGCGCGGTGTTCCGCGGCTATCGCGGCGCCGGTCTCGCTGCGGTCAATCCCAACATCAAATCGGTCACTTGCCCCTTCACCGGCGAGGTGCTGGCCGCCGTTCCGGCGATAAGGCCGGACGTCACCTTCATCCACGCGCAGAAGGCGGACCGGAAAGGCAACGTGCTGGTCGAGGGCATTATCGGCATCCAGAAGGAGGCGGTGCTGGCGGCAAAGCGCGCCGTCGTGACGGTCGAGGAAGTGGTCGACGATTTCGACGACCTCCACCCCAACCTCACCGTGCTGCCAAACTGGACGATCGCGGCGATTTCCATTGTGCCGGGCGGCTCGCATCCCTCCTACACGCATGGCTACTATGAGCGCGACAACGCCGCCTATCTCGAATGGGACGAGATCGCCGCCGACCGCGACCGCTTCCAGGCGTGGATGCAGAAGAATGTCATCGAGAGCGGCGCGGACGACTTTGCCGGCCGCGTCGAGCGTCTGAGGAAAGCCGCATGAGCGACGCGAAGGATATGGGCTTCACCCCGAACGAGATGATGACGATCGCCGCCAGCCGCGCCTTGAAAAGCGACGATGTCTGCTTCGTCGGCATCGGCGCGCCGTCGGCCGCCTGCAACGTCGCGCGGCTGACGCACGCGCCCGACATCACCTTGATCTACGAGAGCGGCACCATCGGCACCGCGCCCGACGTGCTGCCGCTCTCGATCGGCGACGGCGAATTGTGCGAGACCGCGGTCGCCACCGTCGCGGTGCCGGAGATGTTCCGCTACTGGCTGCAGGGCGGCCGCATCTCGATCGGCTTCCTTGGCGCCGCCCAGCTCGACAAGTTCGGCAACATCAACACCACCGTCATCGGCGACTACGCGCATCCCAAGACCCGCCTGCCCGGCGGCGGCGGYGCGCCGGAGATCGCCACCTCGTCGAGGCAGGTCTACATCACCATGGCCCAGTCGAAGCGCGGCATGGTCGAGAAGATCGACTTCTTCACCTCCTTCGGCCATGGCGACGGCGGCGATCATCGCAAGCGCCTCGGCATCGACACCGCCGGGCCGACGCTCTTGATCACCGACCTCGCCATCTGGAAGCCCGACCCGGTGACCAAGGAGTTCACCGTCGTCTCGTTGCATCCGGGCGTCAGCCGCGAGCAGGTGCAGGAAACCTGTGGCTGGACGGTCAAGTTCGCTGAGGCCCTTGACGAGACGCCGGCGCCGACGGAACTCGAGCTGAAGACATTGCGCGACCTGCAGGCCCGCACCAAGGCGGCGCATCAAGGGACCGCCAAAGGGAAAGCTGCATAAATGACTGAAGCCTTCATCTGCGACTACATCCGCACGCCGATCGGCCGCTTTGGCGGTTCGCTGTCCTCCGTCCGCGCCGACGATCTCGGCGCCATCCCGTTGCGGGCGCTCGTGGAACRCAACAAGGGCATCGATTGGGCAGCGATCGATGACGTCGTCTATGGCTGCGCCAACCAGGCCGGCGAGGACAACCGCAACGTCGCGCGCATGGCACTGCTGCTTGCCGGCCTCCCGCAGGACATTCCCGGTTCGACGGTCAATCGCCTGTGCGGTTCCGGCATGGATGCCGTCACCATCGCCGCGCGCGCCATCAAATCAGGCGAGGCGGAGCTGATGGTCGCCGGCGGTGTGGAATCGATGAGCCGGGCGCCCTTCGTCATGCCGAAGGCCGACACCGCCTTCTCGCGCAATGCCGAGATCTACGACACCACCATCGGCTGGCGCTTCGTCAACCCGCTGATGAAGAAGCAGTATGGCGTCGATTCCATGCCGGAGACCGGCGAGAACGTCGCCGAGGATTTTTCCGTCTCCCGCGCCGACCAGGACGCCTTCGCCGTGCGCAGCCAGGACAAGGCGGTGGCCGCGCAGGCCAATGGCCGTCTGGCGAAGGAAATCACGCCGGTGACCATCCCGCAGAGGAAAGGCGACGCGGTCGTCGTGTCGAAGGACGAACATCCCCGCGCCGGCACGACGGTCGAGACGCTGGCCAAACTGCCGACGCCGTTCCGCCAGGGCGGCACGGTGACCGCTGGCAATGCCTCCGGCGTCAATGACGGCGCGGCGGCCCTCATCGTCGCTTCGGAAGCGGCTGCGAAGAAGCATGGGTTGACGCCGATCGCCCGTATCCTCGGCGGCGCCGTCGCCGGCGTTGCGCCGCGCATCATGGGCATCGGACCGGCGCCGGCCACCAAGAAGCTTTGCGCCCGCCTCGGCCTGACGCCGGAACAGTTCGACGTCATCGAATTGAACGAAGCCTTCGCCTCCCAGGGCATTGCCGTGCTCCGCCAACTCGGAATCTCCGAGAAGGCGGAGCATGTGAACCCCAATGGCGGCGCGATTGCGCTGGGTCATCCGCTCGGCATGTCCGGCGCGCGCATCACCGGCACGGCGGCGCGCGAGCTCAGCGAGCGCGGCGGCAAACTGGCTCTGGCCACCATGTGCATCGGCGTCGGCCAGGGCATCGCCATCGCGCTTGAGCGCGTCTGAGCACGGCGGCCGATCAGTAAGGCAGACCGACGTAGTTTTCGGCCAATGCCGTGGAAGCGGCCTTGGAATGTACCAGGTAATCGAGCTCGGCTTCCTGGATGCGCTGGCCGAATTCGCCTGTCTCCGGAAAACGGTGCAGCATCGTCGTCATCCACCAGGAAAAGCGCACCGCTTTCCAGACACGCGCCAAAGCCTTGGCTGAATAGGCGTCGAGCCCGGCTTGCGACCTCTCACGGTAGAATTCGCGAAGTCCGGCAAAGAGATAGCGCACGTCGCTGGCGGCGAGGTTGAGGCCCTTGGCGCCGGTCGGCGGCACGATATGGGCGGCATCGCCGACCAGGAACAGTTTTCCGAAGCGCATCGGCTCGGCCACGAAGGAGCGCAGCGGCGCGATCGACTTCTCGAAGGACGGCCCGATGATGACGGCGCCCGCTATATGCGGCGGCAGGCGGCTGCGCAACTCGTCCCAGAAGCGGTCGTCCGACCAGTCCTCGACGCGTTCGTCGGCAGGAACCTGCACATAGTAGCGGCTGCGCCGCGGCGAGCGCATCGAGCAGAGCGCAAAGCCTCGCTCGTGATTGGCATAGACCAGCTCATGGTCGGCCGGCGGCACTTCGGCCAGCACGCCCAGCCAGCCGAACGGATAGTGCCGCTCGAACGTCTTCAGCGCGCCTTCCGGCACCGACCTGCGGCTGACGCCGTGATAGCCGTCGCAGCCGGCGATGAAGTCGCAGTCGATGCGGTGCGTGAGGCCGTCCTTGTCGTAGGTGACGAAGGGCGCAGCGCCGTCGAAACCATGCAACGCGACATTCGAGGTTTCGAAGAAAGTCACCAAGCCCGCCGCTTCGCGTTTCTGCATCAGATCGAGCGTCACCTCCGTCTGGCCATAGACGGTGACATGCTTGCCGCCGGTGAGCGCGGTCATGTCGATGCGATGCGCGCGGCCGTCGAAGGCGAGCGAGATGCCGGCATGCTGCAGCCCCTGCGCATGCAGCCTGTCCGCCGCGCCCGCTTCGCCGAGCAGGTCGACCGTGCCTTGTTCGAGCACGCCGGCGCGAACGCGGCCGAGCACATGCTCGCGGCTGGATCGCTCGAGGATGATCGTCTCGACCCCGATCGCGGCGAGCAACTGGCCGAGCAGCAGGCCGGACGGCCCCGAGCCAACGATGACGACCTGCGTGCGCATCAGTGTCCGAGGCTCTCGATCTGCGCGCTCAGCTCGGCCGCAAGCCGCAGCGCGGCCGCGGTCGCCACGACCATTTGCGGCAGGATGAGCCATTCCAGCGTCCAGGCCGCGCCCGAGCGCTCCTGCTCATGCAGCAGCGCCTGGTGCATGCCGGAAAGCTGGACGGCATTGAAGCGCGCCAGCGCCACCAGCGCCTCCGCCTTCACCGGATTCTGCTTGTGCGGCATCGCCGACGAACCGCCACCGCCGGACAGTTTGATCTCGGACCCCATCTGCGCCATCAATGCGACGTCCTGCCCGAATTTGCCGAGGCTTCCGGTAACCAGCGACAGCCAGGAGGCGAACTCGGCGAGCGCGTCGCGCTGGCTGTGCCATTGCGGCGCATCGGCAAGACCGAGCTTCGCGGCAAGCGCGGCGCGGACGGCGGCGGCTTTGTCGCCGAGCTTTTCCAGCGTTCCGGCGGCACCCCCGAATTGCAGCACCAGCAGCCGGCCGGAGAGCTCTTTCAAGCGTTCCTGGTGACGTTCGAGCGGCGCCCGCCACGAAACGATCCGATCCCGTGCGGTTATTGGAATTGCCGGCTGCATGCGCGTCATCGCCATGAGTTCCAGGTTTTCGAACTCCAGCCCCAGCCCGGTGAGGCGCACGACATTCTCGCCGAGCAGCAGGCCGATATGGTCGACGACCTGTCGCAAGCGCAGCACAAGCGAGGTGTCGATGACATCCTGACTGGTGGCGCCGAAATGCACATAGGCATCGTGCGGCGTACCGACCGCGGTTTTGATCTGCCGAACCAGTTCCGGCACCACGACGCCATCCCTGGCGACACCGGCACGCAGCTTCGCCGTATCCGGTCGGAACGATCCCAAGGCTTTCGCAATCGCCGCCCCCGCATCACGCGGGATGACACCCAGCTCCGCTTCCACCTCGGCCAGCGCCCGCTCGAAACCGAGCATCGCGGCGATGTCGGCTTCGACGGAAAAATGCCTGGCCGCCTCCTCGTCGCCGAGCAGGCCGGAAAGCAGCGGATGATCGAAGGGCGAAACGGTCATGGCGGCCACGGTCAGCTGTCGAAGAAGACCGTCTCCTTTTCGCCCTGCAGGTGTATGTCGAAGACGTAGGCATCGCCCTGGCGCTCGGCGATCAGCGTCGGCACGCGCAGGCGATGTTCGATGCAGGCAAGGATCGGGTCCTCGGCATTGGCCTTTTCCTCGTCCGAGAAATAGAGGCGCGTATGCAGGCCGAGATTGATGCCGCGCGCCACGATCCACAGCGTGATGTGCGGCGCCATCAACCGGCCGTCGCGGAACGGCACGCGACCCGGCTTGATCGTCTGGAACAGGCAGACGCCCGTTTCCATGTCGGTCGGCTGCCGGCCCCAACCCAAGAAGTTCGGATCGGCCGTGCCGCGCAACTCGGCGGGCGAATTGTACAACCCGGCGGCATCCGCCTGCCAGATCTCGATCAGCGCGTCCTTGAGCGGCGTGCCGGTGCCGTCGAGCACGCGGATACGCAATTCGATGCGCTCGCCCCTGGTCTCACCGTTGAGCATCGTCGAGCCGAGGTCGCTCGCATAGACACCGCCGATGCCGCAGAAATTGGGTGTCAGCCCGATATGCACATAGGGGCCGGCGGTCTGCGAAGGGCTCTCCTTCAACCGGTCGAGCGACTGCGCCATCAATTGCCCTCCGGCCTGTTCTCGAACAGCGTCGAGCGRCGCCCGCGCAGCACGATGTCGAACTTGTAGGCGAGCGCGTCCATCGGGATGGTCGACTGCATGTCGAGCGCAGCGATCAGCGCCTCGATCGCTTGCTTGTTGGAAATTCCRCCGACGATCGGGCAGCGCCAGATCAGCGGATCGCCCTCGAAATACATCTGTGTGATCAGCCGCTGCGCGAAGCCGTGGCCGAACACCGAAAAATGGATATGCGCCGGCCGCCAGTCGTTCGGACCGTTCGGCCAGGGATAAGGCCCGGGCCTGACGGTGCGAAAGGCGTAGCCGCCGTCCTCGCCGGTGATCGTGCGGCCGCAGCCGCCGAAATTCGGGTCGAGCGGGGCGAGATAGCCGTCCTTCTTGTGGCGGTAGCGGCCGCCGGCATTGGCCTGCCAGAATTCGAGCAGCACGCCGGGGACACCGTTGCCGCGCTCGTCCAGCACACGCCCATGGACGATGATGCGCTCACCGAGCGCGCTCTCGCCGGCTTTGGCGAAATTGTGGATCAGGTCGTTGTCGAGCTCGCCGAGCATCGTGTGCCCGAACACCGGTCCGGTCAGTTCCGACAGCGTGTTGTCGAACGACAAAAGCGCCTTTTGCGGCGAGCGCAGCACCGAGCTCTTGTAGTTCGGCGTGAAGGCCGGCGGATGCCATTGGCGGTCGCGCTGGAAGAAGGCACCGGTTTCCGGCGCCCGGTTGGTTCCTCGCTCAGCCATGGGCGGTCTTGGCTCCGTCCATCTGCGCGAACACCTCCTTGGCGATCTTGAAAGCGCGGTTGGCGGCCGGCACGCCGGCATAGATCGCGACATGCAGAAAGGCCTCGCAGATATCGTCGCGCGTGGCGCCCGTGTTGGCGGTGGCGCGCACATGCATGGCCACTTCCTCGTCATGGCCGAGCGCCGCAAGCAGCGCCAGCGTCACGATCGAGCGCTCGCGCTTCGACCAGCCGGGCCGTGCCCATACCGTTCCCCAGGCGGCTTCGGTGATCAGCTGCTGGAACGGCCGGTCGAAATCGGTCGCGGTATCCTCGGCGCGGTCGACATGGGGATCGCCGAGCACGGAGCGGCGAACCTCGAGACCGGTCCGGTAGCGGTTCTTCGTGAGATCATCCATGAGCAGACTTTCCCTCGGGCAACGAGGCGACGAAATCGCGGATCAAGCTGACGAGCGCTTCGGGCTGCTCGATRCACGGGATGTGCGCGGCATCGCGGATCACTTCGAAACGCGCGCCGGGGATCAGGCCGGCCAGCGAGCGGACAAGATCGGGCGGCGTCGAGCCGTCCTGGTCGCCGACGGCGCAGAGCGTCGGCACAGCGATGCGCCGCGCGCTATCGGTGAAATCTGCATCGCGCACCGCCATGCAGGTGCCGATGTAACCAGGCAGCGCCTGCCGGGTCAGCATGTTGCGGCAGCCGGCCAGATCGGCCGCGCGCGCGGCGTGGAATTCCGGCGTGAACCACACTTTCATGATGCCGTCGGCGATCGCCTCGATGCCGTCGCGCTCGACGGTTGCGATACGCGTATTCCAGCTCTCGGCCGTGCCGATCTTATGCGCGGTGTCGCTGAGGATGAGCGCCTCGACGAGTTCGGGCCGGCGGGCGCAAAGCCGCTGCGCGACCATGCCGCCGACGGAGAGGCCGAAGAGCACGACCTTGTTGAAGCCGAAGTGGTCGATGAGGCCCGCAAGATCGTCGACATGGTCGTCGATGGAACGCGCGCCGCTGCCGATATCCGACAGACCATGGCCACGCTTGTCGTAGACCAGCATCGGCATTTCACCGGTGAGCTTTGCCACGACGTCGTCCCAGATGCGGAAGTCGGTGCCCAGCGAATTGATGAAGATGATCGGACGCGACGTGCCCGTCGCCTTGATGAAGCGGTGATGCAGCGTGACGCCGCCTATGCTGACGAATGGCACGATTTCGATCCTCCAAACCCACATTGCACGAGCAGTTTGGTTCGGTAAAATGATATTTTGCGGCGTTTCATTAACTCTGAGGTTATCGAACCATGGCCGAAAGCCGAATCCGCTTCCGCCATCTGCAGGCGTTTCTCGCGGTCGCGCGGCAAGGCAGTGTCGCGCGCGCCGCCGACTTCCTGCATGTCAGCGCACCGGCCGTGACCAAGACCTTGCGTGAGTTGGAAGAAGCGCTCGGCGTCGCGGTGGTCGAGCGCGACGGCCGCGGCATCCGCGTCACGCGTCTCGGCGAGATCTTCCTCGGACATGCCGGCTCGGCGATCTCGGCGCTGAAGCGCGGCGTCGATTCCGTGCGCCAGGACGGCGCCCTCAACCGCGACCCGATCCGCATCGGCGCGCTGCCGACCGTATCGGCGCGTGTGATGCCGCTCGCCATGAACCTGTTCCTCGAGGAAAACACCGGCGCCGCGCTCAAGATCGTCACCGGCGAGAACGCGGTGCTGCTCGAGCAGTTGCGCGTCGGCGCGCTCGACCTCGTCGTCGGCCGCCTCGCGGCCCCGGAGCATATGACCGGCTTCTTCTTCGAGCACCTCTATTCCGAGCAGGTGCTGTTCGTGGTGCGGGCAGGACATCCCCTGTCGGAACCAGGAACAGACATCTTCGCGCGGCTCGACGACTTCCCCGTCCTGATGCCGACGCGGGAATCCGTCATCCGGCCTTTCGTCGACCGGCTCTTCATCACCAATGGCATGACCGCGCCGGCCACGGAAATCGAAACCGTTTCCGATTCCTTCGGCCGTTCCTTCATGCGCCAGAGCAACGCCGTATGGATCATCTCGGCCGGCGTCGTCGCCAACGAGATCGCCAGCGGCGCCTTTGTCGCCTTGCCGGTGGACACGGACGAGACCAAGGGGCCGGTGGGCTTGACGATGCGCACCGACACAGCGCCCTCGCCTGCCTTCACCATCCTCTTGCAGACGATCCGCGAAGCGGCGCGGCACCACGCCTGACGATCGGGTCGGCAGTCCGAATTTCACTAACCCATAGGTTAATGAAACACCGTAAAATATCATTTTACCGAACCAAACCGCTAGTGCAATGTGACCTCCGGAGGATCGAAAGCCGTGCTGTCCGGCCGCAAGCGGAAGACCCGTTTGCCGTCGTGTCGAACGGCGACTGAGGGAGGAGCAGATGTCTCATAGTATCGGCAGCAAGCCCGCCATATCGGGCATTTCACGACGCCAGTTCATCGCCACGTCGATGGGCGGCGGCGCGGCACTTGCATTCGGCCGCGGCAAGGCCTTCGCGCAGGCCGCCGACACGCTCAAGGTCGGCTTCGTCAGYCCGCGCACCGGCCCGCTTGCCGGCTTCGGCGAGACCGACGGCTATGTGCTCGACCTCGCCCGCAAGGCCCTGGCCAGCGGCATCGAGCTCGGCGGCAACAAATACAGCGTCGAGATCCTCGATCAGGACACGCAGTCGGATCCGTCGCGCGCGGGCCAGCTCGCCAAGGACCTGATCAACAACCAGGCGATCGACCTGATGCTCGCGGTCTCCACGCCGGAGGTCATCAATCCGGTCGCGGACGCCTGCGAGGCCGCCGGCGTGCCCTGCCTGTCGACGGTCATGCCCTGGGAGGCCTGGTATTTCGGCCGCGGCGCCAAGCCCGGCGCGCCCTCGCCGTTCAAATGGACCTATCATTTCGGCTTCGGCGTCGGCGAATTCTTCAAGACCTACATTTCGCAGTGGAACCTGATCGAGACCAACAAGAAGGTCGGCGTCATGTATCCCAACGACGCCGACGGCAACGCCATCCGCGCAAACCTGGCGCCGCTTCTGGCCAAGCAGGGTTTCACGATCGTCGATCCCGGCGCCTACGAAACCGGCACTACCGACTATTCCTCGCAGATCGCGCTGTTCAAGCAGGAAGGTGTCGAGATCTTCAACTCCTTCCCGATCCCGCCCGACTTCGCCGCCTTCTGGCGTCAGGCCGCGCAGCAAGGCCTGACAAGRCAGATCAAGATCGCCCAGGTCGCCAAGACCGGCCTGTTCCCCTCGGACATAGAGGCGCTCGGCGATCTCGGCATGAAGATTTCCAGCGCCGCCTATTGGCACAAGGCCTTCCCGTACAAATCGCCGCTGACCGGCGTTTCGGGAACGGAGCTTGCCGACGGCTATGAGGCGACAAGCGGCAAGCAGTGGACGCAGCAGCTCGGCGCCTCGATGTCGCTGCTCGACGCCGGCTTCGAAGCGCTGAAGGCGAGCACCGACGCCAAGGACAAGGCAGCGGTCGCCAAGGCGCTGAGCACGCTGAAGACCGAGACGATGATCGGCAAGGTCGATTTCACCAGCGGCCCGGTCGCCAATGTCTCGCCCGGCCCGATCATCGGCACGCAATGGGTCGCCGCCAAGGAAGGCTCGAAGTTCCCGCTCGACTATGTCGTGACCGAGAACGCCACCGACCCGAACGTGCCGGTCGGGGCCAAGCTCCAGCCTTACAACGGCTGATCAAGTCGAGGACCGCATCGTGAACGCCACGCCCAACGGTGCGATCCTCAGCGCCGCCGGCATCCACAAGCGCTTCGGCGCGCTTGTGGTGCTCGACGACATCGACTTCGCCATGGGCGCCGAAGAAGCGGTCGGCATCGTCGGCCCCAACGGCGCCGGCAAGACGACGCTGCTCAGCGTGCTCTCCGGCGCCTATCCGCCAAGCGCCGGAACGATTGCCTTCAAGGGCGATGACGTGACGGCGCTGCCGGCAACGCAGCGCTGCCGGCTGGGCCTCGTCCGCACGCACCAGGTGCCGAAACCCTTCGGCGGCATGACCGCCTTCGAGAATGTCTTCGTCGCCGCCTCGCACGGCGCCGGACTCGGCCGCGACGAGGCTTACGAGGAAGCGCTCGGCTCGCTGAAGCTCTGCGGCATGCTCAGTGTCGCCAACCGCCGTGCCGAGACGCTCGGCCTGCTCGACCGCAAGCGGCTGGAGCTGGCCCGCGCGCTCGCCGCGAAACCGACCCTGCTTCTGCTCGACGAGATCGGCGGCGGCCTTACCGACGGCGAGGCCGGCGAGCTCGTCGAGACCATCCGCGAATTGCGCCGCCGCGGGATAGGCATCGTCTGGATCGAGCATATCGTCCACGTTCTTTTGCAGGTGGCCGAACGGCTGATCTGCATGGATGCCGGGAAGATCATCGCCGATGGCGAGCCGCAAGCGGTGATGGCCGACCCGCAAGTGATCAGCGCCTATCTCGGCGGAGGCCCGAAATGAGCCTGCTGTCAGTCGAGGATCTGGTCGTCCGCCATGGCCTGCTGCAGGCGGTGCGCGGCGTCAGCTTCGACGTCGCACGCGGCGAGACGCTGGCGCTGGTCGGCGCCAACGGCGCGGGCAAGACCACCTTGCTGCGCGCGATCGCCGGCGCGCATCAGGCAGCCTCGGGCCGCGTGGTCTTCGACGGCGCCGACCTTTCCGGCGTGCCCTCGCATGAACGTGTCCGCAAGGGCATCGCCTTGGTGCCCGAGGGCCGGCGCCTCTTCGTGCAGATGACGGTGGAGGAAAACCTTCTGCTCGGCCGCAGCGCCGGCCGCGCCGGCGACTGGAGCGTCGAGCGCGTGCTCGAAACCTTCCCCAACCTCAAGCCCCGCCGCCATGCCAGGGCCGGACATCTCTCCGGCGGCGAGCAGCAGGCGACCGCGATTGGCCGCGCGCTGATGAGCAATCCCGACCTGCTCCTGCTCGACGAAGTCTCGCTCGGTCTCTCGCCGTTGATCGTCGACCGCGTCTATGCCTCGCTGCAGGAGCTGATCAGTTCCGGCACGACGATCATCCTGGTCGAGCAGGATCTCAACCGCGCGCTCTCTGTCTCCAGCAAGGTCATCTGCATGCTGGAGGGCCGGATCGCGCTCGCCGGCGACAGCATGACCGTTTCGCGCGACGAGGTGACCAAAGCCTATTTCGGCCTGCACCGGAAAGGCGCCGGAGGCGTGCCGGCATGATGAACCAGATCGTCCAGGGCATCCTGCTCGGCGGCTATTACGCGCTGATCGCCTGCGGCCTCTCCTTCATGTTCTCGGTGATGCGCATCATCAACCTTGCGCATGGCAGTCTCGCCGTGCTGTCGGCCTTCGCGCTGTGGCTGCTCGCCTCGCGCTTCCACATCCCGCCCTTCCTCGGCCTCGCCATCGTGCTGCCGTTGATGGCGGTGATCGGCTGGGCCTTGCAGCGATTCCTGCTCGAGCGCAGCGCGCGCGGCGGCGCGCTGCTGCCGATCCTCACCACCTTCGGCCTTGCGATCGTCATCGACAATGTCCTGTTCGAACAGTTCGGCGCCGACACGCGCTCGCTGGCGCCCTTCATCGGCAGCCTGTCCTACGATTCCTGGGAATGGCCAGGCAGCCTCTATGTCGGCAAGCTTGCGGTGATCATCTTCGTCACCGCCGTCGTCCTGCTCGGCGGACTGCAACTGTTCCTCACCCGCACCGGCCTCGGCCGCTCGATCCGCGCCACGTCGGAAGACCCGGATACGGCAGGCCTGGTCGGCGTCGACGCGCGCCGCGCCAACGCCGTCGCCGCGGCCATCGCCATGGTCACGGTCGGTCTTGCCGGYGCCTTCCTCGGCATGCGCGCTACCTTCGATCCCTATGCCGGCGCGACGCAGCTACTGTTCGCCTTCGAGGCGGCCGTCATCGGTGGCGCCGGCTCGCTCTGGGGCACGCTGATCGGCGGCATTGTCCTGGCGCTCGCCCAGACGCTCGGCGCGAAGATACACCCGCAAGGCTTTCTCATCGGCGGCCATGTCGCGTTCCTGATCGTACTGTTCATCCGCCTCTATACCTCCGGCCTCGGCCTGCGCGGCTTGCTGCGCCTCTCCACCGGGAAGGCGTCATGAACGCCGCCTCCCCTGTCATCGAACGCGGCACCGCCGCCTCGCGCATCGCCGGCATCGGTGTCGTTGCCATCGTCCTGCTGCTCGCCCTTGCGCCGCAGTTCCTGTCGGCGGGCGCTGTCGATCGCATGACCGCGCTGTTCATCTATGTCATCCTCGCCGCGATGTGGAATGCGCTGGCCGGCTTCGGCGGTCTGGTCTCGGTCGGCCAGCAGGTGTTCTTCGGCCTCGGCGCCTATTTCGCCATCCGGCTTGCCAATGCAGGCCTCGACCCGTTCGTCGCGCTCTTCGTCTCGGCGGTCATCGTCGGCGCGGTCTCCTGGCCGATCTCGCTGTTCATGCTGCGCCTGAAGAACGGCGAATTCGCCATCGGCATGTGGGTGATCGCGGCGCTCACCCATCTCCTCGTCAATCTCGACCGGCTGATCCAGGGCGAGACCGGCACGTCACTGATCTCGCTCAACGTCTACGATGCATCGACGCGCAGGCTGACCATCTACTGGCTGGCGCTGGCGTCGATGATTGCGTTGCTTGCGATCCTGTTCGGCCTGCTGCGCGGAAGCACCGGCGCCGCCATCCGCGCCATCCGCGACAACGAGGATGCGGCAGCCTCCGTCGGCGTGCGCGTCATCGGCACCAAGCGGCTGCTCTTCGTGCTCGCGGCCTTCGGCATCGGCGTCGCCGGCGCGCTATGGCTGGCGACCGCCATCACCTTCCAGCCCAAAACCTATTTCAACGTGCAGTGGACCGCCTACATGATCTTCATGGTGCTGGTCGGCGGCATCGGCACCTTCGAAGGCGCCATCCTCGGCGCGCTGCTCTTCTTCCTCATCGAGACCTGGTTCGGCGGCACCGGCGTCTGGTACCTGATCGGGCTCGGCGCCACGGCGCTGGTCTTCTCGCTGCTCTTGCCGCGCGGTCTCTGGGGCACGCTCGAGGAACGCTTCGGCTGGCGCCTGCTGTCTGTCGGCTACCGCGTCAGGCTTCCCACCAGCGTGGCGGATCCGACCGGCGAGACCATTTCACCAGCACCCACTGCGGCACACAGGGAGAAGGCATGAGCATGCTGTTCGGCAAGACGATCCTCATCACCGGCGTCGCCTCGGGCATCGGCGCGCGCACGGCGGAACTGGCGGGCCAGCTCGGCGCCGATGTGATCGGTGTCGATCTGCGCGAGCCGGCCGGGCGTCAAGGCGTCTTCGTCCAGGCCGACATTTCGTCAAAGGCCGGCGTCGACGACCTCGTCGCGCGGCTGCCGCAGCGCATTGACGCGCTCTGCAACGTCGCCGGCCTCTCCGGCAACACAGGTGCGGCGCCGACGCTTGCCGTCAACTTCTACGGCCTGCGCGCGCTCTCCGAAGCGATGGCGCCGAGGCTTCGAGAAGGCGGCGCCATCGTCAACGTCGCCTCGATCGCCGGATATGGCTGGCGCGCCAATCTGAACCGCGCCGCCTCGATGATCAGCGTCGAAGGGTTTCCCGATGTGGCCAAGGTGATTGCCGACCACGCGGTGAAGAACGAGGAAGGCTATCCCGTCTCGAAGGAGCTCTTGCTCCTGTGGACCTTCCGCGCCGCGCACCAGGACCTGTTCAAGAGCCGTGGCATCCGCGTCAACGCAGTCAGCCCCGGCCCGGTCGAGACGCCGATCCTGAGACAGTTCCGCGCGGTCCTCGGCGATTCCAAGGTCGACAGCGATATCGCCCGCGTCGGCCGCGCCGGCACGTCGGGCGACATTGCGCCGGCCGTGCTGTTCCTGTGCTCGGACGGGGCGCGTTGGATCAATGGCGCCAATGTGCCCGTTGACGGCGGCCTCGAAGCGTCGATCAACGCGGAAGTGCTTGGCTTCTAACATCCAGTTTGCAACGCTTCATTGGGAGCGAGGGGAGAAACCCATGGACATTGGACTTCTGATCGACGGCGACGAGCGGGCGGCAACGGGCAAAGCCTCGTATGAGCGCCTGGATCCCTTCACCGGCAAGCTCGCGACGCGCGCCGCCGCCGCAAGCATCGCCGACGCCAACGCGGCCGCCGATGCCGCGGCCGCTGCCTTCGACGCTTGGTCGAAGACCGGGCCTGGCGAACGCCGGGCGCTGCTCTTGAAGGCGGCCGACGTCATGGCTTCCAAGGTCGGCGAGTTCACCAAGCTGATGATGGAAGAGACCGGCGCCACCGGCCCCTGGGCCGGCTTCAATGTCATGCTGGCGTCCAACATGCTGCGTGAGGCGGCCGCGATGACCACGCAGATTGCCGGCGAGATCATCCCGTCCGACAAACCCGGCACGCTCGCTATGGCGATCCGCCAGCCGGCCGGCGTCTGCCTCGGCATCGCGCCGTGGAATGCGCCGGTCATCCTCGGCACGCGTGCGCTGGCGATGCCGCTCGCCTGCGGCAACACGGTGGTGCTGAAGGCGTCCGAAATGTGCCCCGGCACGCATCGCCTGATCGGTCAGGCGCTGGTCGAGGCCGGCCTGCCCAAGGGCGTGGTCAATGTCGTCACCAACGACCCGAAGGACGCCGCGGCAATCGTCGAGGCGCTGATCGCGCATCCGGCGGTGAAGCGCGTCAACTTCACCGGCTCGACCAAGGTCGGCCGCATCATCGCCGAGCTCTCCGGTCGCCACCTCAAGCCGGCCCTGCTCGAGCTCGGCGGCAAGGCGCCGCTCGTCGTGCTTGACGACGCCGACATCGATGCGGCCGTGAATGCCGCTGTTTTCGGCGCCTTCATGCACCAAGGCCAGATCTGCATGTCGACCGAGCGGCTGATCGTCGACGAGACAATCGCCGACGAGTTCGTCGCCAAGCTCGCCGCGCGCGCCRCACAATTGCCGGCCGGCGACCCGCGCGGCCATGTCGTGCTCGGCTCGCTGATAAGCAGCCAGGCGGCGGATAAGATGGAAGAGCTGACCGCCGATGCGACCGCCAAGGGTGCCAAGCTTGCCGCCGGCGGCAAGCGGACCGGCACGGTCGTGGAAGCCACGCTCCTCGATCACGTGACGCCCGCCATGCGCGTCTATTCGGAAGAGTCCTTCGGCCCGGTGAAGCCTGTCATTCGCGTGAAGGGCGAAGACGAGGCCGTGCGCGTCGCCAACGACACCGAATACGGCCTGTCCTCCGCCGTCTTCAGCCGCGACATCCGCCGCGCTTTTGCCGTTGCCGCGCGCATCCAGGCCGGCATATGCCACATCAACGGCCCGACCGTCCACGACGAGGCGCAGATGCCGTTCGGCGGCGTGAAAGGCTCCGGGTACGGCCGCTTCGGCGGGAAGGCCTCGATCGCCGAATTCACCGACCTGCGCTGGGTGACGATCGAGGATCCGGGTCAGCACTACCCGTTCTGACACTTCAGCCCAGCGTCAACCCCGCCTTCCTCGCTTCCTCGCGCAGGAACGGCAGGCCGACCTCGATGACGTCGCGCGGATCTTCCGCCACCGGCCGCCACACGGCGAGCCCGCCGGCGATGTCGACATCGACATGGTTCATGCTTTCGAGCGTGATCGCGCCCTGATAGCCGATGTCGGCGATCGCCTTCATGCAGGCCACCCAGTTGAGCATGCCGCGCCCCGGCACGCCGCGATTGGCTTCCGACACATGCACATAACCGAGATAGGGCGCTGCCGCCTCGAAACCGGAAGCAAAACTCTCCTCCTCGATATGCATGTGGTAGGTGTCGAGATGGATGAAGATGTTTTCGGCGCCGACCCGCTCGATGATCCGCGCCGCGTCGATGCCGCGGTTGATCAGATGCGTCTCGTAGCGGTTGCAGGGCTCGATGCCGAGCTTCAGGCTGCGCGACTTCGCCGATTTCGCCGCGCGTTCGAGGAAGCGGCACATGCCGTCGATCTCGCGCTGCGTCGGCGCCCGTCCGGTGGTCTTGCCGATCGTGCCGTAGGTGACGCCGCCCAGCGCCTCGGCGCCCACCTCGTTGCAGACCTTGAAGGCCGGCTGCAGGAAATCGAGCGCTTCGTCCGGCCGCTCGACCACGTCAAGCGCGCGCGGCAGGCCGAGCGACGGGATAAGCTCGACGCCATAGTGGTTGGCAAAGCCGCGCGTGCGCTTGGTGTCGATCTCCTCGGGACGCAGCAGCGGGATCTCCATCAGGCCGATGCCGAGCTCCTTCAGTCTGTCCATCTGCGGCTCGATGCGGGCGAGGTCCCAGACCGGAGCGATGGCGAAAGTGTGCAGTCCGAAGGTGTTCATGTCAGCCTCGTTGTTCATGCGCCGCCGCTGCGGCCGTATCGCCGCCGCCGACGATGCGGCTGACGACTTCGTTCATGTTGGTGTTGGCGGTGACGAGATCGGCATCCGCCCGCCCGTGGCGCAGCACCACGATACGGTCGGTGACTGACAGCACGTCGTTCAGCCGGTGCGAGATCAGGATGACGGCGATGCCTTCCGACTTCAGCCGCCGGATGAGGTCGAGCACACTCTGCACCTCGCGCACGGCAAGTGCTGCGGTCGGCTCGTCCATGATGACGAGCTTGGGATTGAAGGTGAGCGCACGCGCGATCGCCACGGTCTGCTGCTGGCCGCCGGAGAACGAACCGACCGACCGGTTTATCGACGGCAGATGCGCGCCCAATCGCTCGATCATCTTCGACGCCTGGCGATCCATCTCGCTTTTGTCGACGAAGCCCGGGAACAGGCCGAACAGCCGCTTCGTCGGCTCGCGCCCCAGGAAGATGTTGGAGGCCACGTCCTGCTGCTTGGCCAGCGACAGATCCTGGTAGATCATCTCGATGCCGAGCTGGCGGCGCTGGCCAGGGTCGAGGGCAAGAATGTCCTTGCCGTCGAATTCGATCGAGCCCGAGTCGGCACGGTAGATGCCGGTGATGGTCTTCATCAGCGTGGATTTGCCGGCGCCGTTGTCGCCGACCAGTCCGACCACCTCGCCGGCCGCGACGGCGAGATCGACGCCATGCAGCACGTCGACCGCGCCAAAACTCTTGCGGATGCCGCGAAGCGAAAGCAGGGTCATACGCGCGACTCCTTCCGCACCTGGTACTGGTCGATGAAGACGGCGAGGATCAGCACGGCACCGATGGCCATCTGCTGGTAGTAGGATTGCACCGCAAGCAGCGTCAGCCCGTTCTGCAGCACGCCCATGATCAGCGCGCCGATCATCGTGCCGAGGATCGAGGCGCGGCCGCCGAACAAATTGGTGCCGCCGATGATCGCCGCCGTGATCGCGGTAAGCTCGTAGTTGATGCCGGCGGTCGGGTCGCCAGYGTTGACGCGAGCGGTGAAGAGCAGGCCCGCGAGGCCGGCAAGCGCGCCCGAAAGCGTGTAGATGATGCGGCGGTGGTGCTCGACGCGGATGCCCGCGGCACGCGCCGCACCCTCGCTGTCGCCCAGCGCCAGCGTGTGGCGGCCGAAGCGCGTATAGGCGAGCACCGCATGCGCCACGATCGCCGTCAGCACGAAGATAATCACCGGCATCGGAATGCCGAAGGGCCGCCCCTGGCCGATATAGACGATCTCGGGCGGCAGGCCGTAGATCGCCCTGCCCTGCGAGATGACCAGCGCCAGGCCGCGCGCCAGGCCCAGCATGCCGAGCGTGACGATGAAGGCCGGCACGAAAGCGCGGGTGACCAGTTGCCCGTTGATGTAGCCGGCGATCGCGCCCGCGAGGATGCAGGCGATCACCGCGAAGACCGACGGCCAACCGAGATTGACCGCCACGAAAGCGCCGGCGACGCCGGCCAGACCCATCACCGAGCCGAGCGACAGGTCGAGCCCGCCCGAGCCGATGACGAAAGTGGCGGCAATCGCCAGCACGCCGATCGTCGAGGTGGCCAGCAGGATGTTGAGGAAATTGCTGAGCGACAGGAAATAGGGCGACAAAAGCGCCATCGCCGTGCCCAGCGCAAGAAGCACCACCAGTGACTCCAGCCTGATGTGGAGCCTTTCGACGGATGCGCGTTGCACCCGAGCCCAGAAGCCGGGCTGTTCAGAAGCCATGTCTTTGCACCTTCGAGAGAGGGCGGTAAGGCAGTAGGCAGTAGGGGTTAGGCAGTAGGGAAAATATGGGAGCGATCCGAGCGGTCGAACCCGCGTGCTTCCCCCTACTGCCTACTGCCTACTGCCTATTCCCTATTCCCTATTTCCTCACTTCACATATTGCAGCATCGGCTCCTTGCCGGCGTCGATCACGTCCTTGGTCAGCACCAAGGTCGGCACCGCGATGCTGTCCTCGACCTTGTCGCCGGCGAGAGCCTTCTTGACGTTCTCGACCGCCTGCTTGCCGACCAGATAGGGAAGTTGCGCCACCGAGGCGTTGAGGCGGCCTTCCTTGATCGACTTCACCGCGTCCGAATTGCCGTCGACGCCGATGATCGTCACCTGCGGCCCTTTGCCGGCGGCGTAAACCGACTCCACCGCGCCAAGCGCCATGCCGTCATTAGCGCAGAAGATGGCGACGAGATCGGGATGCGCGGTCAGCGTGTCGGTGGCGATCGAGGCGGCCTTGCCGCGATCCCAGTCGCCCGGCAGCGAGGCGACGATCTCGAGGCCCGGCGCCAGTTCCTTCAGCTTGTCGGCGAAACCCTTGGCGCGCTTCTCGCCGGTGATGTTGCCGGAGAGGCCTTCGATGACCAGCACCGGACCCTTGGCGTCCTTGCCGAGCTTGTTGGCCAGATATTCGGCGCCCTGCGCGCCGGCGGCGATGTTATCGGAGCCGATGTGGAAGGTGACCTTGACGCCCTCCTTGTCGAGCACCGCCTGGTCGAGATTGTTGTCGAGGTCGACGATCTTGATGCCGGCCTCCTGCGCCGACTTCAGGCAAGGCAGGAGATTGGTCGAGTTGATGGCGGCGGTGATCATCGCCACCGGCTTGCGCTCGAGCATCGTGTTGCAGAGATTGAGCTGCGGCTCGGCCGCCTGGTCGCTCTCGGCCGCCTGCTGGAAGTACTTCACCCCGGCTTCCTTTGCGCCGTCCGCGACGCCCTGCGCCATCGCGCCCCAGAACGGATTGGCCAGCGTCTTCATCAGCACGCCGTATTCTCCGTCCTCGGCCTTGGCGGCGCCGACGGCGGAGAACGCAAGCGCGACGCCCACGGCAAGTGTAAATCGATTTATCTTCAAGAAATGCGATATCATTCGATCCTCCGTTGATCCTTGGCGCCGGATGCCTCGGCCAGGGCCGGCGCATGCTTCCGTTCACGACAATGGGGGCTGTTGTCGGTCTCCTCCCCCGGAATGCGGGCCGCTGCCTGGCGAGCCAACGGATTCCCGCATCAACACCTGGCAGGGTTCGAGCCGCGCCGTGGGTGGTCCCACGGCGCCCTCGACCCTGCGAAACAAAAGGTTCATCGCCTCGCTGGCGATCTGGCGCACCGGCTGCACCACGGCCGCGATCGCCGGCCATGTCACCTGCATCCATTCCGCATCGTCGAAGCCGACCAGCGAGATGTCGTTCGGGCAATGCCAGCCGCGCCGGCGGAACTCGGACAGCGCGACAAGCGTGCCCTTCAAAAGCAGCGAATAGACGGCGGTCGGTCGCTCTCCCCTGGCAAAGTAATCGCGCAGCGAAGCCCTGAGCGGCTCGACGCTGACTTCCGAGGTGATGACATCGATGCGCACCGACGGGTTGAGCGCCAGCGCCTGTGTGCGAAACCCTTCCAGGCGCGCCCGCACCGTCGCTGCCTGCTCGGCAAGGCCGATGACCAATATATGGCTGTGCCCATTGCCGACCAGCATCCGCGCCACTTCGGCGCTGGCGGCGGCGCTGTCGGCCGATACCGTATCGAAGGCGTCATCCGAGAGCACGCGGTCGATCAGCACGCCGRTCATGCCGTTGGCTTTCATGAAATCGGCGGCCGGTCCGTGCTCGTTGCGCACCGGCGCCAGCACCACGCCGGCGACGCGCCAGTCATGCATGCGGGCTAGGATCTCCTTCTCGCGCGCTTCCGATTCACGGCTCGACGCGGCGACCAGCGTGTAGCCGCGCTGCTCGGCAAGGCCCTCCAGCTCGGTGACCATCGAACCGAAGAATTCGCTTTCGAATTCCGGCATGATGGCGCCGATGATGCGGCGTTTGGCGCGGCGCATATCGGAGGCTAGAGGATCGACGCGGTAGCCCAGGCGTTCGACGGCATCGAAGACGCGCTGCGCGTTTTCAGGCTTCACGGTTGTGACGCCGGCCAGCACCTTGGAGACGGTGGCTGCCGACACGCCGGCATGGCTTGCCACGTCGTGGATCGACGGACGCCGCTGCCGAACTTCCTGTTGCGCCATTGACCTCCTCCCGAGGGCAGGCAGCCGATTTTGCTGCCTCGCTAATCTAATCGATAAATCGATTTTTCGTTCTTGTAAATCGTTTCACCGGGAGTAAGACTGGAAAGATGCGATTGACGCGATCCAATCGTGTCCCGGGAGGAAAACATGTCCGACAAGACCTTGCCGCTGGTGATCAGCGCGCCCGAACCACGCACGCTCGACCTGATCTTCACGCCGCCGCAACTGGCGCTGTTTCGCAGGAAATATCGCATTGTCGAGACAACGCCGGAAGGCCTCGCAAAGTTGCCGCCGGATGTACTGGCCGAAGCGCGCTACATCGTTGGCCAGCCGCCCATAGCCTCGGAAACGCTACAGAAAATGACGGCGCTGCGCTGCATCTTCAATGTCGAGACCAACCTCCTCAACAACATGCCCTACGAGACACTGTTCGCGCGCGGCATCCATGTCGTCACCACGGGCCTGGTCTTTGCCGAACCGGTAGCCGAACTCGGCCTCGCCATGGCGCTGAACCTCGCGCGCAACATCGTTGATGCCGATCTCGCCTTCCGGCAGGGCGAGGAATTGTGGGGCGGCGACGGCAACCAGACCGCGCGCCTACTTTCGGGTGCTGATGTCGGCATCATCGGCTTCGGCGATCTCGGCCGCGCCCTCAACCGCCTGCTGACCGGCTTCCGTACCCGCACGAAGGTCTATGATCCGTGGCTGCCGCCGTCGATCCTGGTCGACAATGGCGTCGAGCCGGCCTCGCTGGACGAGGTGCTGTCGCAAAGCGATTTCGTATTCGTCGTCGCTTCCGTCACCAGCGAGAACCAGGGTTTTCTCGGCGCCGATGCTTTCGCCAAGATGCGCAAGGGCGCGGCCTTCATCCTGCTCAGCCGCGCCGGCGTCGTCGATTTTCCGGCGCTGATGAAGGCTGTGAAAAGCGGCCACATCGTTGCGGCGAGCGACGTCTTCCCGGAGGAGCCGCTGGCAAAGGACCATCCCGTCCGCGCCCTCCCCGGCTTCCTGCGTTCGGCGCATCGCGCCGGCGCGCTCGACATCGCCTTCAAGCGCATGGGCGACATGGTGCTGGAGGACATGGACCTCGTCGACCGCGGCTTGCCGCCGCTGCGCTCCAAGCGCGCCGAACGCGAGACCGTGTCGCGCATGCGCTCCAAGCCGGTCGACAGGAATTAAGGCTGGCTCGACCACCGACCAGCCAGCACGCACGTGTTCGGAACCGGCTGGATCGTTCGCTTCCGCGGCCCGAACCATGAGCAAACTCGGTTTCGCCGCGGTTGCAGGGTGGGTGCGGCAGCTGGCAGCCAAGTAAATCATCCCTTCCGATTGCGGTCTCCGACAATTCAACGTGATCGTTGACAAGGGTGCCAGTTCAGTAATAAGTTCGGTGACAGAACGAATTAATCAGAGGCCCGATGTGAGCGACCTGCCGCGCATTTCCCGCCAGTTCTCGCAGCGCTCCGTCATGGAGGCGATCGTCCAGGGCGGGCCCATATCGCGGGCCTCGATCTCCAAGCTCACCGGCCTGTCGAAGCAGACGATCTCGGAAATCGTGCRCGGCCTCGAGCAGGAAGGTTGGGTGCAGGAGACCGGGCGCACCAGCGGCCATGTCGGGCGCACCGCCGTCACCTACGAGCTTGTCCACGACGCCGCCTACATCATCGCCGTCGACCTGGGCGGCACCAAGGTGCGCGTAGCGCTGACCGACCTCGCCTGCCAGATCTTCGCCGAAGCGGCGACGCCGACCGATCCGCGCGGCGGCCAGTTCATCATCGACCAGATCGCGGCGCTTGCCTTCCAGGCAGCGGCCAGGGAGCGCATCCCGCGCAAGAAGATCCGCCTTGCCGTCATCGGCGCGCCGGGCGCGCCGGACCCCGCGACCGGCCGCATCCTGCTCGCGCCCAACATCGCCGGCTTCGACGCCATGAATGTGCTCGACGCGTTCGAGAAGGCGCTCGGCGTCGCGGTGATGATCGAGAACGACGTCAACCTCGCCGTGCTCGGCGAGAATTGGCTGGGCCAGGGCCAGGGCATCGACAATCTCGCCTATATCGCGCTGGGCACCGGCGTCGGCAGCGGCCTTATGCTCGGCGGCCATCTGGTGCGCGGCGCCACCCATGCGGCGGGCGAAATCGGTTTCATGCCGATCGGCGCCGATCCGTTCGCGGCGGAATCGCTGCGCACCGGCGCTTTCGAGCGGGCGGTGGCGACGCACGCGATGACCGAGCGCTACAGATCCCTGACCGGCGCGCAGGTCACGGTTCCCGCGATCTTCGAGAACGCGGCAATGGGCGACAAGGCCGCGCTCGCCGTGCTCGACGAAACGGCGCGCTATCTGGCGCAAGGCATAGCCGCGATCGCCGCCGTCGCCAATCCGGAAAAGGTCATACTGGGCGGCTCGATCGGCCTCAGGCCCGAGATCCTCTCACGCGTCAAAGCATTGATATCGCTCTGCTTCCCCTACCCTGTCACGGTCGAGGCCGGCGAGCTGGGCGCGCGGGCGGCACTCATCGGCGCTGCCGCGATCGGCCTTGGCCAGCTGCACAACACGCTGTTCGGCGTCGACGCGCCGGATGGCCGCATTTCACTTCCCACCGCCCAGGCGGCTGCCCTGAAGGAGGTCGTGCTGTGACCAGCGACATCACAACCCGGCTGCGCGCCGTTCTCGATACCGACCAGGCGCTGRCTCTGTTCAGGGGCGCGATCGGCCGCGAGAGCATCACCGGCAACGAAGCGAACTTCGTCGGCTTCCTCGAAGCGAAGATGCGCGAGCTGGGGCTGAGCAGCTTGAGCCGGACGGATTTCCTGCCTGGCAGGCCGAACATCTGGGGCGAGCGCAAGGGAACTGGCGAAGGCAAGCGCCTGCTCTTCATCGGCCATACCGACACCGTCCACGTCGACGGCTGGCGCGAGCATTGGGCCGGCACCGAGCGCGAGGACCCGTTCGGCGCGCCCATCATCGACGGGGCGGTCTGGGGCCGCGGCTCCGGCGATCTCAAGGCAGGCATCACCGCCTCGCTGGCGGCGCTCTCGCTGCTCGACAAGGCCGGCATCCGCCTCAAGGGCGACGTCGCCTTCGCTTTCGTCGGCGACGAGGAAAGCGGCCAGCCCGGCACCGGTGTCTCCGCCGGCATCAAGCATTTTGTCGGCCGCATCGAAGCCGGCGAGGTCGCGGCGCCCGATTTCACCGTCTATGTCGAGCCAACGCGGCTTGCCGTCTACGCCGCGCAGATCGGCTTCTTCATCACCGACATCACGATCACCGGCAAGTCGGCCTATTTCGGCGTGCCGGAGCTCGGCAAGGATGCGTTGCGCGCCGCGCATGCCGCCATGACGGCGCTGTGGAAACACTCGGATGAGGTGGCGGCCCGCGCCGAGCATAAGCACATCGGACGCGGCTTCCTGCTGATCACCGGCCTTACCGGCGGCGGCTATATCGCCGTGCCCGAGCGATGCACGCTGTCGCTGATCCGCAAGCTCCTGCCGGGCGAGGACCTCGACACGGCCGCCGCCGAGATCGAGGCCGCGGTGCGCGGCGCCATCACCGATCCGGAGATCACCGTGGAGTTCGCCTATCCGGCAGGACGCGATCACGGGCTGGGCGGCACCGCCGCCGAGATCGACGAGACGCGTGCCGAAGTCGCCATGCTTTCGCAGTCGATGGCAGGCGCCATGAGCGGACGCGGCGTGATCGAGGGCGCGCCCTTCTGGTCGGAATCCTCGTTCTTCGTCAATCGTCTCGGCATTCCCGCCGTCTATTGCGCGCCGGGCGACATCCGCAACTGCCACACTTTCGAGGAGCACGTCGATGTCGAGGAATACCTCGCCGGCATCGTCGGCTTCGCAGCCTTCATGGCCCGCTATTGCGGCGTGGCCGACTGAACGTCCAACGAAGCAGAAAATGGGAGACTAAGAACATGCTGATGAAGAAATGGATTGCCGCCTTGGCAGGCGGATTGATGCTCGCCGCCGGCGCGGCTCACGCGCAGACGGTCGGACCGCAGGGCGAGACCGCCACCCCGAGCTCCGGCGTGACGCTGAGCGATGCCGACATCGCGGCGCTGAAGGACARGGGCTACAAGGCAGCCCTCCTGTGGCACACCTCTTCCGACTTCACCAATGCGGTGACCGCGGGCGCCACCGACGAGTTCGCCAAGGCCGGCATCTCGATCGCGGTCAAGACCGACGCGCAGTTCGACGCCGCCCGCCAGCGCAGCGATATCGAGACCGCTTTAGCCGCCAAGCCGAACATCATCCTGGCCCTGCCGCTCGATCCGGTCACCTCGGCCGAAGCCTTCCGCCAGGCGGTCAAGGACGGCGTCAAGCTGGTGTTCCTGTCGAACCTGCCCAAGGATTACAAGCAAGGCGCCGACTATGCCTCGATCGTCACCGACGATCTCTACCAGATGGGCAAGCAGGCGGCCGACGCCATGGCCAAGGCCATCGGCGGCAAGGGCAAGGTCGGCTACATCTTCCACGACGCCAACTATTACGTCACCAACCAGCGCGACCAGTCCTTCAAGAAGACCATCGAGAAGGACTACCCCGACATCAAGATCATCGCCGAACAGGGCATCTCCGACCCGGCCCGGGCCGAGGAACTGGCCAATGCCATGCTGCTGCAACATCCCGATCTCGACGGCATCTACGTGACCTGGGCCGAGCCGGCCGACGGCGTGCTTTCGGCGCTGYGCGGCGCCGGCAACAAGCATACCAAGATCGTCACGCTCGACCTTGCCGAGCCGGTCGCGCTCGACATGGTCAAGGGCGGCAACGTCGCCGCACTTGTCGCCGACAAGGCCTATGAGCTCGGCCGCGCCATGGCCGCCTCCGGCATGAAGTCGCTGCTTGCCCAGCAGACGCCGGCCTTTGTCGTCGCGCCGGCGCTGACCGTGACCAAGGAGAATGTCTCCCAGGGCTGGAAGGACTCGCTCAACCGTGACGCGCCGCAGTCGGTGCTCGACGCGGCGAAATGAAGCCGACGCCCCGGCCCGGCTTGCCGGGCCGGGGCTCTCTTCCTGAACAAAAAGGGGAACCGACATGCGCAAAGCATTGAGCATTATGACTGCATTGGCGAGCCTGTTCGCCGCTCACGCCTTCGCCGCCGAAGGCGTCACCACCGGCCCGAACGGCGAGAAGCCGGTTCCGGCAGCCTCGCTGACGCTGACGGCGGCGCAGGAGCAGCAGATCAAGGACGGCAAGTTCACCGCGGCCCTCGTCTGGCACGAGATGAGCGAGTACACCAACGCCGTCAACGCCGGCGCGCGCGACGAGTTCAAGCGGCTCGGCATCGAGGTGGTGGCGCAGACCGACGCCGGCTTCGACGCCGCGCGCCAGAAGGCCGATGTCGAGACGGTGATGGCCAAGAAGCCGTCGATCATCCTGTCGCTTCCCGTCGATCCGGCGACTGCGGGCTCCGTCTACGATCCGGCCCGCCAGGCCGGCGTCAAGCTCGGCTTCGTCGACAATTGCCCGGCCGGCTATAAGCAGGGCACGGACTACGTCGCCATCGTCTCCGACGACCTCTTCCAGATGGGCAACAAGGCCGGCATCGCCATGGCCGAGGCGCTCGGCAAGAAGGGCAAGGTCGGCTACATCTTCCACGACGCCGATTTCTACGTCACCAACCAGCGTGACGGCGCCTTCAAGAAGACCATCGAGCAGGATTATCCCGACATGAAGATAGCCGCCGAGGCCGGCATGGCCGACCCGGCGCGCTCAGAGGATATCGCGCAGGCGATGATCACCCAGCATCCGGACCTCGACGGCATCTATGTCACCTGGGCAGAGCCGGCGCTGAGCGTGCTTTCCGCGCTGCGCGCCGCCGGCAACACGCACACCAAGATCGTCACGCTCGACCTCAACGAACCGGCCGCGCTCGACATGGTCAAAGGTGGTAACATCGCGGCCCTTGTCGCCGACGAGGCCTACTCCATCGGCGTGACGCTGGCGCGCGCCTCGGCGGGTTCGCTGGTCGGCCTGAAAGCCGAGCCCTTCTACGCGGTCGATTCCATCGCCGTCACCAAGGGCACGGTAAAGGACGGCTGGAAGAAGTCGCTCAACAAGGATGTGCCCGCGACCATCGCGGACGCCATGAAGTAAACGGCGTGGCAGGCTGCGAAGCACGCACCATCGGAGATCGAACATGACCAGCGCCAACACCGGCACCGAGGTGGGCAGCTTCGCCAGCCGCTTCAATCTGCAGCAATATGTCGTCTACCTCGGCTTCCTGGCGATCTTCCTGTTCTTCGCCTTCATGCTGAAGGACAGCGGCTTCCTCACCGTCCGCAACCTCTCCAACATCGTGCTGCAGACGGCCCCGGTGACGATCATGGCGATCGGCCTCGTCTTCGTCATGTCGGCCGGCGAGATCGACCTTTCGATCGGCTCGATCGTGGCGGTATCGGCGCTTGCCGCCGCCGTCACCATCGCCTCCTACGGGATGGCGGCGGGCATCGTCGCCGGCCTGGGCGCCGGTATCCTGATCGGTCTCATCAATGGCGCGCTGGTCGCCTATGTGAAGCTGCCGTCCTTCCTGGTGACGCTGGCGACGATGGGCCTGTTCGCCGGTGTCTCGCGCTCGATGACCGATCTGCGTTCGATCTCGGTCACCAATGAGACCTTTACCGGTTTCTTCGGCTCGGGCTCGCTGCTCGGCGTGCCGTCGCTCATCTGGTGGACGGTGATCGCCATCGCCGTCGGCCACCTCGTCTACCGCGAGACGCGTTTCGGCGCGCATGTGCTGGCAACCGGCGACAATGCCCGCGCTGCAAGCGTTTCGGGCATCAGCGTGCCGAAGATCCGGCTCGCCGTGCTCACCATCAGCGGTGGGCTCGCGGGACTCGCCGGACTGCTTTACGCGGGCCGCCTGCAGGCGGCGAAATACACGCTTGGCGAAACGGACCTGATGACGGTGATCGCCGCCGTCATCGTCGGCGGCACGCTGCTCAACGGCGGCAAGGGCTCGATCGTCGGCGCTCTCGTCGGCTCGCTGATGATGGGCATGCTGAACAACGGGCTGATCCTGATGGGCCTTTCGGTCTCCGACCAGATGATCGTGCGCGGCCTGATCATCCTCACCGCCGTCGCCGTGTCGCTGCGCGACAAATCCCGCTGAAGGAATCCTTCCATGTTTCTCGACGTTCTGCGCCGCCGCAACCCCGCCTTCATCGAAGCGGCGATCGGCCTTCATCAGCAAGGCAAGCTGCCGGCCAACGCCTATGTGCTCGATCTCGATATGGTCGAGCGCAACGCCAAGGTCCTCAAACAGGAAGCTGACCGGCTCGGTCTGAAGATCTTCGCCATGACCAAGCAGGTCGGCCGCTCGAGCTCATTCTGCAAGGCGGTGATGCGCGGCGGCATCGAGCGCGCGGTTGCGGTCGACATGGCTTGCGCGCGCGCCACGTATAAGGCCGGAATGAAGCTCGGCCATCTCGGCCATCTGCAGCAGATCGCGAAATTCGAAGCCGATGCGGCGGCAAGGACCTTCAAGCCAGACTACTGGACCGTCTTCAACGACATCAAGGCCGAGGAAGCAGGCAGGGGCGCCAAGGCCGCCGGCTATGTCCAGGACTTGCTCGCCCGCATCGCTGCCGAAGGCGACATTTTCTACCGCGGCCATGAAGGCGGCTTCGACGCAGGCGAGGTTGTCGCCGTCGCCGACCGGCTCGATGCCATTCCAGGCGGCCGCTTCGCCGGCATAACCACCTTCCCTGCCCTGCTCTTCGACCACGCCGCGCGAAAGGTGCTGCCGACGCCCAATCTGGCGACCTTGAGCAAGGCCGCCGAGGCGCTCGCAAAAGTGGGCCGCAAGGAGATCGAAATCAACGCGCCGGGCACCACGTCGAGCGTCATGCTGGCCGCGCTGGCGGAAGCCGGCGCTACGCAGTGCGAGCCCGGCAACGGCCTGCACGGCACTACGGCGCTGCATGTCATGGAAGACCTGCCGGAATTGCCTGCCGTGCTCTACCTCACCGAGGTCTCGCATCTGTCGGGCGGCAAGGCCTACTGCTTCGGCGGCGGCTTCTATATCGACCCGATCTTCCCCGACTACGACGTCAAGGCGATCGTCTCGGCCGAGCCGACCACCGCCGCCTCGGCGCTCAGAAGCGTCGAGGTGCCGCCGCCCTCGGCGATCGACTACTACGCCATGATCGACGCCTCCGGCGCAGGCGCGCCGAGGCCAGGCGACAGCGCCGTCTTCGGCTTCCGCGGCCAGGCCTTCGTCACCCGCGCCTATGTCGTCGGCGTCTCCGGCATCTCGAAGGGCAAGCCTGTGGTCGAAACCATCGAGAACGGCTTCGGAGAAGCCTATGCCTGGCCCGTTTAGGAGAGTGCGATGAACGCGAGCGCGCCAATCCTGCAGCTTCAGGACATCCGCAAGAATTTCGGCGGCCTCACCGCGATCGAGAATTTCTCGCTCGAGGTCTTTCCGGGCGAGATCGTCGCGCTGGTCGGCGACAACGGCGCCGGCAAGTCGACGCTGGTCAAGATCATCTCCGGCGTGCACCCGCCCTCCTCCGGCACGATCACGATCGAAGGCAAGCCGGTGACGATGTCGAACGCCACGATGGGCCGCGCGCACGGCATCGAGGTTGTCTACCAGGATCTCGCTTTGGCCGACCAGCAAACGGTCTACATGAACATGTTCCTCGGCCGCGAGCCGCTGAACCGCCTCGGCCTGCTCGACCGCCGCCGCATGATCGACGAGACGGAAAAACTGGTGAAGGAGCTCGACGTGCGCATCCCTTCCGCGCACGCCACCATCCGCGACCTCTCCGGCGGTCAGCGCCAAGGCGTCGCGATCGCCAGGGCGACGCATTGGGCGAGCAAGCTGATCCTGCTCGACGAGCCGACGGCCGCGCTCGGCGTCGCCGAGACCGCCAAGGTGGAGGCGATCGTTCAGTCGCTCAAACAGCGCAATGTCGGCATCCTGATCATCAGCCACAGCCTCGACCAGGTGTTCAAGCTGTCGGACCGCATCTGTGTCCTGAGGCGCGGCAAGCAGATCGGCGTGCGCGAGACGAAGAAAACCGACAAGAACGAGATCATCGCCATGATCACGGGCCTGCAGCAGCAGTAGCCGCCAGCGCCTTGTTTAGGCGACGAGATTGCGGCTGGCCGTTTGCGTGGCCGGCTCGCCGAAATTGGCCTCCAGCCAGGCGAGCGCGCTGGCGACATCTTCGATGGCGAAGCGGGCAGCCGTCTCGCCCTGCGGCTTGACGCGGATCGAGATCCCGCCCGCGGCATTGACGGTGTCGAAGCCGTTCTCGTCGGACGTGTCGTCGCCAAGGAACACCGGGCGCCTGCCGGTGAAAGGATCAAGCTGCATGAAGCGCCGGATCGCAGCGCCCTTGGCGGCTTCGAGCGGCATCAGCTCGACGCCGGCATTGCCGGCGATCACGCGGTAGCCCTGCGGCAAGCGCGCGAGCGCCGCCTCGACCAGCTCCGTCGCCCGGGCCAGAAGCTGCGGCGCGGCTCTGGTGTGGATGGCGAGCACCGGTCCCTTGCGCTCGACATAGACGGCCTTGCTCGCCAGTTCCAGTTCGATCTCGTCGGCAAGCGCCGCCATATCCGCCGGCTCGTCGGCGGCTTCGATCTTTCCGTCCGGCAGAAGTCTGTGCTCCAGCCCGTAGAGGCCCGCGATCCGCAGTTTCAACGGGTCGAACAGATGATCGACGGCCGCGATCGAGCGGCCGGTGATGAAGGCAAGCGCGCCGTCGAGCCGCCGCTCGATCCTCTGCAGGAGAACACGGAGCTCCTCGCTGACCGAAACGGCGTCGGGATGCGCCGCGTGCTCCAGCAAAGTGCCGTCGATGTCGAGGAAAAGCGCCCACCGTCCCTCGGGAAGCGGCGGGGTGAGGTCTGCCTGGATGTTCATCGGAATCCGACTGCCTGTTTGCGTTCGAACATGGAGACGACATTGTCGCCAGTGGGGGCATTCGGCCGCTCGTATAAGGCCGTGACCCGATCCAGGTCGCCGCGCTTCCTCAGGCGCGCCGCGTCGAGCAGCATGCTGCCTGCCCAGCGATAGACATTGTTGTCGCGCACGATCTCGCGCATGCGTCGCATGCGCTCGCGTTGCTCGTCCGGCCCCATCGTCAGCGCCTGCAGCATCGCCTCGCTCATCATCGCCGCGTCGTAAGGATTGACGATCAGCGCCTCCAGCAGCTCGCGCGAAGCGCCCGCGAAGGTGCTGAGCAAAAGAACGCCCTGCTCGTCGTCGCGCGACGCGACGAACTCCTTGGCGACGAGGTTCATGCCGTCATGGAGGCTGGTGACGAGGCAGATATCGGCCGCCCGATAGAGCTCGTAGACCGCCGCCTGCGAATGATGCTCGGCCACCATGACCACCGGCTGGTAGGAGTCGCTGCCGTAGCGCTGGTTAAGTTCCTCGGCACAGCGCAGACATTCCTCGTGGAGCTGTTTGTAGGCCGGCAGCGTACCTCGGCTCGGCGCCGCGACCTGCAGGAACACGACTTTGCCCACCATTTCGGGGTGGYGAATGAACAGCTCCTCCAGCGCGTGGAAGCGGTCGAGGATGCCCTTGGTGTAGTCGAGACGCTCGACGCCGACGCACAGCTTGGCGCCGGCCGGAATCCTGAACCGCTTGCGCACGCGCACCCGRCACTCCTCGATGTTGGGGAGGGCTTTCAGGAGCTCGACCGGCCATTCGATCGAGATCGGATAAGAATGCACCAGCGTCACCTGGCCGCCATAGGAAATGGCGGCATCGGCGCGCTCGATGCGGCTTTCCATGAAGCGATCGACACTCTCGGTGAAGTTGTTGGCGTGGTACTGGGTATGGAACCCTACGATCGAACTGCCGAGCAGACCGTCCAGGATACGCTCGCGCCACGGGCATATGCTGAACACTTCAGAGTTCGGCCAGGGGATATGCCAGAAGGTAATGACGATCGCCTCGGGCAGACGCTCGCGGATCATGCGCGGCAGAAGCGCAAAGTGATAGTCCTGGACGAGCACGATCGGTCGCTCGTTGCGAGCCTCGGCAACCACGGTGTCCGCGAACTTGCGGTTGACGGCTTCATAGGCCTCCCAGTCCGACTCGCGGAAGATCGGCCGCGTGAAGGCGATATGGCAGAGCGGCCACAAGCCTTCATTGGCGAAGCCGAGATAGTAGCCTTGATATTCCTCGTCACTGAGCCAGACCCGGCGCAACGTGTAGGAGGGATGGCCAGGCGGCACCTGCACACGGTCGTTCCTGTCGACCACCGTCTGATCGGCGCTGCCRCCGCCATAGGCGATCCAGGTGCCGGCGCAGGCGCGTGTGATCGGCTCGAGCGCCGAAACCAGCCCGCTCGCCGGCACGACAAGCTCGACGCCGCCATCCTTGGTTTCGTTGTGGATATAGGGCTCGCGATTGGAAACGACGATCACCTGCGCATCCGGCAGCTCGTCGGCCAGGATCTTGCGCAGCGTGTCGGGCGACCATGTCACCAGAGCCGCGTCGACCGATTGGCCGTTCTTCTCGAACTCGCGCAGCACCGTTCGCGCCGCCTCGGTGGCAACGTCCTCGCCGGAACCCGGCAAAGCCGATGCCCTTGGGTGATTGCGGCGGTACCGGGATATTGAAATAAAGATCGCGAATGCGGAAAGTCCAAGGCTTGCAAAGATAAGGACCAGTAACAGGACGCCATATTGTGTCATTGAAATGCCAGGTTGCCTCCGGCCATCCGTTCATTGTTGTCGTTCTTGCCGGCCGCAGACGGGCAGACCGGATAAGGTTTTGAACGCGCAAACAAGCGATCAGTTCCGACATTTTCGACTGTTGAACGCAGGGTTGCGGCGCTTTGTTCACGTGCGCACGATGAGCGGCACCTGGCCTTCATGCCGGTCGGACAGGAAGGCGCCGACACGATCGCCGACCCGTTGGAAGGTAAGATCGATCGTTCTGTCGCCGACCGTCAGGTGCCTGATCGTGAGCGTGTCTATGCCGATCGGCAGCCTCGGGCGCGTGACATGCAATTCACCTTGCCAGCCATCGATCTCCAGCCCCAGGCATGCTTGCATCAGCATGAATGTGGAGCCGGCCGACCAGGCCTGCGGCAGGCAGGCCACGGGATAGGCGATCGGCGCCTCGCCGGGCGCCCGGGCGAAGCCGCAGAACAGCTCCGGCAGCCGCATGTTGAAATGCACGGCCGACTCGAACGTGCCGCTCATCAACCGCACCACGCTGTCGCGCTCGCCGTAGCGCGCCATGCCCACGGCGCAAAGCGCGGTATCGTGCGGCCAGATCGAACCGTTGTGGTAGGACATCGGGTTGAAGAAAACTGCGTCGTCGGCGAGCGTCCGCAGGCCCCACCCGGAATGGAAGGAGGCCGACAGCAATTGGTCGACGACCAGCTTGGCGCGTTCGGGCTGCGGCAAGCCGACAAAAAGCAGGTGCCCGGCATTTGACGTTCGCACCTTGCATGGCTGGCCCTCGCCATCGATGGCCAGGGCGTAGAAGTTCATGTCGTCGAGCCAGAAGTCGCGTTCCACGGCGACCCGCATTTCCTCGGCGCGGCCCTCCCAGTGCTCGGCGTCGGCGAATTCGCCGCGGCGGCGCGCGAGCGCCGCCATGCCGCGGAAGGCGGCAAAGACATAGCCCTGCACCTCGACCAGCGCGATCGGTCCCTTGGGAATGCGCCCATCGGCATGGAAGACGGAGTCAAAACTGTCCTTCCAGCCCTGGTTGGCAAGGCCCGACTCGGCGGCGCGCTGGTAGGTGACGAAACCGGTGGCGCGGCTCGCCTCTTCTGTCCACTCGGCGGCGGCCTTGAGCGAGGGCCACAATGTGTCGATGAAGGCCATGTCGCCGGTGCGGTCGGCATAGGCGGATGCCAGATGGATATAGAGCGGCGTGGTGTCGACGCCGCCATAATAGCGGCCGAAGGGAAGCTCGCGCAGCGCCGCCATCTCACCCTTGCGCGTCTCATGCATGATCTTGCCGGGCTGGGAATCCCAAAAGGGCGACGTTTCGGTCGCCTGGTGCTCGGCCAGAAAAGCCAGCACGCCCCGCGCCAGGCCGGGGTTGAGCCAGAGCATCTGCAGGCTCGAGATCACGCCGTCGCGGCCGAATGCCGTCGAGAACCACGGGATGCCGGCATAGGGATAGGGCCCGGTCGGAAGCTCCGTGGTAAGCAGCGCCACATCGGCGCGGGCGCGCTCGACCCAATCGTTGAAGACGCGGCCTGAGCTGTGCACCGTGGCGCCATGCCTGCGCTTGGCGCGCATGCCGAAGCGGGCCCGTGCCGCCGCGGCGCGGAATCGGTCGCGATCGGGCGGATCGGCGACCTCGGGACCAACCTCGATATAGAGCACTTTTTGACTGCGCTTGGTCACCGCGATAAGGAAATCGGCGCGATTGTCACTCAACTGGTCGGGCGCCTGCGAAAAGGAGATCGCGGAAAGTCTCGGCAGACCGTCGAGGCCGTCATAGCCGAGCAGCACCGAGGTCTTGTCGGTCTTGGCGACATGCGTCGTGCCACGCTTCACCCGCGTCGTGCCGCGCACCTCGAACATGTCGCGAAAGTCGGCGGCAAAATGCAGCGAGGCGGTGATGGTCGAATGCTCGCGGCTGTAGTTGGAAAGCGTGATCCGCTCGAACAGCCTGTCCTGCCAAATGAGCCTGACGCGCTCGATGTGGATCGCACCCTGCGGGATATCGCGGCCGGCCGCGCTCTGGATCGGTAGGTTGGTGAGGTTGGACGTGAACAGCACATTGTCCTGGCTGAGCGAGGCGCCGAGCAGCGACATCGGCCGGCCGCCGATGGTCAGGCGGAATTCGGAAAGCACGCGCGTGTCGTCGCGGAAGAAGCCGTCGCCCGACCCTCTGATGTCGCCATAGGCGTCGGCCACCGCGAAGCAGTCGCCCTGCTTGAGGGCAAAAAGCCGGTGCGGCTCCCGCGGCGCCGTTTCGTCGAGTGAGGAAAGCGCCACGGCGGGATCGAGCTTGCGCTCGTCGAGCTCCATCATTGGTCACCTCTTTGTTTGCCCCGCCCTGGGCATGATGCCGAAAAGTGTGAAGCGGCTTTCGGGCGACATCATGCTCTATCTTTTTAGAGCCGGATTTGAATTTCAGGTCGAACAGACCTGAAATCATCCGACTCCAGGCATCAAGGTCAGGAGGCTTTGGCCTCCGGCGTGCCGGTCAGGCGCATATAGGCAGCAAGATAGTCGCGCGCCATTCTTGTCGCCGAGAACCTTTTCTCGAAGGCTGCCCTCACCTGCCGCCGGTCGAGATCGAGAAGCGCTGGCACCGACGCGACCGCATCGTCCACGCTGTCCACGACGAAGCCGGTGACGCCGTTATCGACGATCTCCGGCAGGGCACCCTGGTTCCACGCAATCACCGGCGTGCCGCAGGCCATGGCTTCGATCGCGACGAGGCCGAACGGCTCCGGCCAGTCGATGGGGAACAAAAGGCCCGCCGCATTGCCGAGAAATCCGGCCTTCTCGTCTTCCGTGATCTCGCCGACATAGTCGACGCGGTCGCCATCGATCAGCGCTTCGATGTTGTCGCGGAAATAGGCGCGGTCGTCGTCGCCGATCTTGGCCGCCAGCTTCAGCTTCAACCCGGACCGGCGCGCGATCTCGATGGCGCGGTCCGGCCGCTTGTCGCGCGACAGGCGTCCGAGGAAGGCAAGATACGGCTCTTCCGCCTCAGGTTCATAAGTCGGTTGGTAGGCATCGAGCGGCAGTCCGTGATGGATGGTGGCCAGCCAGTTCGCGTCGGGCAAGCCGCGCTTCTGGCTGTGCGAGATCGAGATCATCGGGAAACGCGGGAAGCGTTTATAGGCCGGCGCCAGGTCGACATAGTCGAGCCGGCCATGCGGCGTCGTCACCGTCCGCCCCGCGATCTCTTCGAAGAACGGAAAATGCACGAAGTGGCTAAGATGGAAATGGATGACATCGAACTCGCCGACGCGCGCTCGCACATCGGCAAGCATCRCCAGATGCGCCGCGATCTCCGATTTCTTCGGCCGCGGGTCGAGGCGTATCGCCTGGTCGCGCCCGGGCACCAGCCGCGCCGAGGTCTCGCTGTCGCCGCTCGCGAATAGCGTCACATCGTGGCCAAGYCCGACCAGCGCCTCGGTGATATAGAAGACGATCCTCTCCGTCCCGCCATAGAGTTTCGGCGGCACGGATTCGTAGAGCGGCGCGACATGAGCTATGCGCATTTGGTCCCTCGGCTGTTGACGCGAAGCAAAATGCGTCAACCGCGAGATCGTTCCTGTCCAATTGACCGCAGGTGCTGTTGAGATCCGTTCGACTGGCGCGACAAGTCAGCCAGGCCTTCAACCTTGCCGCGCTCTGAGCCCGATGCCGAGCGCTAAACAATTAAATCAACTTGATTTTCTAAAGTGGCGATCTACAGTTTCCGTGACTGGCAACGATCGCATGACCCTCAAGAAAGTCATCTCCGGCACAAATCTCGAGCAGGCGAAATCGCACAACCGGCGTGTGGTGATCGAGGCGATCCGCACCAACGGCACGCTGTCGCGGGCGGCGATCGCCAGGTTGACGGCGCTGTCGTCGCAGACCATCTCCAATATCGTCGAGGAATTGGAAGCGGCCGGGCTGTTACGCCCGGAAGCAACGCTGAAAGGCGCGCGCGGCCAGCCGGCGGTCCCCTATTCCATCAACCCCGATGGCGGCTATTCGATCGGCCTGCAGCTCGACCACCAACTGGCCGTCGGCGTCGTTACCGACCTCTCCGGCGCGATGCGCGCGCGCATCGAGAGAAATGTCGACCAGCCCACTCCCACAGAGGCCATGCCGCTGCTTGCCGCGATCTCGAGCGGCCTCATCGCAACCTCTCGACTGGAGCGGCAAAGGTTGCTCGGCATCGGGATGGCGATGCCCGGGCCGTTCGGCGTCGAAGGCATGACCTCGGTCGGCCCGACCGCCCTTCCCGGCTGGCAGGATTTTCCGGTAGCCGAAGAGCTGGAACAGCTGACCGGCATCGCCGTCACCGTGGAGAACGACGCCACCGCGGCAGCCATAGGCGAGCGGCTCTATGGCGTTGCCCGCAAGCTCGGCAGTTTCGTCTACCTCTTCATCGGCACGGGCCTCGGCGCCGGGCTTTTCCTCGACGGCCATCTCTACAAGGGCAGCCGCCACAATGCCGGCGAGATCGGCCACGTTATCGTGCGGCCGGGCGGCCTGCCATGCGATTGCGGCAAGCGCGGCTGCCTGGAGCGCTACGTCTCGCTACGCGCAGCCTATGACAGGCTTGGTCTGGCCGATCCCGACCATGCCTCTCCCGAACTGCTGGAACAACTGCTGGCAAATGGCGACAGCCGCTTCGAGGCCTGGCTCGCCGAGGCGGTCGAGCCGTTGCGGCAGGCGATTGACATCCTGGAAATGGCGCTCGATCCCGAAACCGTCGTGCTCGGCGGCTTCATGCCGCTGCCGGTGATCGAGGCTTTGGCCAGCCGGCTGGAGCCGCTCCATCTCTCGGTGAGCTCGACCAGCGCCCGTACCACACCGCGCGTCATGGTCGGCGCCGCGGGAAAGGACACGTCCGTCCTCGGCGCCGCGGCTCTGCCGATATTCTCGGAAACCAACCCGCAATTCGACGTGCTGCAGAAGCCGGTGGGCTGACRCATGGCGGTCCGGCCGATCATAAAATTCCCCGATCCCCTGCTGCGCACCGTCGCGGATCCCGTAGAACTTTTCGACAGCGATCTGCGCAACCTGGCCGGCGATCTCATCGACACCATGCACGCGGTGCCCGGGATCGGCATAACCGCCTCGCATATCGGCATCATGAAACGCCTTGTCGTGATCCAGGTGCCTCCCGCCGCAAAGCCTTCGATCTATGTAAATCCGTCGATTGTCGAGGCCTCGACCGAGATGATCCGTCACACGGAAGGCAGCGTCTCGATGCCTGGCGTGACGGAAGAAATCGAACGGCATGCCCGCGTTAGGATTCGCTACCAGGATCTGGAGGGCAAGGAGCGGTTCGAGGACGCCGAGGGCCTGCTGGCGGTCTGCCACCAGCACGAGATCGACCAGCTCGATGGGCTTTTCTGGACGCAGAGGCTGTCGCGCCTGAAGCGCGATCGCCTGATCAAACGCTACGGCAAAGTGCGGTCGTCCTAGACTTGCGAGGCTACGACCTCGTCTGGCGGCCGACGACGCGTTCGAGCCCGAGCAGCAGGATGAGCGTCACGGCGACGAGCACCATGGTCAGCGCAGCGCCGGCAAAGACATCGCCGCGATCGGTCAGGCTGAAGATCGACACCGGCAGCGTCACCCAGCCCGGCGGATAGACCATGACGGTGGCGCCGAGCTCGCCCATCGATAGCGCGAAGCTCAGGCCGAAGGCTGCGACCAGGTAAGGCGTGAGCAACGGCAGCGTGACATGCCAGAGCCGGTAAGCCGGGCGCGCTCCGAGGCTTGACGCCACCTGCTCGAAATCCGGCGAAAGCCGCGCCAGCCCGGCCGAGACATTGCCGAAGGTGAAGGCCGAGATCAGCACGAAATGCGCCACCATGACGATGGCGATGGTGCCGTTGAGCAAAAGCGGCGGATGGCTGAAGGCCACCAGTAGGCCTAGACCGACGGACACCGAAGGCACCGCGCTTGGAATGAAGAACAGCACCCCGARCACCCTGGCCAAAGTTGCGTCCTGGATACGCAGCGCAAGTGCTGCCCAAGTGCCGCTGACCAGCGCCAGCGCGCTGGCCAGGAAGCCGGTGACGAGGCTCGCCTTGACCGCTTTCCAAGCCGCCCCTTGCACGACATCGCTGTAGTGCTCTGTTGTCAGGCCGCTGGGCAGCACGCCGTTCCACTGGTCGGCCAGGCTGGAAAGCAGGATCACCGCGAGAGGGGCCAGGAACAGCACGCCGAACAGCAGCGCGAAGACTGCCCAAATCAATATGCGACCGGGGCGCGACCAGACCAGCATCCCTATGCTCCCAGCCTGCCGGCGGCGAACCGGTAGAGCCCGAACAGCCCGAGCGACAGCGCGATGTTGATGACCGCGATGATGCAGGCGACCTGATAGGCCGACTCCTGGATCGCCTTGCTGTAGATGAGCAGCGGCAAAGTGATGACGCCCTTGGCGCCGATGAACAGCACGATGCCGAATTCGTTCACCGTCAACAAAAGGCAGAGGCTGCCGCCGGCAATCAGCGCCGGAACGGCGGCGGGCAGGATCACCTGGCGGACGATGCGGAAGGGCCGCGCGCCGAGCACGCTTGCCGCTTCGATCTGGCCGCGGTCGACCAGCGAAAAGGCGGCGAGCAGCGGTCGCAGCACGAAGGGCGAGTAGACGGTGACCTCGGCCAGCACCACGCCCCAGGTCGAGTAGAGGAAATCGACTGGCGGCGCCTGCAACGAGAAAATTTCCATCAGCCCGGCATTGAGCATGCCGGCCGAGCCGTAGAGGAAGGTGAAGGCAAGCGTCACCAGAAAGGTCGGCAAGGCGATGAAGGTGTCGATCAGCCGGGCGATGACGCCGCTGCCGGGAAACGGCACGAAGGCGAGGATCAGCCCCAGCACCAGCCCGACGATCAGGCATCCGGCCGTCGCCGCGACGGAAATGGTGATGGTGTTGATGAGCGCGTTGAGGAAGAAGCGCGCATGCAGGACACGAACGAATTCGGCGACGTTCGCCATGCCGCTGTCGTCGGTAAAAGCCTGCTGGACGATCAGCACCAGTGGATAGAAGAACAAGAGCGCCAGCAGCGCCGCCGGCGGCACGATCCAGAACCGGCCGGGCACCTTTCTGGTTATCGGGGCGTGAAGGACGGCCGCGTCAGCCACGGACGTCTTCCGGAACGAGCGACGTGTCGCCGGGCGCGAAGAAGAGCGGCATGGCCGAGCCCCGTTCCGGCAGGCTCACTGGCAACCTGGTCGCCGAGACGCGCACCGGCGTGCCGTCGACATCGAGCACCAGATGGGTGAGCTCGCCTTGCCAGTGCACTTCCTTCAGCGTGCCGACGATCCTGTTGGTATGCTCCTCGTCGCCGGTGAGGCTGAGATGCTGCGGCCTGATGCAGAGCAAGGTCTTGTCGCCGGGCTTCTCGCCGCGTGCGGCGCCTGCGAGCACGGCATCGCCGAGCCTGGCCTTGGCGAGGCCTTTCGGACCGGCAGCACCTTCGGCAACCGTGACCGGCAACAGGTTGGCGCGGCCGAGGAACTCGGCCGTGAAGCGGTTCGGCGGCCGTCGGTAAAGCTCGGTCGTCGGCCCGTGCGAGGACACCCTTCCGTCACGCATGATGGCGATCTTGTCGGCAAGCGTCAGAGCCTCGGTCTGGTCGTGCGTGACATAGAGGATCGTCAGTCCAGGCAGGTCGCGATGCAGCTTGGCGATCTCCTCGACCATGTTGCGCCTGATCTGCGCATCGAGCGCCGAAAGCGGCTCATCGAGCAGAAGCACGCGCGGCCTGACCGCCAGCGCCCGCGCGATGGCGACACGCTGCTGTTGGCCGCCGGAAAGCTCGCGCGGATAGCGCTTGGCAAAGCCCGACATCCCGACCGTCGCAAGCGAGTCCTTGACGCGCTCGCCGATCAGCGCCTTGTCGGCGCCTTGGGCCCTGAGACCGAAGGCGACGTTGTCCTCGACCCGCATATGCGGGAACAGCGCGTAATTCTGCACCACCATGCCGAGCCCGCGCTCATAGGGCGGCAGATCGGTGACGTCGGTGGCGCCGATGCGGATGCGGCCGCTTGCCGGCCTGACGAAACCGGCGACGGCCCGAAGCGCCGTCGTCTTGCCGGAGCCGGAGGGCCCGATCATCGCCAGGATCTCGCCGGGCGCGATATCGAGCGTCAACGGATGCAGGACGACATGCGCGCCATAGGCGACGCTGACCTTGTCGAAGTGGACGTTGGAGCCGGCGCCGCGAATTTTCGCGGCGTCGACGTCCATGACATTGCTTCCCGTAAATGCGGGCACCGACATGGCTGCTCCTCCGGATTTGCTCACCAGGAGATCAACTTCCCGTCGCTTCGTTCCACTTCTTGACATAGTCGGGCAGCTTGGTGAGCGCTTCGTCCCAGTTCGGCGCCCAGATGGTCACGCCCTTCATCGCCTCCTGCGCCTTGGCGAAATTGGCATCGTCCGGCTTCACATCCTTGCGAGCAGGCAGGCCGAGCGCGACGGAGCTTACCGTCGACTGCGCTTCCTTGGAGAGCAGGAACTCGATCAGCTTCTTGCCGTTGTCGGAATTGGGCGCGCCGGTGACCAAGCCGATTTCGTAGGGCAGCGCGAAGGTGGAGCGGGTGCCGTCCGGACCGGCGGGCCAGAACACCTTGATGTTCGGATTGTCGGCCATCTGCGACAGGTTCATCTGCAGGTCGCCATTGGCGACATGCAGCTCGCCCTTGTTGACCAGCGCGGTCAGCTTGCCGGTCGAGGCGGACGGGCCGACATTGTTGTCCTGCAGCTTCTTCATGAATTCGAAGCCGGCATCCTCGCCGCCGAAGGCGTGGATGATCTCGAGCATGACGGCGGTGCCGTCGCCGGCCTGGCCGGGTGTCGAATACTGGATCTTGCCCTTGAACTTCGGATCGAGCAGGTCGTTGTAGCTCTTCGGCGCTTCCGAGAGCACCGAGGCGTTGTAGATAAAGTTCATGTAGTTGTTGACCAGCGGCCGGTACTTGTCGGTGCCGCCGTCGATCTGGTCGGAGCCTTCCGGCTTGAAATCCTGCAGCAGGCCGTCGGCGGCGGCGCGCTGGATGAAGGGCGGCAGCGTCACCAGGACGTCGGCCTGCGGGTTCGACTTCTCCTTGGCGACGCGCTCGACGACGCCGCCCGAGCCGCCCTCGATATACTGCACGGTGATGCCGGTGGCCTTGGTGAAGGCGGCAAACTCGGTCTCGTACCAGCTGCCGTTGCCGTCATGCAGGCCGTCGGCCGAATAGATGGTGACGACGCCGTCGGCGAAGGCCGGCGCGACCAGCGCCGAGGAGCCGAGCAGCGTCGCGGCGAAGGTTACAGCTATGGCAAGATTTCGCGATTTCATGGTCAGTTCCCCTGTGATGGAAGGCACATCCTGCGACGCACTCGTGGTCGCGCTGAACTGGTTCCGCCACGGGCGGTTAGCGCTGGTGCATGTCGTCGTTGTGTCAACTTTGAGGGTCGCCAATCGATAAGTAAAATCTATTTATTTTATGACTGACAAGCCTGAGCTGATATTTGTCATGAAACTGTCGCATGGTCTCTGCAGGCGTGTCCTCCTGCACGCCCGGTTGCGGTTCCTCACRCAAATGACGGATTTTTCAGCGGAATTCGACGCCTGTAGTCTGCGCGCGCAAGCGCGGGTCGCGCGAACGAACCGTCACAGGCCGGCCGTCGAGCACTTCGAAACAACGGGCTAAAGTGTCGTCCTCGAGCCGGCGCATCGCCTCATGCGTGAAGAAGGTGAGGTGCGGAAACAGGATCACATTGTCGCGATCGAAAAGCGCGCTCATCGGATGGCCGGACCTCGCCAGTGGCTCCAGCGAATAAACGTCGAGTCCCGCTCCGGCGATGCGCCCGGCGAYGATCGCGTCGACAAGCGCTCCTTCGTCGACGATGGCTCCCCGCGAGACGTTGATGAGGATCGCCGAAGGCTTCATGCAAGTGAGCTCTTGCGCGCCGATAAGGCCCCGCGTGTCATCGTTCAGAACGCAGTGGATCGAGACGAAATCGCAGACCCGCAGCATCGCTTGCAGATCGTCGGCCTTCTCGATGCCGGCGGCCTGCATCGTTGCAGCGTCGACGCCGGGATCGAAGCCGAGCACCTTTGCACGGAACCCCTGCCCCGCCATGCGCGCCATGCTACGGCCAATCTTGCCGCAGCCGACCAGTCCGAGCCTCGATCCGGCGATGTCGCGGCCCAGCCAGCGCTGTTCCGGCCAGAGCCAGCCATCGCGCGAAACAGCCGCGGTGATCGCCGGCAGCCGCTTCGCCAGCGCGATCATCAGCGCGAAAGCGCCTTCGGCGACCGTCTCCTCGGCATACTCAGGAACATTGACGACGGGAATGCCACGCCGCATCGCCGCCTTTATGTCGATGGCATCGATGCCGACGCCGTATTTGACGATGCCCTTGAGTTGTCGCGCCGCTTCGATGACGCGCGCGGTGATCGGCGTGTAGCACATCAGGATGAGATCGGCATTAGTGATCGCCGCCATAAGCTCGGTCTCTGGGATGCCGTCCGGCAGCGTGACGAGCTCGACGCCGCGCGCCCGAAGGCCGGCGTCGATGCCCGGACATTCGAGCTCGCGATCGGTGCGAACCGCCTTCACCGGGCTCAGGCCGCCAGCACGGCGGCCTCGACGATGTCGAGCGCCCGGTCGAGATCGGCGCGCGCAATCACCAGCGGCGGCGACAGCGTCAGCACGTTGCCTTGGCTGATCTTGAAGCTCAGCCCCTGGTCGAGGCAGCGATAATAGATCTTCTCGGCAAGCGCGCGCGCCGGCGCGCGGCTCGCCTTGTCCTCGACCATCTCGACGCCGAACATCAGCCCCCTGCCCCTGACGTCGCCGACGAAAGGCGAGCGCCGCATGAGGTCGTTCATGCGGGCGAGCGCATGGGCGCCAAGCTCGGCCGAGCGCTCGACGAGGCCTTCCTCGCGAATGATGGCGATGGTGGTCAGCGCCGCGCGGGCCGTCACAGGGTTCTTCTCGTGGGTATAATGGCCGATCGCATAGTCGCCGGCCACGTCGAGGTCGCGCCGCGCGATCACCGAGGCGATCGGCAGGATGCCGCCGCCGAGCGATTTGCCGAGCACGATGATATCGGGCGTGACGCCATCATGCTCGGAGGCGAAGAACTTTCCGGTCTTGCCGAGACCGGTCGGGATCTCGTCGAAGATGAGCAGCGTGCCGTGCCGGTCGCAGGCTTCGCGCACCGCTTTCCAGAAGCCCGGCGCCGGCACCAGCGGCGTCGCGCGCATCGGCTCGGCGATGAAGGCGGCGAAATCGCCTTCGCGCCCCAGCACGTAAGCGATCATGTTGGCGCAGGCCCGAGCCGACTCCTCCAGCGAATTGGTGCCGTAGGGACAATTATGCGGCGCCCAGGGCGCGACATGCTCGGTGCCGGGCAAGAGCGGCCCGGCGATGCCGGATCGGAACGTCGCCTCGCCGCCGACGCTGGAAGCGCCGAAACCGGCGCCGTGGAAGGCATCCCAGAAGGACAGCGTCTTGAACCGGCCGGTCGCCGCGCGCGCCAATTTCAGCGACACCTCGATCGCGTCGGACCCGCCGGTCGTGAACAGCACCTTGCCGAGATCTCCCGGCGCCAGCGCGCGAAGCGTCTCGGCAAGCTCGACCGCCGGCTCGCAGGTGAAACGCCGCGGCGCGAAGGGCAATTCGTCCATCTGCTTGGCGATCGCTTCCTTGAGCCGGGGATGGCCGTAGCCGATATGGTGGACGCTGTTGCCGTGGAAATCCATGTAGCGGCGTCCGGCCTTGTCCTCGATCCAGATGCCTTCGGCCTTGGCTATGGCAGAGACGCAGGGGCTGGACAGGCTCTGGTGCAGGAAGGCTTCGGCGTCGCGGCGCAAAAGCTCCTGCGAGGGCGCGTGGCTTTGCCTGGCGCTCCATTCCTGGCGCGCCGCGGCCTTGTTGGATTCGCCTTCGGTATGGACGAGCGTCATTGGCCGAACAACTCCACGATGGTCGCCTCGCCAAGCCCAAATCCGGTGCTGGCGCCGGTGCCGCTGGTGACGATCACCAGCCGCACGTCTTCATGCGGGGTATCGCGCAGCACGGCATTCTTCGCCGAAGCGTAATATCCCGTCCAGCGCGCGAGCACGTTCGGCGCCTTGCCGAACAATGTCTTGAACTCGCCGAGGATCAATTGGTCGACGGCTTCCGACCCGAACGGATCGAGCGTCAGCCCGTAATGATGGGAATCGCCGACGACCAGCGAACCATCCGCGCTCTGCACCACGATCAGGTGAACGCCGTTGGCCAAGGCGGCGCCGGGTTCCTCACTCAATTTCGCCCGCAACGCGCCGGCTTCCGGCAATGCGGCGAAACCGCCATAACGCAACAGGCTGAGATCGGACATCAACGCGGACGAAAGCCGGAAGCCGGGATCGGCGAGGCGCAGCATCTGCAGCTTGCAGCGCTGCACGCCGTGCTTGCCGATCAGCCCCGGATAGAGCGAGCTGAAATCGTCGCCGGGACAGACGACGACCTTTTCGGCGTCAACACGTCCCGCGCTGGTTTCGACGAAGGGCGGCGCGATTTCGGTCACCGACACGCCGGTGCGGAACACGACGCCATGCTTCTCAGCCAGGAACGATGCCAGCCGCGGCAGCACTTCGCGCGACTCCACGCGCAACTCGAAAGGGCTATGGAGCCCGCCGATGATCGCGCTCTGGTCGAGGCCGGCCTGCTGCGCGAGCACCTCACGCGCGGTCAGAAGCTTGCACGCGCCGCCATGCTCGCCGGCCTTGAACGTCTCGAGCAAGGCCAGCGCTTCCGGGCGCTGCGCCGCGATCAGCTTGCCGCGATGCAGGATCGCGATGCCCGCCTCATTCGCCAGCTCGAGCCAGATTTCCCGGCTGCGTTCCGCCAGCCGGCGCGACAGGCCCGGCTCCTGTCCGGTGACGACGACGAGACCGAAATTGCGGATCGAAGCGCCGTTGGCCTTCTGATCGCGATCGATGACGACGACACGCAAGCCGCGCCGTGCCGCAGCCAAGGCATGGGCCAGCCCGATGATGCCGGAGCCGACAACGGCAAGGTCGAAACTGTCCTTCACGGCGCCTACCACGGCAAGGAGAAGGTCTTGACGTTGGTGTAACTCTTCATCGCCTCGATGACGCCTTCCTTGTAGCCATTGCCGGAATCCTTGATGCCGCCGAAGGGGCTCATCTCGATGCGGTATCCCGGCACTTCCCAGATGTTGACGGTGCCGACCTTCAAGCCGGTGATGTATTTCTGCATGCGGCGGAAGTCGTTGGTGCACACACCGGACGACAGGCCGAATGCCGTCGAGTTCGACAGCGTGATCAGCGCCTCGTCATCGTCGGGCGCGCGCACGATCGGCACGATCGGCCCGAAAGTTTCCTCCATCACCAACTCGGACTGGTGCGGCACGCGGTCGACGACGATGGGAGGAAGCAGCGCTCCCTTGCGGCCCGGATCATAGAGCACTTCCGCGCCCTGCTCCGCCGCCATGTGGACGCGCTTCTCGAACAAGGCCGCCGCCTTCTCGTGCACCACGGTGCCAAGCTGGGTGGCCGGATCGCGCGGGTCGCCGAAGCGGATCGCCTTGGCCCGCTCCAGCACCATCGGCACGAAACGATCCGCGACCTTTTCCTGCACCAGGATGCGCTTCACCGCCGTGCAGCGCTGGCCGGAATTCTTGGTCGCGCCGGCAACCGCAAGATCGGCCGCCTTGGCGAGGTCATCATCCGAAAGATCGTTGAGCACGATCAGCGGATCGTTGCCGCCGAGCTCCAGCACCTGGCGCTTGTAGCCGGCCTTGGACGCAATCATCTTGCCGACCGGCACGCCGCCGGTGAAGGTGATGAGATCGATATTGGGATTGGTGATCATCTCGTCGCCGATATCGGCCGGCCATCCGGTGACGACTGACAACATTTCCGGCGGCAGGCCGGCCTCATAGAGGATGTCGGCAAGCATCAGCGCAGTGATCGGCGTCAGCTCCGTCGGCTTGACCACGACGCAATTGTTGGTGGCGATCGCCGGCGCCACCTTGTGCGACACCATGTTGAGCGGATGGTTGAACGGCGTGATCGCCGAGATCGCGTTGAGCGGCTCGCGGAGGGTGAAGATCTTGCGCTGCTTGCCATGCGGGGTGAGATCACAGGAGAAGATCTGTCCGTCGTCCTGGATGGCCAGCTGGCCGCTGAGGGTAAATACATCGAAGGCGCGTCCGACTTCGTAGAGCGAGTCCTGCTTGGAGATGCCGAGCTCCAGCGTGATGAGATCGGACAATTCGTCCTTGCGGGCGTTGAGCAGCTCGGCGGTCCTGAGCAGGATCTTCTGCCGCTCATAGCGCGTCAGCTTCGGCTGGTAGGCAGCCGCGATCTCGAAGGCGCGCCGCGCATGCTCCGCCCCGCTCGCCGGCACGGTGCCAATGACGGTGTCGTTCCAGGGAAACCGGACCTCCAGCCGGCGCTCGGCGTCGACCTTCTCGCCGGCGATGCGCATCGGCTCGTGGCGGACCTTGATGGCGGGATCGAGTTGGGTCATCGGTTGGTTCCAGTCTTGGATATGTCGCGGGGTCGACCCCCACTCCGGCCCTTCGGGCCACCTCTCCCCCGATCGACGGGGGAGAGAAGATCAGTCGGCGTCGGCGCTTGATCCTCCGCGGTCCAAAGCGTCCAGCCCGAAGCGCGGCAAAAATCGGTTTGGCGCCTTTCCTCTCCCCCGTCGATCGGGGGAGAGGTGCCGGGCGAAGCCCGGCGGAGTGGGGGTCGATGGCGCCAACCCTATGCCTGCGCCGCCGCCATCGTCGCGTAATAAAACGCATCGAAATTGCGCAGCACGGGCTCGTTCGGCAGATCCGGCAGCACGCGGTTGACGATGAAGGGCACCTCCTGCTCGGTCAGCCCGCCATGCGAGCGCAGCGGCTCGTCGAGCGCCGCCAGATTGTGCCTATGCTCCGAAGTGCCGATCGTCTTGTTCTCGCCCGAGATCAGGATGATGTCGCCCATGCGGTCCTCGGGCAGCTCGAAGCGGGTGCAGCCTTCCTCGCGGCCGAGCACCAGGATGATGTCCTCGACCTTGCGCAGCTTTTCCATCACTGCCTCGCGGTCGGCGCTCTTCGGAAGGTAAGCGGTGGCGAAGGAGCCCAGCGCGCCGTGATGCACGACATAAGGGTCGGTGATCGGCAGGATGACGCGTGCGGCGTCCTTGCCCAGCCATTCGTCGAGAAGATCCTGCACATAGACCACATTGGGCGAGCCGTCGGCATGGTGCTTCGGCTTCATGCCATGGTCGGCGGTGACGACGATCGCCGCGCCCAGTGCGTCAAGCTCGGTGAGATATTTGTCGAACATTTCGTAGAAGGCGTTGGCCTGGGGCACGCCCGGCGCGTATTTGTGCTGCACATAGTCGGTGGTGGTGAGATACATCACGTCCGGCCGGAACTCCTTCAGGAGTTGCACGCCGGCGGCGAAGACGAATTCCGACAGCTCTGCCGAGTAGACCTCCGGCACCGGCAGGCCGAAATGCTTCGATGCGTTGTCGATGCCGTGCTCGGCTTTCGTCGTGGTGTCCGACTTCTCGGCCGAGAAGCACATCGCCCGGCCATCCTCGAACTTCAGCCCCTTGCCGAGCAGTGCCCTGAGCTTGTCCTTGGCCGTCACCACCGCCACCTTGGCGCCGGCGTCATAGAAAGCCTGGAACACAGTCGGCGCGCGCAGGAACTTCGGGTCGTTCATCATCACCTCTTCGCCCGTCTGCGGGTTGTAGAGATAGTTGCCGCAGATGCCGTGCACCGCCGGCGGCCGGCCGGTGGCGATCGACAGATTGTTGGGGTTGGTGAAGCTCGGGATCACCGAATRGGCAAAGCGCACCGTGCCCTTCTTCTTGATCCTTTCCAGCGCCGGCATCAGCCCGGCTTTGATCGCTTCATCGAGATAGGCCGGCTCGCAGCCGTCGAGACAGATGGCGATGGCCGGCACGCGCGGCCAGGCATAGGAACGGCCATTGGCCGTGACGTTGACGGGAGACATCTGGTTCATCTCAAGGACCTTTCAGGCGGCGAGCTTGGCGCGCTCGGCGATAGCGGCGGGGGACGGGGCGGCGGTGTCGACGCCCATCTCGTTCAGCGACTGTGCGGCTGCTTCGACCACGCGGCGCATGACATGCTCATCCATCTGGCCGATGCAGCCGATGCGGAAGGAGTCCACCACCGTGAGCTTGCCCGGATAGATGATGAAGCCCTTGTCCTTCATCAACTCGTAGAAGCGGTCGAAGGCGAAGTTCGGATGCGCCGGATTGAAGAAGGTGACGATGATCGGCGACAGCCAGCGATCCTTGAGCAGCGTTTCGAAACCGAGATCGCGCATGCCGGCCACCATGACGTCGCGGTTCAGCGTATAGCGCGCGCCGCGTCCAGCGACGCCGCCCTCGGCCTCATGCAGCCGCAGCGCTTCGAGAAAGGCGGCGACCACATGCGTCGGCGGCGTGTAGCGCCACTGCCCGGTCTTGTTCATGTTCGCCCATTGCGCATGGACGTCGAGCGACAGCGAATGGCTGCGGCCCTTCGCGGCTTCGAGCTCGCTCTTGCGGGCGATGACGAAGCCGAAACCCGGCACGCCCTCAATGCATTTGTTGGCTGACGACACCATCGCCTCGTAACGGATCTCGTTGACGTCGAGCGGGATGGCGCCGAAGGCGCTCATGGAATCGACCAGCAGTTTGCGGCCGTTGGCATAGACGGCTTCCGATATCTCCGCGACCGGGTTGAGGATGCCGGAGCTGGTCTCGCAATGGATGGCGATCACATGGGTGATCGCGGGATCGGCCCTCAGCGCCGCCGCCACCTCCTCGCCGCGCGGCGGCAGGTAATCGCCCTTGTCGATCAGCGTGTAGGCGCGGCCGATATATTGCATCGTCTGCGCGGCGCGCAGCCCGTAGGCGCCATTGGCCAGAACCAGCACCTTGCCGTCCTTCGGCACGAACGAGCCGAGCATGGCCTCGACGCAGAAGGAGCCGCTGCCCTGCATCGGTACGCAGTCGAATTCGTCTCTGGCGTCGCCGGTCAACACCAGAAGGCGGCGGCGCAGGTCGGCTGTCATGGCGCGGAAATCGCCGTCCCAGGAGCCCCAGTCGCGCAGCATCRCCTGCTTGACCGCGTAAGCCGTGGTGAGCGGGCCGGGGGTAAGCAGATAGGGTTCGCCGAGCGCCGGCGCATCCAGCGGCTTGGTCGCCGCAAATTTCGTCTCAGCCAGCATGCTGCCCTCCCACTTCGATCCTGTCATTGGAATATGACAACCATTCTGAGCGGGCATGACATATTTGTAAAATCGTTATTTTGTATTGATGTATCGATCTGATCGATGATAAGAATCAAGCCAGAAGCGACGCTAGGGGAGCCAAGCGAATGCGCTATGTCCAGCTCAGGGCATTTCACCAGGTCGCCATTTCCGGCGGCTTTTCGCGCGCGGCCGAAGCGCTCTTCCTCACCCAGCCGGCGATTTCGGACCAGGTGCGCAAGCTTGAGGAAGAATATGACGTGCTCCTGTTCAACCGGAACAAGAAGCAGGTAACGCTGACCACGCAGGGCCAGAGGCTGCTCGAGATCACCCACCGCATGTTCGAGACCGAGCAGCAGGCGCTGGAACTGTTGACCGAGTCGCGCGCGCTGCGTTCCGGCACGTTGCGCATCGTCGCCGACGCGGCGCATCATCTGCTGCATATCCTCGGTGCCTTTCGCGCCCGTTACCCCGGCGTCCAGGTGTCCCTGCGCTCCGGCAATACGGAGACCGTGATCAGCAGCCTTTACAGCTACGAAGCCGATATCGGGGTTCTGGGCGAAATGCCCGCGGGGCGTGATTTCGAGATGCTCAAGCTCAACTCGACGCCGATCATCGCCTTCGTGTCCGCCGATCACCCGCTGTCCGGCAGGAAATCGCTGACGCTCGGACAGCTCGCGCAGGAACCGCTGGTGATGCGCGAGCGCGGCTCGAAAACACGCAAGAAGCTGGAAGATCTCGCCATGGCTTCGAATGTCGAGCTGAAGCCCGCCATCGAAGCCGAAGGCCGTGAGGCCGTGCGCGAGATCGTCGCCTCCGGAGCTGGTGTCGGTTTCGTCTCGGCCGCCGAGTTCGGCCACGACTCGCGGCTGGTGCCGATCGTGATCGACGCGCCGGAAACGCTGATGGACGAAGCGCTGATCTGCCTGCGCGAACGCAGCGGCGGCAAGCTCGTGCGCGCCTTCCTCGATATGGCCCGCTCGATGTCGGGGGATTGAACTCGATTTACGTCGATCCCGGCGCCGCCGCGGTCACCCGCCACACCGTGTTGCCGACATCATCGGCGATCAGCAGCGCGCCGGATTTATCGACGGCAACGCCGACCGGGCGGCCCCGCGCCTCGCCCCTGTCGTTGAGGAAGCCGGTGACGACATCTTGCGCCATGCCGTTCGGATGCCCGCCGCTGAACGGCACGAAAACCACCTTGTAGCCGTTGAAGCGAGTGCGGTTCCAGCTGCCATGCTCGCCGATAAAGGCGCCGCCGCGATAGGATTGCGGCAGGTTGCTCGCGGTGTAGAAGGCGAGCCCGAGCGGCGCGACATGCGAGCTCAGCGCATAGTCCGGCGGGATGGCCTTGGCCACCATATCGGGCCGTTGCGGCATTACGCGCGGATCGACATGCTGGCCGTAATAGCTGTAGGGCCAGCCATAGAAGGCGCCGTCCTTCACCGAGGTCATGTAGTCCGGCACGAGGTTCGGGCCGAGCTCGTCACGCTCGTTGACCACCGTCCAAAGCGCCTTGCTTTCCGGTTCGAACGACAGGCCGTTGGGATTGCGCAGCCCGCTGGCGAAGATGCGCCAACGGCCGGTGGCGCGGTCGACTTCCCAGATCGCGGCGCGGTCCTTCTCTGCCTGGATGCCGTTCTCGGTGATGTTGGAGTTCGAGCCGACGCCGACATAGAGCAGCGAGCCGTCTGGGCTCGCGACCAGGCTCTTGGTCCAGTGGTGATCGATCGGCCCGCCCGGGAGTTCGGTCAGCACCTTGCCCGCCGCCGTGATCTTGGTGTCGCCCGGCTGGTAGGGATAGCGCACGATCGCGTCCGTGTTGGCGACATAGAGATCGTTGCCGACCAGCGCCACGCCGAAGGGCGAGTTGAGATGGTCGAGGAACACGCCCTGGTAATCCGGCTTGCCGTCGCCATTGGTGTCGCGCAACAGCGTGATGCGATTGCTCGGCCCGGTGTCGCCGCCGGAGGTGACCCAGCTCTCGACCAATCCCATGATGATGTCCTTGGGCCGCTTGACCGATGCTTCGTTCGGCGCCGTCGATTCCACCACCAGGATGTCGCCATTGGGCAGCACATAGAGCGAGCGCGGATGCTGAAGACCCTTCGCCATCGCCTCGATCTGCAGGCCTTGCGCGACGGTCGGCTTCTCATCGTTTTTCCAGCCGACCACCGAGGCCAGGTGCATCGGCGGGAACAGATATTGATTTATCTCCGGCAGTTTTGGATTCGGACCGATCTGCGCGTTCGGATCGGTGTTGTCGTCGCTGCAGCCGGCAAGACCCAGGGCCATCGCGCAGCAAAGAGCTGCGATCGGCCATCTGATCGCGCTGTCAAACCGTCTCATCGGCCACTCCTACATGATGGCGATAGACCAGCCCCCAGCCGAGCCAGCCGGTGAAGAGCAGGATGATCACCACCAGCGCCGAGAGGATCAGCCCGGTCGGCACCACGGATGTCCAGGCATCGCGCGTGTGGACCAGCATGTTGAAGAAGGACAGAACAAGCGCGACGAGATTGCCGGCCATATGCAGCCATGCGGTCGGCTGAGCGCGTATCTCGCGATCGCCAAGAAAGTCGGTCAGCCCCGCGATGGCAGCCAGAATGCCGACGATGACGCCGACGGTCAGCAGCCAAGCCGAGAAGTTCGCCCAAGTCATTTCGGCCGTCCGCCAGTAGGCGATATCGGTGAGCAAGGTCCCGACGAAACAGGCGATCGGGATGGTGACGAGCATGGGATGTATGGGATGGCCGGCTATGCTTGCCGTGGATCGCGGATTGTCCATGCGTAAGCTCCTTCCCGCGCTGCTGCTCAGGCCTAACAGCGCGAAAAGAGGAATGTTCCGCTGGAAATTCTCGCGCTCACCAGAAGGTGAACGCTCGACTCTCAGCCACGGCCGACGCGGAATAGGCTGTTCAAGAGTGACCGGGGGCGCACTTTATCAGAGACGATAATCACGCAAGCCGCGCGGCATGCCACTTCAGATGATCGTCCATGAAGGTCGAGATGAAATTGTAGGAATGGTCGTAGTTTTCCTGCATGCGCAGGGTGAGGTCGATCCCTGCCTTCTTACATGCTTCTTCCAGCAGCCATGGGCGAAGACCGTCCTGCAGGAAACCGTCCGCCGTGCCTTGGTCGACCAGGAATTCCGCAAAACGCCTGCCATCCTCGATCAGCAGCGTCGTGTCATAAGCACGCCAGCTCTTTTCGTCCGATCCGAGATATTTCTCGAAGGCCGGCCGCGACCAGCCGGCCGTCGATGGCTGCACGATCGGCGCGAAGGCCGAGCAGCTCCGGTAGCGTTCCGGATTTTTCAGCGCGATCGTCAGCGCGCCATGCCCGCCCATCGAATGACCGAAGATGGCCTGGCGCGACAGGTCGGCCGGAAAATTGGCGGCGACGAGCGCCGGCAATTCCTCGGCGATGTAGGAATACATGCGATAGTTCTTCGCATAAGGCTCTTGCGTCGCGTCGAGGTAGAAGCCGGCGCCGCAGCCGAACTGCCAATTGTCCTTCTCATCGGGGACGTCAGAACCGCGAGGGCTGGTGTCGGGACAAACGACGATGAGCCCGAGCTCGGACGCCAGGCGCCGGTACTCGCCCTTGTCCATGACATTTGCGTGCGTGCAGGTAAGCCCCGACAGGTACCACAGGACCGGGAGCGGCCCGTCCTTGGCCTGGGRCGGCACGAACACCGCAAAGGTCATGTCGCAGGCGCAGACCTCCGAAGCGTGCGAATAGACGCCCTGGACGCCGCCATGCGATTTCGATGTGGAAACGACCTTCATCGGTTCTGCCTTTCGTCAGGAAATCTTGATCCGGCATAACCGCCGGCCGGGGCTCGTGCAACCTTGCGCCTCGGCAAACTACACGGGCGGTGCGACGAAGCTACGTCCGGCTAGCCCGCCGGAGCAATCAGGTCCGGGCCAATTTGCTGAAAACCGGGCACACCGCAAAGCTTCAGGCCGGTTGCGATTTCCTCAAGCAAAATATCCAGCACCCGCTCGATGCCGGCCTGTCCCGCCACCGCGCCGAACAGCGCGGCCCGGCCGATTGCCGCTGCCGCCGCTCCGCGTGCTTTTGCCTTGATGACGTCCATGCCCGTTCGGATGCCGGAATCGATCAGGATCGGAGCCCGGCCGCCGACGGCCGCGTGCACGGCCGCGGTTGCATCGACGCTCGCGATCGCGCCGTCGAGCTGCCGGCCGCCATGATTGGACACCCAGATCCCGTCCGCGCCCTCCCCGATCAAACTGACGGCATCGTCCGGATGCAGGACGCCCTTCACGATCAGCGGCCCCTTCCACCAGTCGCGGATCGTGCGGAAGTCGGCCCAGTCGAAACCCGCATGGAGATTGCGGCCGACGCGCGCGGCGATCGTCAGCCCCGCGCTGGTGTCGCCGAGATAGCCGCGGACATTCTCGAACTGCGGCAAGCCGCCGCGAAGCAGGCGAAACGACCAGCCCGGATGCGCAATCCCTTCGATCATGTGTCGCAGCGAGGGCCGCAGCGGGATCGAAATCCCGTTCCTCAGATCCTTCTCGCGCTTGCCGCCCGCCTGGAGATCGACGGTCACGACCAACGCCGAATAGCCGAACTCTTCAGCCTGCCGCACCAGTCGGCGGTTGAAATCGAAATCCTTCAGCACATAGAGCTGGAACCAGAGCGGTCCCTCGACGTCCTTTGCCATTCGCTCGATGCCGGTCGTTGCCATGGTCGACAGCGTGTAAGGGATGCCGCGCGCCGCCGCCGCTTTGGCGATTGCAATGTCGGCGCCGGGGCGCACGAGCGCGCAGGATCCCATCGGGCTGATCACCAGCGGCGTCGGATAGGTCCTCGACCACATCGAGGTGGTCAAGTCCGGCTGCGACACATCGGTCAGCACGCGAGGCAGCAGCCGAATACGTTCGAAGCCGGCGCGGTTGTCGCGCAAGGTCAGTTCCTGACCTGCCCCGCCGTCGACGAACTCGAAGACCGATTTCGGCAACCGACGGCGCGCCAGCCGGCGAAAATCCTCCACCGATACGCAGCGATCGAGCCGCCCCATCGCCTCAGGCCGCGAGCCGGTCGCAAACGGTCCCGGTGATCTCGGCGGTCGATGACCTCCCTTTGAGATCCGCGCTGAGCAGCCCGTTTGCCAGGCACGCTTCCGTCACGCGGCGAATTTGTTCGGCGGCATCAATCAGCCTTTCGTCGTCATGTCCGCGGCCGAGCCAATCGAGCATGGCCRCCGCCGACAGGATCGTGCCGTAGGGGTTTGCGATCCCTTTGCCGGCAATGTCCGGCGCGGAGCCGTGGGCGGCCTGGAAGAAGCCGTTTGCGTCGCCGACCTCCGCCGAGGGCGCCATTCCCATTCCGCCGACCGTCGCCGCCGCCAGGTCCGACAGGATATCGCCGAACATGTTCTCGCTGACGATGACGTTGAAATGGCCGGGCTTCAGCACGAGGTGCATGGCCATGGCATCGACCAACGCATGTTCCGTCGCGATGTCGGGATAATCCTTCGCCACCTCATCGAACACCGAGCGGAAAAAGGCATAGCTGCGCAGCACATTGGCCTTGTCGCAGCAGGTCACCCGGCGTACGCCGTCGCGCGGCGCGCCGTTCGACTGTCGCGCCAGTTCGAAGGCCTTGCGCACGATGCGCTCGATGCCGGTGCGTGTCTGCACGAGCGTGTCGACCGCCACCTCGCCGCGCAGCAGCGCCCCTGCCCCGCGCGCCGCGTAAAGCCCTTCGCTGTTCTCGCGCAGGATGACGTAGTCGATGTCGCCGGCCTTCACACCGCTGAGCGGGCTCGTCACGCCCTCGAAGAGCCTGATGGGGCGGATGTTGGCGTAGAGGTCGAGCTCGAAACGGAGCCTCAGAGTGAAATCCAGACCCGCTTCCGTGCCGTCCGGATAGACCACGCCGGGCAGGCCGCCGGCTCCGTGCAGGATCGCATCCGCCGCGCGGCAGGCCTGGAAGGTCGGCTCGGGAAAGCTCTGCCCGGTCTTCAGGAAATGCTCCGCCCCGGCGGGATATTCGGTGAACTGCAAAGGGCAGCCCGACCCGAATGCCGCCTTCACCACCTCGACTGCCGCTGCGCAGACCTCGGGGCCGATGCCGTCGCCATGGACGACCGCGATCTGGTAGACATCCTTCATCGCCAATCCTTCAGGAACCGCAAACAGTCAGATGCATTTGCCGCCGTCGACATTGAGGTCGACGCCGGTGATCATGCTGGCTTCGTCGGAGCAGAGGAACGCGGCGGCGTTGCCCATGTCCTGCGGCGTCGACAGCCGGCCGATCGGAATGGTGGCGACGACGCGGGCGCGGTTTTCCTCGCCGGAGCCGATGAAAGTAGACAGAAGCGGCGTGTCGCCGGCGACGGGGTTGATCGCGTTGACGCGGATGCCGAAGGGCGCGAGTTCCACCGCCATCGCCCGGGTGGCGGCGATCGCCCAACCCTTCGAGGCGTTGTACCAGGTGAGGTTCGGGCGCGGCGATACGCCGCCCGTGGAAGCGACATTGAGGATGGCGCCCGATTTGATCGATTTGAAGTGCGGCACCACAGCCCGAGCGCCATTGTAGATCGAGCGCATGTTGACATTGGCGATGCGGTCGAACAGGCCTTCGTCCATCGTCTCCAGCGGCAGCGGCGGCTGCGCGACGCCGGCATTGTTGACCAGTATGTCGAGGCCGCCGAAGGCAGATCGCGCAAGGTCGGCGGCCGCTGCAAAACTCTCGAGTGTCGAAACGTCGCCCGTGATCGGTCGCACCTTGTCGCCGGCTTCGCCGCTGACGCGCGCGGCCGCCGCCTCGTCCCGGTCCATCAGCACGACCGATGCGCCTTCCTCGACGAACTTCTTGACGATGCCTTCGCCAAATCCCGACCCACCACCCGTGACGATGGCAACTTTGCCAGCAAGTCTCATATCCGTTCCTCCGTTGCCGGAACCATCGGGGAAGACGCGCGCCTTGCACAGTCCGATTATCTGAACGCCCTTTTAGCTTTCCTTGTTTGAGGTCGCCGGCAGCGGGAGTAATAGTCGCGTCGGAATCGTGAGGAGGAGACGATGACGCTGAACTTCGACCCGAGGGCGAAGGCCACCACGCTCTACCATGGCGAATTCCGGCCGATGTTCATCGGCGGCAAGTGGGTCGCGGCGCAATCCGGCGACGTGATGCAGGCGCTGAACCCGGCGACGGGCGAAGTGCTGGCGACTGTTCCGCGCGGCGGAGCCGCCGATATCGACGCGGCGGTGGCCGCCGCGCGGGCCGCCTTCGAGGGGCCTTGGTCCAAATTCTCGCCCTACGAGCGGCAATGCGTGCTGCTCAGGATCGCCGACCTGTTCGAAAAGCATTGGGAAGAGCTCAGCGTCTCCGACACGCTCGACATGGGCCTGCCGATCACCCGCACGCTGGCCAACCGGCGCCGGGTCATCGGCATGCTGCGTTTCTATGGCGGCATGGCGACCGCGCTGCATGGCGAGGCGATCGACAATTCCATCCCCGGCGAGATCGTCACGTTCACCCGGCGCGAGCCGGTCGGCGTCGTCGGCGCGATCATCCCCTGGAACGCGCCGACCGCCGCCTCGATCTGGAAGATCGCGCCGGCTCTCGCCACCGGCTGCACCATCGTGCTGAAGCCGTCGGAGGATGCATCGCTGACGCCGCTGCTGATCGCGAAGCTGATGCAGGAAGCCGGCGTGCCCGACGGCGTCGTCAACGTCGTCACCGGAACCGGCGCCGAGGCCGGGGCGCGGCTCGCCGAACATCCGGACGTCAACAAGATCGTCTTCACCGGCTCGACGCTCACGGGCCAGGCGATCGCGCGCGCCGGCGTCACCAACCTCAAGCGTGTTTCACTCGAGCTCGGCGGCAAGTCGCCGATCATCGTCTGCCGCGACGCTGATATCGACAAGGCCGTGCCGGTCGCGGCGATGGCGGTGTTCGTGCATTCGGGTCAGATCTGCATCGCCGGCTCACGCCTCTTCGTGGCGCGCGAGATCCATGACGAGTTCGTGCGCCGCGTCGCCGAGTTTGCCGGCAAGCTGCGCATCGGCCACGGCATCGAGGCGGAGACCGAGATCGGACCGCTGATCAACGCCAGGCAGGCCGGCAAGGTGGAAGGCTACATCAAGGCCGGCAGCGACGAAGGCGCCAGGCTGGTCGCCGGCGGATCGCGGCTGACGGGCGAGCTCTATGACGGCGGCAACTTCATCGCGCCGACCGTCTTCGGCGCTGTGTCGGACAAGATGACCATCGCGCGCGAAGAAATCTTCGGGCCGGTCATCTCGGCGATGCCTTTCGACACTTTGGACGAGGTTGTCGCGCGCGCCAACGCGACGCCCTACGGCCTTGCGGCCGGCATCTTCACCACCAATCTCGGCACCGCGCACAAGCTCGCGCGCCGCGTCAAGGCGGGCTCGGTCTGGGTCAACATGTACCATGCCATCGATCCGGCCGTGCCGTTCGGTGGCATGAAGATGTCCGGCTACGGCCGCGAGGGCGGCATCGAGCATCTGCACGAATATCTGGAGACCAAGGCGGTCTGGATCCAGACGGATTGATATTCAGGTGAGGCAGGCTTGCGAATGGCGGCGTTCTGCGCAGGCGCCCGTAGCTTCGTCATCCTAGGGCGAAGCAAGGAGCGAAGCGACGCGCGCAGACCCTAGGATCCATGCCTGAACMTGCGAGCGCTGCTAGGGTAAAGAATAGTCACCAGCCGACCCCGCGAAATAGCTCGGACCAAGTCGGATTGGTCTTCTCGATCAGTTCGACCTTCCATTGCCTCGGCCAGCGTTTCAGCGATTTCTCCCGCTGAATAGCGTCGGCGATATCGAAAAACTCCTCATACCAGACCAAACGCTGCACGTTGTAGCGGCTGGTGAAGCGTGAACCTTGGCCAGCTTTGTGCTCTGGAATTCGACGGGCGAGGTCATTGGTGACACCGATGTAGATCGTGCCGCCTTTCTGGCTCGCGGTCATGTAGACGTATCCGGTCATCTGGCGATCTCAATCTGCTGTCAACGACCATTCTGCACCGTGGCACTCTAGGGTCGAGATTCCGGCATGGATCCTAGGGTCTTCGCGCGTCGCTTCGCTCCTTGCTACGCCCTAGGGTGACGAGCGGAGTGGCTTTCTGCACCAATCTTTAAAGCGCCCTGCTCACCCCGCCAGCTCGCGCAGATTGGTGCGGATCAGGTTCATCAGCTGCTCTGAGAAGGAGTGGTGCACGTAGCCCCGCGCGGTGATGATGCCGACGGAGCGGTGTGCGTCGCGATGGTCGATCGGCACCACCCGCATGCGCTCGTCGTTGCGCGAGATGGCGATGCCGGGCACCACGCAGACACCCAGTCCCGACGACACCAGCGCCACCGCCGTCTGTGCGCTTTCGACCTCGTATTGCGGCTTGAGCTCGATGCCCTCCGCCGCCGTCAGCCGGTCGAGAAGGCCGCGCACCGCCGTCTTGCGGTTGAGCAGGATCAGCGGGAAACGCTTGAGATCGGACAGATTGAGCTTCTTTTCGCCGCTATAGTTTTCCACCGGGATGCAGGCCATCAGCGGATCGTCCAGGATCGACTCGAACTGGAAGTCGTTGAGGTTCGGCAGTTCGGGGCCGAGATAGAACTCGACCTCCTGCTGCTGCAACAGCGCAAGCGCTGCCTGCGGCGGGGTCTCGATGACCTCGACGATCGAGCGCGGATAGCGCAACTTGAACGTCGCCAGTATGTCGCCCAGCCGGCTCGCCGCCAGCGTCGGCGCGCAGGCGATCTGCACCTTGCCCTTGCGCCGCGCGGCGATCTCGGTCAGCCGGTCGAGGCTGGTCTGCACCTGCGACATCGCATTGGCGATCTCCTCGAACAGCACCTGGCCTTCCGGCGTCAGGCTGGCGCGCTGCGCCGTGCGGATGAAGAGGGAGATGCCGATCTGCTCCTCCAGGTCGCGTATCTGCATGGAGACGGCCGACGGCGAGCGGTTGCTTTCTTCGGCAGCACGCCGGAAGCTGCCGTTTTCCGCGGCAAGCAGGAACGTCTGCAGAAGTTTCAGGTTGATGCTGGACATGTCCGCCCGGGCAGGTGATCTAGCCTCCTGCCTATTCAGACGCGGATGCGATTGCAAGGCAATAGGGCCGCTTCCGGCGTTAGCCAGCAAATCTGTTCCTGTTCAATGGACCGCGGCGAACATGACGCGCTCCTCGGTTGCGTCCGACAGCATCATCTCCTCGACCACGCGGCCGCGCTTGACGACCAGGATGCGGTCGGAAACCGCAAGGATTTCCGGCAGATAGGAGGAGATGACGACGACAGCCATGCCCTGATCGGCAAGATCGCTGATAAGCTGGTGGATCTCGACGATGGCGCCGACGTCGACGCCGCGCGTCGGCTCGTCGAAGATCACCAGCTTGGGCTGCTGGATCAGCGATTTGGCGATCACGACCTTTTGCTGGTTCCCGCCGGAAAGCTCGATCATCCTCGCGCGGTCGCTGATCTGCTTCAGCCTGAGCCGCTCGCCCCATTGCTTGGCGAGCTCCCTGGCGCGCGCCAGGGACACTATCGATACCGGGTTGGATGTGTCGGTCAGTTCGCCGATCTGCAGGTTCTCGCCCGCCGTCATCGTCTCGAAGAACCCGTCGAACTTGCGGTCCTCCGTCACATAGACGATGCCGTCGCGCACCGCCGGCCGGGGCACGCGATAGCGCACCGACTTGCCGAGCAGACGGATTTCGCCGCCATGGAAGAGGTTGCGCTTCAACAGCCCGGCTACGACCTTGGCCATCTCGGTGCGGCCCGCGCCGACCAGTCCGAACATGCCGGTGACCTGACCAGAGAACACCGAGAAGGACGAGTTGCGCACCAGACCGGCGCAGGACAGGTTCTCGACCGAAAGCACCTTGTCGCCATAGGGGCGCGCCGTGCGTTTGACCTCGCCATGCAGCGTTTCGGTGAGCGTGCGTCCCACCATCGCCTGCACGATCGAGGCGCGAGTGAAACCCTTGGCCTCGCCCGAGGCCACGATCTCGCCGTCGCGCATCACGGTGATGCGGTTCGCCACGGCCAGCGCCTCTTCCAGCGCGTGGGTGATGAAGATGATGGCAATGCCTTCCCTCACCAGCCGCTGCAACAGATTGAAAAAATGCCGTTTTTCTTCCGGCGTCAGCGTCGCGGTCGGCTCGTCGAAGATGATGACGCGCGCCTTGTGATGGACGGCGCGCGCGATCTCCACCATCTGCTTGTGAGCGGCGCCGAGCGTGCTCACCTGCGCGGTCGGATCGACCTGGAAACCCATGCCGGCGAGAAACTGACGCGCCTGGATGTAGAGGCCGCGCAGCCGGTTGAACATCTTCTCTTCGCCGAGATAGAGGTTCTGCGCCACGGTCATGGCCGGCACGAGATTGGTTTCCTGGAACACCATGGCGATGCCGGCGCGCAGCGCTTCGGCGGGCGTTGCGAAAGACACCTCCTTGCCGTCGAAGAACAGCTTGCCCTCGGTCAGCTTGAACACGCCGGCCATGACCTTGGTCAGCGTCGATTTGCCGGCGCCGTTTTCGCCCAGAAGCGCGTGGATCTCGCCCTTGCGCAGGTCGAAATTGACGTTCTTGAAGGCCGGGATGCGCGAGAACGCCTTGGTCGCGTCCTTGAGTTCGATGATGTTATCCGCCATCGTTTAACCCCGCTTGCCGCTGGCGGCCTTGGCCAGGCGCACGATCCTCGATCCGCCGCGCGAGGCGACGAGCAGGTCGTCGTCGACCTCGCAGGCGCTGATTGTGCCGTGCACCGTGCCGTCGGCGCGCGAATGGAAGCTCGACAGCGGCTTCATGTTCTGGTCGCAATGGACCACCAGCCCGTAGGACCTGGTGACCGCGTAAGGCTTCAGCACGTTCATCTGTTTGAGCTGGCTGCCCTGCATCGGCTCGCGGTAGTCGCGCCATGAGCCGAGCGACGGCGCCATCCAGTAGGCTTCGGGAATCTCGGCCAGCATGCGCTTGCGGTAGGTCTCCTCGCGCAGGATGAACTCCACCAGCTGGTTACGCACGGAATAGAAGGTCAGCCAGTAGCCGGCGTTGAAGGCGGGCGCGATGCGGGCCGGATAGGCCGGCAGATGTTCCAGGACCGGCACTGTCGCCTTGCTGGCGAGGTCGATCGCCAGCACGCGATGGCGCCAGGCCTCGGTGACGTAGACGCGGTTGGAACCGGTGGTGGCGATGCCGGCCGGCCAGGCGAGACCGTCGCGGATCAGCTCCAGCCGACCGCTTTTCAGGTCGAGGCGCCAGACCGAACCGGAAGCGTTCTTCTGCATCAGGTCGCGCCGCCAGGCGCTTGCCGGCAGCGAGGCCGAACCGTTGGCCACCAGCAGGGTGTTGCTGTCGAGGAAAGTAAGCGCGGTGACGCAGGAGAGCCTGCGGGCCTCGTCGCCGGTCGCCTCGCGCCCGTCATGCAGGCCGCCGCGGATGACGACGCCCTTGCCGTCGATGGCCAAAGCGGTCATGCCGCGGGCATGCGCGAGCGCGGTGATCTCGCCGGAAAACTCCTGTGGGACCTCGGCCTTGCCGTCGGCATCGAACCGTATCAGCCGGTTCGCGCTGCTCGCCAGCATGCCCTTTTCGGTCCGCACCAGATTGTCGGCCTCGGCGAGGTCGGCGAAGGGTTCCGCCTCCTCAAGGTCCTGGTTGGGCAACAGGGGCCCGTCGAGCGTGGGCACGGTCACCGCCCAGTCGCCCCGGCCGAGAAAGCGGTCGAAAAGCCGGCTCACGGCGCTCATGGCTTTTTACCCCAGTAGGAGTCCGAGCTGAACCAGTTGGGATCGACCCCCTTCAGCGGCAGGGTCCCCATGCGGTTGTTGAAGATGCCGCAGAGATAAAGGATGCCCTTGTGCTCGCGCATCGAGGTGATCATCGGATGCTTCTCCCCGGCCTGGTCCCACAGGCTTTCGAGAATCTGGCCCTTTTCGTCGAAGCGCAGCACGCAGCCGGTGTTGAGGTTGGGCATCAGCCAGGCGTCTTCCGACACGCGCCGCGCCATGCGGCGGCGGAAGCCCGGCATTTCCAGTGATAGATCCAGCGCCGGCGTGCGCATGCCCATCAGCGCCAGCCAGTAGGTTCCGTCGGAGGCGCGGTTGATATTGTCGGGATAGCCGGGCAGCCCCTCGATGACCCGCTCGATCTTGCCCTTCTTCGGCCCGTCGAAATAGTACCGGCTGATGCGGCAGGCCCAGCTTTCCGCGAACAGCACCGACTGGCCGTCGAAGGCCGTGCAGATGCCATTGGGGAAGACCAGGTTCGACAGCAGCGTGCGGGTCGAACCGGACCTGGGATCGTGGACGATGATGCGCCCATTGCCACGGCTCTCCAGCGCGTCCGCATACCAGTCGTGCATCTCGAAACGCACGGTGGCTTCGGAAAAGACGATGCGGCCGTCTGGGAGGATGTCGCAGTCGTCGGCGAGCTTCATGGTCGAATCATCGACGACCGATGTCAGCGAACGGTTGGTCTCGGCGGTGAGCAGCTTCACCTCGCCCGCCGGCGAAACCTGGTAGAGGCCCATGCCGGCGACGCAGATGACCAGATTGTCGTCGCGGTCGAAGGCCATGCCGAGCGGCGAGCCGCCGATATGGGCGAACACTTCGCTCTCTGTGTAATTCGGCGGCTGGAAGCGCAATATGTCGCCTTGCCGGCTGCCGGTATAGAGCCGGTCCTGCCGGTCGAAGATCACGTCCTCGGCGCCGTCGAGGAAGCCGAGGCCAATGACGCCGACATCCTTCAGCCGGTCGTTCACCGCCATCGGCGCGCCGGCCGCCGTAGAGATCGCCTGCGGCATCTTGGCGAAGGTCGGGGAGATATAGACGCTGCGCAGGATCTTGTGGCGGTTCTTCACCCAGCGCACGTCGAGAAGCACCGACAACAAAAGCACGAGGCCGAGGATCAGATAGTTGACCGGGCCAGGCACTGCGAGCGCAAGCAGGCTGTTCGACAGGACGAGCACGAAGAGCGTGCCCATCAACGCCTTGGCGACCGAGCCGCGGCCGCCGCCGAGCGAGATGCCGCCGAGCACGGTCGCGGTCAGCACCTGCAGTTCGAGCCCGGTGCCGATATCGGAAGCGGCGCTGCCGATGCGCGCCGAGAAGAAGAAACCGGAGAGCGCGACCAGCACCGAACAGAGCACATAGGCGCTGAACAAAGTGAAACGCACATTGATGCCGGCATTGTAGGCCGAGCGGCGCGCGCCGCCGACGGCGAAGAGGCGCCAGCCATAGCGGGCACGCGACAGCACCAGGTGGATGACCAGCGCTATGACCACGAAGACCGCGAAGGAGGTCGGAACGCCCCAGACCGTTCCGAAGCCGAGAAAATCATAGGTCGGCGAATCCGGACCGCTGGTCACGATCGCCGTCGAGACATGCGGGAAGACGATGTCGAAGGTGGACCGGTAGATGATGAGCGTGACCAGCGTGGTGAGAAACGCCCGCATGCGCAGGAAGCCGACCAGGAAGCCATTGATGGCGCCGCAGACGACGCCGAGCCCCAGGCACGCCAGCAGGCCAGTCCCAAAACTCCACTGCTCGACATTCATGCCGTAGAGCGTGACCAGCACGGCGAGCGCGAAGGTCGAGCCGACCGAGAGATCGATGCCGCCGGACACCATCACGATGGTCATGCCGAGCACGACAAGGCCGAGCTCGGCGGTCTGGCCGCTGAGATTGGTCAGCGTCGTCACGTCGAAGAAGCCCGGCACGATCGCGCCGAAGATCGCGCACAGGATGACCAGCGCGGTGAAGGGGATGACGCTGTCGATCCATTTCTTGGTCAGGATCTCCCCGACCACATGGTCGGGGAGCAGACGGTAGCGCCAGCGCACAAGGCTTTCGGCCATGCTCATCGGAAAGTCCGCTTACTTAATGTCTTCGGGCTTCCAGCAGTTCCGGCCGGTCGCGTTGGTCTTGTCGACGCGGGTGATCGGGCCGAAGAAGATGGTCTTCTCGCTGCCGGCCTTGCGATCAGCGTGCTGCAGCAGCTCGGATATCTGCTGCGCGGCGATCTCGCCCTGGATCGGCGCGTTGAAGTTGAAGATTACGTCGAGCAGCCCGTTCTTGATGCTCTCGCAGCCCGTGGCGGCGCCGGCGCCATTGGTGACGATGGTGACCTGGTCCTGCTTGCCGGCAGCCGCCACCGCCGCGCCGGCGCCGACTTCGGCATTGTCCCAGATGCCCATGATGCCGCAGAGGTCGGGATGCTGCTGCAGCACCGTCTCGGTGATCTGGCGGGCCTTCTCGCTGATGTAGTCGGCCGGCTGGTCGGAGACGAGCTGCAGCTCGGGATTGGCCTTCAGCACCTCGTCGATGCCGGTGCGCATGTAGATGTTGGCGGCGCCCGTCTGGACGCCGGCGAGCCAGACCACCTTGTGCGAGACGGCGTTCGGCCCAGTGCAATGCTTGGCCAGTTCGCCCATCTCCAGGCGGCCCATCTCGATCCAGTCATTGCCGACATAGGAGTCGGTCTGGGTCGCCGACTGCATGTTGACCTGCAGTACCTTGATGCCCGCGGCCTGCGCCTGCTTCAACAGGCGTGCGTAGGTCTGCACGTCCGGGTTCTGCACGATGATCAGGTCGGGCTTCTCGGCGATGGCGCCCTGCATGGCGCGGATGCCGGCATTGGTGTCGCCGTTGGGATCGCGCACCTCGAGCGTGAAGCCGTAGCGGGCGGCGTGACGCTGCCACACCATCACCCAGGCCTGATTGAGGTCCATGCCCTGTGAGATCGGCACGAAGATGACCTTCTTGCCCTTGACGCTGTCGAGATAGGCAGCTCTTCCGACCTGGTCGGTCTCCTGCGCGCTGGCGGCCTGCGCGACGCCAAGCAGCGCAAGCGCGGTCATGCCCGCCAACAGGCATTTCTTGAATAGTTTCATAGGTTTCCTCCCTGATTTGATGGTTCGGGTTCTTGTTCAGATGTCACCGCTCTGCGAGGTCTGCTCGTCACGCGGATTGATGATGGCGTCGATGGCGAGCGCGCCCAGCAGGATCACGCTCTTGATCAGGTTCTGGCTGGTGTAGGAGAAATTGAGGATCGTCATGCCGTTGGTCAGGATGCCGACCAGGATGGTTCCCGCGATCACATTGCGCACGCCGCCCTGCCCGCCCGACAGGCCGATGCCGCCCAGCACGACCACCAAAAGCACGTCGTAGATCAGGCTCGAATTGTAGAGGCGCGTGTCGATGCCGGTGACCAGGCCGGTCATGATGATGCCGGCGGTGAAGGCGATGAGCGCGCTGATGACATATTGCGTCACGATGATCGGGCGCGTCGGCAGGCCGGTGGTGCGGGCCGCGTTCGGATTGTCGCCCGTTGCATAGACCAGCCGGCCGAAGCGCGTCTTCCGCAGGAACAGACCCATCAGAGCCGCCACCGCTCCGAAGATGACGACGGACATCGGTATGCCGAGCACGCTGCCATTGCCGACGAATTTCAGCCAGGCGATGTCCGGCGGCGCATAGAGCACGTCCGAGGCGAAGACGATGCGTCCCGAGCCGTAGACCGACGAGGCGATGGCCAAGGTGGCGAAGATCGGCGGGACTTCCGCGACCGCCACCATGACGCCGGTGAAGAGACCGATGGCCGCGACCAGGATGGCGCCGCAGATCACCGCAAGCGTGAAATCGACGCCCCAGGTGGAAATCCAGATGCTGAAGGCGACGCCGACGACCATCACCGCCACCATGGTGAGGTCGATGCCGCGGCCGACGACGACAAAGCCCATGCCGACGGCCAGCGTGCCGAGGATCGACACGTTCTTGAGGATGGCGATGATGTTGCCCTGGCTCAGGAAATTGTTGAGCGTCGCCGAGAAGACGACGAACAGCATGACCGAGATCGCGACGACGACGACTTCCTGCGACGCCTTGAAGCCAAGGCGCCTGTCGTCTGACTTGCCCGAACCAGGCATTTTCCTCCTCCCAGGCAGCCGATGGTCGGCGCCTTGCTCAGGCGACCAGCCGCTCCGGAATCCTCCCAAGGCACCGAGCCGTTCGCCTGGTTCGGACAATTACGGCTGGAGCGTCAGCGGACAATTTCGTTTTTCTGACACGCTGTGCAGTTTGCCTCCGGTGCCGTCGACGCAGGGAGGCCGCGGCAGGGGACCGACCTCTTGGAACTTAAGAGCGCCGTCTGAAGTCCAATATGGACCATTTACCCACGATCCCCATTGAACTTGTCGTTTAAGCCTTTTGGCACCGCTCGGAGGCGCGGTGTTGGGAGGTTTCACAAGCCATGCAAGCCGTTCTGACGGTCACGAAACTGCGCAAGTCGTTCGGCGGGGTCCATGCGCTGAAGGGCATCGATTTCGATCTTCATGCCGGCGAGATCCATGCCCTCTGCGGCGAGAACGGCGCCGGCAAGAGCACGCTGGTGCGCATCATCGCCGGCCTCATGGCCGCGGATGAAGGTGAGATCCGCGTCGATGGGCAGCTCCTGCGGCCCGGCGAGCTCACCAATCCGAAGCTCGTTTCTGTCGTCTATCAGGAACTGTCGATCATTCCGCATCTGTCCGTGCTGGACAATGTACTTCTGGGCGATCCCGACATCTCCCAGCTCTATATCCGCAGGCGCTACAGGGCGCGTGCACGCCAGACGCTGGATCAGCTTGGCCTGTCGGATGTGCCGCTCAACCTCGAGGCCGGCAGGCTGTCGATCGCCGAGCAGCAGCTCCTCGAAATCTGCCGCGCCGTGATGCGCGGCGCCCGCGTGCTGATCCTCGACGAGCCGACGGCGAGCCTTTCCGATGCCGAGATCCAGCGGGTCTTCCAGACGGTGCGCTGGCTTCGCGCCAAAGGAACGGCCGTGGTCTATATCAGCCATCGCCTGCCGGAGATATTCGCGCTTACCGACCGCACGACCGTGTTCCGCAACGGACAGCGCATCCTGACCAAGCCGACCGCGCAATGGACCAATGACGAGCTCGTCGCCGAGATGATCGGCCGCGAGGTAACCTCGGCGCATGCCACGCGCGACGGGGGCAGACCCGAGGCGGCGACGGTAATCGAGCTTGCCGGGCTTGGCGTCGCGGGGAAATACCGCCCCGTCGATCTTGCCTTCCGCGCCGGCGAGATCGTCGGCATCATCGGCCAGCTCGGTTCCGGCGCCAATGCGCTGGTCGAAACGCTGGCCGGCCTGGAGCGGCGCTATGCCGGCACGATCGAGGTCGGCGGTTCCGCGGTCGAGGTCACCTCGATTGCCGCGGCGAGCCGCGCCGGCATCGCTTATGTCTCGGAAGACCGGGGCGGCAAGAGCCTCTTCCTCGGAGCCCCCATCGAGGTCAACCTCACGTCGGCGATCCTCGATCGCCTCAACCGCTTCGGCGTGCTGACGCTCGCAGATGCGCGCAAGCAGGCGAGCGACCTTGCCCGCCGGTTCCAGATCGACGTCCGCCGGCTGCCGTTCGCGGCGTCGACGCTTTCGGGCGGCAACCAGCAGAAGGTGGCGATCGCCAAGTCAGTCGCGCTCTCGCCCCGGATCCTGGTGCTCAACGAGCCGACCCGCGGCGTCGATGTCGGCGCCCGAACCGAGATCTATCGAGAGATTCAGGCGCTTGCCCGCGAGGGGCTGGTCGTCCTCTTCTTCTCGACCGACCTGGAAGAGATCCGGGAGCTCTCGCAACGCGTCATCACGGTCTTCCGCGGCGAGATCGTTCGCGACCTGCCGGTCGAGGAGACGACCATGGATTCCATCCTGGGCGACGTGGTGCGCGGCCCGGCCATCGGGAGGGCGGCATGAGCATCAACGGCAATGTAGGGAGCGGAGGCAGGGCCTTGGCCGGATTGGACGCGACGGCGCTCGGCGCCAGCCTGATGCGGCCGGAGCGCATCCAGTCCACCGCTGTGTGGGCGGCAACGGCACTGTTCGCTTTGTGGGCAACATTTGCCGTTCCCGGCTTCTCCTCCAGCGCCAACGTGTCCGCGATCATGTACTCCACCTCCGCCGTCGGCATTGCCGCGGTCGGCATGGCGCTGATCACGCTCTCCGGCAATCTATTCATGCTGTCGATGGGCGCGACGGCCGCCGTCTCCACCATCCTCTTCGCATCCTTCCTGCATTTCGGCCTGCTCGCGAGCGTGATCCTGGTGGTCCTGATCGGCGGGTTGTTCGGGCTGGCCCAAGGCATTGCCGTCGGCCTGTTCCGCACCAACCCGATCATCACCACGATAGCCATGGCCTCGATCATCACCGGCGCCGGTTCGTTCTATTCAGGCGGCCTGACGGTCGTGGGTCAGGGAGACGCGAGCTGGCTGGGAGTCGGGCGGACCCTCGGTCTTCCCAACCAGATCCTGCTCTTCCTGCTGGCGGCGATCGTGCTGGGCTTCATCGTCGAGCGGACCCGCTTCGGCCGGGAACTGCGCCTCATCGGGTTGAACCCGAAGGCCGCCGCCTTCACCGGCCTTCGCGTCGGCCGCACTTTGGTGCTCGCCTATATGTTCGCCGCCATGGCCGCGGCCTTCGCCGGCGCGCTCTATGGTTCGCAGGCCGCCCAGGGCAACCTCAAGCTCGGCGCGGGGCTGGATTTCGACGCGATTGCCGCGGTGCTGGTCGGCGGCGTGGCGATCAAGGGCGGCCAGGGCCGCGTCCTCGACGCGGCGATCGGCGCCGTGTTCCTGGCGATGATCTCCAACATCCTTTTGCTCAAGGGCCTGTCGCTGGAAATCCAGCTCATCGTCAAGGGCCTGGTGGTGATCGGCTCGGTCATCCTCGGCGCGCTGGCGCTCGGTTTCCGGAGGTAGGACCATGGCCGCGATCCGCAAATCCAAGATGATCTCCGGCGCGACGCTGCTGCGCCTTGCCCTTCTCGCCGCCCTCGTCGCCGCCTTCGCGATCTGGAATCCGGCTTTCATCAGCGGCCGCAATCTCTATGCGCTCATGCAGTCCTTCGCGCTGCTTGGCATGGTCGCACTTGGCCTGTCGCTGACGATGATCGCTGGCGAGTTCGATCTGAGCGTCGGCTCCATGGTCGCCGTGGGTGGCCTGATCACGCTCGTCGTCGGCACCGGCAATCTCGTCTACGGCATGGCCGCCGCGCTCGCGTTCGCCGTGCTTGTCGGCCTGGTCAACGCGATCGTCATCAGCCGCTTCAAGGTGTCCTCGCTCGTCGTGTCGGTCGGCTCGATGATGGCGCTCTCCGGCTTCGCTTTCTGGCTTGCCGGCGGCAAGGTGATCAGCACCGACAATTTCGACCCCGGCATGGCGCTGGACGATCCCCTGCTCACCGTCCTTTCCTGGCGCAGCCTGGTGACGCTCGCCGCCTTCCTGCTCGTCGGCCTGTTCATGCACTACACGCTGATGGGACGCGACATCCGCGTCGTCGGCAGCAAGCCCCAGGTGGCGGCGGCGAGCGGCGCCAAGGTCGGCCGCTCGCTGGTGATCGTCTTCGTGATTTCCGCCGTCACGGCCGCGCTCGCCGGGAGCTTGCTGTCGATGAGCCTTGCCAGCGCCGCGGCGACGACCGGCAGCACGCTGATGCTGCAGGCCGTGTCAGCCGCGATCGTCGGCGGCGTCGCGCTGACCGGTGGTTCGGGCACGCCCGCGCATGTGCTGCTCGGATCGCTGATCCTGACGGCGATGAACAATGGCCTCAGTCTGATCGGCATGGGGGCGACGGGAATCCTCTTCGCCAACGGCCTCGTGCTGATGGGGATCGTGCTGCTCGACGGCCAGTTGGGCGCATGGATGAGCGAACGGCTCGCAATGTCGCGGGCCGCCAATTCCGCCTAGCGGAAACAACCGACGGATCCTGCAACGCCGCCGAGCGATCGGCGGCGGGGGGAACGTGCAACCTTGAAACGGGAGGAGTAACCAAAATGAACTTCGCAAAACTCACCAAACTCTTGCTGGCGACCGCGGTCGCCGGAGGGCTGATGGCACCGGGAATGGCCTTCGCCGCGGCCAAAGGCTCGAAGGTGATCCTGCTGACGGTCACCGAGGAATGCGAATATTGCGCGCTCCACCAGCGCGCCTTCAAGGAGGTCGCGGCCGCCGCCGGCATCGACCTCGAGGTGAAGATCAACAACTACGACGCGGCCGAGCAGGCCTCGCAGGTCGACCAGGCGATCGCCCAGAAGCCGGACGCGATCGTGCTCTGGCCCGCGGATGCGAGCGCCATCGTGCCGTCGCTGCGCAAGATCAAGCAGGCCGGCATCCCGCTGGTGATCACCAACTCGCGGCCGGACGAGAAATATTCGCAGTTCTGGGACGTCTTCACCGGCCCGTCGGACATCGGCAACGGCGAGTCCGCCGGCGAAGCCATGATCAAGGGTTTCGCCGACAAGAAGCTCGGCAGCGAAGGCAAGGTCTTCATCGTCGAGGGCGTTCCCGGAACACCGCCGCAGATCCAGCGCTCGCAGGGCTTCGAGGATGTGCTGGGCAAGAAGGCGAGCGGCATTCAGGTGGCCGGCAAGCAGAACGGCAACTGGGACCAGACCAAGGCGACGGATGCCGCTGCCGCCCTCTTCACCCAGCTCGGCTCGGGCGTGAAGGGCGTCTATGCACAGGCCGACAACATGATGTCCGGCGTGATCGTCGCCGCCAAGCGCGCCGGCATCGATCCGGCAAGCCTGGTCCTGGTCGGCTCCAACTGTTCGATCGAGGGCGTCAACCAGATCAATGACGGCACACAATACGCCACCGTCCTGCAGTCGCCGATCGACGACGGCAAATATGCCGCGCAGGCCGTCGCCGATCTTCTCGACGGCAAGAAGGTGGAGAAGCAGATCTTCCTGCCGCACGAGATCATCACCAAGGCCAACGTCGCCGACTGCAACGCCGCGCTTGGCCGCTGATTTTTCGAGGCACGGCGGCCCGCCGCCGTGCCTCATCCTTCCCGACGTCAGAAAAGAGGAATATCCCATGGCCACGGAGCCAGTCTTTAGCAACGCCTTGCCGGACCTCGTCGTGGTCTCCGGAACGGCTTCTGGTCTTGGAACCAACATTGCCCGGCTGCTGACCGAAAGCGGCGTGCGCACGATCGGCGTCGATCTGGCACCTGCGCCCGACAGCCTTGCAAGCGAACTCTATTCGCATGTCCGGGGCGACGTCACCGAAGAAGCGACCTGGGCCGGCGTCGCCGACATGATCACCGGGGAGAATCCCGGAACGCTTGGGCTCGTGACATCGGCCGCCATGCTCAATGTCGGCACCATCCTCGACTTCGACAAAGCGGCGATGGAAAAGACCATGTCGGTCAATTTCATCGGCACGGCTCTCGCCTTCCGCGCCATGCTGCCGCTGATGACCGCGCGCGGCGGCGGTCCGATCGTGGCGGTCGCCAGCATCGACGCGACCTTCGCCGAGCAGCAGCTCGCCGTCTATGCCGCCTCGAAGGGCGCCGTGCGCCAGTTGACCCGCACCGTCGCGATGGACCATGCGCGCCAGGGCATCCGCGCCAACGTGCTGAGCCCCGGGCCGATGCTCGCCGGCCTGTTCGAGCGGCACATGAAATCCGCCAACGATCCGGACCGGTTCCTCGCTGCGCGCGCCAATCGCCAGCCGGCCGGCCGCATCCTCGATCCGGCCGAGGTCGCCCGCGCCGGCCTCTTCCTGCTTTCCGATGCCTCCACAGCGCTCAACGGCGCCGAGATCATCGCCGACGGCGGCCTGACGACCAGCTTCGATTTCCGCACCGGGTCGGAAGGCGCTTCGGTCTGAGGAGAAGACGATGAGCAACCCCATTGAACTCGTCGCCGCCTATTGGACCATCTCGGGCGATGTCTATCCGTTCGCGCCGAACGAGATCAGCCCCTTCCCGTTCGCGGAGCGTGTCGAGGCCGCGGCCAAGGCCGGATACAAGGGCGTCGGCCTGATCCATGCCGATCTGCAGGTGACGCGCGAGAAGATCGGCCTGAAGGAGATGCGCCGCATCCTAGACGCCAACGGCATGCCGCATGTCGAGCTGGAGTTCATCACCCACTGGTTCGCCTCCGGCGCCCTGCGCGCCGCATCGGACAAGGTCCGGCGCGAGCTCTTCGAAGCGGCGGAGGCGCTTGGCGCCCGCGACGTCAAGATCGCGCCGGAATTCGATGCCGAAACCATCGACCTGGCGCAGGTCACGGACAGCTTCGCCGCGATCTGCGACGACGCCGCCCGTTACGGCACCAAGATCGCGCTGGAAGTGATGCCGTTCTCCAACGTGCGCACGCTGGAAACCGCGCGCGCCATCGTCGAAGGCGCGGCGAAGTCCAATGGCGGCCTGCTGCTCGACATCTGGCATGTCGGTCGCGGCGGCATTCCCTACGAAGCCGTCGCCGCCGTGCCGAAGCAATATGTCGTCTCGGTCGAGCTCGACGACGCGGATGAAAAGATCGTCGGCACGCTCTGGGAAGACACGATCTACGAACGCCGGCTCTGTGGCGAGGGCGTGCTCGATCCCCCCGCCTTCATCGACGCGATCCGCAAGACCGGCTTCGACGGCTTCTACTCGGTCGAAGTGATCTCAAAGAGGCATCGCGTGCTGCCGCTCGAAGAGGCGGCGCGACGCTCGTTCGAAACCACCATGGCGCAATTCGCCGCAAGATAGGGAGGATCAAATGGAAACCAATCTCAAGAACAAGGCGGTGCTGATCACCGGGGCGGCGAAGGGCATCGGCCGCGAAACGGCGATCGCGTTTGGCCGCGAAGGGAGCCGGGTGGCGCTTTTCGACATCGACGAAGCGGCCCTCGCCGAGGCATCGGCCGCGGTCACGGCGGCGGGCGGCACGGCAGCGACGTTCAAGGCCGACCTGTCGTCGGCAACTGACATCGAGGAGAAGGTCACGGCCGCCATCGCCCATTTCGGCTCGGTCGATGTCCTTGTGAACAATGTCGGCGCCGGCGCGGTGCGAACATTCGACCAGCTGACCGATGCCGAGTGGGACAAGACCTTCTCGCTCAATTTCATGAGCTATGTCCGCACGACGCGCGTCGTTCTGCCGGTCATGCGCAAGCAGGGGCATGGCGCGATCGTCAACAACGGCTCGGACCTCGCGCGCCAGCCGGAAGGCGTGCCGATCGACTACTCGGCGTCCAAGGCGGCGGTGCTCGCTTTGACCAAGGGGCTGGCGCGCACCGAAGGCGCCAACAACATCCGCATCAACGCCGTGGCTCCCGGGCCGATCTGGACGCCGTTCTGGACCCAGCCAGGCGGCTTTGCCGAAACCATGGGCAAGTTCCACAACATGGAACCACAGAGGGCCGTCGAGCACGAGATGTCGCTGCGCCAGCTGCCGCTTGGCCGCCTTGGCAAGCCGGAGGAAGTGGCCAACGTCATCGTCTTCCTCGCCTCCGATCTCGCCTCCTTCGTCACCTCCTCCGTCTGGGGCGTGGATGGCGGCTCGATACGAGCCATCGCCTGAGCAGTTCCAGGATGAGAACCGCACCTGCGGTTCTTTTTCTGGAATGACGCAAAAACAAGGAGTTGCAGCGGGCGATTCGATCAAACACTGAACTCTCTCAACGCGCGTCGCAACGAAACGGATTCAGCCGGCGCGGTCGACGAGCCGCTCGATACGGTCCTGGGCATCCTTCAGGGCCGCGCGGTCGGATTTGCGGCCCGAAAGCGCGTCGTGCACTTCCTCGCCGATGATGCGCTCCATGCCGGTGTAGAACGGCACCGGCGGGCGCTGCCAGTTGCGCAGCAGATTGCGGTTGGCGAGGCTGCCGACGAAGCGCACGAGCTGCGAGCTGCCGATCGCCTCCGGATCCGCGCTGACCGAGAAACGCGGCGCGACCGGGAAGCCGTTCTTCACATGCTCCTTCATGGCCTCGCGCGACGCCATCCAGGCCAACGCTTCTGCCGCGAGCGGCAGGCGCTTCGGGTCGATGTTGGAAGGGATGCACAACAGGAACCCGCCGATCGGCGAGGTGTTGGTGCCGCCCGGCCCTGATGGCTGCGGAACATAGGCGACCCGGCGCTTGACCGCGGAACGGACTTCGGCCTCGAACTGCGCGGCACGCATCGTCCAAACATAGCCCATCGCGCTCTGGCCGCGCAGGAAGACCGCGCAGGAATCGTCCCAATGCGCATCGAGCGCGTCAGGCTGGGCGATTTCCAGCATGCGATGCATATAGTCGAGCGCCAGCAGGCCCGCTTCGCTGTCGATCTGCGGCCGCATATGCTGCGCGTCGAGGTTCTCGGTGGAATAACCGGTCGGCGTGCGGCGGATCGACAGCACGCTCTGGCCGCAGCAGCCGAGGAAGAACATGAAGCTCGACGCCAGCGGCCTGTGCGCCGCGTTCCAGGCGATGCCGTAGCGTTCGGCGGCCGGGTTGTGGAATGCGCGCCCGGCGCTGATGACGTCGTCGAAGGTGCGCGGCAGCGCCAGCCCCTCGCTTTCGAAGAGATCCGAGCGGCAGGCCAGCACCTCTATCGTGCAGTAGATCGGCACGCCGTATTCGACGCGCTGCCAGGTCGTCGTCGACCAGATCGACGGGTGGAAATCCATCGGGTTGATGCCGGATTCGCGGATCACCTCACCGATCGGCAGGACAAGTCCCTTGCTCGCGAATTCTCCGAGCCAGGGCATGTCGATCGCGATCATGTCGTAGGCCGAGACGGCGCGCGCGCCGTTCGCCAGGCCTTCGCGATAGAGATCGTTCTGGTGCACCAGCTTGAAGCTCTTGGCGCTCGCCAAATTGTTGCGGAAGTCCGACCACATGTTGCGCATGGCGGCGAAGTAATTGTCGTCGTTCAGCAGGAACTGCAGCTCGACGCCCTTCGTGACCCTGCTGGTCAAAAGGTTGATCGGCGGGATGATCGGGCTGCCGCGCTGCGGCGCGCCGAAATAATAGTCGGCCTCATGCTCCTCATTGTTGCGGCCGCCGACGATCTCGGCGATCAGCGCCTTGGTCTCCGCCGCATAGTTGATGGCGAGGTTGGACAGCCGCGCCGTCGGGTGAAGCGTGAAGCGCTTGGCCGTTTCGGAGGCCGCCCTCCTCTCGATCAATCCGCCGTCGATCATGCCCTGGATGCGCCGGATCGCGGTGCCGTGGGGGAGATTCGAGACCAGCGCGAGCTTGCTGATCGTAACCGGATAGCCCTCGAGCTCCGAGCGCATGAGATAGTGGATGATGCGCCAGGCGGCCTCGTCCTCGACATCCGCGACGCCGAGGAAAGGCCTGCGCAGGCGATCCACGAAATCATAGACGCGCAGGAACTCGTGATCGTTCATCCGGACAATCTCCTTCCGGGCAGGAAGGATATGCCGATCGGGTGGCTCGGCGCCAGCTTTTGTCCAATTTGGGCGAAACTACCCAGGATCAAGCTGCAGCGGTCTTGGGCGCCAGGACGAAATCCCACTCGACGGACCAGAACGGAGCCTCGAAACCGAGCGCGCTCGCCTTTTCCCGGTCGGTTACTTTGGTGAAATCGGCGATCAGCGAATCCTTCACGCCGAAGACTGCATCCTCGGCAAGGTAGCGGCAATCGGGCGCGAAGATGTGGGTGATGACGGGATCGTAGCCCGGCGCGCTGACGATGTAGTGCACATGCGCCGCGCGGTTCGGATGGCGCCCGAGCGCCGCGAGCATCTTTCCGACCGGTCCGTCGTCGGGGATCGGATAGTAGCGGGGCTTGACCGAGCGATACCAGTATTCGCCCTTCTCGTCGGTGGTGAAGACCCCGCGCAGATTCCAGTCGGGCTGCACGTCCTTCTGCTGGACATCGTAGAAGCCGTCGTCATTGGTCTGCCAGACGTCGATCAACGCTCCGGCGATCGGCTTGCCTTGCGTGTCGAGCACGCGGCCGCGCACCACCATCGGCTCGCCCTTGCCGTCGAGGCAGATGTTCGCGCCGTGCTCGTAGCGCGGCGCTTCGGGCACATAGAACGGGCCGAGAATGGTGTTTTCCGTGGCGCCGTTCGGACGCCGGTGATTGATCGCATCGACGAGCATCGAAACGCCGAGCGTGTCGGAAAGCAGGATGAACTCCTGCCGCCAGTCGGAGCACATCTTGCCGACGTCGGTGAGGAACTTGATGCCTTGCAGCCATTCCTCATGCGTCGGCTCGATCTCCTTGACGGCGGCATGCAGATGTTTCACCAGCACGCTCATCACCTCGCGCAAGCGCGGGTCGACATCCGGCCCCATGCGCGCGTTGACCACGTCGACCGAAGTCTCTTCCTCGAAATAGGGATATTTTGGTCGAGCGGCGTCTGCGGTGCCTGTCATGGCGATAATTCCTCCAGGGACGTTCGGGTTTCAGGCCTGCGGCGGCTCGCCGGCATAGGCACGCGCGATAAGGGCCCGGACCGGTTCCCGCTCCAGCGCCCGTGGGTTCCAGTAGGGATTGGCCAGCGCACGGTCCGTCGCGATGTCGATCCCGTCGGCTGGCATGCCGATCTCGGCGAGCCCGCGCCGTGCCCCGATCCGGCCGGCGAGATCGTAGAGAGCCATGGCAGGATCGTCCGTCTTCAGCACGGCCCGCAGGGTTTCCATGACGGCCGGAACGGCGGACGCATTGTAGGCCAGCGCATGCGGCAGCACGATCGTATGGGTCTCCGCATGCGGCAGATCGAAACTGCCGCCGAGCGTGTGGCAAAGCTTGTGATGCAGCGCCATGCCGACCGAGCCGAGGCAGATGCCGCAAAGCCAGGCACCGTACAGCGCCTCGGAGCGCGCCTCGCGGTCGTGCGGGCTCCCGGCGATCACCGGCAAGGCGCTCACCAACGCGCCTATGGCTTCGGTCGCCATCAGATTTATCACCGGGTTGCTTTCCCTGGCATAGAGCGCCTCGACCGCATGGGCGATGGCGTTCATGCCGCTCGTTCCCGACAAGGAAGCGGGAAGCGTCATCGTCAGATCGACGTCGTAGATCACCACTTCCGGCAGCACTTTCGGGCTCGATTGGGTGACCTTCACGCCATCCTTGGTCTCGCCGAGGATCGGCGTCATTTCCGAGCCGGCATAGGTCGTCGGCATCACGATCTGCGGCAGGTCGGTGCGCAACGCGATCGCCTTGGCGAGGCCTGTCGTGGAACCACCGCCGACCGCAACCAGCCCATCGGCCTGAAGCTCCGCCACGACCTTCAGCGCGTCCTCGGTCACGGGCACGGGCGTGTGCATCGTCGCCCCGGCATAGACCCCGGCCGCCGTGCCGCCGAGCGATCCGGCAAGACGCCGGGCGTCCGCCTCCTGCGGCGGCGTCGCCAGCACGAGCACGCGTTTCAATCCCAGCCGGTCGATCTCCTCCGGCAGCCTTGCGATCGTGCCCGATCCGAAGACGACGCGCGCCGGCTGGCCGTTATAGACGAAGCTTTTCATCGAGCCTCTCCCCGTCAGGCCCGGTTGTCGACGCGCAGCAGGAAAGAATTGATGCTGACGCTCTGCCAGACATTGGCGGCATTGAACGGGTCGCCGGCGTTGAACGCCTTCACCTCCTCGATGCTGTCGGCGGAAAAGACGAAGAGCGACCCGATCATGGTTGCGCCATCCGCCGCGACCAGCGGCCCCGAGATCACGGTCGCGACCTTGCCGCCGGCAAGATAGGCCTTGTGGGCATCATAATTGGCAAGCCGGCGCGGAAGCGCATCGGCATGGTCGAGACAGTGCACGGCAAAAAGCAAGGTAATCCTCCCGGGTAGGCGCGACGCTTCATCGATCGTCGCTAAGTCTACTCCTCCCCGAAGGAACTTAAATCGACTCCTGTCGAACAGGCTGGTCAATTAGTCCAATCTGGACAGATGCTAGCCGGTGCTGTCGCGAGGGCTTGCGACGAACAGGCGCGCGAGGGTGCCACCCCACATCGCGCGGTCCGGGAGTGCCGCCGCGAGATCGCCGCGGTCTCAGGCGATCCGCTGCTCGAACTGCGCGATCTCCGCGCTCTTGCGCAAACCGGTTGCGACGACCGACACGCGGAACTTTCCCGCCAATGCCTGGTCGAAGATGGCGCCGACGATGATGTCGGCATCGGCGTCGACCTCTTCCCTGATCCGCGTCGCGGCTTCATCGACCTCAAACAGCGTCATGTCCATGCCGCCGCAGATCGACACGAGCAGCCCCCTGGCGCCGGACATCGAGGCCTCGTCGAGGAGCGGATTGGCGATCGCCGCCTCGGCCGCGATCTTGGCACGCCCTTCCCCGGAGGCCTCGCCGGTTCCCATCATCGCCCGGCCCATGTCCCGCATCACCGACTTCACGTCGGCGAAATCGAGATTGATCAGCCCTTCCTTCACGATGAGGTCGGTGATGCAGCCGACGCCCGCGTAGAGAACGCGGTCAGCCATGGCGAAAGCGTCGGCGAAGGTGGTCCTGGCGTCAGCGACCCTGAAGAGGTTCTGGTTCGGGATGACGATCACGGTGTCGGCGCTCTCGCGCAGCCGTTCGATGCCTTCCTCGGCCGCTTGGGTCCTGCGCTTGCCTTCGAAGACGAAAGGCTTGGTGACGACGGCCACCGTCAGGATGCCGGCATCGCGTGCGGCACGCGCGATCACTGGCGCGGCGCCGGTGCCGGTGCCGCCGCCCATGCCGGCGGTGATGAAGCACATATGCGTTCCCGCCAGGTGATCCATGATCTCATCGATGGATTCCTCCGCGGCGGCACTGCCGACCTGCGGCAGGGATCCGGCGCCCAGGCCTTCGGTGACATGCGCGCCCAACTGGATCAGCCGCGACGATTTCGACATGGTGAGCGCCTGCGCGTCGGTGTTGGCGACGACGAACTCGACGCCTTGCAGCCCCTCGGCGATCATGTTGTTGACGGCGTTGCCGCCGGCACCGCCGACCCCGACGACGGTGATCTTGGGTCTCATCTCCAGGATTTCCGGCTTGGCGGTCATTTTTTCATCTTTCTACCAAAGCACCTGCTGCCCTGCCCCAAGATCATGCGGGACCGGAACAACAAGCGCGCGAATCAGGCGACCCCACCAAGCGCAGGGAATCAGAGGAGGCGCCTCCCTGCAAGGTCCGCGGGAATCTGTCCAGGCGCAAATCCCCCGCCGAGAGCTGGAAAGCGTCCGGGCGCCCGTGTGATCCGAGCCGACGCCGTTGCGGGAAATTCTACTGCGTCACCGAAGTCGAGGTGCCCCAGGTGTCCGACAGCACATAGCCTTGCGGATAGGGATCGGTCGGATCGAGATAGTAGTTGTGTTCGCCCGTGATCCAGGCGCGGCCGGTTATCTGCGGCACGATCGCCTTGCGCCCAGCCACTTCGGTGAGCTCGAGGATCTTGCCGGTGAAGCGCGAGCCGATGATCGATTCATGGATCAGCACCTCGCCTTCCTTCATCTGGCCCCGCGCCTGCAGCACGGCCATGCGGGCCGAGGTGCCGGTACCCGTCGGGCTGCGGTCCGAGCGTCCGGGCGAGACGATGCAGGTGTTGCGCGTGACCTTGCCCGTCCCCTGGAACGGCATGGCGAACTGCACGATCGACACACCGCGCACATTGTCGAACTGCRGGTGCACGACATCGAGCTGCTCGCGTGCCGCGCGGCGGACCTTCTCGCCGGCCACCGCCAATTCGCGGGCCTCGTCGGCTGTAACCGAGAAGCCGAGCGCGGACGCATCGACAATCGCGTAGAACATGCCGCCATAGGCGATATCGACTTTCAGCGTGCCAAGCCCTTCCACCTCGATATTGGCATCGAGGCTGTGGGCGAAAGCGGGGGCATTGCGGAACGTTATCGACAGGCATTTGCCGTCCTTGCATTCGGCGCGCACCTCGATGACGCCGCCGGGCATGTCCAGCTTGAAGCGCGTCTCGGGCTCCTGCATCGGCACCATGCCGGTTTCGAGCAGCACCGTGGCGACGCAGATCGTGTTGGAGCCGGACATCGGCGGGTATTCGGTCGGCTCCATGATGATGGCGCCCGCTACGCAATCCTCGCGCGTCGAAGGCACCAGGAGATTGACATGCCGGGCAACGCTGCCGCGCGGCTCACAGATCAGCATGCGCCTGATATGGTCGTGATCGCGTTCCATCGTGATCATCTTTTCCATCATCGTGCGGCCCGCTGGCGGCAGCACGCCGCCCACGATAACATCGCCGATCTCGCCCTCGGCATGGCAGCCGACGACGCGGATGCTGATCTTGGTGCGCATTGCTTGTTCTCCCTGTCCGCCGCAGCTATCCGCCCCGGCAAGTGGCGTGCTTCGGGAACAAACTGATCAATCCGCGCGCCAGCCTCAAGGAGAATCGTGACCGCCGACGTTTTTCAGCTGCATGCCGGCGCTGATGACGAAATCACGGCAATCCCCTGCCTCGGTGCCAATGTCGAGACACCGCCGGTGACATCTCGATTGCCGGCGCTATCCCTTGAACGCGGGCAGCGTCAGGCCCTTGACGCCGACATCGAGCGCAAACAGCCCGCCCGGATGCTTCTGGCCGACGAAATGGCTGGCGGGACGCCGGAGCACAGCGGAGGTGACATAGAGGATGTCGAGGTCCTTGCCGCCGAATTCGCAGCAGGTCGGCAGGTCGGTCGGCAGCACCACCGTCTGCATCAGCCTGCCCGTCGGATCGTAGCGACAGACCTTGCTGGTCACCGGGATGGTCACCCAGTAGCACCCTTCCGCATCGACGGTGGCGCCATCGGCGACGCCGCCGGTGACCGTCATGTCGATGAAGGTGCGGCGGTTCTCGATATCGCCGGTGGCGGGGTCGAAATCATAGGCCCAGACCGCGCCGGCATGGCTGTCGGAAAAATACATGGTCTTCGAATCCGGGCTCCACGCAAGACCGTTGGAGCAGCCGATGCCGTCGATCATCTTGTGCACCGAAAGATCGGGATCGAGCCGGTAGAGCGCGCCGATGAATTCGAGCTGGCCCGGCGCTTCGAACATCGAGCCCGACCAGAACCGCCCCTGCCGGTCCGGCTTGCCGTCGTTGAAGCGGGTCTTGGGCATATGCGCTTCCGGGTCGACGATCGCCTCGAACTTGCCGGTCGCCGGGTCGAAGAAATGAAAACCGTCGGCCATGGTCAGCACCAGGCCGCCCTTCTGGCGTAGCCCGAGGCAGCCGAGATATTCCGGCGTCTCGAACACCTCGTCCTTGCCGGTCGACGGGTCGTAGCGATGGATCAGCTTCTTCCAGATGTCGATCCACCAGAGCACGCCGGCCTTGGGGTCCCACAACGTGCCCTCGCCCAGTTCGGCCCCAGCATCCACGACGCAAGTGATTTCGACCATGTTCAAGCCCTTCTGCCGCGAAGTCTGCCGYCGAGCCCGGCGAAGGTCTCGCTGCCGATCGAGACCGTGATCAGGATCACCGCGCCATAGACGACGAGCAGCGCGCCGCTCGACAGGTTGAGCGCCGGCAAGAGCCCGGTGAGAATGGTCAGCACCATGGCGCCCGCGACGGTGCCGAGATAATGCCCGCTGCCGCCGAGGATCGAGGCCCCGCCGATGGCGACTGCCGCGATCGACGTGAACAGATAGGCGTCGCCCATGCCGAGATAGGCCTGGCCGGAATAGCCGGTCAAAAGCATGCCGGCGAAGGCGGCGGTGAGGCCGGAGACGATATAGGTCAGGATGGTGGTGCGCGCCGTCGGCACGCCGGAGAATTCGGCGACCGTCGCGCTGGTGCCGAGCGCATAGAGATGACGCCCGAACGCCGCCTTGGAGAGCAGCAGCGTGGCGATCAGCGTCAGCGCGAGCCAGATCAGCGCGATGACCGGGAAGCCGCCTATACGTCCAACCGAAAGGAACTGGATCAGCGCCGGCGCCGAAGGCGTCGGCGAGCCGCCGGTCAAAACCAGGATCAGGCCCTGCAGGATGACGTTGGTGGCCAAGGTCATGATGATCGGCGGCACGCCGAACTGGGCGACGCCGACGCCGTTGACCAGCCCGATGAAGGCGCCGCCCGCAAGCAGCAGCGGCATGACCCAGACAAGCGGCAGATCCTGCCCGCCGCAGAGCAGCGCCATGACGATCGCGGCCGAATTCAGCACCCAGGGCACAGACAGGTCGATGCCGCCGCCGATGATGACGAAGGTCTGGCCGAGCGCGACGATGCCGACGAAGGCCGCCAGCACCACGGTGGAGCGCATGTTGGAGACCGACAGGAAGCCCGGCGAGAACATCGCCGTGACCAGGAGCAGCACGACCATGCCGGCATAGGCGAGCACGATGAGGCGATTGCGGGCGAGGAAAGCGCTCATTGGACCCGGCTCCTCGCGGCCTTTTCGGCGACCGAGCTGGCCAGCACCGAGAGCAGCAGGATGACGCCCGACGCGACCGGCTGCCAGTAGCTCGACACGTGCAGGACGAAGACCAGATTGCCGATGAGGGTGAGCACGAAAGCGCCGATCAGTGTGCCGGCGAGATGGCCTCGGCCGCCGAACAGGCTGACGCCGCCGATCACCGCGGCTGCCACCGAGGGCAGGATATAGTCCTTGCCGATGGTCGGCGAACCGGCGCCGGTCTGCGTTATCAGGAACAGCGCGGCGCCCGCCGCGAACAGGCCGGACAGGCCGTAGGTGACGGTATTGACGCGGGTGATCGAAACGCCCGACAGGAAGGCCGATTTCTCGTTGGAGCCGGAGGCCTGGATGGTGATGCCGACGCGCGTCGCGCGGAACCACCACCAGAAGAGGAGCAGCGCCAGCAGCATCCAGACAGGGCTGGTCAGGCCGAGGAGCTGCGCGGAAGCGAAGCCAACCCACCAACCCGGAACGCTGCCGCCATCGGTCGGCAGGATGATCATGGCGACGCCGTTGAGGATCGACCAGGTGGCGAGCGTCACCAGGAAGGGCTGCAGCTTGAGCAGCGAGATCAACAGGCCGTTGAGCGTGCCGATGAGGAAACCGAGCGCCAATATCGTCAGCGCCCAGAACGCCGTGGTCGACGGATCGTCGGTGAAACGCGTCGCCGCGATCACCGTGCCGAGGCTGATCATGCCGCCGATCGACAGATCGATGCCGCCGCGCACAAGAACGATCGTCTGTCCGGTTGCCGCCAGCATCAGCGTCATCGCCGCCGCCGTATCGAGATTGAGCTCGTCCAGCGTGAAGACGCCGGACTGCAGGCTGCCATAGATGGCAACGATCAAGGCCAGCATCAGGCAGGCGACGAGGAACGGCGCGCGGTCGAGCGCTCGGCCACGCCAATCGATGCCCGGCCTGGTGTCTTTCGCATGCGCCGGCATCTGCGCCCCTTCCACAGTCTGCTCCACGGACATCACCATGCCTCAGGCCGCCCTGGTCTCAAGCATGGCGGCGCGCAGGATCTCCTCCTCCGAAATATGATCGCCCTCCAGTGTCGCGGCGATACGGCCGTTGCGCATGACCAGCACGCGGTCGGCGACATGGACGAGCTCCGGCATGTCGCTCGAATGGAACAGGATCGCATAGCCCTTGGCGGCGAGATCGCGCATCAGCTGGAAGATCTCGCCCTTGGTGCCGACATCGACGCCGCGCGTCGGATCGTAGAGCAGGAGCACGCGCGCCTGCGTCAAAAGCATCTTGCCGAAGATCACCTTCTGCTGGTTGCCGCCGGACAAAGTGCCGGCAAGCTGTTCCGGCGTGCCGGCCTTGATGCGCAGGAAATCGACCATCTCCTTGACCAAGGCCGCTTCCTTCTGGCGGCTGAGCAGGCCGTTTTCGGTGAAGCGCTTGATCACCGACAGCGTCAAATTCTCGCGCACGCTCTTGGTCAACAGCAGGCCCTGGCCGCGCCGGTCTTCCGGCACCAGCGCGATGCCGTCCTTGCCGGTCAGTGCCTGGCGCGGATTGCCGATCGCCGCTGGCCTGCCCCAAAGCTCGATCGCGCCGCTCGCTTTCGTTGCGCCGAACAATGCCTGGAACAGCTCGCGCTGGCCGTGGCCCTGCAGGCCGCCGACGCCGAGCACCTCACCCTCGCGAAGAGAAAAGTCCACGCCCGACAGGCGGCTGCCGCTGGCGAGGTTCGCGACCTTGAGCGCGACGCGATCGGTCATTGTCGGCACGCGCTCGGGATAGAGCCGGTCGAGATGCCGGCCGATCATCTGGGTGACGATCTCGTCATCGGAAACGGCAGCGGCCTCATGCGCGGCGACGGTGCTGCCATTGCGGAATATCGTCAGACGATCGGCGATGGCGCGAACCTCGGCCATGCGGTGCGAGATGAAGATGACCAGCCTGCCCTCGGCGGCCAGTTGCCGGGTGAGCTTCAACAGCCATTCGGCTTCCCGCGCCGGCAGCGCCGACGTCGCCTCGTCGAGGATCAGGATGCGCGGGTCCTTGGCTAGGCCCTTGGCGATCTCGACGATCTGCCGTTCGGCCAGTGTCAGCCGCCGCAGCTCCTGTTCGGGACGTAGCGCCGGGAAATCGTATTTCTCGAGCAGCGCCAGAGTCTTGCGGCGCATCTCCGCGCGGTTGACGGTGCCAAGCCATGTCCGGGGTTCGTGGCGGAACCAGATGTTCTGCTCGACGCTGAGATCGGGGATGAGTGACAATTCCTGGAACACGGCGGCGATGCCGCGCGCCTGCGCGGCATCCGGATTGGCCGGACGATAATCCTGCCCGTCGACCAGGATCGTGCCGCCATCATGCTGCACCGCTCCCGACAGGATCTGGATGAAGGTGCTTTTGCCCGCGCCGTTCTCGCCGAGCAACGCATGCACCTCGCCGGCGCGGGCGCCGAATGCGGCCTCGCTCAGCGCGACGATGCCGCCGTAACGTTTGGACAGACCATTGACGGTGACGAGATCCATGGGCCGATTTCTAGAGCGTTTCACCGTTTCAGGGAAACGGCGAACCGCTCTATCTCCTTGTTTTTACGCAATTCCGGACGGAAAACCGCTCACACTTTTCCTGGAATTGCTCGAAAAGGTCTCCCGGCATCGCTCGATGCCGGGAGACAGGATCGTGGGACAGGATGTTACTTGCTGCCGGCCGCTTCCGCGGCGGTGATCTCGACCCAGTCGGGCGTGATCGGCAGCGTCAGGCCGGGCGCCTGGTCGGGGAAAGCATTCTCGCCGACCGCGATCTTGATCATCTTGGTGCCCGGATAGAGCTTCGACTCGAAGGGATCGGTCGTCACGAAATCACCCTTGACCGACACCGAGCGTTCGGCCGGCTTCTTGCCGGTGTCCAGAATATCGACCGCAAGCTTGATCGCTTCCGAGGACAGATAGGCCGGGTTAGAGCCGAGGATGCACTTGGCGCCTTGCGTCTGCGCGCAGGTGACGGCCGCGACATTGTAGGAGAAGCCGACGACCGGGACCATCGGCCGGCCGGCATCCTTCAGCGCCTGGATGGCGCCCGAGCCGTAGCCTTGCGTCATGATGCCGTCGATCTTCGGGTTGGCGGCAAGCAGTGCCGCCACGCCGGACTGTTCCGGTCCGAGCGCATAATTGCCGTTGTAATAGCCGACCACCTTGATGTCGGGATATTTGGCCAACACCTTCTCATAGCCGCCCTGCAATTGCGCCGAGATCGGCGCGCCGGCGAGGCCGCGGTCGAGGATGATGTTGCCCTTGCCGCCGAGCTGCGTAGCCATCCACTCGGCCATGACGGCGGGGATGCGGTCCCAATCGGAGGCGACGGCGTAGGCGCAAGGCTCGGTCACCACCTGGTCGAAGCTGATGACGACGATGCCGGCGTCRCAGGCCTTCTTGATGGTGGGGTTGAGCGCCGAATCCGAACCGGCATCGACCAGGATCGCGTCCGGCTTCTGGCGGATGATGTTGTTCAGCGAGTTGATCTGCGCCTGTACGGTGTTCTCGACATTCTCGATCTTGAGGTCGACGCGGCCTTTGAGCGGCCCCTTGTTGACCGACACGGTGGCGACGCGCTCCATCTGCTGGCGCCAGTCGTTGCCGACGAAATTGTTGGAGAGATAGATGGTGTAGGGCTTCTTGTCCTCGGTATGCCCGGCCTGCATGCCGACCGCCATCATGGTCGCGGCAAGCACTGCGAGGCCGGTGTAACGGCTCAATAATTTCATGATTTTCTCCTCCCGTTTTTCGTTTCGAAATCGTGGCGCCGCGCTGCGGCGCCATCTCCTCATCAAATCAGCTTCCCGAGGCCTCCTTCGGCGTGATCTCCACCCAGCTTGGCGACACCGGCAGCGAAAGACCCGGCGCCAGATCGGGGAACACGGTCTTGCCGAGCTCGATCTTCACGGCCGAGGAATTCGGCGCGTATTTGGCCGCGACCATGTCCGTGGTCAGGCCCGGCGAATTGAACAGCACGGTCGTGTCGGCCGGCTTCTTGCCGGTATCGAGGATGTCGACGGCGAGCTTGATCGCCTCCGCAGACAGCGACGGCGGATTGGCGCCGAGCCAGCATTTCGCGCCCTTGGTCTCGGCGCAGGTGACGCCGGTGCCATTGAAGGCGGCGGCGACGACCGGCACCATCGGCCGGTCGGCATTCTGCAGCGCCTTGATGGCGCCGGTGCCGTAGCCTTGCGAGAAGATGCCGTCGACCTCCGGATGCGCCGCGAGCAGGCCCGCCACGCCTTCCTGTTCGGGCCCCGCGGCGTAGTTGCCGTTGAAATAGCCGACGATCTCGATGCCGGGATATTTCTTGAGCACGGCGCCGAAGTTCTTCTCGAACTGCTCGGATATCGGCGCGCCGGCGAGACCCCGATCCATGAAGACCTTGCCCTTGCCGCCGAGCATGGAGGCCATCCATTCGGCCTGGTTGTTGGCCATGATGTCGAAGTCGGAATGCAGCTTGTAGGCACATTCGGCCGACACGGTCTGGTCGAAGCTGACGACGACGATGCCGGCGTCGCAGGCCTTCTTGATCGTGGGATTGAGAGCCTCCGCCGACGACGCGTCGATCAGGATGGCGTCCGGTTTTTGCCGGATGATGTTGTTCAGCGAGTTGATCTGCGCCTGGACCGTGTTCTCGGCATTTTCGATCTTAAGGTCGACGCGGCCTTTCAGCGGTCCCTTGTTGACCGCGACATTGGCGACGCGCTCCATCTGCTGGCGCCAGTCATTGCCGACGAAATTGTTGGAAAGGTAGATGGCGTAGGTTTTCTTGGCTTCGGCATGGCCGGATGTCGCTCCAACGCAGACTGCGAATCCGGCAAGCGCCATCAGGCCGGCGCACAGGCTCCTCGATTGCATTGTCTCCTCCCTATGTTCCTCCCCGGCCGGCGATGGACTGCGCCATCTTGATCGGACACCGGGCCTTTCGGCAGGCCGCCGTGGCGACGGAATTCGCGCGCGATCTCGCTTCCCGCCGGCATCTCAGCCTAGCTATCATGCTATTATAATTTTATAGGTCTGTCTATGTGCCCGTCGACAGAAATCGCACGTCGGGGCAGCCTCAGGACAGGTCGTTGGGCGCGTCGTAGGTGATGCTGAAAATATCGGCCGGATGGCGCGCGACGGAGAACTCGATGCTGCGCTGGTCGGCCGACTGATAGAGCATCTCCACGGTCAGCACCGCGCTGCCCAGCGCGATGCCGAGATCGGCGGCAACCGCCTCGTCGGCGATTTCGGCGCGCACGGTGACATGCGCCACGTCGAGACGCAGGCCGAGATGCTTCTGCACCGAGCGGAAGATCAGCACGTCGGAGAAGTCCTCGCGCTTCAGCCTGGCGCCGACATCTGGGGGAAAGTAGGTGGTGATCTGCGCCTTCCTCTGCTCGCCGATCGACAGCACGCTGCGCAGGCAATAGCCMGCCTCCTCCTTGCCCATGCCGAAATGGCGCTGGAGCACAGGAGAAACTTCCTTGCGATAGGATTTCACCGTCAGCTGCGCGTCCTTGGTGAAGGCCGCCATGTCGGCGAAGTTCTTGAACTTCCAGCTCAGGTTGACCGACGGGCTGCGCGCCGCGACCACCGCCGGTTTCGCCGAGCGCTTCTTGATCAGGCCGTCGGCCTCGAGATCGCGCAGCGCCTGGCGCACGGTGATCAGGCTGACCCCGAAATGCTCGGCGATCGCCGCCTCCTTCGGCAATTCGCCGCCGACGGGAAAAGTGCCGTCGCCGATCGGCACACGCAAGATGTCGGCAAGCTGGCGATAGAGCGGCCCGTTGGAGCGCCCAAGCGTGCGCCTGGGAAGACTGTCGATGGTGGGAACGGCGTTGTCCATGAGCCTCGTCGCGTCTGTGTCGAAGCTTTTATAATAGCTTCCGTCGCCCGAGGCTAGGCAACGCCGGCGACGATCCGCAGTCCTAGACGAAGAGCCGGAGCGGATGCTCGACCGCCGATTTCAGGGCGGCGAGCCATGCGGTCGAGGTCGCCTCGTCGAAGGCTGCCGTGTCTGCCGTGAGCAGGCACTCGGCATGGTCGCCCGCGCTGTCGACCGAGACTGTCAGGCGCATGGCCCGGCCAGGCAACAGCGGCATCATCATCGGTCGGATATCGCTCGGCGGCAGCAGCCGCACGGACAGGATGGCGGGTTTTTGCGAATCGTCGCGTGTGTCCGTCTGGGCCGCAAGCCGCGTCGCGCGCAACGATGTCAGCGGCATTCCCGAGGTGGCCGCGAAGACGACTTGCCTCTTGCCCAGTTCGAGCGCCACCCTCACCTCGCCGGCCTGCGCCCCGTCCGAAATCTCGATGAATGCGCTACCCACCGCGCGCAGCAGGATATCGTCGATGTCGAACACTTTCCCCGAGCTCTCGAGCGCGGCCAACAATTCATGCAACGCGCCCAGCGCGATCGATGTCGCGAAGGCGGCGATGCTGGAAGCGGCAACCGTTGGCGCCGGAGCCGCATCCGCAAGCGCCGCAGGCGCTTCGAGCGGGACGAACTCGAGCACATCGGCGGCCAGGATGCGGCCGCCCGGACCGCTGCCGCGGAGGGCTTCGAGCGGAAGGTTGCGCTCGCGGGCAAGCCGGCGCGCATAGGGCGAGACAGCCAGCCGCGATGCGACGGCAACGTTCATTTCAGATACTCGGAATTGACGCAGTTGGTCAGTCGTCCCTCGGCGAGATAGGCATGCACGACTTCGATCGATTTCAGCCTGAGATCGCGCATCGCCGCCGGGCTGTAGAAGGCCGCGTGCGGCGTCACGATCAGCCGGTTGGTGATCCATGGCTCGCGGTGCCGCCACGCCGCCAGAAGCGGATGGTCGAGGTCGCCCGGTTCGTTCGGCAGGACGTCCAGCCCGGCGCCGGCAACCTTGCCGTTGCGCAGCGCCGCTTCCAACGCGTCGATATCGACGATCGGACCCCGCGCCGTGTTGACGAAGACAAGGCCCGGCTTGGCGGCGGCGAAGGCATCCGCGCCGAGCAGCTTGCGCGTTTCCTCGCYCAACGGCGCGTGCACGCTCACCACATCGGCCCGCCCCATCAGCTCGGCCAGCGAATGCACCCGCTCATAGCCGGTCGACAGGTCGACGCCGGACAGAAGATGCGGATCGTAAAACACCACCTTCATGTCGAAGGCGGCAGCACGGCGGGCCGCGGCAAGCCCGATGCGGCCGAGCCCCACGATGCCGAAGGTCGCCCCCTTGTGACGGCGCACCAGCGGCGCCTTGGAGAAATGCCAGCCCTTGACGCCATTGGCCGCTAGCTCGGCGCCATAGGCGGACGTGCCGCGCGTCAGCGCCAGCATCAGGCCGATGGCATGGTCCGCAACCTCTGTGGTGCCGTAGTCAGGCACGTTGCAGGCGGGAATCTTGCGCGCGCCCCAGCCGGCCGTATCGATGTTGTCGAAACCGACGCCGGAGCGCACCGCGATCCTGGCCTTGGGAAAGGCAGTCGGCGCAGCGGCGACATTGTGGGTCGGCGAATAGTTGATAACCGCATCGACCGTCTGGCAAACCGCCGGATCGAGCGCGGCGGCCTTATCGTTGGTCGAGCGTGCCAGGATGAACTCGATGTCAGGATAGTGCTCGCGTTCGAGCTCGGCCTCGTCGGCGGCTTGCCAATTGGCGCACAGGATCTTCATGCTTGCCCTTCGGATTCTTGGGTACAGGTGATTATTTCTTGATGCCGCCGATGCGCCCGCCCATCGGCACCACGGCGCCGACCGGCTGATCGATCGCGCTCAGCGTCCCGCTGACCGGCGCCTCGATCTCGACCACGGCCTTGTCGGTCTCGATCTCGGCGATCAGTTCGCCTTCCTTGACCGTGTCGCCGACCGCTTTCAGCCATTTGACGACCGTGCCCTCGCTGACGGTGAGATCGCCGAAAGGCATCGTCACCGGCTCGTCGTCGCTGGCGGGTACGGAAGCAGCTTGTGGAGCAGGCTGCGACTTGGCTGGAACAGCTGCTGGCTTTGYCGGCGCAGCGCTTTTCAGACCGACCGTGTACCAGTGATCCGGCACCGGCGGCTTGCCGGCAATCACAGCGCGAGCGCCCTCGGCGATGCGTGCCGTGTCGACCAGCATGGCTCGCTCCAGCACCGGCGCGAACGGATGGGACGTCRGTGCCGTATGCAGTCTTCCGGGCGGAGCGTCGAGCTCGTCGAAGGCGAGTTCGTTGATCGCCTGGGCGATCTCCCCGCCAAGGCCGCACATGGCCCACGCCTCGTCGACGATGAGCAGGCGATGGGTCTTCCTGACGCTGGCGACGATCGTGTCGATATCGAGCGGCATGATGGTGCGCGGGTCGATCACTTCGGCCTCGATGCCTTCGGCCGCCAATGCCTCCGCCGCCTCCAAAGCGCGCTGCACCATCTGCCCGGCCGCGACGATGGTGACGTCTTTCCCTGCCCGCGCGATCCGGGCGACGCCGAACGGCACATAGTGCTCGCCCGCCGGCACCTCGCCCTTGGAAGCGAACAGCGCTTTCGGTTCGAGCATGATGACGGGATCGCCGGCTCTCAGCGCCGTCTTCATCAGTCCCTTGGCGTCAGCCGGATTCGACGGCACGCAGACGATCAAGCCGGGCATATGGGCGAAGACCGGATGATAGATGCCGCTGTGATGCGGGCCGGAACTGCGCAGCGCGCCGGCGCCGACGCGCACCACCATCGGCGCGCTCATGACGCCGCTGGTCATGTAGCGCAGCTTCGCCGCCTGCAGGAAGATCTGCCCGGCGGTCTCGAAGGCGAAATCGGCGAACATCAGGTCCGAGACGGTGCGCGCGCCCGTGGCCGAAGCGCCGACGGCGGCGGCGGTGAACCCCTGCTCGGAGATCGGCGTGTCGACCATGCGATCAGGGCCGAACTCCTGCCACAGGTTCTTCGTGTGGGCGAAGCTGCCGCCGCGCTCGCCGGTGCCTTCGCCGAAATAGAGGATCGCCGGATTGGCGCGCATCTCCTCGGCGATGCCGTCGCGCACCGCTTCGAGCCAGCCTTGCGTTCGCGTCTCGCCGACGGCGCGCGGCTTCAGGGCGGCCGGCGGATTGATCGGATCGGCAAAGACATGCAGGCGCACCGTCGCCGGATCGGGCTCGGGCGAAGCGCGGGCGAAGGCGAGCGCCTCCTCCACCACTTTCTCGATCCGCGCCTCTATTGCCGCGAGCGCCTCGGCGTCGGCAACGCCATAGTCCTCGATCAGCCGCTTGCGGAACATGTCGATCGGATCGCGTTTGATCCAGGCGTCGAGTTCTTCCTGCGTCCTGTACGTGCCGATGACCGGGTCGCCCTCATGGTGGCCGACAGTGCGATAGGTCTTGGCCTCTATCAGCGTCGGGCCCTTGCCGGCCCGAGCGCGTTCGGTCGCTTCCTTCATGGCCAGCCAGACGGCGAAGACGTCGTTGCCGTCGACAGCGACGCCGGGCATGCCGTAGGACGCGGCCTTGGTGGCGATCTCGGGGTTGAGCGTGATCGACTTGAGCGGAGTGGCGGTGGCGTAGAGATTGTTCTCGCAAATGAAGACCGCCGGCGCGCGCTGCACGGCGGCAAAGTTGAGCGCCTCGTGGAAGCCGCCATGATTGGCGGCGCCGTCGCCGAAGAAAGCGACGCCGATATCGTCGCGGCCCTGCCGGCGGGCGCTCATGCCGATGCCGACGGCATGGCCGATGCCGGCGGCGACGATGCCGTTGGTGCCGAACAGGCCGACCGAGCGGTCGTAGAGATGCATGGTGCCGCCACGGCCGCCGCAAATGCCGTCGGCCTTGCCGAACAGCTCGGCCATGACGCGCCCGGGATTGGCGCCCTTGGCCAGCGCATGGCCGTGGCCGCGATGGGTCGATGTCACCCAATCGGTCGGCCGCAAATGCGCGCAGACCCCGACGCCGGTCGCTTCCTCGCCGATATAGAGATGCAGGAAGCCAGGTGTCTCGCCCTTGCGGCAGGCGATCTGGGCAACGCTTTCGAAGCGGCGCAGCAACACCATGCGTTCGAACAGGTCGAGCAGGATTTTTCGGTCGGGCAGATTTGGCGCACCCTTGAAATCCTCGCGTGCGCGCGCCGCAGAAATTGCCACCAAAGCCTCCCATGGATCTGTCTGGCGCCGGGCAAGAACGCGCCGGCGGCGAGCTTGTGGCTGCTCGCTTCGGGTTGATAATAGATTATAATAGCATAATGTCTACAGGCTCTGAGCAAAGCGTGCGAGACGCAAGCGCGTCCGCCGTTTCACCGAACCGGTGAAACGCTCCATCGCCTTGTTTTGACAAAGGTCCTGACGAAAACCGTGCTCTAGATCTTGGTGATCCGCACCGTGGCGTCGGGCCGCTGGAACAGCTCCGGCCGAAGACTGAGGCCGAGCCCCGGCCCGTCGAGTGGCGCGACATGGCCGTCGCTGACCGGCGGAATATCGGCGACGATCTCGATGTACCAGCCGGTGAAGTAGGCGCGCACGGCTTCCTGGTAGTTGACGTTCGGCAGAGTGGCGGACAGCGCGCAGCTGGCGGCATAGACGATCGGCCCGGTGCAGTCGTGCAGCGTCACCGGCAATTCGCTGGCCTCGGCCATGTTGGCGATCTTGCGCGCTTCGGAAAGGCCGCCGCACCAGGCGAGGTCGATCATGATCACGCTGGCCGCGCGCTTGTCGATCAGTTGCTTGAACATCTGCCGCGTGGYCAGCCGCTCGCTGGCCGCGATCGGGATCGATGTGTGGCGCGCCAACTCGGCCGTCGCGTCGAGCTCGTTGTAGCGGATCGGCTCCTCCAGCCAGGCGACGTCGTAGGCCTTCAGCGCCTCGGCGATGCGCAGCGCCGGCGGCAGGCTCCACAGGCCATGCAGCTCGACCATGATCTCCATGTCGCGGCCGACGGCGTCGCGGATCTTCTGGAACGGCTCCAGCGCCTTGTCGAGGTCGGTAAGCGAGATGCGGGCGCCGTTACATGCCTCGGCGGCGATGTCGAACGGCCATATCTTCATGGCGCCGATGCCTTCGGATTTCAGGCTCCTGGCGAGATCGCCGGCATTGTAGCGCCATGCCAGCAGATCCTCATACGGGCCTTCGTTCGAATCGCCCGATTTGAGCGACCAATCCTCGCCGCGCTCGAACAGCGCATTCTTCTTGCTGGCGCGCACATGCTTGTAGCCGGCGCAGGTGTTGTAGATCGGCACGGTTTTGTGCGTGCGGCCGCCCAGCAGCCGCCAGACCGGCTCGCCGAGCGCCTGGCCATAGATATCCCACAGCGCGATATTGACCGCGGAATTGCCGCGCAGCTCCGCGCCGGAATCGCGCGCGCCGACATAGACGCTGCCCAGCGTACGGTCGTGCAGCTCGATATCGCGCGGGTCCTTGCCGATGAGGTAAGGCGCGACATTGTCGTGGATGTAGGAGGCGACCGGTCCCGGCGCCCAAAAGGTTTCGCCGGTGCCGATAAGGCCGGCATCGGTATGGACGCGAAGCCAGAACAGGAATGGGAATTCCGCCAGTTGCAGCGTTTCAAGCGCGACGATCTTCAATTTTCCCTCCCGGCTCCACCGGAGCGCATAGTTCGCGAACAGTAGCACAAGCCCGTTGACACCTATCTATGGATACCGGTATCCATCGCGTCAAGATGACCTTGGGAGGAGGTTGGCTTGCCTGCTGAGATACCAGACACCACCCCGCGCAGGGCGCTTGTCACCGGCGCCGCCGGAGGGCTTGGCCGCGAGGTGGCGCTGCAACTGGCCAGGCGCGGCTGCGCCGTCGCAATTACCGACATCAATGGCCAAGGCCTGACCGAGACGGCCAGGCAGATCGCCCAAGCCGGCGCGGAAGCCGAGACCATCATCGGTGACTTCACGCTCGAGGGCGCTCCGGAAGCGGCGGTCGAGAAAGTGGTCGCGCGTTGGCGCGGCATCGACATCCTCGTCAACAATGCCGGCTATGGCGTGATCGAGCCCTTCCTCGACGCAACCTTCAAGGCCTGGACGCGCACGCTGGCCCTCAACGTCACGGCTCTCGCCATGGCCTGCAAGGCCGCCGGCCGAGTGATGCGCGAGCAGCGCTCGGGGCGCATCGTCAACATCACCTCGCCCGGCTCGCGCATGGCGCTGCCCGACTACACCGCGTACACGGCAAGCAAGGCCGGCGTCGATTCCATCACCCGCGCCGCGGCGGTCGCGCTTGCGCCCTACGGCGTGCTGGTCAACAGCCTGGCGCCGGGCATGATGGACACCGAGATGCAGCGTTCGACCGAGCTCGATCTTGCCCGCGCCAATGGCCGCAGCGATCTGCAGGCTTTCCTCGACGAACGCACGCGCCGCATTCCGCTCGGCCGCCGCGCCGAGATTTCCGAGGTGGCGGAAGCCGTCGTCTGGCTCTGCCTCGACGCGCCGCGATACATGACCGCCGAGCGGCTCAACATGTCGGGCGGGCTGGACAAGGACYAGGCATCGATGCTGCGAAACTCCCCTCCCGGCAGCGCCGATGTCGCCGCGCTGGAACGCAAGGCGACGCTGCTTCGCCGCCATATGCTGACCATGGCGCGCGGCCAGGGCCAGGGCTATATCGGCCAGGGCCTCGGCATCGCCGACACGCTGGCGGCGCTCTATTTCCACGAGCTGCGTTACGATCCGCACAATCTGGCATGGCCGGATCGCGACCGCTTCCTGTTGTCGACCGGGCACTACTCGATCGCGCTTTGGGCCGCCCTCGCCGAGGCCGGCATCATCCAGGTCGAGGAACTTGTCACCTATGGCGCCGACGACAGCCGGCTGGAGATGTCGACGCTCGACACCACGCCGGGCGTCGAGGTCATCGGCGGCTCGCTCGGACATGGCCTCGGGCAAGGCATCGGCCAGGCGCTGGGACTTCGCCTCGATCGCTCGGACGCGCGCGTCTTCGTCGAGCTTTCCGATGGCGAGATGCAGGAGGGCTCAACCTGGGAAGCGGCGATGTCGGCCAGCCATTTCGAGCTGGACGGACTCGTCGCGCTGATCGACTGCAACGGCATCCAGGCCGACGGACCCGTGGTGCTCAACATGGAGCCGGTGGCCGACAAATGGCGCGCCTTCGGCTGGGAAACGGCGGAGATCGACGGCAACGACATGAAAGCCATCGTCGATGCGCTGGCCGGCGCGCGCAAGCGCAATGGCAAGCCGAAGGCGATCGTGCTGCGCACCCTGCCCGGCAAAGGCGTGCCACGCATCGAGACCAGCGAGAAATCGCACTTCTTCCGCATCGACGTGGTGCAATGGGACGGCATCATCGCAGAATTCGACAAAAGCATGGGAACGCACCTATGAGCGGCGGCATGAAGGCAGAACGGACGCTGGCCATGGGCCAGGACGAGGCTGTCGGCGGCGGCCGGCAAAGCGTTGAGGCGCCCTTCGGGCGGGCCCTGGCCAGACTTGGGCAGAGCCGGCCTGATATCGTCGGGCTGACCGCCGACCTTGGCAAATACACCGACATATTGCCGTTCCGGGACGCCTTTCCCGACCGCTTCTTCAATGTCGGCATGGCCGAACAGAATCTGGTCGCGGTCGCCGCCGGGCTTGCCCGCGCCGGCAAGGTGCCGTTCGCCACCACGTATGGCGTGTTCGCGACGCGTCGCGCCTATGACTTCGTCGCCATCGCGCTTGCCCACTCCAACCTCAACGTGAAGATCGTCGCTGGCCTGCCGGGATTGACGACAGGCTATGGCGGCACGCATCAGGCGATCGAGGATCTGGCGCTGATGCGCATGATCCCCGGCCTGACTGTCATCGATCCCTGCGACGCGACCGAGATCGAGGCGGCGACTGCCGCGGTCGCCGAGCATCAGGGGCCCGTCTATATGCGGCTGCTGCGCGGCAGCGTCCCCGTCGTGTTCGAGCCTGGCCGCACATTCGAGATCGGCAAGGCGAGGCGGCTTCGCGAAGGCTCCGATGTCGGCATCGTCTCGACCGGCTTCATGACCGAGCGGGCACTGGACGCGGCAGAGGCCTTGCAGAAACAGGGCATTTCCACCGGCGTCCTGCACGTGCCGACGATCAAGCCGTTCGACGCCTGCGCCGTGGCCGAGTTCGCCTCCGGCGTCCGCCGGATCGTCACGGCGGAAAACCATGTCATGGTCGGCGGCCTGGCCAGCCTTGTCGTCGAAAGCCTGTTCGAGGCGGGCATCGCGAAGAAAGTGACGCGCATCGGCCTGCCCGACCGCTATATCGAATGCGGCGCGGTGCCGACCTTGCAGGCGAAATACGGTCTCACCACCGAAGCCGTCATCGCAACGATTACCAGGTTAGTGACCGCATGAAGATCACCGACATCGAGACCTTTGCCGTCGGCGYCGGCTGGAAGAACTGGCTTTTCGTCAAGGTCCGTACCGACAAGGGCATCCATGGCGTCGGCGAAGGCACGCTGAACGGCTTCATCAAGACCACCGAGGCCGGCGTGCATGAGCTCAAGCATCTCGCGATCGGCCAGGACCCGCGCCGCATCAACGCCTTGGCCAAGCGCATGCTGGACAGTGTTTCGCTCGACGGCGGCCACATCCACCGCACGGTGATCGCGGCCATCGAGGTCGCCTGCTGGGATATTCTGGGCAAGAGCCTGGGCGTGCCGATCCACCAGCTTCTCGGCGGGCAAGTACGCGACACGGTGCTTGGCTATGCCAATGGCTGGTATCGCACGGAACGCACGCCGGAAGCCTTTCTCGAAGCCGCAAAGGCGGTGCTGGCCAAGGGCTTCAAGGCGTTCAAGCTAGACCCGTTCGGCACCGCGCAAGGTTTCATCTCTCGCGAGGAACTGGAGCTTTCCTACGCAATCTGCCGCGAACTGCGCGATGGACTGCCCAGCGACACGCTGATCCTGATCGACGTGCATGCGCGCTTCACCGAGATCGCAGCGCTTCAGGCGGCGCAGAAATTCGCCGATCTCGACATTTACTGGTGGGAGGAGCCGACCTCGCGCGATCGCCAGGAGACGGTGCATGAGGTGGCGCACCGCTCACCCATCCCGGTGGCGACCGGCGAAATGTACGACACGGTCGGCCAGTTCTACACGCTTGCCGCCGGCGGCGGCGTCAACATCTTCCAGCCCGAGCCGATGTCGCTTGGCGGCATCGCGCCGTCGCTGCAGGTCGCCAATCTTGCGCTTGCTCACGGCAGCCATATCGCGCCGCATCAAAGCGGCGGACCGGTGGCGACGGCGGTGTGCCTGCAGCTGGCGGCGGCGGTGCCGAATTTCCTGATCCAGGAGCACTTCGACGCCTTCAACGATCCTTGGACCCGCGATCTCGTGACCTGGCATCCGACCGTCAATCCGGACAATGGCCACCTGTCGCTGCCGCAAGCGCCGGGGCTCGGCATCGATCTCAACCTCGATGCGATCAAGGATCATCCTTACGATCCCAACGCCTATCTCAACGTCCATGCCCAGGGCTGGGAGAAGCGTCTGGGCCGCCGCGAGCAGCCGGTGACAAAATCCTGATCAGGCGCTTTCGCGGTCGATGATCTCGAAGCCGAGGCTGGTGACGGCCGACACCTCGCCATTGCCGCCCAGCCTTGCCAGCAATTGCCGCACGGCGCGCCGGCCCATGTCGTAGCGGTTGACCTTCACCGTGGTCAGCCGCGGATAGAGCTGCGCGGCGAGGTCCATGTCGCCATAGCCGGCGATGGCGATCCTGCCGGGCACCGCCCAGCCCCGCCGGTGGCATTCCTGCACGGCGCCGACGGCCAGCGTGTCGCTGGAGAAGAAGATGGCGTCGATGTCCTTGTGCCGCGATGTCAGCGTGATCAGCGCCTCGGCGCCGCCCTGCGCGGTGATCGGCACCTCGACTTCCATGCCGTCATGGTTCCTGATGCCGAGCTTGGTCAGCGCCGCATGGTAGCCGGTGCGGCGCTGTCGCAGGCGGTCATTGCCATGGATCGGCGTCGAGACGAAACCGATCCGCCTGTAGCCCTTGGCGGCCAGATGCATGGTCATGGCGTAGGCGGTCTCGAAATTGGAGATGCCGACCACCATGTCGATCGGATCGCGGCCCTTGACCTCGGAGATCTCGACCACCGGCGCGCCGCTGCCCTTCAACAAGCCACGCGCCGTTTCGCTTTGCACGAAGCTCTGAAGGATCATGCCGGCCGGGCGCCAGCCGAGCAGCGTGCGTATCGCTTTCTCCTCGGCTTCCGGCGTGAATTCACCCTGCACCAGCAGCATCGAATAGCCGCCCTCATGGCATTCGTCGGACATGCCTTGCACCTGCTCGGCGATGCCCGAATTGATCAGCGGCGGCACCACCGTCCCGATCATACGGCCGTTGCCGCGCATGCTCGACGCAAGCTGGTTGGGCACGAAGCCGATCTGCTCTATCGCCTCCAGCACCCTGGCGCGCGTCTCCGCCGAGACCCTGCCGGGATTGGACAGGGAACGCGACACGGTTATCGGCGCGACACCGATGCGTCGCGCGATCTCGCGAACCCCAAGGCGCTGCGAGGGTGTGTTCCCGCCGGGATCGTCACCTGACCCATCGGTCATCGCCAAGCTCCAACAAGCACGATGCGCGAAGGGAAATCCTGCGTCGGATCGCACGACCAGCGCATTCATAGCGGGTACGGCAGTCGCTTTCCAGCGACGTGCCCGGCATGGTGCATCCTCTGAAATTTCGCCGTTGACAAGTTATAATATTATAATCTTAATGGCGTCGAGGAGCACGCCGGGAAGGGCGTGGGCGAGATGGTGTCGGTTGCGGGAGCCGGCGACGTGCGCCGCCAGGGAGGTCAGGATTGGAAAGCGCGGCTGACGTGAACTCGCCGCCCCGGGATGGGCAATCTTTCCGGCGGCGGCTGATCGGCTTCATCGCCATCGGCGAAGTCGGCATGCTGGCGGCGATGGCTATGCTGATCGTCTTCTTCTGGCTGCTCGAACCGGCTTTCCTGTCGGAGCGCAACATCCGCGCCATTCTCAACGTCGTGTCGTTCGTCGGCATCATCGCCATCGGTCAGACCATCCTGCTGGTCGCCGGCGAATTCGACCTGTCCGTCGGCTCGGTGGCCGGCCTGTCCGCGGTCGTCGCCGCCAAGCTGATGACGGCGGCCGCGCTGCCGGTGACCGTGGCCATCCTAGGCGGGATCGGCGTCGGCGCGGCGATCGGGCTGCTCAACGGCGTGATCGTCGTCAGGCTCGGCATCCCTGCCTTCATCCAGACGCTCGGCATGCTGTTCATCGGCCAGGGCCTGATCCAGGTGGTGACGGGTGGCTATCCTGTCTATCCGCTGCCAGAGACGATCAATGCAATCGGCGGCGCCGACCTCGCCTTCGGCCTCGGCTGGAGCTTTGCCTTCTTCATCGTCGCGGCGATCCTCGCCGATTTCGTCCTGCGGCGCACCGTGCTCGGACGCAACATCTACGCCACCGGCGGCAACCAGGAAGTGGCGCGTCTCGTCGGCATCAACACCAGCGCCTACAAGATCGGCGCCTTCATCGTCGTCGGCGCGCTGTCAGCGATCGCCGGCATGTTCGTCATGGCCGATCTCGGCAGCGGCGGTACCTCGATCGGCAGCGGCTGGGAATTGACGGTGATCGCCGGGGTCGTGGTCGGCGGCGTCAGTCTGTTCGGCGGCGCCGGCACGGTCGCCGGCGGCGTTGTCGGCATCCTGATGCTGAAGGTGGTGCAGAGCGGCCTCGTCGTCATCGGCGTCAACTCCAACTGGCAGCAGATCGCCGTGGGCGTGATCATGGTCATGGCCGTCGGGCTCGACATTGTGCGCCGCCGCTACTTCATCGCCGGCGCTTAGCGGGGGCCACGAGGAACTCACTCAAACGGCACAATTTCCAAAACAACAGATCTTACGCCGGCAAGAACGCCGGTGAAGCAAGGGAGGTAGGACATGAAGATCGATCTGAGAAAGGGACTGATCCGTACGGCATTCGCGGCCGTGGCCGCCGCCGCGTCGCTGGGCTCGGCGGGCCTCGCCCAGGCCGCAGACATCCACCTGCTCTGGGTGCAGGCGATGAAGGACCACCCTGTCCATCGGCTCATGCAGGCGGGCTTCCTCAACAAGTGCAAGGAGCTCGGCTACACCTGCGAGGTGGTCGGCGATCCGAGCGCGACGAATTGGGACATTCCGGCGACGCTGCCGCTCGCCGAAGCCGCCCTGGCGCGCACCAAATACGACGCGATCGGCGTCTATGGTCCCGATCCGGCAATCTACTCCTACATCTCGAAGCTCGCCAAGGAGGGATTCCCGATCGTCACCTGGCATGTGCTGCCGCCGGAAGGCACCGTCCAGGGGCTGAAGGCCGCGACCGGCGAGGACATTGCCGGCGCGGGCCAGAACGCCGCCGTCGCCATCGGCGAGAAGCTCGGCGGCAAGGGCACGGTGGCGCTGACGCAAGGCGCGTCCAACGACACCGAGAACGCCATGTCGGCGGCCTTCCGCAAGACCATCGCCGAGAAGTACCCCAACATCAAGGTGCTCGACACCCAGATGGAGGGCTTCGAGCCCTCGGCAGCCGAGGCCAAGGCAGTGGCGATCCTGCAAGGCAACCCGGACGTGACGGCGGCCTTCGGCACCACCGGCAACAGCATCCAGACCTGGTCGGGCGCGGCCCGCAAGGCTGGACGCGATGTCGTCATCGTCGGCATGGACTATATCAGGCAGAATCTCGACCTGGTGAAATCGGGCGCCGCCTACGGCATCGTCGCGCAGCCGCTCTATGAAGAGAGCGCCAAGGTTGCCGAACTGCTCGGCGATCTCGCCCAGGGCAAGACCGTGCCCTACAGCAATCCGTTGCCGGCCAAAGTGATCACCGCCGCCGACCTCGACCCCTATTACAAGATGCTGGACAGCGCCGGCCAGTAACGCCCCATCGCCGGGTCCGCGGCTTGCCCGGACCCGGCATCCGCCAGAGGATCGCCGTGCCCAACGTTGCCCAGGAACCGCTGTTGTCGGCCATCGCAATCGCCAAGAGCTTCGGTGGCGTTCAGGCGCTGCGCGGCGTCGATTTCGACGTCGTCCCGGGCGAGATCCACGCCTTGCTCGGCCAGAACGGCGCCGGCAAGTCGACGCTCGTGAAGATCCTCAACGGCGTGCATCCGGCCGGCTCCTACACCGGCGCCATCAAGCTCGACGGCAAGCCGGTCAGCTTTGTCTCGCCCGCCGACGCGCGGTCGAACGGTGTCGGCTATGTGCCGCAGGAGATCGAAGTGCTCGAGCAGCTCTCGGTCGCCGAGAACATCTTTGCCGGCCGCACCGGGCTGGGCGACGGCATGCTGGTCAACCAGCGGAAACTGGAACAGCGGGCGGGTGAGATCTTTGCCGATCTTGGCATCGGCATCGATCCCAGGGCCTATGTCGCATCGCTGACCTCGGCGCAGCGCCATCTGGTGATGATCGCCCGCGCCATCGTCATGAAGCCGCGCGTGCTGATGCTGGACGAGCCGACCGCCTCGCTCTCCGGCACGGAGGTCGACGCGCTGTTCAGTGTGCTCGGCCGCCTCAAGGCGCAGGGCGTCGCGATGATCTACATCACCCATCGCCTGCCGGAAGTGCTCGCCATCTGCGACCGCGCCACGGTGCTGCGCGACGGACAGGTGACGGTGCGTATCGCGAGGGAGGATTTCGACGCCGAGACCTTCATCTTCTCGATGTCGGGCCAACGATTGCAGCGGCTGTTCCCCGAGCATGCCGCCCCGGTCGGCGCGCCGACCGCGCTGGAGGTTCGCAACCTCACCGTCGCCGGCCATAGCGGCGCCGTGCATGGCGCGAAGGACATCAACCTCTCGGTGGCCGCCGGCGAGATCGTCGGGCTGGCGGGCCTGCTCGGCTCCGGCCGGAGCGAGATCCTGCACGGCATCTACGGCCGCGTCCCGGCCGAGGGCGAAATCCGCGTCGCCGGCGGTCCCGTGGCGATCGGAGCACCGAGCGGCGCCCGTGCCGCCGGCATTGCGCTTCTGACCGAGGACCGCAAGCGCGACGGCCTGCTGTTCAATCTGCCGGTCGGCGCCAACATCACCATCGGCAATCTTGCGCCCTTGTCGCGGCGCGGCGTGGTGCGCGGCGGGCTTGAACGCAGCTCCATCCTGGCCGCCATGCGCGCGCTCAACGTCAAGGCATCGTCGCCACTGGCCTCCGTCACCCACCTGTCGGGCGGCAACCAGCAGAAACTTCTGTTCGCCCGCGTGCTGATGCGGGCGCCGAAAGTGCTGCTGCTCGACGAGCCGACCAAGGGTGTCGACGCAGCCACGCGGCACGAGATCTACCGGCTCGTGGTCGAATTGGCCGAGAAGGGCGTGGCCTTGCTCATCGTCGCCTCCGAGCTCGAAGAGCTGATCGGCCTTTGCGACCGTTGCCTCGTCGTTGCCGACGGCCGCATCGTCGACGAATTCGGCCGCGGCGAAGGCGGCGAGGATCGCGTGCTGCGTTCCGTTGCCGCGGCCCAAACCGAACGCCACGCTTCAGGGGTCTCAGCGTGACGTTTGGCGGCAAACGCGTTCTGGTTACCGGCGCGGCCACCGGCATCGGCCGGGCGACGGCCGAATATCTCGTGAACGAGGGGGCGCAGGTCTTCGGCGCCGGGCTGGACGGTAAAGATGGCAAGGCGCTCGCTGGCCGTTACGCCGAAAGCCAACTGATCTTCCGCGAGAGCGATCTCACGCGTGAAACGGACGTCCAGGCAGCGGTGGCGATGGCATCAGAGCGGCTCGGCGGGCTCGACGCCGTCGTCAACTGCGCCGGCATCTATCCGACCGGCAAGCGGCTCGAAGAGCTTTCCGACGAAGACTGGGACAGGACCATTGCCGTCAACCTGACCGCTATCTTCCGCGTTTGCCGCACGACCCTGCCGCTGCTGCGCGCGGCCGGCGGCGGCTCGATCGTCAACATCGCCTCGGTGCATGCCGATGCGACGGTTCCCGGCGTGCCTGCCTATGCGGCGACAAAAGCCGCAGTCGTCGGATTGTCGCGACAGATGGCGCTCGACTATGCGGTCGACCGCATCCGCGTCAACGCCGTGCTGGTCGGCTCCGTCGCCACGAGGATGACACTGGACGGGCTGGAAGCGGCCGGCGGCCCGGAAGCGCTGGGCCTCTCATTCGAACCCAACAGGATCGCGCGCATCGCCAATCCGACCGAGATCGCCAGCGCCATCGGCTTCCTGATCTCGGACGCCTCTTCCTTCGTTACCGGCAGCGCCATGCAGGTGGATGGTGGGCTCCTGGCCCGATTGCTTTAGAGCATGATCCCGAAAAGTGGGAACCGGTTTTCGGAAAAGATCATGCTCCAACAAAGAGTTAGATCAGGATGTGAGCGCGAATGGCCTGAATGACACGGTCCCCGCCGCGCTTTCGCCGGGCGCAAGCACGATCACGCCTTCATCCGGATCGTTCCATTGGCCACGGTTGAAGGCGCCCGAGGCATTCGTCTGCGGTTCCAGGCAGAAATAAGGCTTGGTCGGATCGGCATAGAGCATCAGATGCTTGAAGACGGGATCGGCGACGATCCGCAATCCGGCGCCCCGCGACGGAAAGCGGATGATCGCTTCGCCGGTCCAGCCGCCATAGTCATTGTTGCGCCAACCGCCCGGCAGCGACCGGCCCTTTGCAAAATCCAGTTCGGGCGGCAGCGTGATCGGATCGCCCGAAACGCCCTCGGGCTCTTCGAGATGGAAGCGCCGGGCGCTGAATTGCAGCGTCACGTCCGGATCGCGATCGAACCAGGGATGCAGGCCAAAGCCGAACGGCATGGCAACCGGCCCTGTGTTGGTCAGCGTCACGGTCACGCTGAGCCCCTCTTCCGCAACGGCGAAGGCCTGCTCGGCGCGATAGGAATAGGGCTCCGCACCGGCGGCGACCTCGAGCGTCAGCGCGGCCGCGACGGAACTAGCCCTTGTGACGGTCCATGGCTTCTTCCAGCCACTGCCGTGGACGTTGAACCTCTCAGGCGGATTGTTCGGCAGAACCCGCCAGCGCCTCGTCTCGAAGTGGAATTCGTTCCCGGCGACGCGGTTGGCGTAGGGCACCATCGGGAACATGGCGACGCCCAGCACGTTGCCCGCATCGCGGTCGTCATCCGAAAGCTGGCGCATGAGGTCGATACCGCGCCAGCGCATCGCGCTGACGCTGCCGCCGATTGCCGGCGCCAGCCCGACTTCCAGCGCCCCTGCCTTGAGCGTCCGYGCCTCAGAAATTGCGCCCATAGCCCGCCGCCCAGCCGCCGTCGACGCCCAGCATCTGCCCGGTCGTGTAGCTGTTCAACGGATCGCAGAAGAACAGCACCGCGGCGACCGCCTCCTCGACGCTGCCAGCGCGGCCGACCGGCGTGTGGCTGAGCATCGCCTTGTCGCCCGAAACGATGGCATCGCCCTCGACGGCGCCGAAGCCGACTGCATTGACCAGGATTTTCGGCCCGAATTCCATGGCAAGCGAGCGCATCGCCGCAAGGATCGACGCGTTCTCCATGGAAAAGCGAGGATGGCGGCGCATCGGCATGCCGGCGACCGCCGAGATCAGGAAGACGATGCGGCCGCCGCGCTCGGCCATCTCCACGGCGGCCCTGCGCGCGTCGGCATACAGCGAGCGCGGATCGCCGGCTTTCGTTCCCGCACGCAGCGGACACGAGACCAGCAGGATATCGGCAGCACCTGTCGGGGCGCCTTCGACGATACGCCCGCCATTGGCGCGCAGTGCTGCGAGCACCGCATCGACGATCGCATTGGTTTCACCGTCCAGCGCGATCGCGGCGCCGGCGAGATCGATTTCCATGGCGGCGCTCACATCATGTACCCCGCGGTCCAGCCGCCATCGACAGCCAGCACCTGGCCGTTGATGTAGCTGGCGGCCGGAGAGGCCAGGAACAGCACGGCCTCGGCGATCTCCTCCGGCTCGGCCGGCCGGCCGAGCGGCACATGGGCGAGGAACTCCTGGGTGCGCCCGGCGAACTTGCCGTCGTCGCCGTAGAACAGCTTGGCGGTCAGCGCGGTCAGCACCGAGCCGGGCGCGACCGCGTTGGTCAGGATCCCCTTGGCGCCCAGTTCGATCGCCATCGACCGCGTCAGATGGACGATGGCGGCCTTGGCGGCAACGAACGGACTTTGCAGCCGCATCGCGGCAAGGCCGACGACCGAGGCTATGTTGACGATACGCCCGCCCTTGCCGGCGGCGAGCATCGGCGCCAGCGCGGCCCGGCTCATGACGTAGAGGCCGTCGAGGTCGATGCCGGTGATGCGGTCCCATTCCTCGGGAGGGAATTCGTCTATGGTGACGCGGTGCGCCAAAGTATTGACGCCGGCGTTGTTGACCAGGATGTCGAGCCGTCCGTGCCGCTCCAAAACCCTGGCGATCGCGGCGTCGACCGATTGGCCGTCGCGAATGTCCAGAGCGCAGGCCATCGCATTGCGCAGGCCAGCCGCGACACGCTCGGCGCCTGCCATGTCGATATCGGCGACGACAACCGCGGCCCCGTTATCCGAAAGCCGTTTGGCGATGGCGCTTCCGATTGCGCCCGCCGCCCCTGTGACCAAGGCGACCCGATCCGATAAGTCACACCGCATTGCTCGCCGCCATCATCATTCCTCGACGCAAAGCTATTATAATAATATCAAAGGTCAAGGAAGCCCCAAACGGGGCCGATGATAGCGGATATCGGATTAGGAACGATAGCGGTCGATCCGCTCCGCGGCTGATCGGCACTATCCGTCCGCCAGCGCCGTCACCTCGCGCCGGAAAGGCAGCGCGTCACCGATATCGGCTTCGTCCAGCTCGCGGGCGAAGCGGTGGCCGGCATAGGTGGCCCAGGCGATCGGCCCCGGCGCTTCGGCATCGCCAATGACCTTGATCGAACGGATGCCGTTGTCGGCCCACTCGCTCTCCCGGGCCTTCAGCTCGCGCCAGACGGCATCGTCCTGGTTGCGCGACGTGACCAGCACGACTGCATCGGCCGCCAGCTCATGTTTCGCGCCGGTGTAGACGCAGGCCGTGACGACGCCGCCCGACGCGATCGCCGTGACGGTCCTGTTGAGCACGATATCGACGCCCATCTCCGCCAAGCGGCGGTGGATGGCGCCCTGCTCCAGCGTGTTGCGGGTCCAGTCCGAGACATAGGCCGACGGCGTCACCAGGGTCACCTTCGCGCCCTGGCGCGCCATCAGCTCGGCCAGCACGCCGCCCATGTAGTAGTGATCGTCGTCGAACAGCACGACATTGCCGGACGGCACCTTGCCGTCCATCAGGTCGTCGGGCGTGTAGACCGGCATCGTGGTATCGATCGGCATCGGCATGACATGGGCACGCGCGACGCCGTCGCGCCGCCAGGCCGATCCGGTGGCGATGGCGACGTTCTGGAACCCGAAGGACAGGATATCGTCGGCCGACAGCCGGCTTTCGAAATAGATGTCGACATTCGGCATCTGGCTGAGCTGGTACTGCCGGTAGTCGCGCACCCTGCCCCAGGCCGACAGGCCCGGCAGCAGGCATTCGCGCGCCACGCGCCCGCCAAGCGCGGTGCCGGCTTCCGCTATCGCCACCTGATAGCCGCGCAGGCCGAGCGCGCGGGCTGCCTCCAGCCCGGCTGGCCCGGCGCCGACAATCAGCACGCTGTCGCTGTCGCCCTTTGCCTGCATGCGCTCCGGATGCCAGCCCTTGCGCCATTCCTCCATGAAGGTCGGATTCTGCGTGCAGCGCGAGATCGACATCGTCATGTCGCCGGTGATGCAGATGTTGCAGCCGATGCATTCGCGGATGTCCTCGATGCGGCCCTCCTCGACTTTCCGCGGCAGGAAGGGATCGGCGATCGACGGACGGGCGCAGCCGATGAAATCGAGCGTGCCCGACTTGATCATCCTCACCATCACATCCGGCGAGGTGAAGCGGCCGACGCCGACGACCGGCTTTGAGGTCAGCTTCTTGATGCYGGAGACGAGGCTTTCCTGCGCCGCCTCTTCCTTGAAGCGTGATGGGCCGGAGCAATCCTCCCAGGCGCCGTGCGCGAGGTCCCAGAGATCGGGCAGATCGGCATGCATCTCGATCATGTCGCGGACTTCCGAATTGGCGAAGCCAAGCTCGCCGATCATCTCGTCCAGCGACAGCCTGAGCGTCAGACCGCAGGTGTCGCCGATCGCGTCGCGCCCTTCCTCGATCAGTTCGCGCATCAGCCGCGAGCGGTTTTCCAGCGAGCCGCCATATTCGTCGCTGCGCTGGTTGGTGGCTGTCGACAGGAAATGCTGGATGATGCCGAAGCCATGCGCACCGTAGAGGCAGACCAGGTCGAAACCGGCCTGCTTGGCGCGCTTGAAGGCATTGCGGTGCCAGCGGCGCAGGTCGCGGATATCCTGCCTGTCCATGGCGCGCGCCTGCACCGGATCGTTGGTGAAGGTGCGGATTGRCAAGGCCGACGGCCCGCGCGGGACCTCCTTGGTATAGAGATTGGGACCGTTGATGCCGGAATAGGCGAGCTGGATGCCGGCGAGCGCCCCATGTTCGTGCATGGCTTTCGCCATCTTGGCCAGCGCCGGAATGTCGGCGTCGTCCCACAGCCTGAGCTCGATGAAGGGCGTGATCTCCGAGGTGTGGTGCATCTCCGTCTGCTCGGTGAAGATGACGCCCCATCCGCCTTCGGATTTCATGCGCCGCATCTCGGCCGCGGCCGAAGGATCGCGGTAGCCGCCGCCATTGCAATGCGGAACCTGGTAGAAACGGTTCTTGGCCGTCACCGGACCGATCTTCATCGGCTCGAATAGAATGTCGTAGCGTTGGTCGCGCATGAGCTTTCTTTCCCGCGGGCCTGGTGCCGCCGGTGTGGTCGAGATTACTCATAAGTTGGCGGCGGCGCGGGAAAACTATGGATTTCTTCTGYGCGGATTAGGACGCGCCTAATCGCCCTTGCATGGATTAGCCTCAGGTGAACCGCCGCTGAGCCAAATGCGACTTCAGGGCGGCGGCGGCACGGTGCTACACAGCCGACAGCAACGGGACAAGAGAGATGGACAGCATCAGGATCCTCGAACGGCTGATCGCCTTCCCGACGGTGAGCCGCGACTCCAACCTCGACCTCATCGGCTGCGCCACCGACCTTCTCGGAGCGAACGGCATAGCCAGCCAGCTCATCCACAGCGTCGACGGCCACAAGGCGAACCTCTTCGCCACCATCGGACCGTCCGACAGGCCCGGCATCATGCTGTCCGGCCATACCGACGTCGTTCCCGTCGACGGCCAGAACTGGACGCTGCCGCCCTTCACGATGACCGAACGCAACGGCAAGCTCTACGGGCGTGGCGCGGCGGACATGAAAGGTTTCGTGGCCTCGGCGCTCGCGGCCTGCATCAAGGCCTCGAAAATGCCGCTGCGCACGCCCTTGCATCTCGCGCTCTCCTACGACGAGGAGGTCGGCTGTCTCGGCGTGCGCGACCTGATCGAGATGCTAAGCGCGGCACCGCAACGCCCGCTGCTCTGCATCGTCGGCGAGCCGACCAACATGCAGGTGGCGACCGGTCACAAGGGCAAGCTCGCGGCGCGCGCGCTCTGCAGGGGACGCGAAGGCCATTCGGCGCTTGCTCCGCTGGCGCTCAACGCCATCCATCTCGGCTGCGACTTCGTGCGCGCCTTGCGCGACGAGCAGGAGCGGCTCGCCCGCGACGGCGCGCGCGACGGCGACTACGACATTCCCTACACGACCGTGCATGTCGGCAAGATCAATGCCGGCGTGGCGCTCAACATCGTGCCCAGTCTCTGCGTGGTCGATTTCGAGATCCGCAACGTCGCCGCCGACGATGCCGCCGGAATTCTCGACAGGCTGCGCGGTGCCGCCGCGCGCATTGCTGCCGAAGCCGCCTTGATCGCCCCCGAAGCGGCAATCGACGTCGAGATCACCAACACCTATCCGGGTCTCGACACGCCGGCCGCTTCGGAAGCGGTGGCCTTCGTCAAATCGCTGACCGGCGCCAACGACACCATGAAAGTCGCTTTCGGCACCGAGGGCGGGTTGTTCAGCCGCGATCTCGGCACGCCCGCCGTCGTCTGCGGACCGGGCTCGATGGCGCAGGGGCACAAGCCGGACGAATTCGTCAGCGTCGAGCAGTTGCGGCGCTGCGACGAGATGCTGGAGCGGTTACTCGCGCGGCTCGCCGACGGCTGGCCGTGACGTCCCTCATTTGACGATGCGCTCTGTGCCGAAGACGCCTTGCTCGACGACGAAGCGGCGGCAATGGTCGATGAAGGCCTGCACCGTGAGTGTGCGGTGCTCGGCGTTCGGCAGCGCAATCCCCATCGTCAGTGGCCTGATGTCGCCCAGCAAGGGCACGAAGACCAGCAGCTTGCCATCCGGCGACATGGCATTGAGCGGCCGCATATTGGCGATGCCATAGCCGAAACCGTTGGCGACCATCGAGCGCATCACGGCGATGTCGCCGGTGCGCTCGGCGATCCTGGGCCGCAGGCCCTGGAAAGCCGAGAGGAAATATTCGCGGCTGTAGGGCAGATCGAGCAACACCATCGGCTCATCGACCAGTTCCTCCGGCGTGATGCTCGCCCTCGCCGCCAGGCGATGCGCGGCCGGCAGCATCACATAGGCCGGCAGTTGCATCAGCGGCTCGAAGGTCATGTCCTGCGACAATTCGAGGTCGTAGGTAAGCGCTGCGTCTATTTCGCCACGCTGCAGCATCTCGAACAATTGGCCCTGGTTGCGCTCGAACTGCCGGACGCGCACATCCGGATAGGCGTCCTCGAATTTCCGGCGCAGCGCCGGCAGCACGATCTGCGCGAACGTCAACAGGCAGCCGATCGCCAACGGTCCGCGCACCTTTTCGGCGATATCGCCGGCAATGTCGTGCAGCGCGTCTGCATCGTTGAGCAGGCGCGCGGCTTCCTTGAGAAACAGGCGCCCACCCGCTGTCAGCGCGAGCGCATGCGAATGCTTTCGCACGAAGAGCTGGACGCCGAACTCCGCTTCGAGCTGGGCGATCRAGGCCGAGATCGATGGCGGCGAGACGTTCACCTGCTCGGCCGCCTTGGCGATAGAGCCCGCTTCGCCAACGGCGACGAAATATTCGAGCTGTCTGAGCGTGAAGCGGAGCGGCATGGGCGTCTATGATGCCCGTTTGGTCGCTGCAATCAAGTCGGGGCCGCTCCTCAGTACTTGATCCAGGTGGTCTTGAGCGCGGTGTATTTGTCGAGCGCATGCAGCGACAGGTCGCGCCCGAAACCGGACTGCCTGAAGCCGCCAAAGGGCGTCATCGGGCTCAACGCATCGACGGTGTTGACCGAAACCGWGCCTACCCGAAGCCGCTCGGCGATGCGATGGGCGCGAGACAGGCTGTCCGTCCAGAGTGACGCCGCCAGGCCGTAAATGCTGTCGTTGGCGATCCGAAGCGCCTCCTCTTCGCTGTCGAAGGCGATCACCGACAGCACCGGGCCAAAAATCTCGTCGCGGGCAAGCGGATCGTCCGGCGAAACATTGTCGAAGATCGTGGGCTGCACGAAGCTGCCGCGCCMGTCGACCGAGATCCGGCCGCCGCCCGTGACCAGCCGGGCCGACTTCCGGCCGCCGTCGATGAAGCGCATGACGGTCGCGGCGTGGCGCGCGTCGACCATCGCGCCCATCCTGGACGCCGGGTCGAGCGGGTCGCCGGGTTGCGTCGCCGCCGCGCGCTCGGCCAGTTTCTCCACCAGCGCGTCCTTGATGCCGCGCTCCACCAGAAGCCGGGAATTGGCCGAGCACACCTGTCCCTGGTTGAAGAAGATGCCGAAGGCGGCCATGTCGGCCGCCGCGTCGAGGTCGGCGCAATCCGCGAACACCAGATTGGGGCTTTTTCCCCCGGTCTCCAGCCAGACCTGCTTCATGTTCGACTGGCCGGAATATTGCAGGAACAGCTTGCCGACGGCGGTCGACCCGGTGAAGGCAAGGCAATCGACATCCATATGCCGGCCAAGCGCCTGGCCGGCGGTCTCGCCGAGGCCGGGCACCACATTGAGCACGCCGGCAGGGAGCCCCGCCTCCATGGCAAGCTCGGCCAGCCTGAGCGCCGAGAAAGGCGACTGCTCGGCCGGCTTCAGCACCACCGAATTGCCCGCCGCCAGCGCCGGCGCGCATTTCCAGGTCGCCATGTCGAGCGGGAAATTCCACGGCACCACGGCGCCCACGACCCCGAGCGGCTCGCGCCGCACCAGAGCGAGGTCGCCCTGCCCTGTCGGCGCCACCTCGTCATAGACCTTGTCGATCGCCTCGGCATACCACTGGAAGATCGCCGCCGAGCCCGGCACGTCGATGGTGGCCGCGTCCTTGACCAGCTTGCCCATGTCCAGCGATTCCAGCAGCGCCAGCTCCGGCAGGTTCTCGCGTAGCAACGCTGCCAGCCGCAGCAGCACCTCTTTACGATGCTGAGGGCTCGTCCGCGACCAGACACCGGCTTCAAAACTGCGCCGCGCCGCGGCAACGGCAAGGTCGATATCCTCTTCCCCACAGGAAGCGACCTCTGCGAGCGTCGCTCCCGTGGCCGGATTGATGCTGGCGAAGGTCCGGCCGGAGCGCGCCGATACCGGCTTGCCGTCGATGAACGCCTTGTCGCGGAAGCGGATCGCGGACGCTCTGCCGACCCACTCCTTGTGGCTGAGTTCGTTCATGCTGACTCCAGAATGCCGGTACTACTCGTCACCGGGGACGCCGTAGCTCGGCGCATCGGACGGGTTGAGGGCGCGGGTGACATACGCGTCGAGCTGGGGCTTGTAGATATCCCATAGCGCAGCCAACTGCTCGATCGGGCAATCCTCGGTCCAGTCGCAGCGCAGGTCGGCGACGGGCCAGGACACATCGCGCACCAGCTTCATGCCAGCGGAGCGGACGGGCCCCGCCTCCCCGCCCGCCTTGAGCGCGGCGCGCATGGTCGCGATCAGCCGGTCGCCGAGATGGCCTTCGGAGGCGAGGAAGGCGTCGACCATGGCCTTTGGAATTCCATCGTTGGCAAGCAGGTTGCCGCCGCAGGCAACGTCCTCGCCACGCGCCTCGGCCCAGATGCCGAGGGCTTTCGGTCCCGAATGGATTGCGCTGCCGCCGGCCGCGTCGACCGCGAGCACCTGCCGGTATTCGCTGAAGGCGGCCGTGCGCTTGATGATGGCGACCGCCTCGGTAGCGGAGGCGCCGCGCGCCATCAGTTCCAGCGCCCGGACCCCGAGCGTCGGGTCGGTGACGTTCTGGCTGGCGACGGCGCCAACGCCCGCCTGCGCATAGGCGCAACGAGCCGCGACCGCGGGAGACGACGAGGACACCGCCACGCCAAACATGCCAGTGCGCCTGCAGCGCGCGACGATGGAGAAGGTCATGGCGCGTTAGTCCGGAATGACAGCGGTGCCGTCGATCTCGACCAGCCAATCCGGCCGTGCCAGGGCCGACACGACCAGGCCGGTCGAAACCGGGTGAACGCCTTTGATATACTCGCCCATCGTCCGGTAGACGGCTTCGCGATGGCGCACGTCGGTGATGTAGACCACCACCTTCACCAGATGCTCCATCGTGCCGCCGCACTCTTCGATGAGCTGCCTGATGTTTTGCATGACCTTATGGGTCTGCTCGACCGGATCATGGCTGTCGATGTTCTTCGCCGTGTCGAGATCCTGCGGGCACTGTCCGCGCAGATAGACGGTCCGGCCGCCGCGCGTCACGACCGCGTGGCAGAGATCGTTGTCGAGCTTCTGCTCGGGATAGGTGTCCTTGGTGTTGAATTTGCGAATTCTCGTATGCGCCATCTTGGTCTCCATGGGTCGGGCTCGCAGCTCTGGTCAGGCGTCCACGGGCTCGCGCGTCGCGGCGGCGTGGTAGGCGAGATATTTGCGCTGCGTCGAAATACGGTCGGCCACATGCTTGGCATCATGCCAGACGCCCCAGATGAAGCTCGACCCCCTGCGCGACTGCCAGGGCAACCCAAGGAAATATATCCCCGGCTCGACCGAGACGCCGCGCTGATGTCTTGGCCGGCCCTTCTCGTCGAAAGCGTCGACCTTCAGCCAGCTGTAATCGACAGCGAAGCCCGTCGCCCAGATGATCGCTGTTATCCCGGCCTCGGCGAGATCGAGCTCGCTGATCGGATTGATCACGCAGTCCGGGTCCGGGCCAATTTTGCGCAGGGCGGGCTCTTCCGGGAGGTCGAGACCGTTGCGGACGACATAGGCGTCGGCTTCGTCCAACAGCGACATCAGATTGGCGTCGCCGCGGGCGATGTTCTTCGCAAGATCGGGCGCGAAACTCATCACACCGCCCTGGTATGTCTTTGTCATGCCGACGAGCGTAAGCCCCTGCGCGGCCAGGCGACGGAAATCGATCGTCTCGCCGCCGCGCGCGCCGCTCACCGCGATCGTGACATGTTCCGTGCCGGGTCCTGGGGTCTCGAGGTCCCATTTGCCGAGAACGCCCAGCCACCAGCAAAAGTCGCGCCCGCGATAAGAGCGCGGCGGCCGATCATGCGGGCCGACCGAGAGATAGACGCGCCTGCCTGAGCGCTGCAACTCGTCGGCAATCTGCACGCCCGAGGATCCCGCGCCGACCACCAGCACGGCGCCCTTAGGCAGTTGCGCGGGATTGCGGTAGGCACTTGAGTGGATTTGCAGGATGCCGGCATCGGCAGGGACGAGAGGCGGGATGACGGGGACCTGGAAAGGTCCCGTCGCGGCCACCACGCTGTTGGCCTCGATCACGCCATCCGACGTCTCGACGCGGAATCCCGGACGGCCGACATTCCTTTGCACCAGCTTGACCTCCACGCCGCAGCGGATCGGCGCGTCGATCTGCTTTGCGTAGGCGACGAAATAGTCGGCGACCTCCTCCTTCGGGGGAAAGCCGTCGGGACCCGTCACGGGAAACTCCATGCCCGGAAACCGATCATGCCAGGCCGGGCCGTTGGCGACCAGGGAGTCCCAGCGCTGCGAGCGCCAGCGCTCGGCGATCCGGCCGCGCTCGAGCACGAGATGAGGCACCCCGCATTTGCTCAGATGCTCGCTCATGGCCACCCCGGCCTGGCCGCCGCCGACAACGAGCGTGTCTATCTTCTCAACCGACATATCCACGTCTCTTCCGATGGGGCTTTCGCCGCTGCGATGGAGGTCCGGTTTGCTTTTAGTGAGGGGCTGGCGGAGCGAAAATTATGATTTCATGTGTCAGTGCTTAGCTTATCCCTAAACGCTGAGATGGGGATCGCGGAGCCGTTACGGATGCCGACGACAAGGTCGATGGCACCACCATCGATCAGGCTTAGGCAAACCCTAAGCACGGGTGCCGGAAAAAGTTATTCTACCGCCTCGGATTCGGTGGTTCCCTGCCCTTCATCACCCGCATGAGAGCGACGGCCGCTGAAAGTCAAATGGCGCGAGAGACCCTTTACGCAAACGGCGCGCTTTATACCGTCGATGCGGCAAATCCCGTCGCCGAGGCGATGCTGGTTCGCGGCGAGCGCATCACGGCTGTCGGCTCTTGGTCCTCCGTCAGACTGCAAGCATCCAAAGACGCCGAAATCGTCGATCTCCAAGGCCGGTTCGCAATGCCGGCCTTCATCGACTCCCACCTGCATTTCGCCTGGGGAAGCAAATACCTCGATGAGGTGCGGTTGCGGGAAGCAAAGACGTTCGGCGAAGTCCTCGACCGGTTGAAGGCCTATGCGCAGGCTCATCCCGACCGCGCATGGATCGTGGGCAGCGAGTTCAGCTACGGCTACCCTGACCTCCCCGAAGGCGGATTCCACAAATCGCTTCTCGACCAAGTCGTCGCCGATCGCCCCGTTTTCTTCCGCTCGGGCATGGCGCACGCCGCCTGGTTGAACAGCAAGGCGCTGGAACTTGCCGGCATCATCCGGGATACGCCCGACCCCGAAGGCGGCGAGATCGTCAGGGATGCGAGCGGCGAGCCGACCGGATGGCTGAAGGAGAAAGCGTGGTCCCGGCTCGAAGAACTGGTCCCTCAGCCCTCGACATCGGACATGCGATCAGCGCTGCTCCACGCCATCAAGGAAGCGAACCGTCTGGGACTGTCGCGGGTCCAAAGCGCGGGGATGGATGACGAAGCGGTCCCCTTGCTGGCTGAGATATTCGCGAACGACGAGCTCAGCCTGCGGTTCACGCTCTCGAGCATTGTAAATCCGGATTCGAACCTCGACGAGGTGATCGCGCGCGTGTCTGGGTGGAGGGATGACCTCGACCCGGAGTTTCTCGACGGGCGCGTCATCAAATTCTTCCTGGACGGCGTGCTGGAATCCCATACGGGCTTCATGCCCCAGGGCTATGCCGACAAACCGGGCGAAACCGGAACATGCCTGTGGAAGGCAGCCGCCTACAACGCGGCCGTCAGCCGCGCGCAGCAGGAAGGCTTTCAGGTCTGGACGCACGCGATCGGAACGGGGGCCATCGAAATGGCGCTCGATGCCTACGCCGCGGATGGCGAACGCTCACGGCAGCGTCGACCGCGGGTGGAACATTGCGAAATACCCACCCCGCGCGACATCGAGCGCTTTGCCGAGACAGGAGCGATAGCGAGCTTCCAGCCCGCCATGATCTATCCGCGCGACCAGTGGCTCGGGATGGAAGGGCTTTGGGAGGCGCGCGTCGGCTCCGCATCCCTGCCGCGCGCCTTTCCCGTTCGCTCCATCCTGGAAGCCGGCGGCGCCGTCGCGTTTGGAACCGATTGGCCCATCGTCGATCTCAATCCGCTCATCGGTATTCGCAATGCGGTGCTGCGACAAAGCCGGGATCACCAGCCGGAAACCGGATGGGTCCCGCAGCAGCGGATCACCGTCGCGCAGGCGCTCCATGCCTATACGCTGGGGGCTGCCTTTGCCGGCCACCGGGAGAACGACGAGGGCAGTTTGGCGGCGGGGAAGCTCGCCGACTTCATCGTGCTTTCCGATGATCCGCTGCGGGTCGAGCCGGACAAGATCGCCGATATCAAGGTGCTGAAGACGATCGTCGGCGGCAAACCGGTCTGGGAAGAACCCGCGGCTTGAGCCGCGTCTTGGGGGTTGGATGGAAGCGGCTGAATTTGACTATATCGTCGTCGGTGCCGGCTCGGCCGGCTGCGTGGTCGCCAATCGGCTGAGCGCCGATCCGTCGGTCAGAGTGTGCCTGGTCGAGGCCGGCGGCAGCGACAACAGCCTGCGGGTCAAGGTGCCGGCGGGCATCCTCTCGCTCTACGGCAACCCGAACTACGACTATTGCTTCGTCGGCGTGCCGCAGCCTGAGCTCAACAATCGCCGCATTCCGGTCAATCGCGGCAAGGCGCTCGGCGGATCGAGCTCGATCAATTCGATGGTCTATATTCGCGGCGCCGCCGAGGACTATGACGAGTGGGCCAGGCTCGGCTGCGCCGGCTGGGCCTATCGTGATGTGCTGCCCGTGTTCAGGAAGCTGGAGCGCAATCTGCTCGGCCAGGACCCGCGCTATCATGGCAGCGACGGGGAGCTGCTGGTCGACAATCCGCGCGATCCGAACGAGCTTTCAAGCATGTTCGTCAAGGCCGGCAAAAACGCCGTCCTGCCCGCCAACGCCGACTTCAATGCCGAGAGCCAGTTCGGCCTCGGCATCTACAACGTCACGCAGGATCGGGGACAGCGCTTCAGCAGTTTCAGCGCGTTCATGCGTCCGGTGCTTCATCGCAGGAACCTGACGCTGCTCAGCGAATGCGAGGTGATCGACCTTGTCATCGCCCAAGGGCGCGCCACGGGGCTGCGCGTGCAGCATGACGGCCAGCAAAAGACGCTCTCGGCCAGCCGCGAGATCGTGCTTTCGGCCGGCGCCATCAACTCGCCCAAGATCCTGATGGCGTCCGGCATCGGGCCGGCGGCCGAGCTCAAGCAGATCGGCATCGCACCGCTTCTCGATTTGCCCGGCGTCGRCAAGAACCTGCAGGACCATGTCGACGGCATGATCACCGTGCGCTCCAGAAGCACCAGGACGCTCGGCCTGTCGCTTGCCAACCTGCCCCGCATCGCGGCAGCGCCCTTCCAGTATTTCGCGCGCCGCAAGGGCATGCTCACCACCAACTATGTCGAGGCCGGCGGCTTTGCGAAGACCAGGCACGCGAACGGCCTTCCCGACATCCAGTTCCACTTCGTGCCGGGCTATCGCAGCCATCGCGGCAGGCTGATCRAATACGGCCACGGCTACGCCATTCACACCTGCGTGCTGAGGCCAAAAAGCGTTGGCGAGATCAGGCTGTCGCGCGACGATTCCCGCCGCGACGTCCTGATCGACCATCGCTTCTTCACGCATGAACACGACGCCATGGTGCTGGTCGAAGGCATCAAGATCGCGCGCCGGATCTTTGCCTCGCCCGAGTTCGACGCGGTGCGCGGCAAAGAGATGCTGCCGGGCAAGGATGTGCGCGGCGATGACGAGATCCTCGCCTATCTGCGCGCCGAGGCGCTGACCGTCTATCATCCGGTGGGAACCTGCAAGATGGGAACGGACGATATGGCCGTCGTCGATCCGGCGACGCTCAAGGTGCGCGGCGTGGACGGGCTCCGGGTCGCGGATGCGTCCGTGATGCCGAAGCTGATCGGCGGCAACACCAACGCGCCGAGCATGATGATCGGGCAGAAGGTTTCGGAGATGATCCTCGGCTCGGGGCGCAGCGGGGGCAAGTAGGCCACCATTGTTTCGGTGAACCGTCACAAACGTCCGGAATTGGCTTAAGCCCTCCAAACCTCGTCATTCTAGGGCGGAGCAAGGAGCGAAGCGACGCGCGCAGACCCTAGAATCCATTCCGTGACGTTGAGGCGTCGTCGCGGAGCAGAATTCTGCTCCGCTGGACTCTACGATTAAGGTAACGGAATGGATCCTCGGGTCTCCGCGCGTCGCTTCGCTCCCGCTCCGCCCGTGGATGACGAAGCTGAGAGGCTTCGGCCAACCCCCAGCGCCTGCGCCGATTTCACGGAAATAAACGATGAAGATCTTGCCGCCGACGAGCTTGCAATTGTGTCGAGAGGCTATTTAGTGATCTTCGTCGATCTCGTCGTGCAGAAGGCCGAGGATACGGCGCTTGAGCGCGATGAAGTCGGGCTCAAGGATCACGTCCATCGAGCGCGGCCGTGGTATGTCGACCTTGATCTCGGCCTTGATCTTGCCGGGCCTCGCCGTCATCACCAGGACGCGGTCGCCCAGYACCAGCGCCTCGTCGATGTCGTGGGTGACGAAGAGCACCGTCTTCTGCTGCCGCTCCCAGACGCGCAACAGCAGCTTCTGCATGGTGCCGCGCGTCTGGCTGTCGAGCGCGCCGAAGGGTTCGTCCATCAACAGCACGGCCGGGTCGTTGGCAAGGGCGCGCGCAATCGCAACGCGCTGCTTCATGCCGCCGGAAAGCTGCGCTGGATAGTGGTCCGCAAAGGGCGCGAGGCCGACCTCGTTGAGATACTGGTCGACGATCTGCTTGCGCTGCTCCGCGGGCAGCCCCTTGCGCTTCGGCCCGTACTCGATGTTGGCGCGCACCGTGAGCCAGGGAAACAGGGTGTAGCTCTGGAACACCATGCCCCTGTCCGGGCCGGGCTCGATCACTTCCCTGCCATCGACCTTGATGCTGCCCGARGTCGCGTCATTGAGGCCGGCCGCGAGGTACAGCAAGCTGGATTTGCCGCATCCCGAAGGACCGACGATGACGCAGAATTCGTTCCTGGCCACCTTCAACGACACATCGTCCAGCGCCAGCACGCCGTTGGCGTCGCCGTAGCGCAGCGTCACGTCCTCGATGGCCATCGTGGTGCCGGCGGCGCGCGCATCGACATTGGCGGAGGCCATGCCGTCCAAATTGTTCGCCTTGACGGTTTCGGTCATTAGTACCCTTGATCCGGCTGCGGTTTGCGAGGATGCGTTCAAGATCAAGGTGCCCATGGCGCGACCCTTGCCCGGAGAATGCGGAATGCCGTGTCGGTGATCAGGCCGAGAAGCCCGATCGCGGCGATCGCCATGAAGATCACGTCGACCTGGAAGCCGCGCATCGCCTTCAGGCTGATGTAGCCGAGGCCGCTCGACGCCGCGACGAGCTCGGCCACGACCAGATAGGTCCAGGCCCAGCCCATGGTGACGCGAAGCGTGTCGRGGATCGCCGGAAGCGCTGCCGGGAAGATGACGTGCCACACTGCTTCGCTGCGCTTGGTGCCCAGCGTGTAGGAGGCGTTGACCAGATCCCTGGAGACGCTGCGCGCGCAATCGGAGATCATGACGAGTTGCTGGAAGAAGGTGCCGAAGAAGATGACCGCGATGCGCTGCTCGATGCCGATGCCGATCCAAAGGATGAACAGCGGCACGAAGGAGGTCACCGGCAGATAGCGGATGAAGTTGACCAACGGCTCCAGCGGCGCCTGCACCGCCCGGTAGGTCCCCATCCAAAGTCCCAGCGGCACGGCGATCAGCGAGGACACGATGAAGCCCAGGATCACCACCTTGGCGCTGGTCAAAGTGTGGTAGAAAAGGCTGCCGTCGAGCGACATGCGATAGGTCGTCTCGAGCACGGTTCCTGGCGTCGGCAGGAACATGTTCGGCACGACGCGGCCATAGGACAGCAACGCCCAGCCGCCGATCACGACCACCCACATCGCCAGCGCGAGCGTTGTTGCCGTGCGGGCGGGAATGGTGGCGAATGGGGTCGTCAGGCGTGTCCACGCCGTCCGCCTCTGTGCCATAAGATGGCCTCCGTAGATCTAAACGCGAAAACCTGGCTTTGAGAAAACGGGATCGGCCCGAACGGGGCCGACCCTGGCGATCCCGAAAGCTCACTGTTCCTTGATGAAATCGGTGTCGAGGATGGTTTTCGAGTCGATCGTCATCTTGAGCTTGCCGGCCTTGCCCCAGATGTCCTGCGCGAAGTTCACCAGGTCGGCCGCCTCGCTCTTCTCCGGCGTGCCGAAGAATTCCAGGTTGCGGGCGCGGTCGTAGTAGCGCACGCCCTTGGCGCCGGCAGCGAAATCCTCGGGCTTCTCGAGATAGCCGCCAATGCCCTTGGCCATGATCTCATAGGCCTTGTCTGGGTTGGTCTTGATGTAGTCGACCGCCTTGTAATAGCCCTTGATGAGGGCCTTCACGTCCTCGGGATGCTTCTCGATCAGGTCGCATTTGAGCGCGATCACATCGACGATCAGGCCGGGCGTGGTCGTGGAATCGATCAGCACCTTGCCCTTGCCGCCCTTGCGGACTTCGGTGAGATGCGGCTCCCAGGTCACTGCGGCGGGAACCTGGCCGGCGATGAAGGCGGTCGCCGCATCATCGGCGGTCATGTTGGTGATGGTGACATCGTCCTCGGTCATGCCTTCCTTTTTCAGGAGCACGTTGAACCAGAATTCGGAAATGGAGCCCTCGTTCAAGGCCACTTGCTGGCCCTTCAGGTCCTTGAGCGACTTGACGTCGGGCTGCGTGACGACGCCGTCGCCGCCATGGCTGTCGTCGAGCGCCACCACATATTTGAAGCAGAGTTCGTCCGAGCGATACTTCATCAGCTCGTCGACGGTGGAGGCAGCGCCGTCGAGGTCGCCACCGGCGACAGCCGCCATGTAGAGCGCTGATTCTTCAATGATCTTCAGGTCGACATCGACGCCGGCTTCCTTGAAGTAGCCGAGGTCACGGGCCAGAAACAGCGGCCCGTAACCTACCCAGGTGGTCATGCCGAGACGGATGGCGCCGGCATTGGCGGGAGCGGCAAGCCCCAGACCCAGCAGACCTGCGGCGACCGCGGTCATCAGGCAGTTTCGGAATGTCTTCATTGTCGTGGTTCCCCATGGCTGTTGCTGGCATCGGCCTCATTCGAGTGGCGTATGCCAGGCTGTCGTTTCGGCAGCCGCTCTCTTGTTATGCGTCGCCCTCCCAGGCGGGCCTTGTTCTAGGTCCCGCAAGAGAGCATCCGGGCCGGATCGCAAAAAGAAGTCTTTTTCTGTCCTTTGCTTCGCCGAAACCGAAGCAGCGGCCGAGCTTGGCCAACGCGCTTGAACTACGGCGCCAGGCGACCCGCGGTTCCGATGACCGTGGACGGCATGCCGGCCAAAGGGATTCTTGTAGGACGGTTCGCCCAATCGGAGGTGTTCTCGGGCCGCCGGAAAAATCGACGGCGGTACCAGGACGAATGGCAATTCAGATGCTTCGAGGACCAGCGAGGGATGCGGCCTCATCGGCCGCATCCCGGAGATTTTCGGCGCGAGCCGCGCCCTTCGGCGCGGCAAGCGGGCTTGAGCAATTCCAGGAAAAGTGTGAGCGGTTTTCCGTCTGGAATTGCGTAAAGACAAAGGATAGAGCGTTTCGCCGTTTCCGTGAAACGGTGAAACGCTCTAGGCCGCCAAGGCTCCCGACTTCTTCGCCGTCCAGGTGGCGATATAGTCCATCAGGCCGGGGCTGAGGCAGTCATAGGGCTCGAGCCCGATCGACTTCAGCTGACCGCGGATGCCGTCCATGCGGCTCGGGTCGACGCCGGATTCGATGATCGAGGAGACGAAGGCGGCAAAGCCAGGCGGCGACCAGCCGTCCTCCTCGAAGCGCTCGGGATGGATGAAGGACAGGCCCTTGAAGGGATGGTCGCGCTCGACCGGGCCGTACATGTGGACGCCGCAGCCGGTGCAGGCATGGCGCTGGATCAGCGCCGAGGGATCGACCACCTTCAGCTTGTCGCCGTTCTCGGTGACGGTGACGTCGCCGGTGCCGGCGACGGCCACGACCGAGAAGATGGCGCCTTCCGGCTTCCAGCATTTGGTGCAGCCGCAGGCGTGGTTGTGGGCGATCTGGCCCTTGACCTTCACCTTCACCGGCTTCGAGGTGCACAGGCAAACCAGCGTGCCGCCGGCAAAGGATGCGCTTTCCTTCGGCAAGCCGTTGTCGATCGAGTGATGCAGTTTTTCGGCCATTTACACTTCCTCCTGTTTGACCATCGGCTCGCGGGGGTCGGCCTGCGGCCCGGTGGCTTTCCTCACCAGTGGGTTTGCTCTGTCACTTTGTTCTTGCGCAATTGCGGACGGAAAACCGCGCACTTTTCCTGGAATTGCTTTTAGTAAACCACCACGCTCCTGATCGACTTGCCCTCATGCATGAGGTCGAAACCCTTGTTGATGTCCTCGAGCTTCAGCGTATGGGTGATCATCGGGTCGATCTGGATCTTTTTCTCCATGTACCAGTCGACGATCCTGGGCACGTCGGTGCGGCCGCGCGCGCCGCCGAAGGCGGTGCCCATCCAGGTGCGCCCGGTGACCAGCTGGAAAGGTCTGGTCGAAATCTCCTGGCCGGCGCCGGCAACGCCGATGATGACCGACTTGCCCCAGCCGCGATGCGAGGCCTCCAGCGCCTGGCGCATCACCTTGGTGTTGCCGGTGCAGTCGAAGGTGTAGTCGGCGCCGCCGATCTGGTCGGCGCCGCGCTTGGTCATGTTGACCAGGTAAGGCACGATGTCGCCGTCGATCTCCTTCGGATTGACGAAATGCGTCATGCCGAACTTCTCGCCCCAGGCCTTCTTGTCGTTGTTCAAATCGACGCCGATGATCATGTCGGCGCCGGCAAGGCGAAGCCCCTGGATGACGTTCAAGCCGATGCCGCCGAGGCCGAACACGACCGCCGTCGCGCCCTGCTCGACCTTGGCGGTGTTGATGACCGCGCCGATGCCGGTGGTCACCCCGCAGCCGATGTAGCAGATCTTGTCGAAGGGGGCGTCGGGATTGACCTTGGCCACCGCGATCTCCGGCAGCACGGTGAAGTTGGAGAAGGTCGAGCAGCCCATATAGTGGAAGAGTTTTTCGCCCCCGACCGAGAAGCGCGAGGTGCCGTCGGGCATCAGGCCTTGCCCTTGCGTGGCGCGGATGGCGGTGCACAGATTGGTCTTCCTCGACAGGCAGGACGGGCACTGCCGGCATTCGGGCGTGTAGAGCGGGATGACATGGTCGCCCTTCTTGACCGAGATCACGCCCTTGCCGACATCGACGACGATGCCGGCGCCCTCATGGCCCAGGATCGCCGGGAAGATGCCTTCCGGATCGGCGCCCGACAGCGTGAACTCGTCGGTATGGCAGATGCCGGTCGCCTTGACCTCGATCAGCACCTCGCCCTCGCGCGGCCCCTCGAGGTCCACCTCCATGATCTCCAGCGGCTTTCCAGCACCAACGGCTACGGCGGCACGCGTTTTCATGAGGCACTCCTCCCAAGGCAGTCGAAAAACTTCATGTTCCGGCGGGCCTGAGGTCCGCCTCGCAACAAAAATACCGTTTCCAAGCCGTAGTGAGGTCGCAATAATCGAACGGTCTCCCTGATAAGTCTATTCTACCAAGGTCCCCCCATCCGTGCTGTTCCGGCATGCCGCGATCCGCCCGATCACCGGCCTCCTTGCCGGCGGCAAATAGGACTAAAGCAGAAGCGGCAGGCCAGCTTGCAAGGTTTGATAAATCCAACRCTTCCGCTAAGTTTCTCCACGGGCACCTTGGCTTGGCGCTGGTCCGACACGATCGGACGTGGCGCAAGAGTGGGTATTGTTATCGATGAGCGCGGTGCCGGGCACTCTCACGACCCTTTTGTGCTTTCTTCTCCTGACCGCCAATCTCTCCGGTGCGGCGGCCCAGGAATCTGCGAGCAAGCAACCGGCTGCAGCGGCCAAGCCTGAAAAGAAGATCACCGAAATCAAGATAGGTTATTTGCGGGCGTACGCGCCGCAGCTGACGCTTTCCCTGCTCGACCTGCCGCCAAGGGACGAGGGCGTTGCCGGCGCCAAGGTCGCGATCGGCGACAACAACACGACAGGAACGTTCCTTGGCCAGAAATTCAGTCTCGACATCACCGAAATAAAACCTGACTCCGATGCGGTTCAGGCATTCGACGACCTGATCGCCAAAGGCGACCGCTATGTGGTCGCGGACCTCTCGGCCAGGCAATTGCTGTCCATCGCCGACATCGCGCGCGACAAGGGCGTGCTCATCTTCAACATCGGCGCCACCGACGACAGCCTGCGCGAGGAGAACTGCCGCATAAACGTCTTCCACATCGCACCGACACGCAGCATGCTGGCCGACGCGCTGGCGCAGTATCTCATGGTGAAGAAATGGCCGAACTGGGTGCTGCTCTACGGTTCGCATGAGCAGGACCATCTCTACGCCGATGCGCTGCGCCGCGCGGCTGCCCGTTTCGGCGGCCAGATCGTGGCGGAGAAGGAGTTCAAGGACAGCGGCACCGCCAGGCGCACCGACACGGGCGCCACGCAGATCCAGCAGCAGATTTCCGTGTTCACGCAGGACCTGCCGGAGCACGACGTGGTGCTGGTTGCCGACGAGAGCGAGGTCTTCGGAACCTATGTCCCCTACCGCACCTGGACGCCGCGGCCGGTCGCGGGCACGGCCGGGCTTGTCGCCTCTTCATGGCACCCCGCGAGCGAGCAGTGGGGCGGCATCCAGATGCAGAGCCGGTTCCTGAGGACGACCGGCCGGCGCATGCTCTCCAAGGACATGTCGGCCTGGACGGCCGTGCGGGCCGTCGGCGAAGCCACCACGCGCACCAATGGCGACGATCCGAAAAAGATCAGCGACTACATCCGCTCCGACGATTTTTCGGTCGCCGCCTTCAAGGGCCAGAAGCTGACCTTCCGCAAATGGAACCTTCAGCTGCGCCAGCCGATCCTGCTCAGCGACACCAAGTCGGTCGTCTCGACCTCGCCGCAGGAGGGCTATCTCCACCAGGTTTCCGAGCTCGACACGCTCGGCGTCGATCAGCCGGAGACCAAATGCGTCCTTAAGTAGAAGCAATCGGGAGGAAAATCGGTGCAGGGACGAGCTTGTGCACTCGCCTTTCTTGCGACCTGCCTCATGGCGGGTCCGGCATCGGCCTATACGGCCTATGTCTCCAACGAGAAGGACAACACCATGACCGTCGTCGACACGGCGACGATGAAGGTGATCAAGACCGTCGATGTCGGGCAGAGGCCGCGCGGCATCACGATTTCGCCCGACGGCAAGTTCGTCTATCTGTGCGCCAGCGACGACGACACGGTCCAGATCATCGATACGTCCAGCCTTGACGTCGTTGGCGATCTGCCCTCCGGGCCCGATCCTGAATTGTTCGTGCTCTCGCCTGACGGCAAGACGCTCTATATCGCCAACGAGGACGACAATCTGGTCACCGTCGTCGATGTCGCGAGCAAGGCGGTGCTCTCGGAGATCCCGGTCGGCGTCGAGCCGGAAGGCATGGGCGTCAGCCCCGACGGCAAGACCATGGTCAACACCTCCGAAACCACCAGCATGGCGCATTTCATCGACACGCAAAGCCATGAGGTGACCGATAGCGTACTGGTCGATACGCGTCCGCGCTTCGCCGAATTCAAGCCCGACGGCTCCCAGGTTTGGGTCAGCGCCGAGGTCGGCGGCACGGTCAGCGTCATCGACAACGCCAAGCGCCAGGTGGTGAAGAAGATCCAGTTCGCGATCAACGGATTGCGGGCCGAGACCATCCAACCCGTGGGCATCGCCATAACCGCCGACGGCAAGAAGGCCTATGTCGCGCTCGGCCCGGCAAACCATGTCGCGGTGATCAACACCGAAACCTACGAAGTGGAGAAATACATCCTCGTCGGCCAGCGCGTCTGGCACCTGGCCTTCACCCCGGACCAGAAGACGCTGATCACCACGAACGGCAACTCGAACGACATCACCTTCATCGATACCGCGACCGATGAACCGGTCCAGTCGCTCACCGTCGGCCAGCAGCCGTGGGGCGTGGCCATATCGCCCAACTAGCGATGCCCCAAGCAAGCCGGGAGGTTCATTCCATGACGATCAACCGTACCATTGCCTTCGCCGTCCTGGTCGGACTGGCGGTTGCTCCGCTCGCGGCCAGCGCCGACGACGATACGCCGAAGGTGACGCGATCCAGCAAGACCCTCCCCGAGTTGGTCCTGGGCTCGGACAAATCCAGCTACGACGTCAACCGTACGGATTTCGAGCTGATTGCCGGCCAGGGCTATCGCTGGAAGATCACGTCTCACGGCGGCTTCGAATACAAGTTCATGACCGACTTGTGGCGCAATGTCTGGATCGACCAGATCGTCATAAACGATCTCGAAGTGCATATGGCCGGCGCGCCGGCCTGGCTCGAATTCGACGATGCGGGAACCATATTGGTCCAGTTCCACACCGTGCGCCCGGGCGAATACAGCTGGTCCGTCCCCGACCTTGCCGACAAGGGCCTCAAGGGAAAGATCACGATCAAATGAGACCTGGCAAATGAGACCTGGCACACGAGAACGGGCCAATGAGAACGGTGCGCATATGAGGACAGGGTGATCGGCGTGCAGCATGTGCGGACAGGCGGGCCGGGAAATGAGGTGGCGGCGCTCGACGTCGCCGGCGTCAGCCATTCCTACGGTTCCAAACGGGCGCTGAACAATGTATCCTTCTCGATCGCCCCAGCGACTTTCACCGTTCTGCTCGGCCTCAACGGGGCGGGCAAGACAACCTTGTTCTCGCTGATCAGCCACCTTTACGACACCCGCCACGGATCGATCCGCATCTTCGGCCATGACATCCGCCGCGCTTCCGGCGAAGCGCTCAGATGTGTCGGCATCGTGTTTCAGGCACGCACGCTCGACCTCGATCTCAGCGTGTACCAGAACCTCTCCTACCACGCCTCGCTGCACGGTATCGGCGGGCGCGAGGCCCGGCAGCGCATCGCCACCCTGCTCGAAACAGTCGACATGCGGGGCCGTGAGCACGACAAGGCCCGCTCCCTCTCCGGCGGCCAGATGCGACGGATCGAGATCGCCAGGGCGCTGCTTCACCGCCCCTCCCTGCTGCTGCTCGACGAGGCGACCGTCGGTCTCGACATCCAGTCGCGCGCCGGCATCCTGGCCACCATCCGCAGGCTCGTCGACACCGAGGGCATCGGCGTTTTGTGGGCCACGCACCTGATCGACGAGGTCGAGGACGGCGACCATGCCGTCGTGCTGCGCCAGGGCAACCTCGTCGCCAGCGGCACGGTGTCCGATCTGATCCAGGCCAGCGGCACCGGTTCGATCCGCGACGCCTTCTCGAAGCTCAACCGCAGCGGGACGGCCGGCATTGCGGAGATTTCGCCATGAGCACGTCCGCGACGCCGCAAAAACTCACCTCTGTCACGCCGGTGAGGTCGGGCGCGTTCGGCCTGCGTCACTATCTCATCTGCCTCAAGGGCGTCGTGCTCCGCGAGTGCCTGCGTTTCCTGCATCAACGCGAGCGCTTCATCTCCTCGCTGGTCAGGCCTCTCGTCTGGCTGTTCATCTTCGCCGCCGGCTTTCGCCAGGTGCTCGGCGTCTCGATCATCCCGCCCTACAAGACCTACGTCCTTTACGAGGTCTACATCACGCCCGGTCTGTGCGGCATGATCCTTCTGTTCTCAGGCATGCAGTCTTCGCTGTCGATGGTTTACGACCGTGAGATGGGCAATATGCGCACCCTGCTCGTCAGCCCGTTTCCGCGCTGGTTCCTGTTGGTGTCGAAGATGCTTGCCGGCGTCGCCGTGTCGATCGCGCAGGTCTACGCCTTCCTGATCGTGGCGTGGTTCTGGGGCGTCAAGGCGCCGCCCCTCGGCTACCTGTTCGTGCTGCCGGCGCTGTTTTTGTCGGGCATGATGCTTTGCGCCCTCGGGATGCTTCTATCCTCGATGATCAAGCAGCTCGAAAACTTCGCCGGCATCATGAACTTCGTCATATTCCCTGGCTATTTCGCCTCACCGGCCCTCTATCCGTTGTGGCGCATCCAGGAGGCCAGCCCCCTCCTTTACAAGATCTGTCTCGTCAATCCGTTCACCTACGCGGTCGAACTGATCCGCTTCGCCTTTTACGGGCAGGTCGATTGGGTGTCGCTGGGCGTCGTCGCCGGATGCACGCTGCTGTTCCTGGCCGGAGCCATCATCGCCTACGATCCCTCGCGCGGCCTGATGACCCGCAAGCAGGACACGGGAGGAAATGCCTGATGGCCAGAACAGCCTTTGCTCTCAGCCTGGTTATGGTCAGCCTGCTTGCGCAGGCCACAAAAGCCGGTGCGGCGACCGCCGATCCGGACTGGCCGTGCGTCCAGCGCAAAGTGCCGCAATTGTCGCTCGGCCAAGTCTGGAACGGGCCGGATCTTCCGCCCTCGGCCAAGGACTGGTCAGACGACGCATCGGTCTCCGCCCTTGTCGAGGACGTTGCTGCGCGACGGCTGCCGCTCGGCGATGCGCAGAAGAAGATCAGGGATTTTGCGGCGTCTCTGCCGGCCGAGCAGCTTGCGACGAAAATGGCGATGCTCATGCAGGGCATGTTCGACCACATGGACGCCGAGCGTTCGCACGTGATTGCCGGCATTTCCCGTTACGCTCACAGGCAGCTCGAAATGGCCGCCGACTTGCGCAAGCAAGCGTCCGATGTCGACACGTTGCGCGCAAAGCCCGACGCGGATCCGGACGAGGTCGAGCGGCGCACCGACCAGCTGAATTTCGCGACGCGGATCTTCACCGAGCGCGCGCAATCGCTGACTTACGTCTGCGACGTGCCGACGATCATCGAACAGCGGCTCTATCAGCTGGCCAAGACCGTCTCCGAGACGCTTGCCGCGAAGAAATAACCTGTCTCGGTCAACTGCTCCGGCCAGGCAGCACGCGCCAGCGCTGCACGAAATAGCCGGGATGTGTCTCCAGCCAATGCGCGACCAGCGGCTGCGCCTGCATGAAGGCCACGCCGGGATTCATGGCCAGGCCGTCCGCCATTTCCTCGCGTTGCTCGCAGGTCTGCGGCATGGCCGACATGCAGACCATCATCACGATTGTATAAAGCATTGCCCCTTCCCCTTCGAAATCCCGAACCCCACGCCGGGACGCGTGGCGATCTGCCCGCAGGGTTGGCTGCCCTTCCGCCTCGCTGAGAATGCGAATTGCCGCCCGCCCTTCCATTAGCAATAAACAATATAACATGTCGGCCCGCCGATCGCCATGGCGGAGACCCGTTGCTGACGCCCTTTCCGAACCTTTTCGCACGATCCCGACGGCCGATATGTCAGGCGTTTCACTTGGGTCGCCTTGCAGGCGTTCTCGCTTGCCGTGCCGGCGCTGCTTCATCCGCTTCGGCGTGGGGATACAATTTGCCGAACAGGGGCAGGTAAGTCGCGCCCTTGCGCATCAGGAAATCGTTGAAGGTCGCCATGGCCGGCGAGATCACGTGATCGGTTCGCATCACCGAAAACCATTGCCGGCGGATCGGCATCCCGGCCACGTCGAGAATGACGAGCCGTCCGGCTTCCGTTTCGGCGGCGATGGTGTGGGCGGAGATGAAGGCGATGCCGAGACCTGCCATCACCGCCTGCTTGATCGTCTCGTTCGAACCCATCTCGACGCCGAGATCGTCGATCCGGCCGGGCACGTCGCTCAGGAATATCTCGAGCGATATGCGCGTGCCCGAGCCCGGCTCGCGAATGAGGAAATGCTCCTCGGCGATCCTTTCCTTGGAAATGTCGCGTGCCGAAACCAGCGGATGCTCGGGCGGCGCGATGATGACCAGCGGATGGTCGCCGAAGACCGAAGCGCGCACCGAAACTTCCTTGGGCGGACGCCCCATCAGCGCGATGTCGATGTCGTGGTTCTTCARCCTGTCGATCGTTTCCGCGCGATTGCCGATGGCAAGCCGCATGTCGATATCGGGATGCTCCTTCATGAAGCCGGCCATCAGCCGCGGCGCGAAATATTTGGCGGTGGAAACGACGCCGAGCCTCAGGCTGCCGGTGCGCACGCCCTTGATGGCGTCCATCTCGTCCTCGAGCATGCGAAGCCGCTCGTCGATGGCCTGTGCCGCCTCGACGAAGGCCAGCCCTGCGGCGGTGGGACGCATGCCGTCCGACGTCCGGTCGAACAAGGCCAGCTGGAATTCCTCCTCCACCTGCCGCAGCTGGATCGTGACCGCTGGAGGAGAAAGGCCTAACACCTTGGCCGCGCTCACGATTTTCCCGTGGCTTACGATGGCCTGCACGGTCTTGAATTGCTTGAGCGTGAGATTCCTCATAAGGCATACTAAATTAATTTTAGTGCCTGGGTAAAGTTATTGAATTTTACTTAGCATGGATCGTTTGGTTTCATTTCTCCATCCGGCCTCGAGGGATACGGCCGGACCGGGAGGTTACGATGCCAGCGGCAACGCTCGACGCTTTTTTGAACTCCTACCTCGGCGATCAGCCGGACGAACGCCGGTCCGCGGTCGTTGCCACCGTCCGTCAATTCACGCAGGCCGCCACCAAGGTCCGCAACGCCATCAACCAGGGGGCGCTCGGCGCCGCTTTTGCCGGGACCCGCGGCGCCAATGCCGACGGCGATGTCCAGAAGGATCTCGACGTCTTCGCCGACGACATCTTCCTCGACGCCATGCGTCGCGCTCCGGTCGCGCTCTATGCCTCCGAGGAGCTGGAGCAACCGGTCCTGCTCGACAGGCAGGCCCCGCTCGCCGTCGCCATCGACCCGCTCGACGGTTCTTCCAACATCGACACCAACGTGTCGGTCGGAACGATTTTCTCGCTCCTCCCTGCAACTGGCGCGCCGGACGCCGATCCGGCCGCCTCTTTTTTGCAGGCGGGCGTGAGCATACTGGGCGCCGGATTCTTCATTTATGGGCCGCAGCTGGCGCTCGTTTTATCGCTCGGCAGCGGCACGCATGTCTTCGTGCATTCGACCAGGCTGGGCACCTTCGTCCAGGCATACGAAAGCCGGATCATCCCGCAGAAGACCCAGGAGTTCGCCATCAACGCCGCCAACTACCGGCACTGGGACGAGGCCGTTCGCCTCTATGTCGACGACTGCCTGGAAGGCGCCGAAGGCCCACGAGAGAAGGATTTCAACATGCGTTGGATCGCCTCGCTTGTCGCCGAATGCTACCGCATACTGATGCGCGGCGGCGTGTTTCTGTATCCTGGCGACCAGCGCCGTGGTTACAGCCAGGGTCGGCTTCGGCTGGTCTATGAGGCCAATCCGATCGCCTATCTGATCGAACAGGCGGCCGGTGCCGCGACCGACGCGATCACCCGCATCCTGGAAATCGAACCCAAGAGCCTGCACCAGCGCGTGCCCGTGGTCTTCGGATCCGCGCGGGAAGTCGCGCGCATCGCCCGCTACCACACCGAACCCAGCGCCATCGGCGAGCGTGCGCCGCTGTTCAGCCGCCGCGGACTCTTCAGGGCCTGAGCGGATACCATGTCGGCGAAGCACCCCATCATCACCATCACCGGATCGTCGGGCGCGGGCACGACCTCGGTCAAGCGCATCTTCGAGCAGATCTTCCGACGTGAGAACATCGAGGCTGCCTTCATCGAAGGCGATGCCTTCCATCGCTACGATCGCGCCGCGATGAAGGCGGAGGTCGCCGCGCAGGAAAAGGCGGGCAATCCGAACTTCACGCACTTCCATGCCGAGGCTAACGAGCTCGGGATCCTCGAAGGCGTCTTCGAGGAATATGGCCGCCGGGGAAGCGGAAGGACCCGCACCTACGTCCATGACGAGGACGAGGAGAAGCAGTATGGCACGCCGCCCGGCAATTTCACCGAATGGCGCGAATTCGCGCCGAGCGACCTGCTCTTCTACGAAGGCCTGCATGGCTGCGTCGTCACCGACAAGATCAACCTGGCCAGGCATGCAGACCTCAAGATCGGCGTGGTGCCGGTCATAAATCTCGAATGGATCCAGAAGATCCATCGCGACCGTGCCACGCGCGGCTATTCCACCGAGGCGGTCATGGATGTGATCCTGCGCCGGATGCCGGACTATGTCCGCTACATCGTCCCGCAATTCTCGCAGACCGCGATCAACTTCCAGCGCGTGCCGATCGTCGACACGTCGAACCCGTTCATCGCGCGCTGGATCCCGACCCCCGACGAATCGATGCTGGTCATCCGTTTCGCCAACCCCCGCGGCATCGATTTTCCCTACCTGCTTTCGATGATCCACGACTCCTTCATGTCGCGGCCGAATTCCATAGTGGTGCCGGGCAACAAGCTGGACCTTGCCATGCAGCTGATCCTGACGCCGCTCATCCTGCAATTGATCGAACGCAAGAAACGTGTGTCGTGAGGAGGATGCCATGACAAGCCTGGCAGCATTGAAGTCCGCCGCCGCCGTCTCCGAGCGCGACATGGCCAACGCCATCCGTGCCCTTGCCATGGACAGCGTGCAGAAGGCCAATTCCGGACATCCGGGCATGCCGATGGGTATGGCGGATGTCGCGACGGTATTGTTCGGCCGCTTCATCAACATCGACCCGACGGCGCCGGATTGGCCCGATCGCGACCGCTTCGTGCTTTCGGCCGGGCATGGCTCGATGCTGCAATATGCGCTGCATCACCTGCTCGGCTACGAAGACATGCCGATCGGGGAATTGCAGCGGTTCCGCCAGCTAGGCAGCCGCACCGCCGGGCATCCCGAGCATGGCCACGCGCTCGGCATCGAGACGACGACCGGTCCGCTCGGACAAGGCATCTCGACCGCTGTCGGCATGGCGCTGGCGGAGCGCATGCTTGCCGCCCGCCACGGCGCCGATCTCGTCGACCACCACACCTATGTGATCGCCGGCGACGGCTGCCTGCAGGAAGGCATCAGCCACGAGGCGATCGATCTCGCCGCTCACCTGAAGCTTTCCCGCCTCATCGTGCTTTGGGACGACAACGCGATCTCCATCGACGGGCCGACCTCGCTGTCGACATCGATGGATCAGCGGGCTCGGTTCAAAGCCGCCGGATGGCATGTGCAGTCGGTGGATGGCCACGACATGCAGGCCGTCGCCGCGGCGATCGAGGCCGCGCGGCGGTCGGATCGGCCATCCCTGATCGCCTGCCGCACGGTAATCGGCAAAGGCGCGCCCAATCTCGGTGGTTCGGAAAAGACGCATGGCGCGCCGCTGGGCGACGCGGAGATCGCCGCGACGCGCGGAAACATCGGCTGGGCCCACCCGCCGTTCGAGGTTCCGGATGAAATCCTTTCGGCCTGGCGCGAGATCGCCGAACGCGGCCGGGCGGCGCGGCGCGCCTGGGAGCGGCGGCTTGCCGCCTCGCCGGCGCGCGAGGATTTCGAGCGCGCGCTTTCGGGCAAGCTGCCCGATGCGGTCTTCGAAGCACTGGACGCCTTCCGCAGGGAGCATGTCGAGAAGGCGACCAAGGTCGCAACGCGCAAGGCCTCCGAAATGGCGCTTGCCGCGATCAATGGCGCGACCGAGCTGACGGTCGGCGGCTCCGCCGATCTCACGCATTCGAACCTGACGATCACCAAGGGCATGGATCGCATAGCGCCTGACGACTACGCAGGCCGCTACATTCACTACGGCATCCGCGAGCATGGCATGGCCGCGGCCATGAACGGCATCGCGTTGCATGGCGGCTTCGTGCCCTATGGCGGCACCTTCCTCTGCTTCGCCGACTACGCGCGCGGCGCGATGCGGCTCTCGGCGCTCATGGACCAGCGCGTCGTCTATGTGATGACGCATGATTCCATCGGCCTCGGCGAGGACGGCCCGACACACCAGCCGATCGAGCACCTGGCGATGCTGCGGGCGACGCCGAACATCAACGTCTTCCGCCCGGCCGACATCATCGAAACGGCGGAATGCTGGGAGCTGGCGCTGAGCAGCGAGACACGACCCAGCGTGCTGGTGCTTTCGCGGCAGAACCTGCCGATGCTGCGCCAGGCACACGGCCACGAGAACCGGTCGGGCCGGGGCGCCTACGTCTTGCGCGAGCCGTCCACGCACCGCGCCGTGACGCTGATCGCCACCGGCTCGGAAGTCGAGATCGCCGTTGCCGCCGCCGAACGGCTGGAGGCCGAACACGGCGTCGCCGCCGCAATCGTCTCGATGCCGTGCTGGGAACTGTTCGAGGAACAGGACGCAGACTACCGCAAGTCCGTTCTCGGCTCGGCACCGCGCGTCGCCGTCGAGGCGGCCGCCCGTCTCGGCTGGGACCGCTGGATCGGCGACACGGGCGCCTTTGTCGGCATGACCGGCTTCGGCGCCAGCGCCCCGGCTCCGGACCTCTACAAGCATTTCGGCATCACGCCCGAAGCCGTCGCCGCGGCGGCGCTGAAGCTCATCATCTAGGAGGACCGACAATGGCCCGCATCACCCTCGCCAGCTTCTCGACCATGCCGCCGAGCACGGTTACCGCGTGCCGGCATTCAACATCAACAACATGGAACAGGGCCTCGCCATCATGGAGGCGGCGGGCGCCTGCGACGCGCCGGTCATCATCCAGGCCTCGCGCGGCGCCCGCTCCTATGCCAACGACATCATGCTGGCCAGGATGATGGAGGCGCTGACCGAGATTCATCCGGCCATTCCGCTGTGCATCCACCAGGACCACGGCAACAACGAAGCCACTTGCCTTTCGGCGATCCGCCACGGCTTCACCTCGGTGATGATGGACGGGTCGTTGATGGCGGACGCCAAGACCCCGGCGAGCTACGACTACAACGTCGCCATCACCGAGCGCGTCGCGCGCATGGCGCATTGGGTCGGCGCTTCCGTCGAAGGCGAGCTCGGCGTGCTCGGCTCGCTGGAGACCGGCCAGGGCGAAGCCGAGGACGGTCACGGCGCCGAAGGCGCGCTAGCCCATGACCAGCTTTTGACCGACCCCGATCAGGCTGTCGACTTCGTGACAGCCACCAGGGTCGATGCGCTGGCGATCGCCTGCGGCACCTCCCACGGCGCCTACAAGTTCACGCGCAAGCCGGACGGCGACATCCTGGCCATGCAGGTGATCGAGGCGATCCACGAGAAGCTGCCGAACACGCATCTGGTCATGCACGGTTCGTCGTCCGTGCCGCAGGAACTGCAGGACATCATCAACGCATATGGCGGCGAGATGCCCCAGACCTTCGGCGTTCCGGTCGAGGAGATCGAGCGCGGCATCCGCCACGGCGTGCGCAAGGTCAACATCGACACCGATTGCCGCATGGCCATGGCCGGACAGTTCCGCCGCGTCGCGACGCAGGATCCGCGCGAATTCGATCCGCGCAAATTCCTGAAGCCCGCCATGGACGCCTTGCGCGATCTCTGCCGCGATCGCTTCGAACGCTTCGGCACCGCGGGCAACGCCTCGAAGATCAAGGTCATCGCCATGGACGAGATGGCCAAACGCTACGCCGCGGGAAAGCTCGACCCGCAGATCGCAACCGCGAAAGCCGCCTGAGCGGCGGTCCGCCAAAAAGGAAAGGACCAGCGTTATGTCCACCAAAAACGAAACCGTGACCGGCAAGGAACGCTACAGATCCGGCGTCATGGAATACAAGAAGATGGGCTATTGGGAGCCCGACTACGAGCCCAAGGACACCGACATAATCTCGGTGTTCAGGATCACGCCGCAGGACGGCGTCGACCCGATCGAGGCCGCCGCGGCGGTCGCCGGCGAATCCTCGACCGCAACCTGGACCGTTGTGTGGACCGACCGGCTGACGGCGTCGGAAAAATACCGCGCCAAGGCCTATCGGGTCGACCCGGTGCCGAACGCGCCCGGACAGTACTTCGCCTACATCGCCTATGACCTCGACCTGTTCGAGCCGGGCTCGATCGCCAATCTTTCGGCCTCGATCATCGGCAACGTCTTCGGCTTCAAGCCGTTGAAGGCACTGCGGCTGGAGGACATGCGTTTTCCCGTCGCCTATGTGAAGACCTTCCAGGGTCCGGCGACCGGCATCGTCGTCGAGCGCGAGCGCCTCGACAAGTTCGGCCGCCCGCTGCTCGGCGCCACCGTCAAGCCCAAGCTCGGGCTCTCGGGCCGCAACTACGGCCGTGTCGTCTACGAGGCGCTGAAGGGCGGGCTCGATTTCACCAAGGACGACGAGAACATCAACTCGCAGCCCTTCATGCATTGGCGCGAGCGTTTCCTCTACTGCATGGAGGCGGTCAACAAGGCGCAGGCCGAGACAGGCGAGATCAAGGGCACCTATCTCAACGTCACCGCGGCCACCATGGAGGACATGTACGAACGGGCCGACTTCGCCAGGGAACTCGGCTCCAACATCGTCATGATCGACCTCGTGATCGGCTACACGGCGATCCAGTCGATGGCTAAGTGGGCGCGCCGGAACGACATGATCCTGCACCTGCATCGCGCCGGACATTCGACCTACACGCGGCAGAAGAGCCACGGCGTATCCTTCCGCGTCATCGCCAAATGGATGCGGCTCGCCGGCGTCGATCACATCCATGCCGGCACCGTGGTCGGCAAGCTGGAAGGCGATCCGGCGACCACCAGGGGCTACTACGACATCTGCCGCGACGACCATAACCCGATGAGGCTGGAGAACGGCATCTTCTTCGACCAGCACTGGGCCTCGCTCAACAAGCTGATGCCGGTGGCGTCCGGCGGCATCCATGCCGGCCAGATGCATCAGCTCATCGACCTGCTCGGCGAAGACGTCGTGCTGCAGTTCGGCGGCGGCACCATCGGCCATCCTATGGGCATCGCCGCCGGCGCCACGGCAAATCGCGTTGCCCTTGAATGCATGATCCTCGCCCGCAACGAGGGCCGCGACTATGTGCGCGAAGGACCGCAGATCCTGGAGAACGCGGCAAGGAACTGTCTGCCGCTGAAACAGGCGCTCGAGACCTGGAAGGACGTGACCTTCAACTACGCCTCGACCGATACGCCGGACTTTGTCCCGGTGGCAACGGCGGCCGAATAAGGAGAACGACCATGCGCATCACCCAAGGGGCCTTTTCCTTCCTGCCCGACCTGACCGACGATCAGATCCGCGCCCAGGTGCAGTATTGCATCGACAACAAATGGGCCGTCAGCCTCGAAGTCACCGACGACCCGCATCCGCGCAACACCTATTGGGACATGTGGGGCCACCCGATGTTCGACAATCCCGACGCGGCGGCGCTGATGCTGGAGCTGAACGCATGCCGCAAGCTCTATGGCGATCGCTATATCCGCGTCGTCGCCTTCGATGCCTCGCATGGCTGGGAATCGGTGAAGCTCTCCTTCATCGTCAACCGCCCGGCCGACGAACCCGGCTACCGGCTCGAGCGGCAGGAGACCGCGGGCCGCATGATCCGTTATACCACAAGGCCCTACGCCGCCGACAAGCCGGCCGGTGCAAGGTATGGCTGATCGTTCAGGGACAGGAGGAAATGCCATGCCGGCGCCAGCCTTAGCCGAAACGGACGTGCCGCAAGCCGCTACCCCGACGGCGATCGATCTGCGCGAGGAATTCGAAACCTCCGGCGTCAAGGACGTCTTGGCCGAGCTCGACCGCGATCTGATCGGGCTCGCCCCGGTCAAGCGGCGCATCCGCGAGACGGCGGCGCTCCTGTTGGTCGAGAGAGCCCGCCGTCGCATGGGCCTCGCCCATGAGACGCCGACGCTGCATATGAGCTTCACCGGCAATCCGGGCACCGGCAAGACCACCGTTGCATTGCGGATGGCGGACCTTCTGCATCGGCTTGGCTATATCCGCAAGGGCCACCTGGTTTCAGTCACGCGCGACGATCTGGTCGGCCAGTATATCGGCCACACCGCGCCCAAGACCAAGGAGATCCTGAAGAAGGCCATGGGCGGCGTGCTGTTCATCGATGAGGCCTATTACCTCTACCGGCCCGAGAACGAGCGCGATTACGGCCAGGAGGCGATCGAGATCCTGCTGCAGGTGATGGAGAACCAGCGCGACGACCTCGTGGTGATCCTCGCCGGTTATGCGCAGCGCATGGACCGCTTCTTCGAAAGCAATCCGGGATTCCGCTCGCGCATCGCCCACCACATAGACTTTCCCGACTATTCCGACGACGAGCTTCTCAGGATCGCGGAACAAATGCTCGACCAGCAAAATTACCTGTTCGACACCAAGGCAACCGCCGCAATGGCCGACTACATCGCGCGCCGACGCGCGCAGCCGCATTTCGCCAATGCCCGCTCGATCCGCAACGCGCTCGACCGGGCAAGGCTGCGGCAGGCCAACCGCCTGTTCGAGAGCGCCAAGGGACCGCTTGACGCCGAGGCGCTGTCGACGATCTCCGCCGAGGACATCACCGCCAGCCGGGTCTTCGCGCTGAAGCCCGGGAAAGGAGCAAGCAAATGACCGCGAAGACCATCATCGCCCCTTCCGTCCTGTCGTCGGATTTCTCGCGGCTCGGCGACGAGGTCGAAGCGGTCGCACGCGCTGGCGCCGACTGGATCCATCTCGACGTGATGGACGGACATTTCGTGCCCAACATCACCTTCGGCCCGCCGGTGATCAAGGCGATCCGTAACCGGACCGACAAGACCTTCGACTGTCATCTGATGATCGCGCCGGCCGATCCCTATCTCGCCGCCTTCGCCGACGCCGGTTGCGACATCATCACCGTGCATGCCGAGGCCGGGCCGCATCTCGACCGTTCGCTGCAGGCCATCAGGAACCTCGGCAAAAAGGCCGGCGTGTCGCTCAATCCGTCGACGCCGGAAAGCGTCATCGAATATGTCCTCGACCGGCTCGATCTGGTGCTTCTGATGACGGTCAATCCGGGTTTCGGCGGCCAGGCCTTCATTCCGGCTGTCATCGACAAGGTCAGGCGCGTCAAGGCGCTCGTCGGCCAGCGTCCGATCGACATCGAGATCGACGGCGGCGTCACGCCCGAGACGGCTCCCCTTGTCACCGCGGCCGGCGCCAATGTGCTCGTCGCCGGTTCCGCCGTCTTCAAGGGTGGCGCCGAGGCCGCCTATCGCGCCAATATAGGCGCGATCAGACAGGCGGCCGACGGGGCGGTCCGGCAAGCTGCGTGAACCTGCTTGGTTGGAGGACGACATGGCGGCAATCCCACCCGTCTGCGATTTCGGCTGGCAAGGCGTCGATGCCGTCTTGCCAGGCATCGACGGCAGATCGCATTCGATCCTCGGTCAGGCCGGACCCAACGGGCTGGTCGTCGCCTTCATCTGCAATCATTGCCCCTATGTGAAGGCGGTGATTTCGCGCGTCGTACGTGATGCTAATGATCTCAAGGCCGAAGGGATTGGCTTCGTCGCGATCAACGCCAACGACGCCGCCGCCTATCCGGACGATTCCTTCGACAAGATGAAACTCTTTGCCAGGGCGAACGCCTTCACCTTCCCGTATCTCCACGACGAGTCGCAGGCGGTGGCGCGTGCCTATGGTGCCGTATGCACGCCGGATTTCTTCGGCCTCAACGGCGAGTTGACGCTGCAATATCGCGGCAGGCTGGACGCATCGCGACGGGACGCCGGAGCGCCTGGGCTGAGACGCGATCTGTTCGAGGCGATGAAGCGGGTTGCCCGAACCGGCAACGGTCCGCTCGACCAGATCGCTTCGATCGGCTGCTCGATCAAATGGAAGGAGGCCGCATGAACGTCGGCTCAGGCAAGCGGTTTAGGTCGCCGAGGGCGATCCTGTTCGATCTCGACGGCACGCTGATCGATTCGGCCCCCGACATCGCCGCGGCCGTGAACGAGTTGCTGGCCGGCCGCGGTCTGCCGCCGCTCGGCATCGACCAGGTCAAGACGATGATCGGCGGCGGCGTCATGAAACTGGTCGACCGGGCTTTCGCCGCCTCCGGGTCGCCGCTTTCCGGCGGCGCTCTCGAGGATGCCAACCGCGACATGGCGCCGATCTACCGCAGACACCTGACCGGCCTGACGCGGCTGATGCCCGGCGTCAGGGAGGCACTCACGCACTTCCACCTGAACGGAACGGCCATGGGGGTCGTCACCAACAAGCCGCAACTGGCGACCCGCGAAATCCTGCTGCACTTCCACCTGACGGAATATCTCGGCGCGATCGTCGGCGGAGACGCGGTGACGAAACTGAAACCGGCGCCTGACGCTCTGCTTCTGGCGCTCGACCAGCTTCGGGTCGAGCCGTACGAGGCACTGATGGTTGGAGACAGCGTCAGCGATGTCGGCGCAGCGCGCGCGGCCGGCATGCCGGTCGCTCTGCTGCGCGGCGGCTACACTCAGGTCCCCGTCGAGGAGCTTGGCGCGGACCTTGTCTGCGACAGCCTGCTCGATCTGCCTTCCGCGATGCAGAGGCTCCAGGCCGCTGCCTGACAGGCTGCGTCGAATAGGCAGGCAATCGCCGGCCGATCGAAAAGCGAACGACCGGCGAAGCTGCCCCTACTTTGAGAACTGCCCTACTTTGAGAACTGCTTGAGATAGGCGATGACGTTGGCCACGTCCTTGTCGTCCTTGAGGCCGACGAACGCCATCTTCGTGCCTTTCACCATGGCCTTCGGATCATGGAGATAGGTCGTCAGCGTCGCTTCGTCCCATTTGACGCCGGACTTTCCGGCCGCGACCATCGCCTGGGAATAGCTGAAACCGGGATGCGTGCCGGCCGTGCGGCCGATGACGCCATTCAACGACGGACCGACCTTGTTCTGGTCCTTGTCCGCGACGTGGCAGACCTTGCATTTGGTGAAGACCTTCTCACCTGCCGCTGCATCCTGCGCGTGGGATTGGTCCGTGATGAAAGTAACCAGGAATGTGACGGCGAAAAACGCGATAGCGCGCATGGCAATTCCTCATTGATCGTCAAATGCCCGGTGCCTGAAAAAAAGCTAACTGGAGGACTGCGGAAGTCAATCATACGAAGGTCCAGACTCCGGATCGACAGATGCCCATCCTGTACTTTCGCCTTTGTTGACGGTCTTGGGGCGAGCGCGTAGCTTCGGATCGTTCTGGATTTCCAAGGGCACCTCGGGACGTCGGCCAGGCTGGCTGAGATTTGCCCAGGCAACGGGGTCGGCGGCATTTCGCCGGAGCGGGCATCTTCGCGCGCGAGAGGTGCTGAATGAGTATGGTCGACCTCATCTTGACGGTTTGCCTGAGTGCCAATCCCGGCGATTGCCGAGACGAGCACCTCTATTTTGAAAGCCGCGGCTCCCTGTTCCAATGCATGATGCTGGCGCCCAGCGAGATCGCGAAATGGTCGCAGGAGCATCCGGCCCTGAAGGTCAGGCGCTGGAAATGCGCTTTCCCGACGAAGGACCAGGCGATCTGACCGGCGCCCCTGGTTTGTTGCAGTCCCGGGAGGACGCGTCATGATTTCGCGGCGGGAAACGCTCCGTTTGGCGGCCCTTGGAACGGCGGCGCTTCTCGGCTCGCATGCCATTGCCGCTTCCGCCGCATCCAAGGTCCGCATCGGCGTGCTGAAGTTCGGCACGGTGAGCTGGGAGCTTGATACGCTGAAGCACCACGGGTTCGACGCGGCCAACCGGATCGATCTGGACGTCATCTATTTCGCCGGGGAGGATGCGACCAATGTGGCGATGCTGGCAGGCGCGATCGACATGATCGTGACCGATTGGCTGTGGGTCTCGCGCCAGCGCTCGGATGGCGGCGACGTCACATTGGCCCCCTATTCGACTTCCGTCGGAGCGATCATGGTGAAGGACGCATCGCCGATCCGCACGATCGCCGACCTCAAGGGAAAGAAGATCGGCGTCGCCGGCGGGGCGCTCGACAAGAGCTGGCTGCTGATACAGGCGCTGGCCAGGCGCGATCACGGTCTCGACCTGCCTTCGGTGAGCGATGTCGTCTTTGGCGCGCCGCCGCTGATTTCGCAAAAGGCCATCCAGGGCGAGCTCGATGCGGCGCTCAACTTCTGGCATTTCTGCGCCCGGCTGGAGGCCGATGGCTTTCGCCGGCTGATCGGCGTCGGTGACGCGCAGATGGCGCTCGGGGCATCGGGCCCGGTATCCGCGCTTGGCTATGTCTTCCACGACAAATGGGCGAACGACAATCCGCAGGCCGCCCGCAGTTTCTTCAAGGCTTCCGCGCAAGCCAAGGATCTGCTGGCAAGGTCCGACGAAGAGTGGTTGCGCCTCGCGCCGATCATCCGCGCGGACGGCAAGGAACTAGCAAAGCTGCGCGACCGCTACCGCGAGGGCATCCCCAGGCGCCCGGTCGCCGAGGAGGCGGCCGATGCCGGCAGGCTCTATCGGGTACTGGCCAGGATCGGCGGCGAAAAGCTGGTCGGCAGCGCGTCCGAGATGGCACCCGGCACATTCTGGCAGGAGCCGCCGCAATGACCACGAGAGACGGCGACGGACGCACACTTGGCGATATGATCGGCATCTCCAGCCGTTCCGGCTCCACTGCGACGCTGATGCCCGCGCTAACGGTGACGATCTCCTTGCTCGGGCTTGGCCTGTTGTGGAGCCTGGCGGCGAATACCTGGCCGAGCCGTGCCTTTCCGGGGCCGGGAGAGGTCTGGCAGGTGTTGCTGAGAGAGGCGGCGAGCGGCGACCTCTTCTACCATCTCGGCGCGACGCTGGGCCGGGTCGCCGCCGCATACGTCGTCGCGATGATCATCGGCTCGGTGATCGGCATCCTTCTCGGCAGCTACCGCCGCGCGGACCGGTTCTTCAACCCCTGGGTCATCCTGTTCCTCAACATCCCGGCGCTGGTGATCATCGTGCTGGCCTATATCTGGTTCGGCCTCACCGAGGCGGCGGCGATCGGCGCGGTCGCCGTGAACAAGATCCCGAATGTCGTGGTGACCATGCGCGAGGGCGCCAGGGCGCTGGACCCGCGTTACGCCGAAATGGCGGCTGTCTACCGCTTCGCTCCCCTCGACCGGCTTCGCCACATCCTGCTGCCGCAACTGCAGCCCTATCTGGCCGCGGCCTCGCGCTCCGGCATCGCCCTCATCTGGAAGATCGTCCTGGTGGTCGAGCTGCTCGGCCGCTCCAATGGCGTGGGCTTCCAGATCCATCTCTATTTCCAGCTTTTCGACGTCGCCGCCATTCTTGCCTATACGCTGGCATTCGTGGCGGTGATGCTCGTGATCGAACTTCTTCTGGTGCAGCCCGTTGAACGACATGCAACCCGTTGGCGCCGCCGCCCCGCTTAAGGTCGACATCGCCGAGAAGACCTTCAGGTCCGCGCAGGGCGTTTCGGTCACGGCGCTCAGGAACCTTTCCTTCGAGGTCCGGCAAGGCGAATTCGTCTGCCTGCTCGGGCCGTCGGGTTGCGGCAAAACCACGACGCTGCGCATTCTGCTTGGGCTCGACAGGCAGTTCTCCGGTTCTTTCCAGCTTCCCGAAGGCGGCTCGAACCGCATAGCCGCTGTGTTCCAGGAACCCACACTGCTGCCCTGGCGGACGGTGGAGGAGAATGTCAGGCTAGCGCTGCCGAAAGACCTGCGCGTCAAAAATCTCGACGCGCTGTTCGACACGCTCGGTCTCGCCGGCATGCGCTCGCTCTATCCGGCCGAGCTCTCGCTCGGCCTTGCAAGAAGGGCTGCCCTCGCGCGGGCCTTCGCGATCGAGCCGGCGGTGCTGTTCCTCGACGAGCCCTTCGTCTCGCTCGACGGACGGACCGCCGGGCAGCTCCGGCGCCTGCTTCTCGACGTCTGGTCGGCCCGGCCTACGACTGCCCTGATGGTGACGCACAACCTGACCGAGGCGCTGACGCTGGCGGATCGCATCATCGTGCTTGCGCCGCGCCCCTCGCACGTGCTCGGCGTTTTCGACATAGGGCTGCCCCGGCAACACCGCAGCCCCGAGGCGACGAACGACCTTTTGCGATCGTTCCATCAGAAATTTCCGGGCGTGGCCTGACCGCCCTGGCCTATTCCTATTCCGGACGGAACCTCGCTGCAGACTGTCCTGGTTCAGAAGCAACGCACGTCGGCTTCAGCCTGCGCCTGCTTCAGCTCCGTGCGCGCGGCTTTCGCCGGCGCGCTTTCGCGGAACAGACCTGCATTCTCGCCTGTCGTCAGGGACATGCTCTTGAAGGTCTCGGCCCTCTCATAATGGTCATAAGGCAGGATCGAGGCGATGACGTCGATCGAGCATGAACAACTCTCCAGCGCCTGGCGTGTCTGGCCGTTCGTCCGCATGCAGCCGAGCACATAGTCGACGATCGTTGCCGTCGGATAATCCCCCGCGGCGCCGGCCGGGTTTGCAAGGACCGTTGCCGACGAGAAGAGGAGCGTCAGGATCGAAAATCCAGCATATCTGACCATGAGAAATTCCTCCTATTGCCCGGGCGCGCCGCAGCGAGGCGGCATCATCGTGCCCACTTGGCGACATGCCGCAAGCGCGGTCAAGTTCTCACCGCCTCGGTATAGGACCAAAGGAGGAATGCCGTACCCACCGACAACGGCGCTCCAAGGCAGCTTCAGGACCATTCCCAGCGCCGACCTTCGTGAGTACTTTTTTATGACCATATAAATATGGAAACCAAAGATATCATACGAAATAACAAGAAAGAATATATATAAGTATAAATCGAAGTTAACTATACGCAACAATACGGGAATTGTAGTTATACATATATATGGCGCCTCAACTTTACACTAAAAAACGGCGCGAATTTTCGAGTGGTTTTTATCCTTGAATTTTGTATTGCGCCGCATCAAAGTTATGCTGCATCGCACAATCCAGGCAGGGGTTTTTCCTTGCCTGACTTTTTGCAATGACATAGCCTTACCCTGTTTCCGGCTTCAAGGACATCGCTGTAACAAGGGAGCGGCGACAGTCTTTCGTAGGCCACATCGGGCGGGTGCAGGCTAGACTGGTTTGGTAGAGGACGGAAAAGTTCCTCTGCTATTTGCAGTTTAGGTCGTGACAGCTGCCGGAAATACTTCCCAATACGGATCGCCTGGACAGGCTCTTGCGAGCTTGAGTACCGATTTCTTGTTGTCAACCTGGGAGGAATTTGATGCGCGCACTTAAGCAAGCTACCTACATCGCGACAACCACTGCGTTACTATCGTTGGGCGCGCTCTATACAGCGTCAGCCAACGAAGAACTCGCGAAGATGGCCAAAAATCCGAAAGACTGGGTGATGCAGACTGGCGACTATGCCAACACCCGTTATTCCACGCTCAAGCAGATCACCAAGGAAAATGTGAAGAACCTGCAGGTCAAGTGGACCTTCTCGACCGGCGTGCTGCGCGGTCATGAGGGCGGCCCGCTGATCATCGGCGATGTGATGTATGTTCACGCGCCGTTCCCGAACACCGTCTATGCTCTCGATCTCAACAAGGACGGAAAAATCCTTTGGAAGTACGAGCCCAAGCAGGACACGAACGTCATTCCGATCATGTGCTGCGACACGGTCAATCGCGGCGTTGCCTATGCGCCTGCCGATGGCGATCGCCCTGCGCTGGTCATTCTCAACCAGGCCGACACCACGGTCGTCGCGCTCGACGCCAAGACCGGAAAGGTCGTATGGTCGGTCAAGAACGGCGAAAACACCGACGGCGGAAAGGGCGAATCCGGCACGTCGGCGCCCGTGGTCGTCAAGGACAAGGTCCTCGTCGGCGTCTCGGGCGCGGAGTTCGGCGTCCGCGGCTGGCTGGYCGCCTACGATCTGAAGGACGGCAAGCTCGCCTGGAAGGCCTATTCGGAAGGCCCGGACGCAGACACCCTGCTCGATCCCGAGAAGACCACGCAGCTCGGCAAGCCGGTGGGGAAGGACTCTGGCACGAACACCTGGGAAGGCGAGCAGTGGAAGACGGGCGGCGGCACGACATGGGGATGGTATTCCTATGATCCCAAGCTGAACCTCGTCTACTACGGCACCGGCAATCCCTCGACCTGGAATCCCGTCCAGCGCCCCGGCGACAATCGCTGGTCGATGACCATCTTCGCCCGCGACGCCGACACCGGCGTGGCCAAATGGGTCTACCAGATGACCCCGCATGACGAGTGGGACTATGACGGCATCAACGAGATGATCCTCGTCGACGGCATGGAGGTCAAAGGCAAGAAGCACGACGTGCTGGTGCATTTCGACCGCAACGGCTTCGCCTACACCATGGACCGGGCCACCGGCGAGCTTCTCGTCGCCAAGAAGTACGACCCGGCGGTGAACTGGGCCACCGAAGTCAATATGGACCCCAACAGCAAGGAATATGGCCGCCCGCAGGTCGTGGCGAAATATTCGACGCAGCAGAACGGCGAAGACACAAACTCGACGGGTATCTGCCCGGCAGCGCTCGGAACCAAGGACCAGCAGCCGGCCACCTACTCGCCGAAGACCGGGCTGTTCTATGTGCCGACCAACCACGTCTGCATGGACTATGAGCCGTACAAGGTGAGCTATACCGCCGGCCAGCCTTATGTGGGCGCCACCGTATCGATGTATCCGGCGCCAGGCGGCGACGGCAACATGGGAAACTTCATTGCCTGGGACGCCGCCAAGGGTGAGATCGTCTGGTCGAAGCCCGAGCAGTTCTCGGTGTGGTCGGGCGCGCTGGCAACCGCCGGCGACGTCATCTTCTATGGGACGCTCGAAGGCTACATCAAGGCAGTCGATGAGCACGGCAAGGAACTCTACAAGTTCAAGACCCCGTCCGGCATCATCGGCAACGTCACGCCCTTCGAGCACAACGGCAAGCAATATATCGCCGTTCTGTCCGGTGTCGGCGGATGGGCAGGTATCGGCCTCGCCGGCGGACTGCTGTCACCCGACAACGCCGCTGCCTGGCACGGCGCCGTCGATCAGGGCCGCGCGCAAGGCGATCAGGCCGCGGTCGTTGGAACCGCCGGTCTCGGAGCGGTCGGTGGCTACGCGGCACTTGCCGACTACACGACGCTGGGCGGCCAGCTCACCGTCTTCGGTCTTCCGGATTGATCTCCCGGAAAACCCTTAAGACCGAAGACTGAAAGATCGAGAGCCCGGATCATCCGCAGGCAACAGCCGGGCTCTCGATCTGCAGCACACCCGAACACCGGTCAACAACGCCGCGTCGCGACGGCAACCCTTCGTCCTTGGCAAAATAAGGAAGTGTCTGAATGTCCATCCGCATCGCAATTTCCGTTCTCGCCCTGGCCCTTCTGCCTTTGGCCGGCCCGACGTCGGCGCAGGCCGAGGACAGCGCCGACAAAGCCAAGGCGGTGAAGGACGAGGGCGGCAAATATTTGGATGCGGATGGAAACCCAACCTTCAAGATCGAGAACGGAACCGTGGATTGGTATACGTTCAGCGGCTATCGCCGCTATCACTCGGACTGCCATGTCTGCCACGGACAGGACGGGATGGGTTCGACCTATGCCCCGGCCCTGGCGAACAGCCTTAAAACGATCGACTACCCTACCTTCCTCTCGATCGTCGCCCAGGGCCGCAAGAACACCGCCAACGGCAAGGAGAATGTCATGCCGGCCTTTGGCGACAACAAGAACGTCTATTGCTACCTGGATGACCTCTACGTCTATCTGCGCGCCCGCGCCGACGGCGCCGCGCCGCGCGGCAGGCCGCCCAAGCACGAGGACAAACCCCAAGCGGCCAAGGATGCCGAAAAATCCTGCATGGGGGGATGACGTGACAGGCCGGGTTGCATCGAAGCCACGTTTCGTTCTGCCCATGCTCGGCGCGCTCGCCTTGCTGCCATCGGCTGCCTGGGCGCAAGGCGCCGGCCTCGGCGCCGCGGGAGAGCTGGTCGATCCCGACATTCTGCGCGTCTGCGCAGATCCTTCCAACATGCCCTTCACCGACCAGAACGGCCAGGGATTCGAAAACAAGCTGGCCGAGCTGGTCGCCAGGAAGACGGGGCGCAAGTCAGTCGCCTACACCTGGTTTCCGACCGTGATCGGCTTCGTGCGCAACACGCTTGCCGCCAACCGATGCGACGTCATCATGGGCTACGCTCAGGGCGATGAGCTGGTGCAGAACACCAATGCCTATTATCGCTCTTCCTATGTGCTTGTGCATCCCAAGGGCGACGGCCTCGAAGGTGTCGAGACGATCGAGGATCCGAAACTCACCGGCAAGCGGATCGGCGTCGTCGAACGCACGCCGCCGACCGCCAACATGGCCGCCAACAAGCTTTTGCGGACGGCAAAGATCTACCCGCTGGCCGTCGACACGCGCGTCACGCCGTCGATGGGAGAGGTCATGATCAAGGACATGCTCGCCGGCAAGATCGACGCGGCGATCCTGTGGGGGCCGATGGCGGGCTACTATGTCAGGCAGCTCGGCGCGAATGTCGCGATCGTTCCGCTGGTCAAGGAAAAGACCGGTTCGCGCATGTCCTACCGCATCACCATGGGAGTGCGTCCATCCGACCAGGAATGGAAGCGTACCCTCAACAAGGTGATCCGTGAGAACCAGGCGGAGATCAACAAGCTGCTGCTCGACTACAACGTGCCGCTGATCGATGAGCATGACAACCCGATCACGGCGACGCCGGGGTAACCTCGATGGGAGCGAGAACGGCAGAGGCGATGGAGGGAAGGAACCGATCTTCGATGCGGATAGTTTCTTTTAGTTGTTTGAGAACCCGGTGTTTCATTTGTCCATTTGTGAAGTGATGGACGAGCCATTGCACCCGCCCGCAATGGCGCCAACGACATGACCGGCCCATTCGGGCTGGCAGAAGAGGAGAATGCGATGAAGAAGAGCTGGAAGAAACCGACCATGTGCCAGGTCGCTGCGGGCTTCGAAATTTCGCGGTATCTGCCTGCTGAAATTCCTCCCAGGAAGTAGGCCGCAAGGGTGCATGTCCCTGGCAGCAGGGGCATGCACCCCGCCTCACGTGAGGGCTTTGCAGCGGGAAACACGGATACGAAGCTGCCTGCCGCCGACAAGCCGGTCGGATGGGCCGCGGAGCGGGCATTTGGCATGCGCGTGAAGATCATCGGATCGGCGGCGGGAGGCGGCTTTCCGCAATRGAACTGCAATTACCGCCTGAGCCGCGCGGCCCGCGCCGGCATGCCTGGCGTGCATTCGCGTACCCAATCGTCCATCGCCGCCTCGGCGGACGGGAAAGGCTGGGTTCTCTTCAACGCATCGCCCGACATCCGTCAGCAGATTGCGCAAGCGCCCGAGTTGCAGCCCGCGGCGGACGCACCGCTGCGTTCGACGCCTATCCGCGCGGTGGTGCTGACCAATGCCGACGTGGACCATGTCGCGGGCCTGCTCAGCCTTCGTGAGCGACAGCCTTTCGCGATCTATGCGAGCGCGCAGGTGCTGGCGACGCTTGAGGCCAATTCGATCTTCAATGTTCTCGATCCGTCGATCGTGCCTCGGCGCCTCTTGGCGCCGATGGAGGAAGTGGCGATCCGCGGCGCGGACGGCCACCCGACCGGCGTGGTCGTCGGCAGCTTTCCGGTGCCAGGCAAGGTCGCGCTCTATCTCGAGCAAGGAGGCGATCCCGGCGCCGACTTCAGCTCCGACACGGGCGACACGATCGGCGTCCGCATCAGCGGGGCCGACGGTCGCGGCGCCGTGTTCTATGTTCCGGGCTGCGCGCGCATCGACGCCGCGCTGCGCATGCGCCTGGCGGACGCCGCCTGCCTTCTGTTCGACGGCACCGTCTACACGGACGACGAGATGATCACCGCCCGTGTCGGCCAGAAAACCGGCGCGCGCATGGGGCACATCGCAATGTCGGGAGAAGCGGGTTCGATCGCCGGCCTGGCCGATGTGAAGATCGGTCGCCGCATCTTCATCCATATCAACAACACCAATCCTGTTCTGGACGAGAATTCCGCCGAACACGCGGCGGTCAAGGCGGCTGGCTGGGAAGTCGCCGCCGACGGCATGGAGATGGAATTTTGAGCGATTTCCACGACCCGGCCCGAGGCGGCCTCTCCAAGAGCGGGCTCGAAGCCGTGCTGCGGCAGGTGGGCGACGAGCGCTACCACAACCGCCATCCTTTCCATCACAGGATGACCAGCGGCGCCCTGTCGAAAATCGAAATGCAGGCCTGGGCGCTGAACCGCTATTGCTACCAGGCCGTCATTCCGCGCAAGGACGCCATGATCCTGGCACATGCCGAGGATCCGGCGTTCCGCGCCGCCTGGCGCAAGCGCATCGAGGATCATGACGGCGAGGACGGCTGGAGCGGCGGCATCGCGCGCTGGCTGCATCTGGCGACTTCGCTCGGCCTTGATGCCGAAGCGGTCAAAAGCGAAAGGCTGGCGCTGCCGGCGACCCGCTTCGCCGTCGGCGCCTATCTTTCCTTCTGCACGAACCGGACGCTGCTCGAGTCGGTCGCATCGTCGCTGACCGAGATGTTCTCGCCAACCATCATCGGCGAGCGGGTGCCGGCGATGCTGGCGAAATACGATTACATCACCGAGGACACGCTGGCTTATTTCAGCCGGCGACCCGAACAGGCATCACGCGACGCCGACTTCGCCCTCGCCTATGTTCTCGCTCATGCCGACACGGCTGAACGCCAGCAGCAGGCGATCGATGCGCTGGTGTTCAAATGCGATATACTCTGGGCCATGCTCGATGCGCTCCAGCATGCCTATGGCGCGCCGGGAAACATACCGCCCGGCGCCTTCCGCCCGGAGGCGGCCTTATGACAGCACAGCGCGAAAGAGCCATCGTATCGCCGCGGTCGGTGCCATCGCTGCCCAGGCATGTGCGCATACAGCACGACCCCGTGCGGCAGGCCTTCGCCGTGCTTTCGCCGGAGAAGGTGTTCTGGCCGAACGAGATCAGCCTCGACATTCTGCGCCGCTGCGACGGCCGGTCCAGCGTCGAGCGCATCATCGCCGATCTTGCGGCCGACTATGACGCGGATCCGCAGGACGTGGCGGCCGACGTCGTCGCCTTCCTGCAGGAATGGTCGGACAAGCTCCTGGTGAAGCTATGAGCGAGCCCACTCTGCCTCCGATCGGCATGCTGGCGGAGCTGACGCATCGCTGCCCGCTGCAGTGTCCCTATTGCTCCAACCCGCTCGAACTGTTGAAGGCCAACCGCGAATTGGACACGCAGACCTGGCTCGATCTCTTCTCGCAGGCCGCCGATCTCGGTGTCCTGCAGGTGCATCTTTCCGGCGGCGAACCGACGCTGCGCCGCGACCTCGAGCAATTGATCGCCGGGCTTTCGGCGCGCGGCGTCTACACCAACCTCATCACCGCCGGCGTCGGCATTGCCGAGGGCCGCATCGAGGCCTTCGCCGAAGCCGGTCTCGACCACCTGCAACTGAGTTTCCAGGGCGCCCGTCCGACGACCACCGACCGTATCGGCAACAACCGTGGCAGCCACGAGAAGAAGCTGGAGACGGCGCACCGCGCCCGCGCGGCCGGGTTGCCCCTCACCATCAACGCGCCGGTCCATCGGCACAACATCGAGGAAGTACCGGAATTCATCGATCTGGCCCTCTCCTTGGGTGCGGAGCGGCTCGAGATTGCGAACGTCCAATATGCCGGTTGGGCGCTGGCCAACCGCGACAGGCTGATGCCCGACCTGGCAGCGGTCAACCGCCAGTCGGACATCGTCGCGGCGGCGCGCGAAAGGCTCGCCGGCATCATGACCATCGATTTCGTCACGCCGGATTATTTCGCCATCTATCCCAAGCCATGCATGGGCGGCTGGGCGCGCGACGCCTTCATGGTGGCCCCCGACGGCACCGTGTTGCCGTGCCATGCCGCCCAGACGATCCCCTCGCTGCGCTTCGAGCGCTTTGGAGACCGCAGCCTCGCCGAAATCTGGGCCGATTCACCGGCCTTCAACGCCTTCCGCGGCACCGACTGGATGCGCGAGCCGTGCCGAAGCTGCGAGCGCCGCGAGATCGATTGGGGCGGCTGCAGGTGTCAGGCGATGGCGATTGCCGGCGATGCCGCCGCAACGGATCCAGCCTGCATCAAGTCGCCGATCCACAATCGAATGGCGATACTGACCGACGCTGCGGAGGCGGAGGCAGCGCCGGAGGGAAATGAAAGCTTCATTTTCCGGCGGATCGGCTCGCCACAACGCGACCCGACACGCGCTCTTGAGCCTGCCCGCCGATGACGGCCGCGGCGGGTCTAAGCGCCGCTCAGGCCCGCAACCGCCGCCAGATCGATCTCGGTGATGTGCCAGCGTCCGAGGTTCGCAGTATAGAGCTTGTCGCCCTTGAACGCGATGTTGGTGGGATGCGCCAGCGTCGTCGCCGCCGGATCCTCGATCAGCACTTCGAGACCGCTGTCCTTTCGCCAGCGATAGATGCGGCTCGGCTCGTAGCATGAGATGAGCAGCGAGCCGTCGGAAGCGAAGGCGAGCCCGTCCGGAACATTGCGCACGTCTTCGACGACCACCTGCCGGGCCCCTGCCGCACCATCGGCGAGGATCGGCACATAGCTGATGCAGGGCGCATCGCTCTCGACAACATAGAGCCCGTTGCCGTCCGGCGCCATGGCCATGCCGTTGGCGAAGGACATCGCTTCCCGGCACCATAGGCCGCCCTCVCCCGTTTTGAGATCGTAGCGGAAGATGCCCGAGCGTTTGTTCTCTCCGACGCTGTCCGACACGTAGAGCCAGCCTCGCGCCTCGTCGATGACCGGATAGTTCGGCACGCGGATGCCGGATGAAGCGAAGCGCTCCATGTGACCCGTCGCGGCATCCCGGCGGAAGATCGCGGCATGCTTGAGATCGCAGGCAAAGCAATTGCCGGCGCTGTCGAAGGCGATGCCGAGAAGGAAGCCGTCGGTGCCGCCCATGCGCTCGACCGAACCGCCATCTGCCGCCAGCCGCAGGAGATCGCCGGTTTCGGTGCCGCACCAGATCGATCCGTCGCGGTGGACTGCCACGCCCTCCGGATGCGCCACCCGCGGATTGGTGAAGATGCCGTCGAAGAAGACGCGGGCGGCGGACATGTCGAGCAATGGTTTTGCCATGAAACGCTCCTCAGCTTGCGGCAGTCAACCTTTGCGCGGCGATGCAGCGCTCGACCATGGCGCGGTCGGCCGCGAGTATCTCGGCGATGAGCGCGCCGCGCTCCTTGGCGCTGACGAATTCCAAACGACGCAGGCCAAGCGGGTCGATGCGGTTCCGCAGCACCCACAGCGTCTTCTCGGAAGGCGTCGCCACCTCGCGGCAGTCGGCATCGAATGTCACCTCGAACCCTGTGGCTTCACGGATCTGCTGCCGGGTGACGCCCGGCATGGTTTCGATGACGATCAACTCCCTGGATGTCTGGTCGAGCCGGAAGATGCAGAGATCGGTGAAGACCAGCGCCTTGCCGGTTCGGTAGCCCATCGGCTCGCGTTCGGCCGGCGTCAGCAGGCCGCGGGCGGAACTTGCGATCTCGACCTCTTGCACAAGAGACTGGACCGAATGGCGCGGGACATAGAGCAGGTAGTCGCGATGCATGTTGGCTACGTCGGCCATGCCGCCCTGCCCCGGCAGCCGGATGAGGCCGCCGCTCGGCTTGCGCAACGCGATGGTGTTGACGCGGCCGTGCCGGTCGACCTGCGCGGCGCCGACGATCTCGTGCGTCACCGCGCCGGCCTGGTAGTAGGCCGAATAGGTGTCGTCGCCGCCGGCATGCGCCACCGCCGTCTCGCAATCGAGGCTCTCGATCAGCGACAGCACCATCGGGCTCGGCGCGATGTCGAGGTGGCCGCAGCTCATCGTCGCGATGATCATGTCCGGCGCGTGCGTCGCCTTGGCCAGCCGGTAGGCGACATTGGCGAGCGGCGACACCGCCCCGGCGCTGGCGAAGCTCTCATTGTCGAGCTCGGCGGCGATCCGCGCGGCGATGATCTCGTCGACGGATGCTTCCCTTTCGCCCTGCACCGATGCGGGCATCGCGAGGACTGTTTCGGCGCTGACTTTGGCCGCCTTTTCAACCAGCTCCGGCAGGCCATCCGCTGGCACGCGGAGCTTCTCCGACAAAGCCGCGTCCTTGGTCGCGAACGCCTCCGACAACGCCTGATAATCGGTGACGTAGAACGGCAGGCACGATGCCGGGTAGGCGCCGCCCGGGGCCAGCGCTATCGCCGAAACCTGGTTGCGGGTAAGCACGCTCTGGCGGCCATCCCGCCGCAGCGACCCGACCGGCACGACCTCTTCGACCGTGACCAGCACTTTCGGCGCCGCGCCCGCCATGGCGAAGTCCAGCGCCCGCGGCCCGATGATCTCGACATTGCCGCTTTCGTCGGCGCGCTGGGCGTGGACGATGAAGGCGTCGAGCCTGAGCGGCGGGACAAACCCGGTATCGGTCCCGGCGAGCGGATCGGGCCTGGCGACCGCGCCCGGCACACGCGCCAGCATGTCGGACCCTTGAGGAAGCTGGAACTGCATCGAGGGCAAGTTCTGCTGGGCCGCCCGCAGCGCCTGGATCATGGCCAGTGCCGTCCAATCACGAACCGGGATCGCGCCGCTCTCGGCGGCCGTACGGAACTTCGGCGGYAGCCCGAAGACATCCAGGCTGGAAAAGCAGAGGTCGATTTCCGCCACCGCGCCCGCCTCGAGCAGCAGTTCGAGCGGCAGGCCGCCAGCCCAGGAGACGTAGCGCAAATCTTTCACGCCGGACCCGGCGATCGCGCGCAGCAAGGCGATCGGCAGCCGGGCGAAGTGATGGCCGCCGACGCCGAAAGCATCGCCGTCGCAGACCATCGCCGCCAGCCCCTCGATATCGGTGAAGCGGGGCCGGTTCGGCTTGACCAGGGAAACTGAACTGCGATCTGTCACAGCGCCGATGCCTCGATACGGTAGCGGGTCACGAACGGTTTCTCGGGCGAGAAATCCAGCGCCGTCGCTATGCCGGATTGCGCGATCGGATTGTCGGCCAGCGCGGTCGCCGGACCGAGCCCAAAGGGCGAGCAGATCGGCTCGATGCCGATCGCGACATGGCGCCCCTGCCAGGGCGCCGCCTTGCGGCCGCGGTTGGAGTACCAGAGCAGAAGGCTCGGGAAGTGCTCCTTCTCCCAGGAAAGCTGCACCCGGTAACCGTCCTCATGGTTGACGAGCGCCGCGATACCGTCGACGCCTTCGATCTGCAGCAACTCCTCCGTGGCGGCAGCCAGGGGTAAACGGGAGGCGTCGATCGTGTTCCCGGTGCGCGCCGGCACCGATGTCAATTCGAAAAAGGTTTTATTCCTGGCAAACAAAGCCGCGCCGGGCTCGACATCATGCGGATAGGTGCGGCCTTCATCGAAGCCATCAAGCTCGAGCGTGGCGGCGCCCGTCTCGAACGGCAGCCGGAACACCGGATGCAGGCCGATCGGCAGGCGGCAGGCACGGCGAACGAATACCCGGAACGCAATATCGATTGCCGGCGCCGACGGATCGGGCGTCACCGTCCGCTCGACACGCTCGACCGGGCTTGTCTCAGGATAGGCAAGCGCCAGCGACAGYGATCCGCTCCCACTGGCGCGCCAGGTCCAGTCATGGTTGGAGCTATGGCCATGAACTTCCTCGTCCGGCGCAGGTGGCCCCATCACACGCGCCCATTCCTCCGGCCACCCGTCGGCAGACACCGAATAGCCGAAGGGCACGCAGGGCCATTCGCCGCGCAGTTTGCGCAGTATACCTGGCAGCGTTTCCGACTCCGGCTCGTTCGCCCAGGGTGCGATATGCATCGGCGAGACTTGCCGGCCATCGGCCAGTACGAATGTGACCGGCGCCAGCATCGCGCCGAGCCGCTGCACGGTCAGCGCGCCATGCGCCCAGCCGAGGCCGCGATGGTCGTCGCCACTCATGAGCCGGCCTTCTTCACGGCGCTCCTCTCGGCAAACTCCTTGACGCGCCGCTGGCCGGTCTCGCTGCGGTAGAGCCCGCCCAATATGTTGCGCTCCATCGCGAGGCCCTCACCCAGATCGCCAGACACGGCATGCGCCGTCAGGGCTTTCAGGCCTTCGATCGCGGCGGCGGGTTCGGCGGCGATCATCCCTGCCAGTTCCAGCGCGCGCGGCATCAGCCTTTCGACATCGACGATCTCGTTGACCAGGCCGGCGCCGACGAATTCGGAGGCCGGCACGATGGCGCCGGTCATCAGCAGCAGATTGGCGCGGTTGCGGCCGAGCTTGGCGACGCTGCGCTGCGTACCGCCGCCACCGGGAATCAGCCCGAGCTTGATCTCCGGCAAGCCGAGTTTCGCATACTGGTTGGCGATGACGATGTCGCAGCACAGCACCAGCTCCATGCCGCCGCCCAGCGMGAAGCCGTTGACCGCCGCGATCACCGGCTTTCGGTTGTCCTCGATCGCCGCGTACATGCGCGTGCCGGCAGCCTGGAACGTGTCGAACTCGGCCGCGGTCTGCGCGGCATATTCCTTGATGTCGGCGCCGGCCATGAAGCCGCGCCCCTCGCCGGTCACCACGATCGCGCCGATGCCCGCGTCGGAGGACAGCGCTTCGAATGCCTCGTTGATCTCGCCTTGCATCTGCCGGTTCATGGCGTTGAGTTGATCGGCGCGCCGGAAAGTCACGACCGCGACGCGATCGTGGGTTTCGACCGTAAGCGTCTGGTAGGTGCCCATCATCAGGCCGCGTCCACGGTCATATCGCCGGACGCCTCGAGCGCCGCGATCTCGTCCTTCGACAGRCCGAACTCAGCCAGGATCTCGCGCCCATGCTGGCCGACCAAGGGCGCCGGCCGCTCGATGGTCGCGGGCGTCTCGCTCATCTTGACGGCTGGCGCCACCACCCGCACCTTGCCGCCGCGCGGATGCTCGTAGCTGGTGATCATGCCCATATGCGTGACCTGCGGGTCCTCAGCCGCGCGACGGATGTCCTTCACCTCGGCGCACCAGATGTCGGCCTTGAGAAGCCGCGCCAGCAATTCCTGCGTGGCGAATTTCTTCGTCTCGGCGTTGACTTTCTCGAACACCTCGTCGCGCTTGTCGAACAAGGTCTTGAGGTTGTCATAGACGGCCAGCTGCGGCGCTTCCAGCACCTCGTAGAGCGTCTTGAACGGGCTCATGGCGATGGAGACGTAACCGCCGTCCTTCGTCTCGTAGATGCCGAACGGCGCCTGCATGCCGGGATGGCCGATGCCGGAATTCGGCCGAACGAAATCCTCGCCGAGATTGAGCACGGCGACATATTCCTGGTTGAGATGCGCGAGCAGCCCGGCCAGCAGGTTGACCTCGATTTTCTGCCCCTTGCCGGTCCTCTCGCGATAGTAGAGCGCCGAGAGGATGCCGTAGACCATGTTCATGGCGCCGATCTGGTCGGCGAGCCCGGCGCCGGCCGGAACCGGAGCCTGATCGCCGCGACCGGTGTTGGCGATCAGCCCGGCCAGTCCCTGGATCAGCATGTCCTGCCCGGGGCGCTCGACGTAAGGCCCCTCCTCGCCATAGCCCGAACCCGAGCAGTAGATGATGCGCGGATTGACGGCCTTGAAGTCCTCATAGCCGTAGCCGAGCTTGGCGAGCACGCCGGGACGGAAATTCTGCACCACGACGTCGGCGCTTTTCGCCATCTCCATGATGATGGCATGCACCTTGCGGCTCTTCAGGTTGAGCGCGATCGAGCGCTTGTTGCGGTTCCAGGCGAGGAAGTTCGGGCTCTCTGAGCCGCCCACCCATTTGGCGAAAAAAGTCATGCCGCGGAACATGTCGCCGGCGCCGGCGCGCTCGATCTTGATGACGTCGGCGCCCATGTCGCCGAGCAGCTGCGTGGCGAACGGTCCCTGCAGCAGATGGCTGAAGTCGAGGATGCGGACGCCTTCGAGGGCCTTGTTCATGTCATGTCTCGTTTCGTGTTCAAAGCAATTCGGGAACGTAGCGGGGCGCCGCCGTCAGCCCGCCGTCGACGCGCAGGTCCGTGCCGGTGGTGAAGCCGGCCGCATCGGAAGCCAGATAGACGGCGGCCTCGGCCACTTCGGAGGGCTCGCCGATGCGGCCGAGCGGATGCATCTTGACCCAGGCCTTGGCGAGGCTGCCGCCGATCTCCTTGATCAGCCTGTCGTTCATCGGCGTGTTGATGGTGCCCGGCGAGATCGAGTTGACGCGGATGTTCATCGGGCCGAACTCGACCGCCATCTGGCGCGTCATTGCCATCACCGCGCCCTTGGCGCCGGCATAGGCGGTCCAGCCGTCGAGGCCGATATGGCCCTGCGCCGAGGCCATGTTGATGATCGAGCCTGACTTCTGCGCGATCATGTGCGGCAGCGCGTATTTGCAGCCGCGAAACACGCTGGTCAGGTTGACCGCGATCAGCCTGTGCCATTGCTCGTCGGTCATCTCGTGCACCGGCATGCCGCCGATGGCGATGGCGGCGTTGTTGACCAGGATATCGAGATGTCCGGTCTTCTTCACCGCGCTGTCGATCAGGCCGGCGACATCGGCCTCCTGCGAAACGTCGCAATGGACATAGTCGGCGCGGCGGCCGGCCGCGCGAAGTGCTGCGGCGAACGTCTCGCCGGTCTCATCGGCGATATCGCCGAGGAAGACATGCGCCCCTTCCCGCGCCATCGCCTCGGCGATCGCGTGGCCGATGCCGTCGGCGGCGCCGGTGATGACGGCGGTTTTTCCTTCAAGACGAGCCATGTCAGCCTCCATTCGCGCGCCGGCGCTTCGCCTCGTCGAAGGCGACCGCGGCGATGATGATCATGCCGGTGATGACCAGCTGCCATTCGGTCGGCAGGCCGAGCCCGCGCAGGCCGTTGGACAGGAACTGCAGGATCAGCACGCCGAGCGCCATGCCGGTCAGGCTGCCGATGCCGCCGGCAAGGCTGACGCCGCCGAGCACGGTCGCGGCAACGACCTGGAATTCGAAATTGAGCCCCGCCGTATGCTGCGCCGAGCCGACGCGCGCCGCTAGGATGATGCCGGCGACCGTCGCCAGCAGCGCGCTGATGATGAAGCAGACGAACTTGACGCGCCGCACGTCGTAGCCGGCCAGCCGCGCTACTTCCTGGTTGCCGCCGACGGCATAGATCTGCCGCCCGAACGGCCGGTGCTGCATCATGTAGCCGAAGGCGGCAAGCAGCACGATGGCTATCACCGCCGAATAGGGGATGATGTTGAACAGGCGCCCGTCGGAGAGCGCGATGAAGCTATCGAGGCTGGCGTCGTCGGGGATCGCGCGCTGGCCGGTGTAGAGATAGACGCCGCCGCGCATGATGAACATGGTGCCGAGCGTCACGATCAGCGAGTTGATGCCGGCATAGGCGACGAGATAGCCGTTCACCACCCCAATGATCAGGCCGAACAGCAGCGCGCCGCTGACGCCGAGCAGCAGCGAATTGGTATCGTTCATGATGATGATCAGCGGCAGCGCGATGGTCGCCAGCAGCGAACCGATCGAGATGTCGACCTCGCCGGAAATGAAGACGATGGCGCAGCCGATGCCGGCGGTGAGCGCCAGCGAGGCCTGCCCGAGCACGTTGGTCATGTTGCGCACGGAGAAGAAATTCTCGACGGTGACGGAAAAGAACGCCAGCACCAGGATCAAGCAGACGAGCAGCGCGAGCTCCTGCCGGGCAAAGAGCCGCGCCAGCAGGGATGGCGGGGCTTTTGCGGACGCCGTGCTTGCAAGGCTCATCGCTTGCCTCCTTCGAGGGGATGGCGCGCATCGCAAGGAATGCCGAGACGATGTGTCATGGTTCTATCCGATCGCCGCATTGAGGATCTTCTCCTGCGTGGCTTCCTCGCGCGGCATGATCGCGGTCAGACGGCCTTCGCACATCACCGCGATCCGGTCGGCGAGGCCGAGCAGTTCCGGCATCTCCGACGTCATCATGACGACCGCCAGGCCCTCGCCGGCCAGCCGGTCGATCAGCGCGAAGATCTCCGATTTGGCGCCGACATCGATGCCGCGCGTCGGCTCGTCGACGACGATGACCTTCAGGCCGAGCATCAGCCAGCGCGAGATCAGCACCTTCTGCTGGTTGCCGCCCGACAGGTTCTTGATCTGCTGGAACAGGCTAGGCGTCTTGATGCGGAAGCGGTCGACATAGTCCTGCACCGCCTGATGCTCTTTCGCCTTGTCGACGAAGCCCAACCGGGCGAACGCGCCGAGCGACGCGAGGCTGGCGTTCTGGTAGACGGGCAGTTCGCCCATCAGGCCTTCGCTCTTGCGGTCCTCGGTGAGCAGGCCGATGCCGAGCCGCACACCGGTGCGCGTGTCGTGCGGCGCCAGCCGCTGACCGTCGACCGTGACCGTGCCCGAAATGATCGGATCGTAGCCGACGATCGCCTTGGCGAGCTCGGTCCGGCCGGCGCCCATCAAGCCGAAGAAGCCGAGCACCTCGCCGGCGCGTGCCTCGAAGGACACGTCGGTCAGCTTCTTCGCCGTGCTGAGGTTTTCAACCGACAGCGCCACTTTGCTGCCTGCCGCGCCTCGCTGGCGGGGAAAGAGGTTGTCGATCCGACGGCCGATCATGTCCTGGATCAGCGTATCGTTGGTGTGCTCGCCGATCGGTTTGGTCGAGATGTGGCGTCCATCGCGCAGCACCGTCACCGTGTCGGCGATCTCGAACACCTCGTCGAGCTTGTGGCTGACATAGACCACGGCGATGCCGAGCGCCGCCAGGCGGCGGATGACTGTGAACAGCAGCGAGACTTCATTCGGCGTCAGCGAGGATGTCGGTTCGTCCATCACCACCACGCGCGCCTCGTGGGCGAGCGCGCGGGCGATCTCGACCATCTGCTGCTGGCTGACCGGCAGCGATCCCGTCCGCGCCGCCGGATCGACGTTGAAGCCGATGCGGTTGAACAGTGCTGCCGAGTCCGCGCGGATCTTCTTCCAGTCGATCGAGCCCGTCCTGCCGGTCGGATAGCCTTCGAGGAAGATGTTTTCAGCGACGGTGAATTCGGAGATCAACGCGATCTCCTGGAACACGACCTTGATGCCTTCCTTCAGGCTGTCGCGCGGCGACTTGATGTCGACCTCGCGCCCGCGCATGCGGATGGTGCCGGCGTCCTTGCCGTAGACGCCGGCCATGATCTTGATCAGCGTCGACTTGCCGGCGCCGTTCTCACCCATCAGGGCGTGGATCTTGCCGGGCTCCAGGGTGAGATCGACATTGTCCAGCGCCACCACGCCCGGAAACCGCTTGCCGATGCCGCGCATTTCCAGCGCCGACACATTCGTGTCGATGGCCGCGCCCTCGCCGGGATGAAGGAAATCAACGGACATTGGCTTTGTTCCGGATGATGTCGAGATAGGTCGCCAGGATGATGACGATGCCCGGCACCACCATCTGCAGGTCCTGGTTCCAGCCGAGGATGATGATGCCGTTGTCGATCACCTTCAGCACCAGCACGCCGAGCAGCGTGCCGAACAGCGAGCCGCGGCCGCCGAGCAGGCTGGTGCCGCCGAGGATGACGGCGGCGATCACCGTCAGCTCGAAGCCGCGCCCGGCGGTCGGCTGGCCGGCATTCATCAATGACGACAGGATCATGCCGGCCACGCCCACGCACAGGCCGGTGACGATGAAGGCAAGCAGCTTCAACCGTTCCGAACGCAGGCCGGACAGGCGCACCGCTTTTTCATTGGCGCCGACCGCGTAGAGATAGCGGCCGAGCGTGGTGAAGCGCAGCGTCACATAGGCGACGATGAAGATCAGCGCCGCGATAATGACGGGGACGGGCACGGCGCCGACATAGCCGGCGCCGAGATCGGTGAAGCTTGCCAGCTGATTGTGGTTCTGCACCGCCTCGCGCGTGAACAGATAGACGCCGCCCTGCAGCATCATCATGGTGCCGATGGTGGCGATCAGCGAGTTCACCCTGAGCCTGGTGACGACGAGCCCGTTGAACAGGCCGACGCCGCCGGCAAAGGCAAGTGCGGCCAGCATGCCGAGCGCGAGGCTGTGGGTGGAATTGAGCACCGCCATGCCGATGCAGCCGACAAAGGCAAGCGAGGCGCCGACCGACAGGTCGACCTCCGCCGTGATGATGAGCATGGTCATGCCCGAGGCGACGATCAGCACCAGCGCGCATTGGCGCAGGATGGCGATGATGTTGGCCTCCGAATAGAACTGCGGCGCCGCGATCGAGATGGCGATGCAAAGCACCGCCAGGATGGCGCCCAGCACCAGCTGGCTGCTGCCGAGAAGCTGGCCGCCGATGAAACGCTTCTGCGCGGAAGCGTGTGTAAGCTCGCTCATGTCAGTCCGTTCCCGTCGCTAGAGCATGATGCCGAAAAGTGTGAAGCGGTTTTCGGACGACACCATGCTCTATCTCTTGGACTTAGGGGCGGATTCAGATTTCAGGTCGAACAGACCTGAAATCATCCGGCTCTAAGGTCAGGCGCCGGCTCCATGTMCTTGCCGGCCACCGGCGCCTGGCAGGTAGCCCTTCCCGCGTYGCGGGAAGGGCCGTGCCGATCGACCTATTTCTTCAGGTCGGCCGAGGTCTTCATGCACTTTGCCGGCGGCTGCAGCGCATTGACGGCGTCCCATTTGATGGTGCGGGTCTTGCCGTCATAATCATAGTATTTCTTCCAGTCGTCGCCAGTCATCGGAGCGGTCGGGCTGACGATGTGCTCCGGCACCTGCTCGTTGTTGAACAGCTTGACCGCCGCGTCGATGGTGGTGAAGCCTTCCTTTTCCGGGAACATGGCGGCCTCGATGCGGTAGGACGGCTCGTTCTGCATGGCGTTGATGAAGGCGAGCCCTTCGCCGCCGGTGCCGACCGTCAGCAGGCCGTCCTGCGACTTGCCGGCGGCCTTCCAGGCCTGCAGACCGCCGAGCGAGGAGGAGTCGTTGATGCCRTAGATGATGTTGATGTCGGAATTCTTGGCGAGCGCCGCCGAGGAGACTTCCAGCGCGCGGTCCGGATTGCCGCCGCCGTCGAGGTCATGCACCATGACCGCGTCGGGAATGATGGTCTTCAGCCCATCCATGAAGCCGTGCGAGCGCAGCACCGTCGCCGACAGCAGCGGCAGGCCGACATTCATCACCTTGGCGACGCCGCCGAGCTTTTCCTTGGCATATTTTCCGGCCTCGACGCCGGAGAAGTAGCCGGTGTCGTAGTCGCAGATGGCGACCATCGTGGTCATGCCCTTGACCGGGTTGCCCTCGAGCACCACCGGGATGTTGGCGGCTTTGGCCTGACGCAGCAGCGGCACCACGCCTTCCTCATTCACCGGGGTGATGATGAGCACGTCGACGCCCTTGGCGATGAAGTCTTCGGCCGCGGCGACCTGCTTGGCTATGTCGAGATTGGCGTCCTGCACCTCGACGTCGATCCCGAGTTCCTTGCCGTGCGCCTTCATGCCCTTGATGACGTTCTGGTACCACTCATGCGTGGCGTAATTGGTGACGTAGCCGATGTGCTTGGGCATGTTCTCGGCGCGCGCCGCCGCCGCGCCTATGGCCAGCATGGCCGCGGATGCGAGCAGGATTGATTTGGACCAGTGCATTTTTCTCTCCCAGGTTTTTCGTTTGTCTCAGTCGCTGAACGGGTAGTCCCGCCGTTCCGGGTCGGCACGTGAAGAGCTGTTGGCTTCGCCCCAGCCGAGCGCGGCCGATATCTTCTCGGCGGCGGTCCGGGTTCGTTCGAAGACGGTTTGACGGTCGAAGCGCGCCGCCTTCTGCGGCAGCAGCGGCACCGTGAGCGCGGCGATGACGGCGCCGACATGGTCGCGCACGGGCATGGAGATGTTGGTGCAGCCCTCGACGGCCAGCGACGCGCGCATCTCGTAGCCGAGCCTGGCCACCTCGTTCAGCCGTGCCTCGATTTCCTCGCGCGTCCCCTGCCCTTCGCCTGCGGCGACGATCCGCTCGACGATGCGGTCGCGCTCCGCCCGGTTCGAATGGGCGAGCAGCACCGCGCCGGAACTGGTTTCGAGGATCGGGAAATGCGATCCGAGCGCAACCGAGTAGCGCATCGGCAGCGGCGAATCGATCTGCAGCACCACCAGGGCGTTCTGTCCCTCGCGCACCACCAGGTGACAGCTCTGGTCGGCATTGGCGGTCAATTCGCGCATCACCGGCAGCGCGCATTCGACCAGCCTGTTCACCGGCGGGTGCATATGCGCCAGCTCGAACAGTTTCAGCGACAGCCGGAAGCGGTCCGATTGCGTGCGGAACAGGTAGCCGCGCTTCTCCAGCAAGAGCAGGATGCGGTAGATCTCATGGATGGACCTGCCAAGGCCGGTCGCGATCTCGGTCTGGGTCATCGCATCGGCGCTTGCAGCCATGAACTCCAAGACGTCGAGCGCCTTCTCCACCGCCGGCACGCGATATCCGTTGCGGCCGCTTTCGCTTTCCTCGAGCGTTTCGGCAATACCGGCAGCCATCACGCGACGCTCCGTTCCGGTTGCCTGGTTTCGCGATAGAGGCGGTTGACGTGATCGGCGAGTTCAGCGGCCGAGATGTCGCCGGCAATCGCAGCGGCCGCGCGCGGCGCGCATTCGCGGAAGAAGGCGATGAAACCCGGATGGGTCGGACGCAGATAGGAAGAGCTGATCGTGCGCAACGTCGAGGAGAAGAAATCGCCGGAAAGACGATTGACCTCGGCATCCTTCCACGCCGCCAGCGACCCGGGCTGTCCGCCCGACTTCACATAGTCGCCGCGCTGATAGTCGGGCGAGCATAGAAACAGCGCGTAATCGATCGCCGCCTGCTTGTGCTTCGACTGGGCGCTGACGCCGATGCCGGCGCCGCCGAGCAGCGCGCCGGCCGATCGCGCGGTCGGCACGTCGGCGAAGCGCAGATACGGCCTGTCGGTTTTCGCGGCGTAATTCACATAGCCGAAGGCGAACGGCACATAGACCACGTCGTCATGCGCGATCATATGATCGTAGCAGCGGATCGGATTCCATCCGGATGAGTTCGGGTGCGACAGCGCTGCCAATTCGCGCAATTGCCCGACGGCCTGCTCGACCATGTCCGTCGCGATGAACTGGTCGCCATCTTCCTGCGGATGTCCAAGCGTCAGAAGCAGGCACATCGCGTCCGTCGGCACAAAAGGCAGGCCGAGCCACTTGCCGTCCTTGCGCGCGCGCCGGCCGAGCTCGACGACTTCTTCATGCGTACGCGGCACCGGCCCGTAGCGCACCAGAAGGTCCGGGCGATACGAGGCGACGTGGCAGGCGGCGTCGATCGGCAACGCCCATTGGCGTCCGTTCTTCTCGTAGGACCGCCAGGAGGGACCCACTGAATCCTGTTCGAAGAAACGGACCTGCTCCGCCGACAGATAGGCGTCGAACGGCACCATCAGTCCATCCTGCGCGATGTCGCCGATGAAGGGATGGTCGAACACCACCAGGTCGTATTCGCCGAGCACCGGGCCGAGCGCGCCCTCGCCGAATTCATAGAGGCTGCGGCGGTCCCATTCGATTTCCAGGCCGGGATTGGCGGCGCAATACGGCGCGACGCTGGCGTCCAGCGGACCCCAGCAACGTCGATGATCCCACGCAAGACCGCGCAGTCTTGTCATATCCGGCAATCCCTCCCTGGAACCGGGCCACGTGCCCGGTCCGCAAACCACTAGCAGGTATTTTTACCTGGGCAAATAGTTTTTACATACGCAAACCGCTTCAGGCCAGCCCGAACCGCTCGACGGCCCGCATGATGCCGCGCAGTTCGGCGAGGCCCTTGAGCCGGCCGATCAGCGAGTAGCCGGGATTGATCCTGGTCTTGCCGATGTCGTCGGCGAGCAGATGCCCGTGGTCGGGCCGCATCGGAATGCGCCAGTCGGCGCGGCCTTCCTTGCGGCGACGCGCCTCTTCCTGCATCAGCGCGAGGATGACATGCGCCATGTCGGTACCGCCCTCGAGATGCTCGGCTTCATGGAAGGAGCCGTCATCCTCGATGGTGACATTCCGCAGATGGACGAAATGGATGCGGCTGGCGAACTCCTTGACCATGGCGACGATGTCGTTGTCGGCGCGCGTGCCGTAGGAGCCGGTGCAGAACGTCAGCCCATTGGCTGGGCTGTCGACGGCATCGAGGATGAAGCGCGCATCCTCGGCGGTCGAGACGATGCGCGGCAGGCCGTAGAGCGAGAATGGCGGATCGTCGGGATGGATGCACATGCGCACCCCTTCCTGCTCGGCCACCGGAATGATCTCGCGCAGGAACCAGGCGAGATTCTCGCGCAACTCCTTCGGACCGATTGCGTCATAGTCGGCAAGGGCCTCGCGAAAGCTGTCGCGGTTGTAGGCGCGCTCGGTGGCGGGCAGGCCGGCGATGAGATTGCGCTCGATCCTGTCGATCTTCTCGTCGCTGAGTTCCTTCAGCCGCGCTTCCGCTTCTGCGATGCGGGCGGGCGTGTAGCTGGCCTCGGCATTCCGGCGCTTCAGCACGAACAGATCGTAAGCGGCGAAATCGATGGCGTCGAAGCGAAGCGCATAGCCCGTCGTCGGCAGGCGGTACGCCAGGTCCGTGCGGGTCCAGTCGACCACCGGCATGAAATTGTAGCAGATCGTCGCGATGCCGGCCTTGGCCAGCGCGCGGATCGTGTCCTTGTAGAAGCCGACATAGCGGAGCCGCTCCGGCGAACCGATCTTGATCGAGTTGTGGACCGGAATGCTCTCGACGACCGACCAGGTCAGCCCCGCCGCCTCGATGATGCGCTTGCGCTCCAGGATGTTCTCCAGCGGCCAGACGCGCCCGTCATAGATGTCGTGCAGGGCCGAGACCACGCCGGTCGCGCCCGCCTGCTTGACATGATCGAGGGTGACCGGATCGTCCGGACCGTACCAGCGCCAGGTTTGTTCCATTTGCCGCTTTCCTCCGCGAGAGGTCGGCAACTTATTGTTGGACCACAATGAGAGTCAAATTAAAATTTGACGCTCGTAAGTGGCTACTCACTTGGGTCAAGTCGGGAAAATTCACCGACATCAAACCCAAACTGGTTGTTTTCCTCAAATCATACGATATGTTGGTCCAACAATTAGGAGGATCGATGCCGGAAAATCCCCAGGCTGCACGCGACAATGTCGCCGTCCGCCGCGCTGGCGGCTCCTCCGCGGTCGACACCGCGGCCGGGCGCATCCTCGACCTCATCCGCGCGCGGCAGCTGAATGTCGGCGACGTGCTGCCGACGGAGCGCGAGCTCAGCGAGATCACCGGCGCCAGCCGCAACACGGTGCGCGAGGCGCTGCGTACCATCCGCACCTACGGGCTGATCGAGCCCAAGCCGCGCGTCGGCGCCGTGCTCGCCGACGGGCAGAGCATCGCGATCCAGAATTTCTTCGCCGCGCACATGGATGTCTCGCGCTCCTCTTTCGCCGACATCCAGGGTTTCAGGCGCATCATCGAGGTCGGCATCGGCGACCACATCGTGCTCAACGCCACGAACGAACAGATCGCGGCGCTCGACGAGGTCAACGCCAGGATCGTCGACAGCCGCTCGATCGAGGAAGCCGCTCAGAACGACTTCAATTTCCACAGGGCGCTGATCGGCCTGGCGGGCAACCGCACGCTCATCGACATGTATTCCTTCCTGTCGCCCGTGATCCTGCGGATCATGACCATCGGCAAGGAAATGCGGCCGGTGCTTGCCGACACTCGCGCCGCGCATGGCGAGATCATCGCCGCGCTGCGTGCACGAGACCGACTGGCCTATGCCTATCTCATGAGCCGCCATCTCGATTTCGCCTTGCGCTTCCTGCCGGAAGAGCCGGTGTCCGACAGTGACTGAAGGAGTTCCCGCAATGAAGGATTTTGAAGGCAAGGTCGCGCTGGTGACCGGGACGACCGGGATCGGTCTGGCAACCGCCAGGCGCCTCGCCGCCGGCGGCGCCGCGATCGTCGCCTGCGGCATCGACCGCTCGGCCAATGAAGCGATGAGAGCGGAGCTGGGAAGCTTAGGGGCCGGCGCTCTGGTCGTGGACACAGACGTCTCCGTGCCGGACCAGGTTCGCGACGCCGTCGCGGCTGGCGTGGCGCGCTTCGGCGGCCTCGACGTGATCGTCAATTCGGCCGCGGTCCATCCGTATGGAACCGCGACGACGACCGACTGGGAAATCTGGAACAAGGCGATGACGGTCAATGTCGGTTCGATCTATCTGACCGCCCATTTCGGCATTCCGGAAATGATCAAGCGCGGCGGCGGCGCGATCGTCAACGTCGCCTCGGTGCAGGGCTTCGCCTGCCAGCGGAACGTCGCCGCCTACGCCACCACCAAGGGCGCGATCCACACGCTGACGCGTTCGCTGGCGCTCGACTACGCGGCGGCCGGCATCCGGGTCAATTCGGTCAGCCCGGGCTCGATCCGCACGCCGATCCTGGAGAAAGCCGCGCGCGGCGACAACGGCAGCGATGCCGATGTCGAGGAAGCCTACAGGCGCTTCGGCGCGGCCCATCCGCTCGGCCGCATCGGCGAGCCGGAGGAAGTGGCCGAGCTCATCGCCTTTCTATGCTCGTCCAAGGCCGGCTTCTGCACCGGCGCCGACTATAAGATCGATGGCGGCCTGACCGCCGGCATCGGCGTGAAGTGAAACCATGAAGATCGGTCTTGGCCTCTACCGGGAATCGCTGACGCCCGAGAATTTCCGCTTCGCCCGTCAGGCGGGCGCAACGCATATCGTCGCCCACCTCACCAATTACTTTCGCGGCCGCGATCCTTCCCTGTCGGCCGGCAGCGAGACGGAAGGCTGGGGCGATTGCTCCACCGACGAGCTATGGAACTATGAGGACTTCGCCGGCCTGGTGAAGACCGTGCGCGACAACGGGCTGGAAATCGCCGCGATCGAGAATTTCTCGCCGCGCTTCTGGTCCGATATTCTGCTCGACGGCCCCGATCGGGCGAAGCAGATCGAAGGGCTGAAGCGGCTTATCCGGGATGCCGGGCGCGCCGGCATCCCGTGCATCGGCTACAACTTCTCCATCGCCGGCGTCTGGGGCTGGTCGCGCGGGCCCTTCGCGCGCGGTGACGCGATGTCGGTGGGGCTCGACCTTGCGGCCATCGATCCCGATCTGCCCCTCCCCGACGGCGTGGTCTGGAACATGCGCTACCGCGCGGGCCGACCGGGCGCCGCTCCGGTGACGGTGAGCAGCGACGAGCTCTGGCAACGGCTCGGAGCCTTCCTCCGCGACATCGTTCCGGTGGCTGAGGAAGCCGGCGTGATACTTGCTGCGCACCCCGACGATCCGCCGGCCGAAGCGCTGCGCGGCGCGGCACGGCTCGTCAACCGTCCGGAGAAATACGACCGGCTGATGGACATCGTCGAGTCGCCGTCCAACGGGCTGGAGCTCTGCCTCGGCTCGCTGCAGGAAATGCCGGGCACCGACGAGATCTACGGGCATGTCCGGCGCTTCGCCCGGCGCGGGCGCATCGGCTACATCCATTTCCGCAACGTGCGCGGCAAGGTGCCGAACTACCACGAAACCTTCGTCGACGACGGCGACATCGACATGGCTGAAATCGTCCGCATCCTGCGCGATGAAAACTATGACGGCGTCATCATCCCCGACCATACGCCGGAAATGTCCTGCGATGCGCCCTGGCATGCGGGAAAGGCCTTCGCGCTCGGCTATATGCGCGCGCTGGTGCAGAACGCCGCGGCGCTGGGACCTTCGCAGTCGATTCAATCCACCAGCATCCGGATGCAAGCCTGATGACCAGATCGACACGCCTCTATGCCGACGACGCCGAAATGTACCACCTGTTCGAGGAGGAGCTCTTCGTCGCTGTCGTCGGCGACGTGATGGACACGATCGGGCTACAGCATCAGTTCCTGCCGCCGGTATTCAAACCTGTCGACGAGAAGACGAGACTGCTCGGCCGGGCCATGCCCGTGCTCGAGACCGACATCTTTCCGTCCAACGAACCGACCCACAATCCGCTGATGAGCAAGCCCTTCGGGCTGATGTTCGAGGCGCTGGACGATCTGAAGCCGGGCGAAGTCTACGTCGCAAGCGGCGCCTCGCCCCGCTACGCGCTGTGGGGCGAGCTGATGTCGACGCGTGCGAAGATCCTCGGCGCGCATGGCGCGCTGGTCGACGGCTTCGCCCGCGATACAGATGGCATCAAAGCGCTGGGATTTCCCTGCTTCTGCACCGGCTTTTACGCGCAGGACCAAGGCGTGCGCGGCAAGGTCGTCGACTATCGCTGCGCGCTCGAGATCGGCGGCGTCCGCATAGAGCCCGGAACGCTTCTGTTCGGCGACAAGGAAGGCGTCCTTGTTATCCCAACTGAAGCCGAGGAAGAGGTGGTGCGCCTCGCCCTCGAAAAAGTCCGCGGCGAAAAGCGCGTCGCCAAGGCGATCCGTGACGGAATGAGCGCGGTCGAAGCCTACAAGACCTTCGGCATCATGTGACAGGGCGTGGCAGTCAGTGGTAACCGGATGGTCAGTCGGGCTTGCGCGACAGCACGAGATACATGGCTGCAAGCATCAGGATCAAGGCCAACCAGAACGAGGCGGCCGGCCGTTCGTCGAAGACGGCCAGGCTCCAGAGAATGCCGGCGGCCACGGCCAGATAGTTGAAGATCGAAAAGCGCGCCGGTCCCATCCGAGCGACCAGCTCGAAGAACAGGACGAAGAAGACGGCATTGATCGTCGTGGCGAGAGCGAGCGGCATCAGGGTCCTGCCCGTCCACTCGAAAGGCAACACCGCGCCGCCGAGCGCAAGCATGACGACGCCAGCAACCGCGGCCCCTCCCAGCAGCGTTCCGGCCGCCATCATCAAGGAGGGCGCACCTTCGGGGCGCAGCCATTTGGCGCAATTGTTGGCGGCTGCAAACATCACCGGGGCAATGAGCGCCACCAAAAACCAAACGAAGCCGTCCGGGCCGACAGCGCCCGCATCGGGCAGCACGAGGACAGCCACGCCGGCCACGCCGAGAAGCATACCGGCGAAAGTTCGCCTATCGAAGCGATCGATGCCCGCCAGCGCGCCAATGGCGAGGGTGAATAGCGGAGAAAGGCAGAGCACCAGGGTCAGCACCGAGGCGTCGACATGCGGAGCGGCCGAGACCAGGATACCGATCGGCAGGCCAACCACAAGGCCGCCTATGATGAGGTATGTGCGCACCTGCCCGGCGGTGACGGCGAACCGCCCGCCGGCAACTACCGCCGCCAGGGCCAATATCGCGCCTGCCGCAAGCGACTGGGCGAAAGCGAAACCCACAGGCGGCCATTGCGTTTCGGCGGCCAGCCGGTTGACCGGAAAGATACCGCCATAGATCGCTGCCGCCAGGAGCAGAAGGGCAGCGTCCGTCGATGGCAGGCGGCGGCTCGATACCGGTCGATCATCATGCATGGCAAACCGCCGGCAAGGCGCTCCCTCCGCCAATCAATGGTCTGGAATTCCAGGTTTCTGCCGATTTCGCGCCTGTTGGAATCAAACCGCCCTGAGGGCGGCTGTACGGGCTTCGTCGACTTTGAGCAGGCCAGGCTCGTCGGCAACGGTCAGAACCACCTTGTAGACCGTTTCGGCGTCCTCGCGGCTCAGCCAGCCGCGATTGACGGTCGCCGCGACACGCTTCGGATCGCGCTTCAGCGGATCGCCGTAACCGCCGCCACCGCAGGCGGTGAACTCGATGCGGGCGCCATCCTCGATCRTCTCTTCGCTGAAGGCGGGCAGCACGATCTTCTCGCCGGCCCTGAGCTTGATCGTCTCGCTCTCCTTGCCGTCGCCGCCGCCCAGCACGCCGCGCGGCGGGAAGCTGGTGCCGTCGGCCGCGTAGACGATCGTCATGTCGTGGTCGAGCGGATAGAAGACGCCGCCGGTCGCCGGTGCGCCCTCGAACTCTCCGAAACCTTGCGATCCAGGCAGCACGCCGCGCCGCTCGATGACGATCGGATACATCGACTCGTCGACCTCGACCGAGTCGAGCTGGATCAGGCCGGCATTGGCCGGGCCGCAATAGGTCAGCCAGCCGTCATAGCCATGACGGGCGCCGCCGCCGGCGTAGCCGACGAAGACCTGGTTGACATAGGACTTGCCGTGCTTGAACGGATCCTCGCCCGAGATGACGCCGACGCCGGCCGGCAGGTGCGAGCCGCTCTCCGCCTGGCCGTAAGGCGCGCCCATGCGCGAGAAGACGCAATTGCCGGCAATCATCAGCCGGTCGTTGACATTGGTCGTGGCGACCGAAGTGCCGACCGGATATTTCGGCTTGCCGATGGCGCTGCCTTCGCGCAGCAGCACCTTGATCTGCGACTTCGCGCCCTCATTGTGCGGGATGCTCTCGTCGAGATTGTTGAAGACGCCGATCCGGCAGGAGCCGGTGGCGGTGTTCTCGGACAGATTGAGGCCGCCCGGCACATTGTCGATGTTGTCGCGCACGTCGACGACGATCTCGCCCTTTTCCGGATCGACATTGATCGTCACCTTCACCGGTATGCCTTCGTCGGCGACGCCCGGCACCGGATCATGGCGCGTTTCGTAGCTGTAGCTGCCGGCCGGCAGTTTGGCGATCGCGGCCTTGGCGCAACGCGCGCCGTAATCGAACCAGTCCTCGACGAAGCCGAGGATGGTGTCGCGGCCGTAGCGCGCGAACAGCTCGCCGATACGCCTTTCGCCGGTGCGGCAGGCGCCGATCTGTGCGCGCACGTCACCCAGCCACATGTCCGGCACACGGTTGCGCATCGTGCCGATGCGCAGGATGTCCTTCTTCTCCTCGTAATTCTGCGCGACGCGCACGCAGGGGAAGTGCATGCCTTCCTCGAAGATGTTCTTGGCGAAAGGCAGATAGGTCGACGGCACCGGCGCGCCGGTGTCGGCGTGGTGCGACAGCGCCACGACCCAGAACAGCGGCTCGCCCTCGAAGAACACCGGCATCGCCATGATCAGGTCGGCGTGATGGGTGCCGCCGGTATAGGGGCAGTTGTTGAGGAAGATGTCGCCCTGCGTGATGTCGTCGAACAGGTCGGTCAGCGGCCGCGTCGCCATGTCCATCGACATGACGTGGATCGGCAGCGCGTCCTCGACCGAGACCAGCCGATGATCATAGGTCAGGATGGCGCAGGAGAAGTCGCGCGCGTTCTTGATCACCGCCGAGCGGCTGGCGCGCATGACGACCAGCGTCATCTCGCGAACGATCGCCTCGAAGCGGCTTTTCAGCACCGACATCAGGAAGGGGTCGACACGGCGTTCAGCGACGTCGAGCTCGAGCCTGTTGATGGAGTCCATGGGTCGTTCTCTCACGTGATTGTTGAACTAGGCGATGTTGACGACGAGATTGCCGTAACGGTCGATCTGCCCTTGATGCTGATCCTTGAGATAGGCCGTGAAGGTCTCCGCCTCGACCAGGCAGGGGCCGGCAAGCTGCGCGCCGGCGCGCAGCTGCGCAAGTTCGTAGACCGGGACCGTTTCGACACGACCGCTCTCCTGCTGATAGATGCCGCGCCTGGCCTTCAGGTCGATGGGGCCATTCTGATCGGGCAGCGTGTTCTTCTGCCAGATGTCCTGACCCGAGCGCTTGCCGATGGCGCGCAGCTTCCACGCCGTGAACTCGACGACGTCATTGTCGGCGCGGATCGAATAGATGCGCTCATGCATCTTGTGGAAGGCCTCGACCAGCGTCGGCAGGTCGCTCTCCGACACCGCGCCGTCCTTGGCCTCGAACGGCACTTCGATCTCGAAGGACTGGTATTCGTAGCGGCCGAGGAAGGAGAATTCGAACTGACGATTCTCCGCCGCGACGCCCGCTTCCGCGAGGAAGGTGTTGCCGGCCTGCTTCAGCCGCTTCAGCGCGTCGTTGACGCCGGCGACGTTGAAGTCCGCGTCGGAGGTGAGCAGCACCGCGCTCTCTTCCGAGCGGATGTCGGAGATCAGGCCGCCGAAGGCGCTGAGCCCGGCCATGAAACGCGGCACCATGTAGCGCTTCAGGCCGAGGATGTCGGCCATCTCGGCGATGTGGATGGCGGTGGCGCCGCCGCCGCAGACAAAGAAAGAATCGCGCGGGTTGATGCCCTCGCGCACGGTGATCTCCTCGATCGCCGCCACCATGTTGTGGTTGGAAGTGGTGTAGATCGCGTAGGCGGCTTCCTCGCGCGTCACACCGAGCCGCGCGGCGATCTTGTCGACCGCGGCTTCCGCCAGCTCCCGCTTCAACTGCATCTTGCCGCCGAGGAAGTAATCGGGGTCGACGATGCCGAGCACCACATTGGCATCGGTCACCGTCGGCTCGGTGCCGCCCTGCCCGTAGCATGCCGGGCCCGGCCGGGCGCCGGCGCTGCGCGGGCCGACCTGCAGCAGGCCGCCTTCGTCGACGAAGGCGATCGAGCCGCCGCCGGCGCCGACCGAGCGCACGTCGACCTTGGGGATGCCGAGCGAATCGTCGTGGATCATGCTGTCCGGCGTGACGATGATCTGATGGTCGCGCAGCGCCGACACGTCGAAGGTGGTGCCGCCCATGTCGCCGACGATGATGTCGGGCTTATCGGACAGCGCCAACGCCGCCATCGGCGCCAGCGTCGGACCGGACATGACGCTGTAGATCGGCTTCCGGATCATGTCGGCCAAAGGCATCATGCCGCCGACGCAATTGGCAAGCAGCAGCTCGCCCTCGAAACCCTCCTCGTCGAGCGCCGTCTTCAGCTTCTCGATATAGGTGCGCACGATCGGATTGATCGAGGCATCGATCGCGGCCGCGATGATGCGCTTGTATTCGCGCGGCATCGGGTTGATCTCGTGGCTGAGCGTCACCGGAATGCCTGGCAGCTCTTTCTCCAGGATCTCGCGCACGGCAAGCTCATGCGCCGGGTTCACCACCGACCACAGCAGACCGACTGCGATCGCCTCGACGCCGAGGCCTCGGAATTCGGCCGCCGCCTTGCGCACGTCGTCCAGCGACAGCGGCGCGAGCTCGCGGCCGCGCGCGTCGATGCGGCCCGCGACCGTCTTGGTCAGATGGCGCGGCACATAGGGATCGGGATAGTTCAGCCGCCACTGGAAGGCGCCTTTGCGCGGGCCTTCGCGCAGCACGAGGATATCCTGGTGGCCGGAGGTCAGGATAAGGCCGACCTTGACCGTCTTGCGTTCGACCAGCGCGTTGGTCGACACGGTGGAGCCGTGCACGACGAGGTCGATCTCTTTCATGAAGTCGGCGCCGCTCAGGCCATAKCCCTCGGCCGCGACATGCAGCACGTTGATGAAGCCTTTCTCGAATTCGCCTGGCGTCGTCGGCGATTTGAAGATCGCGATCTCGCCCTTGCTGTTCGAGACGAGGCAGTCGGTGAAGGTGCCGCCGATGTCGATGCAAACTTGATAGGCCATACGAGCTTCCCGAAGAGGTTGGAGTATCAGCGCCTGGCTTCGTCGCGATTGACGATCAGGCTGACGATGATGATGACGCCCAGGCAGATCTGCTGCAGATAGCCGTCGATCTGGACGAGGTTCATGCCGTTGGAGAGCACGGTGACGAACAGCGCGCCGAGCACGGCAGCGCCCACGCCGCCCTCGCCGCCGGAAAGGCGCACACCGCCGACCACGGCGGCCGCGATTGCTTCCAGGGTGAGATTGCCGCCGAGATTGGGCTCGCCCGAGCCGGTGCGCGCGGTGAGCAGAAGCGCGCCGAGCGCCGCCAGCAGCGCACACAGAACATAGGCCAGCACCAGCACCGGCACGGTGCGGATGCCAGCTGCCACCGCCGCCTTGGGATTGGCGCCGATGATATAGAGGCTGCGGCCGAAGCGCGTCGCCTTGAGCGTCAGGAACAGAAGCACGAAGACCAGCGCGGCGATCCAGATCGGCGTCGGGATGGCGAGCAGCGAGCCCTCCGCGAATTCGGCTGTGAGGCTCTTCGGCAGGCCGGTGACGGGGAAGCCGCCGCTGATCGTCGAGGCGAGGGCCAGCACCATATTGGCCATGCCGAGCGTCGTCACCAACGGATTGATGCCGATGCCGGCGATAAGCAAGCCGTTGGCGAGGCCGATCGCGCCGGCGATCAGAACCGCCGCGCCGACGCCATAGAGGATCGAAACGTCGCCGCCGCCCATCGCCACCATCGCCATCGAGGCGGCGACGCTGACCAGCGAGACGGTGTAGCCGAGCGAGAGATCGAAGCCACGCGTCAAAAGCACCATGGTTTGCGCCATGGCGAAGATGGCGAGATAGCTCGCCTGCAGCGCGATGTTGCGAAAATTGCCGAAGGAAAGCACGCGCGGCTCGACCAGGCCAAACAGGACCAGCACGACGACGATGGCGATCGGCAGTCGCGCGGCGCGCAGGATCTCTTTCGGCGAGAGGCCGGAAGGCTGAGCCATCGGTTGTGTCTTGGCCTCGGTGCTCATGCCTGCCGCTTTCTCAACAGAAGCCGTTCGATGGCCAAAGCCACGATCAGCACAGCGCCGAGCACCAGCGTTTGATATTTGCTGTCGACCTGCACCAGGTTCATGGCGTTGGCGATCACCGACAGGAACAGCGCCGCCAATGCCACCAGTTCGGCGCGACCGACGCCGCCGCGCAGCGACACGCCGCCGATGACCGCGGCGGCGATGGTCTCGAGCGCCAGCGTCCCGCCGATGGTGGATTGGCCCGAGCCGAGCCGCGACGTCATCAGGAAGCCGGTGAGCGCGGCGAGCAGGCCGGCGAGCATGTAGGCCGCGATCAGCGTGCGGCTTGTGGCAACGCCCGACAGGCGCGCCGAGCGCTGGTCGCTGCCCACCGCATAGATATGGCGGCCGAGCGCCGTGAAGCGCTGCATGATTATACACGCGGCAAGGACGCCGAGCGCCACCCAAAGCACGATCGGCAGGCTGAGAAACTGGCCGCGCCCGACATTGGCGACGAAGGAATCCACCACGCCGTAGATCGGGATGCCTTGCGTGAAATAAAGCGCGATGCCCATCAGCACCGACATCATCGCCAGCGTCACCATGAAGGGCGAGAGGGAGAAGATCGAAACCAGACCGGCGTTGACGAGCCCGACAAGCGCCCCGACGCCAAGGGCGATCACCAGCGAGGCGATGATGAGGGCCAATTCCATGCCGGGGAAATAGATGCTGCCGACCAGCATCACCGCGGCCGTCACCACCGAGGTCGCCGCCACCACCGCGCCGACGGAGAGATCGAAACCGCCGGCCGTCATCACCAGCATCTGCGCCAGCGACGGGATGAGCAGCAGCGCGAAATTGCGCATGACGTTGAGCAGGTTGAGCCGGTTGAGGAAGCGCGGCTCGATCAGTGCGGTCGCGACCACCGCCACGACCAGGAAGGTGATGACGATGCCGCCTTGCATGAGAAAGCGGTCGAGTCGGCTCGCGCGGTGCGATGGCGCGTTGGCAACGGTCATGGTCGCCGTTTCAGAGCTCATGCGTGCCCTCCGAAATAATGCGACAGCACCTGGGCTTCGCTGAGCTCATGCTGGGCAAGCTCGGCGACGATTTTGCCTTCATGCATGACATAGACACGCGAGGCGAGATTGATCAGCTCCGGCAATTCGGACGTCGAGACGACGACCGAGGCGCCTGCCTCGACCAGCGATTTGATGAGATTGTAGACATCGGCCTTGGCGCCGACATCGATGCCGACGGTGGGTTCATCGAACAGATAGACATCGAAAGATTTCATAAGGCCACGCGCCAGCATCAGCTTCTGCTGATTGCCGCCGGAGAAGGCGGAGGCCCTGCGCTCGGGCGCCATCGGTCGCAATGCGAGATTGCCGAGCGGCTCCTTGATCGCCTCGGTCTCGCGCCAGAACTTCAGCACCGGTCCAGATGACAGCGCCGGCAGGTCGAGCGAGCTCATCGTCGCATTCTCGCGCGCCGATCGCGCCAGTGCCAGGCCTTCCGATCCGCGATCGGCCGGAAAATAGCAGACATTGGCGGCAAGCATCGACGTCGGCGTCGGCCGCTCGACCGGCTTGTCGCCCAGGCTGATGGTGCCTGCCTCGATGGTCTCCAGGCCGAACACGGCGCGGCAGAGCTCGCTGCGCCCGCAACCGACGAGGCCGGCAAGACCGACCACCTCACCCGCGCGGGCGGTGAAGGAAGCGCCGATGACGGAGTGCTTCTCCGTCGTGAGATCCCGCACCTCGAGCCTGACCGCGCCGGGCTTGTGCTCGATCTTCGGAAAGAGCTGCTCGACGGGGCGGCCGACCATCATCTCGATCAGCCCCTCGTCCGAAATCTCGGCCGTGACCACCGTGCCGATCTTCTTGCCGCCGCGCAGCACGGTGACGCGGTCAGAGAGGTTGCGGATCTCGCTCATGCGATGCGAGACATAGATGATGCCGACGCCCCGCGCCTTGAGCAGCGCCACGGCATTGAACAGTTTCTCCGCCTCGCCGTCGGTGAGCGACGCGGTCGGCTCGTCGAGGATGAGCACCTTCGGCCGCATGCGCAGCGCCTTGGCGATCTCGACCATCTGCTTTTGCGCGCGCGACAGGAAGGCGACCTTCTCGTCGAGCGGCAAATGGAAGCCGAGACTGTCCAGCAGCTCGGCCGCAGCCTGTCGCATCTGCTTGCGTTTCAGGAACAGTCCGGACGACTGTTCGCGGCCGAGGAAGATGTTCTCTACCACGGTGAGGTCGGGCACCAAGCTGAATTCCTGGAAGACCGCGGCAATGCCGATCTCTTGCGCCACCTGCGGCGTCAGGCTGGTGATTGTCCGGCCGTTGATGCGGTAGACGCCTTCGGCCCAGGGAAACGTGCCGGCAATGAGATTGATGAGCGTCGACTTGCCGGCGCCATTCTCGCCAAGCAACGCGTGGACCTCGCCCTCATTGAGGGAGAAGTCGACATTGTCGAGCGCGGCGATGCCGCGGAATCTCTTGGTGAACCCTGTAACTTCCAGCATCTCGTCCAAAGGCCCAAAGCCGGCAAGAGCAATTCAAGCAAACTGCGTGGCGGTTCGCCCGGAATTGCGTCAAGTCGCCTGACCGCCTTCTGCAAGGCGGTCAGGCCGGGAGGATCGCGATATAATCGCGAAGCTGAAGGCCGCGCCGGCGGCCTCGTTACTATTCGACCGAGAACACGGGGCGCCAGTTGTCCGGCGCGAAGATCTGGGTCGTGTCGATCTTGTCGACATTGTCCTTGGTAACGATGCCGGGGGCAACCAGCAGGACCTTTTCGTGATCCTTCTTCTCCAGCGCGCGCACCGCGAGGTCGACGCCGATGCGCCCCATGATGACCGGATACTCGGTGGCGAAGCCGAGCACCGAGCCATCCTTGACGGCCTTCAGCATGGTCTGGTTCTCATAGGACGACATGATCGTCACGTTGCTCAAGCCGGCATCGGCCACGGCGCCGATCGCGGCCTCCGCCGTCGGTGCGCCCCCCCAGATGACGTTGACGTCCGGATGGGTCTGCAGCGCGTCTTCGACCAATTTGAGCTGCGCCGGCACGCTGGCCTCGCCGAACATCTCGCCGACCAGCTTGATGTTGCCGCTCTTGGTGCTGTCGCGGAAGCCGTTCATGTAGGTCTCGGCCCAGCCGCTGCCCTGCGGCCCGGGGAACGCCACTGCGGTGCCCTGCTTGTCGCCGAGATACTTCTTCACATACTCGCCGGTCTGAAAACCCTTCTGGTAGAAGTCGGGCGTGATGCGAGCGGTGATCGGCGTCTCCAGGATCGGATTGGCGACGGCGATGTTGACGATGCCCTTGCCCATGCCCTCGTTGATCTTGGCGGCCACGCCGGCTTCCGAGATGGCCGAGATCAGGATGGCGTCGGCGCCCGAGGCGACGCAGTCGTCATATTGCGAGATCTGCTTCGGYAGGGCGGTGTAGCCGCCGGCCTGCAGCACCGTCACCTTGACGCCGAGGCGTTTCGCTTCCTCGACGATGCCATAGTCCACCGAGACCCAGTAGCTGTCCTGCAGGTGCGGGAAGAGCACGCAGAGCTTCCAGGGCTTCTCCGCCTTGTCGAGCGGCTTGTACTCGATCTCTCCGACATTCTTCAGATCGCCGTCCTTGGCCGAAGCGATCTTGAATGGCCACCAGTCGGCGGCCTGCGCCATTCCGGCCGACAGCACCGTCGCCGACAGCGCCAAGGCCAGTGATTTCTTCAATCCTCTCATATCAGTCTCCCATTTTTCAGCGCCCTGCTGGGCTGAAGTTTTCTCGATTTCGGCTTCAGTTGCCTTTGTATCCAATTGCCACTTCTGCGTTGGCATTTCATAATGTTGGACGACGCGTTGCAATAAGAATGTATCCAATAGGCATCGCAACGTACATCTTATATCTTATATGTCAACGCGAGAAAGAGCAACCGCCACCGCGCCGGATACCTGACGAAGCCCTTCAGCCCTGCGGGTAAACCTGCGGCAATGCAGCGTCGAGCGACCKCTCGAAGGCATCGACCAGGGCGTCGATTTGCGCCTCGGTGATGATCATCGGCGGACAGAAGGCGATCGCATCGCCCATGTTGCGCGAGATGACGCCGTTCTGCTGCAGGAAGCCGTTGACCAGCGCGCCGAGCGCCGCCGGCTTGCCCCACGACGCCTTGGTCGCCTTGTCGGCGACAAGCTCGACCGCGGCGATGAGACCGACGCCGCGCACCTCGCCCACCAGCGGATGYGAGGCGAGCTTGCGCAGCCTTGCCTGCAGGTGAGCGCCGACCTTGCGCACATTGCCGACGAGGTCGCGCTCCTCGATCAGCTTAATGTTCTCCAGCGCGACGGCCGCGGCGACCGGATGGCCGCCGCCGGTGAAGCCGTGGCCGAAAGTGCCGATGCGGTCGCTCTCGTCGGCGATCGGCTCGAACACCTTGTCGTTGATCAGCAGTGCCGAGATCGGCAGGTAGGAGGACGAGATCTGCTTGGACAGCACCATGATGTCGGGCTTGATGCCGAAGGTCTGCGAGCCGAACATCTCGCCAGTCCTGCCGAAGCCGCAAATCACTTCGTCGGCCACCAGCAGGATGCCGTATTTCGACAGCACCGCCTGGATCTTTTCCCAATAGCCGGCGGGCGGAACGACGACGCCGCCGGCGCCCATGATCGGCTCGCCGATGAAGGCGGCGATCGTTTCAGGCCCCTCGGCAAGGATGAGCTTCTCCAGCTCGTCGGCAAGCCGTGCGGAGAACTGTTCCTCGCTCTCGCCGGGCTCCGCGTCGCGCCAGTGATGCGGCGTCGACGTATGCAGGATATTGGCGATCGGCAGGTCGAAGGAGAGATGGTTGTTGGGCAGGCCGGTCAGGCTCGCCGAGGCGATGGTGACGCCGTGATAGCCGCGCTTGCGGCTGATGATCTTCTTGCGCGCCGGCTGGCCGAGCGCGTTCGAGCGATACCAGATCATCTTGATCGCCGTATCGTTGGCCTCGGAACCGGAATTGGTGAAATAGGCCTTGCTCATCGGCACCGGCGCCACCTGCACCAGCTTCTCGGCCAGGTCGATCAGCGGCGAATGCGCCTTGGAGCCGAAGTCGTGATAGAAGGGCAGCTTCGACATCTGCCGCGTCGCGGCGTCCACCAGCCGCTTTTCCGAGAAGCCGACGGCGACGCTCCACAAGCCCGCCATCGCCTCGATGTAGCGGTTGCCGGCGATGTCCTCGACATAGACGCCATCGCCCTTTTCGATCACCAGCGGCCCCGTCTCCTGATGCTTGCGGGCGTTGGTGTAGCCATGCAGGTGGTAGCGAATGTCGCGGGCTTCGGGGGAATTCGGTCTGGCGTCCATGACGGCTCCTGTCTGCAGGCGTCCAAGCGGGAATTGCCCTGCCTACCCCTCGTCCAAGGGATCGCAGTTCCCTCTTGCATTATGCTGTTTGATGCATCATGTTTCTTATAAGATATACTGTCAAGCCCTTTTGGGCCGGCAGCCAAAAAACGGGACGGGAACGGCATGGCGAGCTTCAGCTTCGAAACGCTCGAGCGCGAAAACCTCGGCGAAACCGTCTATGCGCGCGTCGCCGAGGCGCTGATCAAGGGACGTTTCGCACCGGATGCCAGGCTGACCATCCGCGATCTCGCCCAGTCGCTGGGAACCAGCGTCACGCCGGTCCGCGACGCCATCCTGCGCCTCATCCAGGACGAGGCTCTGGTGCAAAAATCGGCGCGCGAGGTGCGCGTTCCCATCATCACGCTGGAACGCTATCGCGAGATCCGCCAGATCAGACTGAAGCTCGAAGGGCTTGCCGCGCGCGAGGCCGCGCTCAAGGCGACGGCCAGGGATATCGAGCGGCTGCGCGATCTGATCGCCCGCAACGAGCGCGCGATCGCCGACAGGAACTGGACCGAAGGGCTGGAGCTCAACCAGACGTTCCACTTCGCGCTTGCCGACATAGGCGACATGGTGGTGCTGCGCGGCATCCTGAACCGGCTCTGGCTGCAGATGGGGCCGCTGATCGCGGAATCCTACCACGAAGGCGGCCGCGCCATGATCGACAACCATCATGCGGTTCTCGCCGCGGTCGAAAAGAAGGATGCCGATGCCGCCGAACGTGCGATCATCGCCGACATCACCGAGGGCGGAAATGTGATTCTCGAGCGGCTCTTCAGCAGGCATGCCGCCGGCGTCAGCCAGGCGAACTGAGTATGGAACAGGTCGACTGCATCGTCGCCGGGGCCGGCGTCATCGGCCTCGCGGTTGCCCGCAGCCTCGCCGCGAGGGGCCTTGAAACGCTGATCCTCGAAGCGGCGGACGCCATCGGCACCGAAACCAGCTCGCGCAATTCGGAAGTGATCCATGCCGGCATCTACTATCCGCGCGGATCGCTGAAGGCCCGGCTCTGCGTCGCCGGCCGCGACATGCTCTACCGCTACTGCGCGGAACGCGCGATCCCGCATCGCCGCTCGGGCAAGCTGATCGTCGCGACCGACGAGGCCCAGGAACCCGTACTCGCCACGATCCGGGCTGGCGCAGCGGCCTGCGGCGTGGACGATCTGCGCTTCGTTTCCGCCGCCGAGGCGCAGAACCTGGAACCGGCGCTTTGTTGCACCAAAGCGCTGCTCTCGCCTTCCACCGGCATCATCGACAGCCATGCGCTCATGCTCGCCTTGCTCGGCGATGCCGAGGAAAGCGGCGCGATGCTGTCGCTCAACACACGCATCGTCTCGGGCCGCATCGATGCCGGTCGTATCGTGCTCCAGACGAGGGACACGGCAAGCGGCGAAGGTTTCGAGGTTGCCACACCGCGCCTCATCAACGCGGCCGGCCTTGGCGCCGTCGCGCTGGCAGGCTCGCTCGAAGGCTTCGACCAGCAATTCTTGCCGACGCTTCGCTATGCCAAGGGCAATTATTTCTCCGTGGTGGGCCGGGCGCCCTTCTCGCGGCTGATCTACCCCGTGCCGGAACCGGGCGGCCTTGGCGTCCACCTGACACTTGATCTCGGCGGCACGGCTCGGTTCGGGCCCGACGTCGAATGGACGGACACGCTCGACTACCGCGTCGATCCGGCGCGCGGCAAACGCTTCTACGATGCGATCCGCCAATACTGGCCGGACCTGGCCGACGGCAGCCTGCAGCCGGCCTACAGCGGCATCCGGCCGAAGCTCTCCGGTCCGGGCGAAGCCAACAGCGACTTTGTGATCCAGGATGCCGCAACGCACGGCATCGATGGCCTGTTCAACCTGTTCGGCATCGAAAGCCCCGGCCTGACCTCCAGCCTGGCGATTGCCGAGCAAGTGGCGCGCATCCTGGCGCCTGAGACGGACTGACGGCGCCGGCGCGCGGTATCGAGTGCCGATCGCGTCGCGCGCCACCTCGGCGGGAGTCCGGCATATCCACTCAATGTATCCAATGATAATGATGAGCGGCAAATTTTGCCTTCCAAAAGGCAAGACACGTCGTTATCGTATCCAATGAGCTTCTCAAACCAGCCACCAGCCCGGCAGGAAGTCCTGATGCCCGACTATGCGACATTGGCCCCATCGGCTCCCTGGCGCGAACTGCGCACGACGCGCGCAGACTGGGACGACGCCGATCCGGCTGCGCTGGAATCGATGCTGGTTTCGGCTCATCTGATCCGCGCCTTCGAGGAGAAAGTGCTGGACCTCGCCGGCCAGGGCCTGGTGCATGGACCCGCCCATTCCGCCGTCGGTCAGGAAGGGGGCGCCGTCGGCTCGGCCGCGTTGATGCGCGCCGGCGATCAGATCAATGGATCCCATCGCGCGCATCACCAGTTCCTCGCCAAGTCGATCCGCTATGTCGCGCCAGACGGGCTCTTGCCAGCGGCGGAGTTTTCACCGGCCATCCGCGATCTCGCCCAGAGGTCGCTCGCCGAGATCCTTGGCCTCGCACAGGGCTTCTGTCGCGGCCGTGGCGGCTCGATGCATTTGCGCTGGGCCGAAGCCGGCAATCTCGGCACCAACGCGATCGTCGGCGGCGGCGTGCCCTTGGCTGCCGGCGCCGCCTGGGCGCACAAGCGGGCCGGCAAGGGCGATGTCGCCTTTGCCTATTTCGGCGATGGCGCCGTCAACATCGGCTCGGTGCTGGAGACGATGAACATTGCCGCCGCCTGGAAGCTGCCGCTTTGCTTCTTCATCGAGAACAACCGCTATGCCGTCTCGACCCATGTCGAGGAAGCGACCGCCGAGCCGCGCCTGTCGGCGCGCGGATTGGCCTTCGCCATTCCCGCCTGGAAGGTCGACGGCATGGACCCCCTCGCCGTCTACCTTGCGACGAAAGAAGCCATGGAGCTGATGCGCAATGGCGGCGGGCCGGCCATCATCGAGGCCGATGTCTATCGCTACTTCCATCAGAACGGCCCGCTGCCCGGCAGTGCCTTCGGCTACCGTGACAAGGTCGAGGAGGCGGCGTGGCGGACGCGCGACCCGCTCGACCGGCTTGCGAGCGAAATGGAACAACGTCAGATCATCGGCAGCTCGGGCGTTGCCGCTCTGCGCGAACGCGCGCTCGCGCTGATGGCCGATGTCGCCGCCGAGCTCGTCGAGCAGGCGGGCGGCAAGAACCGCATCAAGCCGGCGCTATGGCCGGACGAAGGGTTTCGCGACCACGGCATCCGCGGCGATCTCTCCGAACTTTCCGGCCAGCGCACGGAGGAGCTCGAAACCTTCGGCGGCGCGATCGACGGCAACGCCAAATTCATCGACACCGTGGCCAACGTCATGCAGCGGCGCATGGCGACGGACGACCGCATCGTTGTCATGGGCGAGGATGTGCACCGGCTGAAGGGCGGCACCAACGGCGCGACGCGTGGCCTTGCCGCCGCCTTCCCGGACCGGGTGCTCGGCACGCCGATCAGCGAGGCCGCCTTCACCGGCCTCGGCGGCGGCATCGCCATGGACGGCCGCTACCTTCCGGTCGTCGAGTTCATGTACCCCGACTTCATGTGGGTGGCGGCCGATCAGGTCTTCAATCAGATCGGCAAGGCGCGCCACATGTTCGGCGGCGATATCGACGTGCCGCTGGTGCTGCGCACCAAGGTCGCCATGGGCACCGGCTACGGCTCGCAGCACTCCATGGACCCGGCCGGCATCTTCGCCACCTCGCCCGGCTGGCGCATCGTTGCCCCTTCGACACCCTTCGACTATGTCGGCCTGATGAACAGCGCGCTGCGCTGCAAGGATCCGGTGCTCGTCATCGAGCATGTCGAACTCTACAATTCGACCGGCCCGGCGCCGGTCGACGATCTCGATTACTTCATCCCGCTCGGCAAGGCGAAAGTCGTGCGCCAGGGCAAGGCGATGACGATCCTCACCTACCTCGCCATGGTGCGGCCGGTGATCGAGGTGGTCGAACGTCTTGGCGTCGACGCCGAGGTCATCGACCTGCGCTCGCTCGATCGCGCCGGGCTCGACTGGCAGACCATCGAAGCCTCGATCCGCAAGACCGGCAATGTGCTGGTGGTCGAGCAAGGCGCCCGCGGCACGTCTTATGGCGGCCTGCTCGCCGCCGAGATCCAGGACCGCTGCTTCGACTGGCTCGACCAGCCTGTCCAGCGCGTCCATGGCGGCGAGGCTTCGCCCAGCATTTCCAAGGTGCTCGAGGCCGCCGCTTGCGCACGCCCCGCCGATATCGAGCGCGGCGTGCGCCAGGTCATGGCCGATCAGGGGCGACCGCTGGGCTGAAAGTCAGGCCCGCGGATCGTCGCGCGGCGTCATGAAGCCGGCGGTTTCGCCGCCGTCGACGCTGAGCACCGCGCCGTTGACGAAGCCCGCGGCGGGAGAGAGCAGCCAGCCGACCGCCTCGGCGACATCTTCCGGTGTGCCGAGGCGCGCCGCGGGAATGCGCTTTTCCAGCTTCTCGCGCCGGCCAGGAATGGCCAGCGTCTTTGCCATCATCTGCGTGGCGATCTGACCCGGGCAGACGGCGTTGAAGCGCACCTCCGAGCCGTATTCGAGTGCCAGCGCTTGCGTCAGGCCGATCAGCGCCGCCTTGGAGGCGGTGTAGATCGCAAGTCCCTCCTCGCCGACCAGGCCGGCCACCGACGAGATCGTCGCCACGGCGCCGCGCGCGGCCCGCAGACCAGCCAAGGCATGACGCGTGAACAGATAGGCCGAGGTGGCGTTGGCCGTCATCGTCCTGTTCCAGTCGTCGAGCGTCGTCTGGTCGAAGGCGGCGCGCCCGCCGGCGCCGGCATTGTTGACCAGGCCGGCGATACGCCCCTTGCCAAGCTCCAGCGCGACCTCGACCGCGCGCTTGCAGTCAGCCTCGCTGGTCGCGTCGCCTGCGGCGAAGACGGCGCCGGGGACCGCGGCGATCACATCATCGGCGGCGGCCCGGTCGCGCCCTGTGAAGACGACCCGCGCGCCATCCGCCGCCAGCCGTTCGACGCAGGCCGCGCCGATGCCGCGCGTGCCGCCGGTCACCAGGAAGACGCGCTCAGCCTCTTTGGCGCTCATGCCGCCGCTCCGTAGTCGACGAGGGTGCAAAGCGGCCCTTCCCTGTGCGCGGCCCAGTAGAGATCGTGGATGCGGTTGGTGATCGGGCCGGGCTTGCCGTTGCCGTAGATGCGGCCATCGAGCATCGTCACCGGCATGATGCCGCCGGCGGAGCTCGAGATGAAGATCTCGTCGGCCTCGCGCAATTCCTCGATCGGCAGCGGCCGCACCTCGCAGGTGACGCCCGCTTCGCCGGCCAGCTCGATCACGGTGCGGCGCGTCATGCCCTCGAAGACGCCGCGGTCCGGTGTCGTGATGACGTTGCCCTTCACCGAAAAGACGTTGAAGCCGGCGCCTTCGGTGACGTTGCCCTTTCCGTCGTTGAGCACGGCGACGATGGCATCCTGGTCATAGGCCTCGAAGATGCCCATCGTCAGGTCGAGCCAGTGGAAGTTCTTCAGGCGCGGATCGAGCGATTCGGGCGGGATGCGCTGCACCGAACTCACCACCATCTTCAGCCCGTCGCGGCGCTGCTCGTCATTGGCGATCCACACGAAGGGTTGCGCGAAAGCATAGAACCGGTTCTGGCAGAGCCTGGGGTCGCGGGTGCCGGCTGGCGGTACGCCACGCGTGCAGGTCATCTGCACGTAGGCATCGCGAAGCCCGGTCCGGCGAACGCATTCGACCAGGATGTCTGCTATCTCGGCCTTGGACAGCGGCAGGCTCATGCGCAGGCCGCGCATCGAGGCCAGGAAGCGCTCGATATGGTCGTCGAGCCTGAAGAAACGGCCTTTCCAGACATGGGTGACGTCATAGGTCGCATCGGACCGCACGAAGCCGCGGTCGGTGATCGGAACGGCAGCCTCCGCGAGCGGCATATAGCTGCCGTTGACATAGGCTATGCCCAACGCCGGATCGTAAGCGGTCCTGTCTGTCATGAAATCCTCCACAGATGTCGAGCCTATCATTGGATACAATCTGGCGGATTTATTCGGCCAGATCCGCTAATTTTCTTGCCAATTGCCGCATGTTGGATACGGTCATGTCGGATCATAGATGCCGGACCAGCAATGCTTCATGAAACCAGCCATGCCGGCAACGGCCTTCCGGGCCTGCGCGGCACCGATCATATCGGCTTCACCGTTCCCGATCTCGACGAAGCCGTCCGTTTCTTCGTCGAGGTCATCGGCTGCGAGCCCTTCTACGAGCTCGGGCCTTTCCGGTCCGACGGAGACTGGATGGAAACCCATCTCAACGTCCATCCCCGTACAGTGATGAAGCGGCTCAAATTCCTGCGCTGCCGTCACGGCTCCAATTTCGAGATCTTCGAATATTCCGCGCCGGACCAGGACGGCGTCCAACCCAGGAACAGCGATGTCGGCGGGCATCATCTCGCCTTCTACGTCGACGATATCGATGATGCAGTCGCCTATCTCCGATCGCATGGCGTGCGCGTGCTCGGCGAGCCGACGGTGCGCACCGAGGGACCGAGCGCCGGTCAGAGCTGGGTTTATTTCCTGAGTCCCTGGGGCATGCAGCTCGAGCTGGTCTCCTTCCCCACGGGCAAGGCCTATGAACGCGGGACGGATCGCCGGCTCTGGCATCCGGCCAACCCTCATCTGTGAGCGGCCGGTTCGTGCCGATTCCCACCTGCTCGCCGATGCACTAACATCCTGGGGATCAACACCATGCGGGGAATTGAGATCATGGCCGGCAGACGCGCAAGCGGCGGAACCGAAGGCAACGGCGCCGCCCTGGCCAGCGGCCGCGTCACCGATGCGCTGCGCGACGCCATCCTGTCGGGGCGGCTGCGGCCGGGCAGCCGCGTCCGCCAGGAAGAGCTCGCCGAAGAATACGGCATCAGCCGCATCCCCGTGCGCGAGGCGCTCCGGCAACTGGAAAGCGAAGGGCTGGTCATCCTCGTGCCCAACAGCGGCGCCTGGATTTCCAAGCTCGACCGCGCCGAGTGCATCGAGATCTACAAGATCCGCGAGCGGCTGGAGCCGCTGGCGCTTTCCGAAAGCAGCGCCAACCTTTCGCCCGAAACGCTTGCGCGCCTGGAAGACCTCGTCTCGCGCATCGAGGCCGCCGGCAGCATCGACGAGTTCCTGCAGCTCGACCGCGAGTTTCATCTCCTGAGCTATGAAGGCGCGCGCATGCCGCAGCTCGCCCAGATGATCCACAAATTCTGGAACACCACCCAGCAATACCGGCGCGCTTTCGCCGCATCGGTCGGCAAGGCCGGCATGGCGGCGGTGCATCACGAGCATCGGCTGATCCTCGAGGCGCTGAAGCGGCGCGACGGCGAACAGGCCGGCCTCATCCTCTACGGCCATATCCGCCGCACTCGCCTGCAGCTCGAGCAACACACCGAGATGTTCGCCTAACCCAAGCGGAAGACACTAGAATCCGGCCTGGCTGATGAACTTGGTGACGAGATAGGCCTCCAGCGCTTCCGAGCCGCCTTCGGAACCGTAGCCGCTGTCCTTCACGCCGCCGAACGGCACCTCCGGCAGCGCCAGGCCGAGATGGTTCGTCGTCAGCATGCCGGTCTCGATCTCRGCGCCAAGCTCGGTCGCCGTCTTCAGCGAACGGGTGAAGGCGTAAGCCGCGAGCCCGTAAGGCAGCCGGTTTGCCTCGGCCACCGCCTCGTCGAACGTCGCGAACGGCATCACCAGCGCCACCGGGCCGAACGGCTCCTCGTTCATGATGCGCATGCCGGGGCTGAGATCGCTGAGCACGGTCGGCTCGAAGAAGGCGCCCTTGTTGCCGATGCGCTTGCCTCCGGTCTCGATCTTTGCGCCCTCGGCCACCGCTTCGGAAATCATCGCCTCGACGGCTTGCAGCCGCCGTTCATTGACCAATGGCCCCATGCGGGTGCCCTCAGTCAGCCCGTCGCCGACCTTCATCGCGCGCGCATGGCCGACGAGCTTGTCGAGGAACGGCGCGTAGGATTTCTCCTGCACCAGGAAACGTGTCGGCGAGACGCAGACCTGGCCGCCATTGCGGAACTTGGCTGCCGCCAGCAGGCTCGCCGCGCTGTCGAGATCGGCGTCGTCGAAGACGATCGCCGGCGCATGCCCGCCGAGCTCCATGGTCACGCGCTTCATATGCTGTCCCGCGAGCGCCGCAAGTTGCTTGCCGACGGGAACGGAGCCGGTGAAGGACACTTTCCGGATCACCGGATGCGGGATCAGGTAGCTCGAAATCTCCGGCGGGTTGCCGTAGACGAGGTTGAGCACGCCGTCGGGAAGCCCGGCATCCTTGAAGGCGTCGGCGAGGCAGGCGGGCGAAGCGGGCGTCTCTTCCGGCGGCTTGACGATGATCGAGCATCCGGTGGCGAGCGCCGCGCCGATCTTGCGGATCGTCTGCGACACCGGGAAATTCCACGGCGTGAACGCCGCGACCGGGCCGACCGGCTCGCGCACGACCAGCTGGTGGACGTTGCTGGCTCTCGCCGGCACGATACGGCCGTAGGTGCGGCGCCCTTCCTCCGCGAACCAGTCGAGGATATCGGCCGAGGCCAGGACCTCGATCGTCGCCTCGCCCAGCGGCTTGCCCTGTTCGAGGCTGAGCAGGCTGGCGATCCTGCCCGCACGCTCGCGCATCAGCCGCGCGGCTTCGCGGATCACCTTGCCGCGCTCGAAGGCCGAGACCTTGCGCCACACCTTGAAGCCGCGTTCGGCCGCTGCGAGCGCTCGGTCGAGATCGGCAGTGCCTGCCATCGCAACCGAGCCGATGACTTCGTTGGTGGCCGGGTTGCGCACCTCAAGCGTCTTGCCGCCGGCGGCCGGTCCCCATTTGCCGTCGATGAAAAGCCCGATCTCCGGATACATGCTTTTGTCCTGTCTGATGGTGATTGTCATGGCAGCCAAGCCTCAGAGCGAGAGGCTCTCCCTTGTGTCTTCGATGGCGAGGAAAAGCGCGCGGACGAGTTCGTCGATCTGGTCCGGCTCGATGATGTAAGGCGGGCAGAGCGCCAGCACGTCGCCCATGTTGCGCAGGATGATGCCGCGGGCCCGGCAGGCGCGTTCGACCTGCGCGCCAACCCTGGCCTCGGCCGGAAAGCCCTGTTTCTTGCGTCGGTCGGCGACCAGCTCGACGCCGGCAACCAGGCCGACGCCGCGGATCTCGCCGACCATCGGATGATCGGCAAGCGCATCGCGCAGCTTTTCCAGCATCCGGGCGCCGAGAGTTCGGGCACGTCCGACGACGTCGATCTCGTGATAGATGCGCAACGCTTCCGCCGCGACGGCCGAGGCGACGGGATGGCCCGAATAGGTGAAGCCGTGCCCGAAGACGCCGTTGCGGTGCCCCTCGTCGGCGATCGACTGGTAGGTCTTGTCAGACACGACCACCGCCGCGATCGGCAGATAGCCGGAGGACAAGCCCTTGGCGACCGAGAACATATCGGGCTTGAAGCCGAAAGTCTGGCTGCCGAACCAGTTGCTGGTGCGGCCGAAGCCGCAGACCACTTCGTCGGCCAGAAGCAGGATGTCGTGCTTGTCGAGCAGTTGGCGCAGTTTCGGAAAATAACCCGTCGGCGGCACGATGACACCGCCCGCCCCCATCACCGGCTCGGCGATCATCGCGGCGATCGTGTCGGGGCCGGCGGCAAGGATCATCGCCTCCAGCTCGGCGATCAGCCGGTCGGCGAACGCCTGCTCGCTCTCTCCCTCCTGCCCTTCGCGGTAGAAATGCGGCTTGCCGGCATAAAGGATGTCATCGGTGTTCATGCCGAATGAGCGGTGCATATGCGGCAGCCCGCTCAGCACCGCGCCCATCACCGTGCTGCCATGGAATGCGCCGTTGCGGCTGATGATGCGGCGCTTCTCCGGCTTGCCGCGCGCCGCCTGATAGTACCAGGCGAGCTTGATCATGGAATCGTTGGCTTCCGATCCGGAATTGGCGAGGAATATCTTGCACGATGAAATCGGAGAGACCGCCGCGAGCTGTTCGATCAGATCGATGCAAGGCTCGTTCGAACGATGGTTGAAGGTGTGGTAGTTGGCGAGCTTGGCGAATTGGGCGGCCGCGGCTGCGGCCAGCCTCTGATCGTTGAACCCGAGCGATGCCGTCCATAGCCCGGCCATGCCTTCGATATAGCGGTTTCCGGCATCGTCCCGCACATAGACGCCGTCGCCGCCGGAGACGATCAACGGCCCGTCCTGCTCGTGCCGTCGCGGGTCCGTCTGCGAATGCAGATGCAGGCTCATGTCGATGGCCCGAGCCGAATTGTGCAGCATTTCCTGTTCCCTAGGGCGAATGATTGTTCTTGCGGCTCAACCAAATATCTTATAACTTATAAGTTGTCGAGGGTCAGATAAACGGAAATGGAGGAGATCGACCATGGCGTCCTCAGGCGCGAGCCGGTGGCCGAGCAACAGCGGCAATGACGGGATATCGGACGAACAGGCTGCCCGCCTGCGCGAGCGCGCGCGCTTCGTGCGGCTGGAAACGATCAGGCTGATTTCGATCGCCAAGGTCGGCCACTACTCGTCGGTCTTCTCCTGCGCCGAGATCTTCTCGACGCTCTATTACGACACGATGCGGCTGCGCCGTGGCGAGCCGGGCTGGCCCGATCGCGACCGCTTCCTGATGGGCAAGGGCCATGCGGCGGTCGGCCAGTTCCCGATCCTCGCCGACCTCGACTTCTTCGGCCGCTCCTGGCTCGACGACTACACCCGCCTCGGCAGCCCGCTTGGCGATCACCCCGATATGCGCAAGGTGCCCGGCGTCGATTTCAGCTCCGGCTCGATCGGCCATGCCCTCTCCAACGGCGTCGGCATGGCGCTCGGCGGCCGCTTCCACGGAAAGGACTTCAACGTCTTCGTCCTGCTCGGCGATGGCGAGATGCAGGAAGGACAGGTATGGGAGGCCGCCATCAGCGCCGCCACCCATCGGCTGGGCAGGCTCGTCGCGATCGTCGATCGCAACGGCTATCAGCTCGACGGCAAAGTCGACGACGTCGCCGCGGTCGAGCCGCTGGATGAGAAGTGGCGCGCCTTCGGCTGGGAGGTGCATGAGGTGGACGGCCACGACGTCGTCGCGCTCGCCAACCTGCTGCGCAAGGTCAAGGCAGACACCGGCCGCGAAAAACCCTGCTGCATCATCGCCAGAACGGTCAAGGGCAAGGGCATCGACTATATGGAAACCGAACCCGGCTGRCATCTCGGCTATCTCGCGCCGGAAGACGAAGCACGCGCCCGCGACATGATCCTTGAAGGTGCGCAATGAGCGCGGCCCTGCATCCCGACAGCTGGCAGTACCGCGAACTCAACAAGCGTGCACCCTCGCTCGCGACTTTGGCCGACACGCTGATCGAGCTTGCCGAGGCCGGTCATCCGGTCGTTGCCGGCACCGCCGACCTGCAGCACTCCAACGGCCTTGTCGGCTTCGCACGCCRCTTCCCGGAGCGCTTCACGCAGTTCGGCATTTCCGAGCAGAACATGGTCTCGGCCGCGGCCGGCATGGCCACCACCGGCGTCATGCCCTATGTCGCCACCTTCGCCTCCTTCCTGGCGCTGCTCTGCTGCGAGCAGATTCGCATGGACGTCGCCTATTGCGCGCAGCCGGTCCGCCTGATCGGCCATCACACCGGCATCTCGCTCGGCTTCTACGGCACCTCGCATCACGCGACGGAAGACATCGCCATCATGCGCGCGATCGCCGACCTCACTGTCGTCTCGACCGCGGACGGCCCGCAATTCGCCGCGGCGCTGCGCGCTTCCGTCAATCATCCACAGCCGATCTATTTCCGCATCTCGCGCGGCCACGATCCGGCCGTCTATGGCAAGGACGGCCCGTTCGAATTCGGCAAGGCGGTGGTTCACGGCATCGGCAACGACATCACCATCATTGCCTGCGGCATGGCGGTACACTCGGCCAAGCAGGCGATGGAGGCCTTGAACGGCAAGGGCCACTCCGTCGGCCTCATAGACATGCACACGATCAAACCGCTCGACCGCGCGGCGGTGATGGCGGCGGCGCGCAAGTCGCGCATCATCCTCACCGTCGAGGAGCACAATATCCTTGGTGGTCTGGGTGGCGCGGTCGCCGAAGTGCTGGCCGAGGAAGGCGGCGGCGCACGGCTCGTCCGGCACGGCATCAAGGACGAGTACAGCCTCATCGCGCCGCCGACCCATCTCTACCGTCACTACAAGCTCGATGCGGCGGGCGTCGAAAGCGTCGCGCAATCCCTGCTCGCTTAGAGCACGATCCCGAACCGCAGGTCAGCGTAGCAAAAGTGGGAACCGGTTCGGGAAAGATCATGCTCCAACAAAGAGCTGGGCAGGATGACGATTCAACGAAACGTCATCCTGCTCCAGCAGGCTCTACAATACAGTGAAGAAAAAAGCGTCTATTGGTTATATCTTGTAGAATCACCGCCGGCAGAAGACGCCACACAACAATGCCGAGGAGACCTTTGCCGTGAACATTCAGCCGCTCGAGCAAGGCAACCTTTCCGCGCGCGCCTATGTCGCTCTTCGCGAAGGGTTGATCGCGGGGCAGTTCCGGCCGGGGCAGCGCCTGGTGATGCAGGATCTCGCCGACCAGCTCGGCACCAGCGTCACCCCTGCCCGCGAAGCCTGCCTGCGGCTGGTCAGCGAGCGCGGCCTGGAGCTGCGCTCGGGCCGTTTCGTCACCGTGCCGGCGCTGACGCTGGCGCGCTATATGGAGGTGCGCACCATAAGACTGTCGCTGGAGGGCCTTGCTGCCGGGCTCGCCGCGCAGAACGCGACCAAGGAAGACATCGAAAAGCTGACCGCCATCCAGAAAGTCTTCGAGAAGGCGGACCGGGCCGGCGATCCGGAGCTCTCATTCCGCTACAACCGCGACTTCCATTTCACCGTCTACCGGCTCTCCGGCATGGAGATGCTGGTCGCCCATATCGAGAGCCTGTGGGTTTCGATGGGGCCGATGCTGACTGTCTTCTTCAAGGAAGGCGAGCACAAATATGTCGGCGCCGCCGAGCATCTGACGGTGATCGAGGGCTTGCGCGAGAAGAATTCGGAAAAGGCGCGCGCCGCCATGGAGCGGGACCTCATCCTGGGCGGCGAGGATTTCCTGCGCTTCCTGCAGGGACACGAAGGCTTCGTCGCGCCGTAACCTTTCTCAGGTCTATAGCCGCGCGACCGCTGCCAGAGCCTCGTCCGTCACCGCCAGCGCCTTGTCGATATCGGCCTCCTGGTGGGCCGCCGACAGGAACAGCGTGTGCGCCGGATGCAGGTAGACGCCGCGGGCGAGCGCTCCCAGGCAGAACGTGTCGCCGAGCTTGCGATCGATATCGTTCTCGAACAAAAGCACCGGCATCTGCACCGGCCCGCTTTGCCGCAAGGGCACGCCGTGCTTCCGCGCCTGCGCGTCGAGACCGTCGCGGAGGCGCTGGCCCATGGCCCGCATATGCGCCACGGCATCGACCGCGCTGAGCTTCCGGATCGTTGCGATCGCGGCCGCCATCGATACGCCGGCGGTCCAGAAGGAGCCGGTGGTGAAGATGCGTGTCGCGCCTTCGCGAAAGCGGTCGTTGCCGGTGACGGCGGCCAGCGCATGGCCGTTGGCGATCGCCTTGCTCCACGCGGCCATGTCGGGCCGCACGCCGACCGTTTCCCAGCTGCCACCCATAGCGAGGCGAAAGCCGGCACGCACGTCGTCGACGATCAGCGCGGCATCGGCGCTGTCGGCGAGCGCGCGGGCCTTTCGCGCGAACGCCACGATCGGCAATTCATGCGGCTTGCCAAGGTCGTGCTTGAAGGCCGAGACCAGTATCGCGGCGAGATCGCCTTTGCACAGCTCGGCCGCGGCCTCGAGACTCTCGACATCGTTGTAGTTGTAATAGACCAGATGCGCGCGGTCTTCCTCGGTAACGCCCGCAACCGATGGCGAGCACCACGGAATGGCGCCGTGATAGGCGCCGCGCGCGACCAGGATCTTGCGGCGCCCGGTGCCCGCGCGAGCGATCGTCAGGCAGGCGGTCGTGGCGTCGGTGCCGTTCTTGGAGAACATCGCCCAATCGGCATGCGGAACGGTCTCGACCATCAGTTCCGCCAATTCGACGAGCCGTTCGCTCGGCCCGTTCATCGCATCGCCAAGCGCGCGCTGCCTGTCGGCCGCCGCCTCGACGTCGGCATCGCCATAGCCCAGGATCATCGGCCCCCAGCCGCAGAGGAAATCGATATATTCGCGGCCGTCCGCGTCCCAGGTCCGGCACCCTTGCGCCCGGGAGAAATATTGCGGATAGCCGGCCGGCAGACGCGGTGCATTCTGATGCCCCCACATGCCGCCGGGGATGACGCGCTGTGCCCGGGCACGCAAGGCGCCGTCGATGCTCTTTGAATGCTGGTCCATGGAAAGATGCCCCCGTCTGGCGTCGTTCCGCCCGACTCGCCAAGACTTGTTTGCAGCACTCGATATATCATGTATCATCCGCGCACAATAGTTCGGGGACGCGGAGAAAATGCAGCCCATCATCGGCATCGTCGCCGACGATCTCACCGGCGGCATGGAAACCGCCGCGATGCTGGTGGCGCTCGGCGTCGACTGCGGTTTCGTGACCAGGCCTGCCCTGGTCCGGCATTTCGCCAACGCGCCCGCCGTGGTCGTCGCGCAAAAGACCCGCGTCGTTCCCGCCGCCGAGGCCGTGCGGAAATCGGAAGAAGCGGCACAGCGGCTGCTCGACATCGGCGTCAGGCGGCTGTTCTTCAAATATTGCGCCACCTTCGATTCCACCGACGACGGCAATATCGGCCCGGTGGCCGATAGGCTGCTTGCCCTGACGCGTGCTTCCCAAACCGGCTTCTGCCCGAGCTCCGGCGATCTCGCGCGCAGCGTCTTCCAGGGCCATCTCTTCGTCGGCGCCCAACTCGTGTCGGAATCACCGAAACGGTTCGATCCACTGACCCCGATGACCGATCCCAACCTGGTCCGCGTGTTGCAGCGGCAATCGAAACTCGCCGTCGGGCTGTTGCCGCACAATGTCGTGCGGGCCGAGCCTGCCACCCGGCAAGCCTTTGTCGACCAGCTGGTCGCGCAAGGTATCCGGCACGTCATCATGGACGCGATCTATGCCGAGGATCTTGCCGCGGTCGCGGCGCTCACCGTCGATTGGCCGCTGATGACCGGCAACGCGCCGGTCATCCGCCACTACCCCGCGCTTTGGCGCAAGCGCGGCTGGCTGGACGACGCGCCGCCGAAGCGCCCCCTGCCGGCGGTCGAAAGCCCCGGTGTCGTGCTGGCCGGCAGTTGTGCGGAACGGACGCTGGAGCAGCTCGCGGCGTTCGAACAGGCAAGGCCGGTGCACCGCATCGACATCGCTTCGGCCGGAAGCGTCGATGCGGCGGTTGAGACGGCGCTCGCCTGGGCGGGCATACATCTTGAAGGCGGCCCGATCGCGATCGCCACCTCCGCCGGTCCGGAGCAGGTCGGCACCGCGCAGGCAAGACATGGGCGCGAAGGCGCGGCAAGCTTCGCCGAGGCTATTCTAGGCCGGCTCTCCGTGGAACTCCGCAAGCGCGGCGTCCGGCGCTTCCTCGTCGCGGGCGGCGAGACGTCCGGCACGGTGGTCGAGCAGCTCGGAATAGATCGCCTGAGGATCGGCGCCTACCAGGGTCCAGGCATCGCCCGCGCGACGACGGAAGATGGCGAGATCGTCGCCCTCAGCCTCAAATCGGGAAAGCTGGGGCCTGTGGACATGTTCTTGCCGACGCTGGAATCCATGCGGCATCCGGAGCACTGATGATCAACGAAGACAATCTGCCCAACGCCATTATCGAGACGGTCGGCCGCCTGCAGGAGAAAGGCTTCAACCACGGCAACAGCGGCAATGTGAGCCGGCGGGTGCCAGGCGGCATGCTGATCACACCAACGGGAGCCAACAGCAGCAATCTCACGCCGGACCGGCTCGTCCAAGTCGATCCCCAGGGCGCCATCAGGGGCGAAGGCATTCCATCGAGCGAATGGCACATGCATGCCGCGATCCTCAATGCCTACCCGGCCGCCAACGCGGTGATCCATACCCATGCCGATGCTTGCGTTGCGCTGGCATGTCTGTGCAAGCCGCTGCCGTCGTTTCACTACATGGTCGCGGCCTTCGGCGGCACCGATGTGCGCTGCGCTCGCTACGCCACCTTCGGCACGGCCGACCTCGGAACGTCGGCGGTCGAGGCGCTCAAGGATCGCACCGCCTGTTTGCTCGCCAACCACGGCATGATCGCCATCGGCAAGACGCTGGAAGCCGCCTTCCAGACCACGGTGAAACTCGAAACCCTGGCGCGCCAGTATCTGATGGCATTGCAAGGTGGCGCGCCGGTGCTGCTCCCTGAAGAGGAGATGGCGCGTGTCGGCAAGCGCTACGGCAACTACGGAACGGGTTTGCTGCCCGGCTGACGGGTGTGGGCGCAAGGAACTGGATATGAACCGGATTTTCGAACGCGCCCTGGGCCGCGATATGGACATGCCTGGTGCTGTGTGGTCATGAGGACAGTCGGCCAGATGCAAAAGCGAGTCCGCTGAAATGCAGAACCTGCCTGAGATTCAGGCCACAAGCCTGTCCTCGCAGATCTACCTGCGCCTGCGCCAGGAGCTTATGTCGGCGAGGCTGCATCCGGGCGACCGGCTGAAGATCCGCGACCTCGCCCAGCAGCTCGGCACCAGCGAGACGCCGGTGCGCGAAGCCATCTTCCAGCTCGTCAAGGACGGCGCGCTGGAGATGAAGCCGGGCTACTACATCCGCGTGCGGCGGATCAGCCTCAAGGAATATCTCGAGCTGCGCGACATCCGGCTGGTGCTCGAGCCCTATGCCGCTTCAAAGGCGATGCCGCATATCGACGAGCCGTTCCTGAAAACCCTCGAAGACATCCATAAGAAGCTGATCGAGGCCGAGCGCACCAAGGACTACGCGGCCGCGCTTCAGCACAATTACGACTTCCACTTCGCCGTCCATCGCAAATCGGAAATGCCGCATTTGATCGAGATGATCGAGAGATTGTGGATCCAGGCCGGTCCGTTGCTCAGCCTGCTCTACCCGCACGGCCACCCGACCTATGAAGGCCGGCACCAGCACGTCAACGTGATCGCCGCCCTGCGCGCCAAGGACGAAGCGGCGCTGCGGCGCGCCTTCGAGCAGGACCTGATCGAAGGCGGCCGCAAATTCGTCGAGCACCTCGCGGCGATCGAGAGCAAGGAAGACGCCGAAGACGAGCCGCCGCGGCGGTCGCGGCGCTAGTCCAGCCCCTTCCCGTACCTCAAAATCCAGAACTCGCTCCATCCCGGACAAGCTCCCGGATGGGCTCTGAGGCTCAGCCGTTTCGCCGCGCCTCCACGTGCGTCTGTCCTCGATTTCGCCGTCGGCCGCGCAGCGCGGAAACGTCGTCATGCGCGCTTGCGACCTCCATCATATATGATATATTCTATTTCCAGAGGTCAAAAATAAGGGGAGAACAATGAAGCTTCGCAATGGGATTTTGGGACTGGCGCTCGGCCTCTTGATGGGCGGCGTCTCCTACTCTGCCTTCGCCGACGACGCGTCCACCTTCGTCTATGCCGATGCCGGCGAGCCGAGCACAATCGACCCGGCCAAGGCCAATGTGAACTGGGAGTTCACGGTCACCCGCAACATCTACGATCGACTGGTCGATTTCGACCTTGATGACCCATCCAAATTGCTGCCGGCGCTGGCGACGGAATGGAAACAGGATGGCAAGATCTGGACCTTCAAGCTGCGCGACGGCGTCACCTTCCACGACGGCACCGCTTTTGACGCCAACGACGTCAAGGCGACGCTCGACCGGCTGCTGAAGATCGGCCAGGGGCAGTCCTATCTGGTCGACGACATCGCCAGCGTCACGGTGGTCGATCCCAAGACCGTCAAGATCGAGACCAAGGCGCCGACAGTCTTCCTCGCCTCCAACCTCAGCCGCATCGAGATGCTGTCCGACGAGGACATCGCCAAGCACAAGGACGACCTCGGCCAGGCGTGGTTCAACGAGAACGCCAACGGCACCGGTCCCTACGAATTCGTGTCTTGGACGCGCGGCACCCAGATCGAGTTGAAGCGCAACGACAAATGGTGGGGCAAGTTCCCGGAAAAGCCGTTCGACCGCGTGCTCGACCGTTTCGTCACCGACGGCGCCAACCGCGCCCGCGGCCTTGAGGGCGGCGAGTTCGACCTCGCCAATTTCGTGCCGCTCGACGAGGCGCTGCGCATCGGCACCAGCAGCGGCTTCCATCTGGTCGAAGGCAACAATCTGTGGGCCTGGCCGGCGATCTATCTCAACATGGATCTGGCGCCGACCAACAACAAGGATTTCCGCGAGGCGCTGGTCAAGGCGTTCGACTACAACGCCATGGTGCAATCCTTCCAGGGCAAGGCCGAAGTCGGCCGCGGCCCGGTCCCCTCCTGGTTCCCCGGCAGTCCGGAAAAGGAAGAGGCCGAAATCAAGACCGATCTCGAAGGCGCCAAGGCGGCGCTAGCCAAATCGGGTCTCGCCAACGCCAAGATGAAATGCTCGGTGCCTGCCGGTTTCCCGGAATTCCGCTTCGCCGCGACCGTGCTTCAATCCTCGGCCCAGCAGCTCGGCGTCACTGTCGAGATCGAGGAGCAGCCTTTCGTCGAGGCGATCACCGCCATCAAATCCGACAAGAGCAACTGCTTCGTGCTCGGCAACGCGAACCTCAGCCCTTCGGATGCGACCAAGTTCTTCTCCGCGCATTACCTCAAGGGCGGGTTCTACAATTCGGGCAAATTCTTCGACCAGACGCTGCAGGACCTCGTGGCGAAGCTGCCGACGATTTCGGACGCCGTCGAGCGCGGCAAGCTGCTCAAGCAGGCGGCCGATATCGTGGTGGACTCGCACTACATCATCTGGACCGCGCGGCCGAAGACCGTGGTGCCCGAGCCTGACCGCATCGGCGGCTACCGCATCGATCCGGCCGAGTACATCAACGCCCGGTTCTGGGAAATGTACAGCAAGTAATAGCGGGGTGAGCATGCGGACGGCACGGTTGTGATCGCCTTCCTGTTGAAGCGTCTGGTCTGGGGTCTTGTCGTCCTCATCGCCGTCGCGGTCATAACCTTCTTCCTCAGCCGTGTCGTTCCGGCCGACCCTGCCGCCTTCCTGGCCGGCCAGAACGCCTCCGAGGAGACCGTGCAGCGCATCCGCGTCGAGCACGGTCTCGACCGGCCGCTGCCGGAGCAATTCGCTTCCTACATGATCGGCCTCGCCAAGGGGGACCTCGGCGAGTCCATCCGCACGCGCCGCAGCGTCAGCACCGACCTCAAGCAGTATCTGCCGGCGACGCTGGAACTCCTGATCGTCAGCTTCGTCCTTTATCTGGCGGTCAGCTTCTCGCTGGCGGTGCTCGCCGCCCGCCGCCCCGGCGGCGCGGTGGACGGCGCAATCCGCCTCATCACCATGGTCGGCACCGGCATCCCGGTATTCTGGCTCGGCATGACGCTGCAGTTCTTCTTTTTCTACAAATTACACTGGCTGCCGCTCGGCGCGCGCTTCCCGATCCGCGAGACGGCGCCGCCCGTGGTCAGTGGCTTCCTGCTGGTCGACTCCCTGCTGGCCGGCAGCCTCTCGGCCTTTCTCGCCAGCCTGAAGCATCTGACGCTTCCCGCCGCGACCATTGTCGTCAACCTGCTCGCGGTCGGCACGCGGCTGTCGCGCGCCGCCCTCATCCAGGAGCAAAGCCGGCTTTATGTGCGCACGGCGCGTGGCAAGGGCCTGTCGCCCAACCGCATCCTGTTCAAGCACATCTTGCGCAATGCGCTGTCGCCGATCCTGACGGCGACCACCATGCAGTTCGGCTACATGATCAGCTGGGTGATCCTGGTCGAGGTCATCTTCGACTGGCCCGGCATCGGCCTCTACGCCTACCAGTCGTTCCAGGTCTTCGACTATTCGCCGGTGATCGCGCTGGCGATCGTCTCGACGGCGGGCTTCGTCATCATCAACCTGGTGATGGATCTGCTTTATCCGGTGATCGATCCGCGCGTGCAGAGTGTCGGCTCATGAGCATTTCCACCGAGCCCACGCGCCGGACCATCGCGAGGCCGAAGGGCGTGCTCTTGCCGCTCGCGCTGCTGGTGCTGGTGATCCTGGCCGCCTTCACGCTTCTGCCCGGCCTGATTGCGCCGCACGACCCGATCGCGCTTGCCATGGCCGACCGGCTGAAGCCGCCGAGCCTCACCCATATCTTCGGCACGGACGAAGGCGGCCGCGATGTCCTCTCGCGCATCGTCTACGGCACCCGCTATTCGCTTGGCGTAGCGATCGCCATCGTCTTCGCTTCCGCTCTGTTCGGCGTGATCTATGGCGCGGTCTCCGGCATGGCGCGCCAAGGCGTCGACAATCTGATGATGCGCATTGTCGACCTGTTCTTCGGTTTCCCGGCGCTGGTGCTGGCGCTCGCCGTCGCCGCCTCGATCGGGCGTGGGCTCGACAGCGTGGCGCTGTCGCTCGCCATCATCTGGTGGCCGGGCTATGCGCGGCTGGTGCGCGGCGAGGTGCTGCGCCTGCGCGAGCGGCCGCATGTCGAGGCCGCCCGCGCGCTCGGCGTGTCGGAGATGACCATCCTGCGCCGCCACATCATCCCTTTCGTCGTCCAGGAGGTGAATGTGCGCGTCACCACCGACATCGGCTACGCGCTGGTCGCCGTCACCGCCCTTTCCTTCCTCGGCCTCGGCGCCAATTCGCCGACGCCGGAATGGGGCCTGCTGATCCGCGACTCGCGCCCCTATTTTGGTTCGGCCTGGTGGTATCTGGTTTTTCCCGGCACCATGATCATGCTGACCGCCACCGCCTTCTCGCTGATCGGCGATGCGCTCGCGTCGAGGCGGGCCGCATGATCCTGTCGGTCCGCGACTTCGCAATCGGCTTCCAGCGCGAGGGCCAGAACCTCGTCGCTGTAGACGGCATTTCCTTCGACGTCGCCGAGGGCGAGACCTTCGTCATCATCGGCGAGTCCGGCTCGGGCAAGTCGCTGACCGGCATGTCGATCGCCGGCCTGCAGCCGCCCACCGCCTTCGTCTCCGGCTCGATCCGCTTCAAGAATCGCGAAATGCTGAAGCGACCCGACGCCGAATTGCGCAAGCTGCGCGGCCCGGAGATCGGCTTGATCTATCAGGACCCGCTGAGCTCGCTGAACCCGGTCTGGCCGGTCGGTGACCAGATCGCGGAGACACTGACCGCGCACGGCCTTGCCAGCCGCGCCGAGGCAAGAAAGCGCGCGGTGGAGATGCTGGAGCGCGTGCGCATTCCCGATCCGCGCCGCGTCGCCTCTGCCTATCCGCACGAGATCAGCGGCGGCATGCGCCAGCGCGCCATGATCGCGATGGCGCTGGCCGCCGGCCCGAGCCTGCTGATTGCCGACGAGCCGACGACGGCGCTCGATGTCACCATCAAGGCGCAGATGCTCGAGCTGCTTGCCGAACTGAAGCGCGAGCTTTCGCTGACGATCATCCTGATCACCCACGACATGGGCGTGGTCGCCGAAGTCGCCGACCGGATCCTCGTGCTCTATGCCGGCCGCATCGCCGAGGTCGGGCCGGCCGACGCCATCATGCTGCAGCCCTCGCATCCTTACACCGCCGCGCTGATGACCAGCGCCATGATCTCGCAGACGCCTGCCAAGCAGGACCTTAACGCCATCGTCGGCGGTGCGCCCGGACTGGGCGCTTTCCCGGCCGGCTGCCGCTTCCATCCGCGCTGCCCGCGCGCGCAGGACGACTGCAAGGCGATCGAACCGCCGCGGCGGAAATTCGGCAGCGTCGAGCTTGCCTGCCATCATCCCATCGAGGCCGCCATGCCTCTTGAAACCGCGAGGAGCTGACCATGGCGCTTCTCGAACTCGATGCCGTCTCGAAGACCTTCTCGCAGCGCCGCGGCGGCCGTGCGGTGCAGGCGGTGGCCGGCGTTTCGCTTACCGTGGGCAAGGGGGAGACGTTAGGGCTGGTGGGCGAGAGTGGATGCGGCAAGTCCACTCTCGCCCGGCTGGCCCTCAAGCTGGTCGACGTGACGGACGGGCGCGTGCGCTTCGACGGCGTCGACGTGACCGGGTTCGCCAGCCGACGCATGCTGCCGATCCGCCGTCGCCTGCAGGCCGTGTTCCAGGATCCGCTCGCCTCGCTCAACGCGCGCATGACGATCGCCGAAGTGATGCGCGAGCCGTTCGACACGCATGGCGTCAAGCTTGGCGCCGAGCTTGAGACGCGCATTCGCGAGCTTCTCTCCTTCGTCGGCTTGGAGAACATCGATATCCGGAAACTGCCTGGCCAGTTTTCCGGCGGCCAGCTGCAGCGCATCGCCATCGCAAGGGCGCTGGCGCTCGACCCGGAAATCATCGTCGCCGACGAGCCGACCTCGGCGCTCGATCCGTCGATCCAGGCGCAGATCGTCAACCTGATGCTGCAGATCCAGCGCAAGCGCGGCATCTCCTACCTGATCATCTCGCATGACCTCGACGTCATCGGCCATGTCGCCGACCGCATCGCGGTGATGTATCTCGGCATCATCATCGAACAGGGAACGGCCGACGCAATCATGCAGCGGCCGCTGCACCCTTACACGCAGGCGCTATTGTCGGCCGCGCCGACGCTTGCCGCGCGCCGCCAGGTTGGGTGGAAGCGCATCATGCTCACCGGCGATCCGCCCAATCCGGCCGACGTGCCATCCGGGTGCCGGTTCCATCCGCGCTGCCATCTGGCGCGCGACATCTGCCGGGAGAAAGTGCCGCCGCTGCGCGCCACGCCCGGCACCGGCCAGATGGTGGCCTGCCACCTCGCGCCCGACGAGACAGCGCAAGCCGGAGCCGAGGTCGGACGCGCCCGGCGCGGGCTGGCCGTAGCCAGCTAGAAGCTCAGCGAAGGGAGGAGCAATGAAACGGTCGAAGGAAATCCATGTGACGGGCCTGGGCTTTCCGGAGGGACCGGTGGCGCTCCCGGACGGTTCGATCGCCTTCGTCGACCTGCTGCACGCCAGGGTCTGCGCCTTCAAGGACGGCGCCGTGCGCGAGCTGGCCGCCCTTTCCGGCGCGCCGAACGGCATGCGGCTCGGTCCCGACGGCGCGCTCTATATCTGCAACAATGGCGGCCTTGCGCCGGAATCGTTGGAGACGCTGCATTTCGCGGCACCGATGATTCCCGGCTGCATCCAGCGCGTGCAGCTCGACGGCCGCTGGGAGAATTTTGCCGATCAGTTGCCCGGCGCCAAGCCTTCGCGGCCAAACGATTTGATCTTCACGCAGGAAGGCGGGATCGTCTTCACCGATCCGCAGAACTGGGAGGTGCTGGGCGCAGATGCCAGTGCTTACCATGGCGGACAGTTGCTTGCGGTGGGACAGGACCGGAAGGTCCGCGCGCTGGCCAAGATGACCGGCTTCCCGAACGGGCTTGTGTTCCATCCCGACGGCTCGCTGATCGTCGGCATCACCATGGAGCATCGCCTGCTGCGCTTCGACTGGAATGACGGCAACGTCGGCGCGATGACCGAATGGGTTCGTCTCGACGACCGCTTCAACCCCGACGGCATGGTCTTCCATGACGGCCTGCTCTACGTCACCGGCAGCACCGGCGACCGGGTCGCCATCCTCGACAACACCGGCCGGCTGGTCGAGATGATCGATTGCGGCGAGGGCAGCGACCCGACCAATTGCTGCGTCCATGACGGCCGGCTCTGGGTGACGCTCGGCCTGCCCGGCCAGCTCATCTCCTACGCTCTTTGACCAACGCCTCTCAGACCATCCTCGAACGAGTAAGCCCATGTCCCGTGAAGACGATTTCGTTCCGCCCGAACTCGGCCCCGTCAACATCCGCCCGCGCAAGGCCTGGGCGATGTCCGCCGACGAGCACTGGCACTCCAACCCCTGGTATGAGGCGCCGCGCGGCGACCCTGCTTTGCCCGAGGTCTATACCTACACCGACACGATGTCCTACGATCCGGGCGACGAGGTGGTCTTCCACTCCTCTACCACCGCGCCGCAGTGGACGCTGGAGATCTACCGCGACGGCTATCGGCCGGAGACAGTCCACAAGGTCGAGAACATCGCCGGCGTCTTCGCGCCGACCCCGGCGGATGCATATAGCTCCGGCTGCGGCTGGCCCGTCAGCCACCGCTGGCGCCTGCCGGCCGATCTGCGCTCGGGCTTCTACCGGGTCGTCTCGACCTGCGCCCGCGCCAATGGCGGCAAGTTCGTCCAGCATCATTTCTTCGTCGTTCGTCCGACGGCGGCCACGCGCCGCGCCAAGATCCTGATGATCCTGCCGACCGGCACATGGACCGCCTACAATGATTTCGGCGGCGCCAACCACTATTTCGGCGTTGTCGGTCCGGGCAAGGACCAGCCCTCGCCCGTGCTTTCGCTCGAGCGCCCGTGGACCCGCGGCGTCGTCTGGCTGCCGCCCGGAGCACCGCGCATCTGCGCCGACCCGCTGCCGGAATTCGGCGACGCGCCGCGCTATCCGATGAAGGAATGGGCCTATGCCAACGGCTTCGGCCAGTATTACGCCGCCGCCGGCTGGGCGCAGTTCGACCGCCATTTCGTGCTGTGGGCGGAGAAGGAAGGCTACGAGCTCGACATGATCACGCAGACCGACCTGCATTACAGGCCGGAGCTGCTCGACGCCTATCCGTGCCTGACCATTGTCGGCCACGACGAATACTGGACCCGCGAGATGCGGCTGGCGATCGAAGCCTATGTCGAACGCGGCGGCCGGCTGGCGCGCTTCGGCGCCAATTTCCTCTGGCAGATCCGCCTGGAGGACGACGGCAAGCGCCAGATCTGCCACAAGTTCAACGCCATCAACAACGATCCGGTGGCCGGCACCGACAAGGCCCACCTGCTGTCGACCGCCTGGGAGGACAAGGACGTCGCCTGGCCGGGCGCCTCGACGGTCGGCGTCAACGGATTGCATGGGCTCTACGCGTCCTGGGGCGGCTTCGCGCCGCACGGCCAGAAAGGCTTCACCGTCTACCGGCCCGAGCACTGGGTGTTTGCCCGCACCGGGTTGCACTATGCCGACATCTTCGGCGACAAGGAGCGCATCTTCGCCTACGAGGTCGACGGTCTCGATTACACATTCAGGCATGGCCTGCCCTACCCTGTCCCGGTCGACGGTCAGCCGGAAACGATCGAAATCCTCGCCATGGCGCCGGCGGTGCTTGCCGAGGACGAGCCGGACGGCGAAGGTTTCCGTTATTATGTCCGCGGCAGCGACCATGAGGGCCTGGTCAAATGCGTGACCGGCGAGGTGACGCCGGAAGGCCTCGCCCGCTACAAATACGGCGCCGGCATGATGGTGCACATGACCCGCGGCAAGGGCGAAGTGGTGACCGCGGCGACATGCGAGTGGGTCATGGGCCTCAAGCGCGGCGACCGCTTCACCGAGCAGATCACCCGCAACGTGCTTGATCGGTTCACAGACTCATAATGTCGGTTGCCGGGAAATCGAGCCTCAGCGGCGGCTGGTCATTTCACTTCAAATATCTCGGGAGCGGCTATGTCCGTCACCCAACTGACCAGACTTTGCGCAAAGCTATGCGGCGCAAGAATATCGCAAGCATCGGCTGCCGTGCGCAAGAGAAGCACCGGTACGTGATGGAAGCCGGTCTGCAACACGCTTCCTGGCTTCGCTTGCGGTGAATCCCAGTCGATCGCGACGCAGGCTTTCAGGATGTCGAAGCTGCGCGGACCGCTAAGCCTCAGCCGCATCCTGCCTTCGCCGAGCGACAGCGAGCAGCCAAAGGCCGGATCGATCCTCAAGCGTTCGAGCCTCGTTTCCACATTCGAACAACCGCACATTGACGGTCAGCCTGTCAGGCAGCGACACCGCCCAGATAGGCGCTGACGACGGCATCGTCGTTGGCGAGATCGGTCCCCCGACCCTCGAGCACTATGCGTCCGCCCTTTAGAACGTAGCCATAGTCCGCGAACTTCAACGCGACTTTGCTGTTCTGCTCGACCAGAAGGATCGTCACGCCCTCGCGATTGAGGCGCTGCACGATGTTCATGACTTCCTTGATCAGTTGCGGCGCCAGCCCCATCGAAGGCTCGTCGAGCAACAGCACCTTCGGCGCCGCCATGAGCGCTCTGCCGATCGCCAGCATCTGCTGCTCTCCGCCGGACAGGTTCCTTGCATCGCCATTGTGCCTCTTCGCCAGGATCGGGAAGAGTTCGAACACATGGTCCAGCCGCCGTCGCCGCTCCGCATCGTCGGTCAGCGTGAACGAACCCAGGTCGAGATTCTCGCGGATCGTCATGTCGCCGAAGATGCGCCGTCCCTCGGGAACGTGAACAAGACCGCGGTGGGGCAAGCGGTGGGCCGGGACCCTGGTTATGTCCTCACCCAGGAACCGGACACTTCCCGAGGACGCAGCGATGAGACCGGACAGCGTTCGCAATGTCGTGCTTTTGCCGGCGCCGTTCGCGCCGAGCAGCGCTACGATCTGGCCGCGCCTTATCGCGAGGCTGACGCCATGAAGCGCCTCGATGCTGCCGTAGCGCGCGACGATCCGGTCGGCCGCAAGGACAATATCGGTGTCCATCAATCCTCCGTGCCGAGATAGGCTTCGATGACTTTGGGATCGGCGCGCACGGCCTCCGGCGTGCCATCGGCGATCTTCTGGCCATAGTCGAAGACGACGATCTTTTCCGACACCTGCATGACCAGGCCCATATCGTGCTCGATCAAAAGCACGGTGACGCCAGTCTCGTCGCGAATGCGGCGGATCAGATGCACGAGGTCGAGCTTCTCGCGCTCGTTCAGCCCGGCGGCAGGTTCATCGAGCAGGATGATCTCTGGCGTCGACGCCAGAGCCCTTGCGAGTTCGAGCCGTCGCTGGTCGCCGTAGGAAAGGCCGCCGGCGAGACGATGCGCATGCTCGGCGATGCCGACGAAGTCGAGCCAGCGCATGCCCGCCGCGCGGATCCTGTCCTCCTCCCGCCGTTGCGACGGCAGGTGCAGGATTGCCGAAACGATGCCGTGGYGGCTGCGGCAATGCTGCCCGGACATGGCGTTTTCCAGTACCGACATTTCCTTGAACAGCCGAATGTTCTGGAAGGTTCGGGCAAGGCCAAGCGCCGTGATGCGGTGCGGCGGCAAGCCGGTGATCGGCCGGCCGCCCAACCGGATCGAGCCGCCCTTCGGCTTGTAGAAGCCGGTCAGGCAGTTGAAGAGCGACGTCTTGCCCGCGCCATTCGGCCCGATGAGGCTGTTGATGGCGCCCTTCTCCACCGAGAACGAAATATCCTGCAGGACCTTCAGCCCTCCGAAGCTGAGGCGCAGATCGCGGACTTCCAGCAAGGCCATGGTGGTCAACCCCGCTTGTCCGGCCACAGGCCGTTCGGTCTGAAGAGCATGATCGCCAGCAGCGCCACGGCCGTGACCAGCGGACGATAGGTGCCCGCTGCGCGCAGCACTTCCGGCAGCAGGGCCACGAGGATGGCACCCAGGACGACACCGGGAATGCGGCCCATGCCGCCAAGCACCACACCCAGAAGGATCAGAAGCGACTGGTTGAAGGTGAAGCTTTCCGGCGAGATCGCGGTCATCTTCGCGGCGTAGAGGCACCCGGCCACCGACGCGATCACCGCCCCCATCATATAGGCCTGCAGCTTGGCCGACACGCGGTTGATGCCGATACCGGCGGCGGCGTCCTCGTCATAGCGGACATAGAACCACGCACGCCCCATGCGCGACCGCTCGACGCTCAGGCACACGAAGACGGCAAGCAGCGCGAGCGCCAGGAACGCGTAATAGAAATGCTGCACCTGCATCAGCCTGAAGCCCAGGATCTCCGGCCGCTCGATGCCGACAAGGCCGCTGGCGCCGCCGGTGATATCGAGGTTGCGGGCAATGATGCGCACGATCTCGCCGAAGCCCAGCGTGACGATCGCCAGATAGTCGCTGCGCAGCCGCAAGGTCGGCGCGCCGATGATAATGCCGGCCAGGCAGGCAGCCGCCATGGCGACGGGAATGGTGAGCCAGAAATTGAAGCCGAACTCCGAGGTCAGGATTCCGGTCGTGTAGGCGCCGACGGCGAAGAAGGCCGCATAGCCGAGGTCGAGCAGGCCTGCGTAACCGACGACGATGTTGAGGCCGAGGCAGAGCACGACATAAAGCAGCGCCGTGGTTGCCACCTCCGTCACATAGGCATTGGCGAAGTGGGGCAGCGCCAGCGCGCAAGCGAGCGCGGCGAGAGCCCACAGCAAGAACGAGCGCCGCACCAGTGGCGGTTGCGCGGCGGCGGACAGGGTGCTCGCTCCGTCGCTCATCACACCCGCTCCACGACCGAGCGTCCGAGCAGGCCGGTAGGCTTGAAGACCAGGAACAGGATCAGCGCGCCGAACACGAAGACGTCTCGCCATTCCGATCCGACGAAGGGCAAGGATGACCCGTAAGCCTCGAGAAGGCCGAGCAGCAGGCCGCCGAGCATGGCGCCCGGCACGCTGCCGATGCCGCCGATGACGGCCGCAGTGAAGGCCTTGAGCCCCATGATGAAGCCCATGAAGAAATGGACGCTGCCATAATAGGCGCCCGCCATGACGCCGCCGCCGGCGGCGAGCGCCGATCCCATGAAGAAGGTCAGCGCGATCACCCGGTCGACATCGATGCCCATCAGGCGGCTCGCCCCCATGTCGATCGATACGGCGCGCATCGCTTTGCCGTACATGGTGCGCGAGACGAAGGCCTGCATGCCGGCCATCAGCAGGATCGAGGCGGCGACGAGCACGATCTGCGTGTAGGTGATATGCACAGCCGAAACGTCCAGGCCGGCAAAGCCGAGGTCGGTGTTGAAGGCGAAATGCCGCCCGCCGGTCAGCGCCAGCGCGCTGCCGTTCAGCACCATCGAGGCGCCGAGCGCGGTGATCAGGATCGACAGGCGCGGCGCGTTGCGCATCGGCCGGTAGGCGAAGCGCTCGATGACGACGCCGAGCAGGCCTACGGCGAGCATCGAAACCAGCAACGCGCAGACGACGCCAAGCCAGCCATTGCCAACCCACACGCCGACGAAGGAAAACACGATGAGACCGACGAAGGCGCCGCTCATATAGATATCGCCATGAGCGAAATTCAGGAGCTTGATGACGCCGAAGACCATGCTGTAGCCGAGCGCGATCAGGGCGTAGAACGAGCCGACGATGAGGCCGTTCACCAGTTGCTGAATGACAAGGTCGAGCGTCATTGATGCTCCGGTGCAGGTATTGAAAAGTCGTGCCTTGGCGCAGCATCGATAGCCCACCAGTCACATAGCCGCAAAACAGGAATGATGCCGGGGCCGGCAAAGGCCGCCCCGGTATCAGTGTGTTCTGTCGGTTACTCGTCGGCGACCCACTTGCCGCCCTTGGCGATCACCGGGCGGAAGTTCGACGTCTGCAGCGTGTTCTTGTCGGTGAACTTGATTTCGCCGGCCAGACCCTTGAAGTCGCTTGCTTTCAGCGCCTCGATGATCGCCTTCTGATCGGCAGACTTTGCCCGTGCGATCGCGTCGACGATCAGGTCGCCGACATCATGGGAAAGCGCCGCGTAGGCGCCGGCGTCGCGGCCGTAGGCCTCCTTGTACTTGGCCTTGAAATCGGCAGCGCCGGAGAGGAGATCGACGGTTGGCGGGGACAGCAGGAACACGCCCTCGCCGGCCGAGCCTGCGATCTCCAGATATTCGGGCGAATTGTTGCCGTCGCCGAGAACGATGCCACCCTGGAAGCCTGCCTGCCGAAGCTGCTTGGTGAGAAGCGCGCCGCCGGCATGATAGGCGGTCCAGAAGACGGCGTCCGCGCCGCTTGATTTCACCTTGGTGACGACCGCTGAATAGTCCTGCTCGCCGGCGGTGGTTGTTTCCTTGGCGGCGATCTCGCCGCCCGCGTTCTTGAAGGCTTCGGCGGTGAGCTTCGCCAGGTCGGACGAATAGGCATCGCCCTCGTCTATGACGGCGATCTTCTTGTAGCCATTCTTCTTGAAGAGATCGACGGCTGTCGTCGCCTGCATGTCGCCGGTCGAGTTGGCGAGGAAGGCGTTCCCCTGATTGGCGGCGACCAGCTTGGTCGAATTCGCGCCGATGATGACGAATGGAACGCCGGCGTCACCATAGATCTTCAACGTGGGCAACACGGCGCCGGAGCAGTAGCCGCCGACGATTGCCGTCACGCCTTCCGATACCAGCTTGCTGCCGACGGTGACCGCCTGCTGCGGGTCGCAGGCGTCGTCGGCAGTGGTCGTGGTGATCTTGTCGCCATTGACGCCACCCTTGGCATTGGCGGCATCGATCGCCATCTTCACCGCGTTTTCCATGTCCTGCCCTTCGCTGGCCAACTGGCCGGTCATCGGCGCGACGATGCCGATCTTGATCTCGGCAGCGGCGGCGGCTGTGGTCATGGCCAGCCCGGCAAGGGCGGTGGCGCAGGCAAGCCTCTTGAAGGAAACAACCATCATTCTCTCCATTTTCCCCTGTTGGCGCATCCGGGTCGTGGCCGGAATGCATTCTCTTGATTGTCGCCGAGCCGCCCTGGGCGGATCGGCGAGGCTGCGCTCCTCCTTCAGAGGTGGAGCGGCAATGTCTGCAATCGCTGGCCGGCCTGCGATCGAGGCCCCGGCGTCAAGCTCCGCGATTCAATGGCTGCTGGCCGAAGCCTGGGCATAGGCGCCCTGGTAACGGTTCTCCTTGATGCTCTGCATGATGTCGGCTTCGCGCGCTTCCTGCGCCTTGACGGCTGCCAGCAGGGCCACCGCCCCTTCGAGCGGAAACGCAACGACGCCATCCTCGTCGCCCATGACGATATCGCCGGGACCGACGACCATTCCGCCCACCGAGATCGCAACATTGATGGCCCCGGGACCGTCCTTGTAGGGACCGAGATGGATGGCCGATCGCGCGAAGCAGGGAAATGGATTGCGGCCGATGGCGCCAGCATCGCGGATGGCTCCGTCGATGACGATGCCGGCCGCGCCGCGTGAGGCAGCGAGGCTTGTCATGATCTCGCCGACGAGCGCCCGCCCTTCGTAACCGCCGCCATCGACGACAATGACATCGCCCGGCTTTACCAGGTCGAGCGCGCGGTGGATGAACTGGTTATCGCCCGGGCGCGTCCTCACTGTCAGCGCCCGTCCGACCATGATGCCGTCGATCTTGTGGAACGGTCGCAGCCCGACAGCGCCGGGCACGCGGGCGAGATTGTCGCTGATCAACGGCGTGGCAAAGACGCGGAACGCGTCGACCAGTTCACCTTCCCGTTGCCCGCCTGCCATTTCATCCTCCAGCAGTTCAATTTTCTGAATATATTATCCAATCATCATTTGAACACCAAAGTCAACCGACTTGCTGGGGATCGTTCGAAAAAGCCAATTCTCCTGCAATTTCACGCGCGGGAGCCGTTTTTCGACCGGCCATACCGGGCTTGCCATAAGTTCGCGCTTGGCGATAGATTGGATAACATATCCTCATTGGACTCGCAAAAAGGAATCGACCGTGAAGCATGCAGGCAAAGTCGTCATCATCACCGGGGCAGCGCAGGGCCTGGGCCTCGCCTGCGCCGAGCGCTTTCATGCCGACGGCGCCAATGTCGTGCTCGTGGACGTGAAGGCCGACCGCGGCCGCGAGCATGCGCAACGTCTCGGCGAGCGCGCCGTCTGGCTCGAAGCGGACCTTTCCGCATGCACGGCGGACATGGCCGCCAGCATCATCGCCGCGGCCGCCGATGCCTTCGGCGGCGTCGATGTCTTGATCAACAATGCCGGCGTGATCCACCTCGATGATTTCGTCGACTTCCCCGAAGAGGCTTTCGATTGGGTTCAGCGCATCAATCTGAAGGCGCCGTTCCTTCTCGGCCAGGCCGCGGCGCGAGCCATGATCGCTCAGGGGCGCGGCGGCTCGATCATCAACATGTCGTCGATCAATGCGATCCTCGCCATTCCCAATTCCGTCGCCTACGCGGTGTCCAAAGGCGGCATCAAGCAATTGACGGCGGTGATGGCGGTCGGACTCATCCCGCACAACATCCGCGTCAACGCCATCGGACCGGGCACAATCCTGACCGACATGGTCAAGAGCTCGGTGATGGCCAGCGAGGCGCAGCGGCACACCATCCTGTCGCGAACGCCGAGCGGGCGCTGCGGCGAGCCATCGGAGATCGCCAGCGTCGCTTCCTTCCTCGCCAGCGACGATGCCTCCTACATCGTCGGTCAGACCATTTATCCAGATGGCGGCCGCCTGATCCTGAACTACACGGTGCCGGTGAAGGACTGACCGCTCATGACCATTGGGCCGGCGCCGCGCATCAGCCTTGCGGGATCAGGCGCGCTGCTTCTCGATGGCGCGCAGGCAAGCTTCGACGACGCCGTTCAAGAGTTGGTCTGGGCTGTTGCAGCAGCCGCACGAGGCCTCGACGGCGTGCGTGAGACGGTCCCCGGCATGAACAACCTGCTGGTGCTCTTCGACCCGCTCGTTACGGATRCATCGCGTGTCGGCGAGCAACTGCAATCGCTTTGGGCCGGCACCGATCCGAAAACAGCCACCGGCACCCTGCACCGGATTCCCGTGCATTACGGCGGCTCAAGCGGCGAAGACCTCGCTGGCTGGGCCGCGCATTGCGGGCTGTCGCTGGAAGAGACAGTCAATCGTCACGCGGCCGCGACCTATTCGGTCGCCGCTATCGGGGCCATGCCGGGCTTTCCTTACCTGTCCGGTCTCGACCCGCGGCTCACCTGGCCACGGCGCAAGAACCCCCGCCTGAAAGTGGCCGAAGGCGCCGTCATCATCGGCGGTGCGCAGGCGGGCATCATGCCGATGACCGCCCCGTCGGGATGGCACATCATTGGCCACACCGACGTGAGGCTCTTCGATATCGAGGCGCAATCGCCTGTGCTGCTGAGGCCGGGAGACAAGATCCAATTCGAGATTGCGGGCGTAGAGCAATGATCGAGATCCTGACCACCGGTCTTCCGAACACTGTCCAGGACCTCGGCCGTCCGGGCCATCTGTCGCTCGGGATCAGCCATGGCGGCGCGATGGACAGCCAGGCGCTGGCGATCGCCAATCTCATGCTGGGCAATGACCGATCGGCCGCGGGGCTCGAGATCGCGCTCCATCCCTTCCGGCTCAAGGCACATGTCGACACAGCGCTAGCCATTACGGGAGCCGACTGCCCGATCCGTATCGATGATCGGCGGTGTCCGCCCTGGTGGGCAACCGCCATCCGCGCGGGCGAGACGCTTCTTGTGGAAGCGCCGCGCGCAGGCGCGCGTTCCTACATCGCCTTCGCCGGCGGGCTCGACCTGCCATCCGTCATGGGATCGCGCGCGACGGATGCGAAAGCTGGTTTCGGCGGGTTGGCCGGGCGCGGCCTTGCGCGCGGCGACCGGCTTCGGCTCAACACCGCGATGTGCCCGCTTCCTCCAGCAGGGCTTGGCGTGGCGCTGGAAGAGCGGCAAATCACCGGGAACGCTATCGCCTCTGCAATCGAACTGAGGGTGCTTCCCGCTGCCGAGTTCCACAGCTTCACGGCGCAGGCGCATGCGGCCTTCACCGGAAGTGAATGGGAGATCACCAGCGAAGCCAATCGCATGGGCTATCGTTTGTCCGGAGAAACGCTCTCGCTTGCCTCGCCAAGGGAGCTGCTCTCGCATGGCATCGTCCCCGGTACCGTCCAGGTGCCGCCATCCGGCCAACCGATCATCCAGCTTGCCGACGCCAACACCTGCGGCGGCTACCCGAAAATCGCAACCGTGATCGAGGCCGATCTCTGGCGGCTCGCGCAAGCGCCGGTCGGCGCGCGCTTGCGTTTTTTGCCGGTCTCGATCGAAGCGGCGACCCAAGCACTGCGTACTGCCAGGCAGCAGCTTGACGCATTTGTCGCCGCGCGGAACATCAGCGCCGGTCGCCTCCGACCAGCATGACGGCCGGAACGACGACAAGAACCGCAACGATATCGACTGGCTCAACCCATATCGGCGAGCGAACATGTCAACGGATATCCGACCCTTCACGATCCAGATCGCACAGCCTGAAATCGACGACCTCAAGCGGCGCATTTCAGGCTGGCGAGAGCCGGACCAATTGCAGGAAATCGGCTGGGCTCAAGGGACGGAGCGGGAGGAACTGCGGCGATTCGTTGAGCGCTGGCGCACAGGCTTCGACTGGCGCGAACACGAAGCCGCCTGGAACGCCCTTCCGCACTACCAGACCGATATCGGTGGCCAGACCATTCATTTCATCCATGTCCGTGCCGCGGTCCCAACCGCCAGAACGGTCATTCTCACCCATGGCTGGCCGGGCAGCTTTTGCGAATTCATCAGGCTTTTGCCGCTTCTGTCCGATCCGCTTGCCAATGGCGGAGGACAGGAGGATGCATTCAACGTCGTGATCCCTTCGATCCCCGGATACGGCTTTTCGGGACGGCCGGCCAAGGCCGGCCTTAACCTGTTTGCCGTCGCCGACCTCTGGGCGGAACTGATGGACCGGCTGGGCTATGAGCGCTACCTGGCGCAGGGCGGTGACCTCGGCGCCAGCGTGTCGACCATCCTGGCGCATGCCTATCCCGGCAATCTCGCCGGCGTGCATCTGAATTTCATTCCCGGCTCCTATTCGCCATCGCATGATCCAGGCCCCGGCGGCGATCTCACCACGGAAGAACGCGCCTTCCTGGGAGAGAAAGCCCGGTGGGCGGACCTCCACGGCGCCTACAGCCACATTCAGGGAACACGCCCCCAGACCCTTGCCTACGGGCTCACCGATTCGCCCGTCGGGCTGGCGGCATGGATGATCGAAAAGTTCCGCGACTGGAGCGACTGCGACGGCGATCTGGACAACGCCGCATTCTCCCGCGACGAAGTCCTCGCCAACATCTCGCTCTACTGGTTCACGCGAACCGTCGCCTCGTCCATGCGTCTCTATTGGGAGACCCGCGCGCGGCCGTTGACATTTCCGCCTGGCGCGCGGATCGAGGTTCCGCTCGCGGTAGCGCTGTTTCCGAAGGAATTGCCGATGCCGCCAAGAAGCTGGGTCGAACGGGTTTTTCGCAACGTGCGCCGGTGGACAACCATGCCATGCGGCGGGCATTTTGCAGCCTTCGAGCAACCCGGCCTGCTCGCGCAAGATCTGAGAACCTTCGCGAGCGAGCTGCAATTTTCCTGACCCGCAGGCGCATGCTCTGCGGGCAAATCGCGAAGGCCAGAATGAGCAGCACAACCGCCCTCACCATCGAAGCCCTGCATGAGCGCGTCGAGGCGATCTTCAGCAAGGCCGGGCTCAACCCGGCCCAGGCCGGCGCGATCACGCGCGCCATCGTCGCCGGGGAACGCGACGCCTGCAAATCGCACGGCATCTATCGCATCGAAGGCGCGCTGCGCACGGTCAAGGCCGGAAAGGCCGAGCCGAAGGCGGTGCCCGAATTGCTGCCGCCGGGCGCGCCGGCAATCGTGAAGGTGGACGCCAAAGGCGGCTTCGCCAATCCAGCCTTCGAGCTCGGCCTGCCCGTGCTGGTCGAGCGGGCGCGCGCGACCGGCATCGCGGCATTGGCGATCAACAACGCGGTTCATTTTTCAGCCCTCTGGGTCGAGGTCGAGGCGCTGGCCGACGCCGGTATGGCTGGCCTAGCCATGTGTCCAAGCTACGCGACCGTCGCACCGACGGGTGGTTCAAGACCCTTGCTTGGCACCAATCCCTTCGCCTTCGGCTGGCCGCGCCAGGAGCATCCGCCCTATGTCTTCGACTTTGCCACTTCAGTCGCGGCACGCGGCGAAATCGAGCTGCATCGTCGTGCCGGCAAACAATTGCCGGAAGGCTGGGCGATCGATTCGGACGGCAGGCCGACGACCGACCCCGCAGCAGCGCTCGGCGGCGCCATGCTCTCCTTCGGCGGGCACAAGGGCTCGGCCATCGGCACCATGATCGAGCTGCTCGCCGGCGCCATGCTCGGCGACCTGACGAGCCGCGAGGCCCTCGATCTGCTCGGCACCACGACGCTCTATCCGAAGCATGGCGAGCTGGTCATCGCCCTGTCGCCGGAAGCTTTCGCCGCCGGTCGCCCTGGAAGTCCTTTCTCCCGGGCAGAAGCGTTGTTCGAGGCGATCCTCGGCCAGGGCGCGCGCCTGCCTTCGCAGAGGCGGTTCCTCGCCCGCGAGAAGTCGAGACGGGACGGCATCAGCCTCACGCCCCAGGAGATGGAACAGCTCGACCGCTTCCTCGAACAGGGACTCGACGCCGTCTGAACGCCCGGCGCGGGCGCTGTGAGCCGTGAGCGGCCGGCCCTCAGGCGAACGCCTTGACCCTTACACCGCTCTGTTCCAGCCCGGCGCGCACGCGGGCGGCGATGGCGACCGCCGCCGGCGTGTCGCTGTGAACGCAGATCGAGTCGATCGGCGTCTTCAGCAATTGTCCGGAAATCGTCTCGATCGCGCCCTGCCTGACCATGCGCACGACCCGCTCCGCCGCCGCTGCGGCGTCGTGGATGACAGCGCCCTCCAGCTTGCGCGAGACCAGGAACCCCTCTTGCGTATAGGCGCGATCGGCGAAAATCTCCGACTTGACGGTCAGGCCTGCCTCGCGTGCGATCCTGTCCTGGAAGCCGAGCGCAATCGCCAGGCAGATCAGGCTGGGGTCGACGGCCTTGACGGCGCGTGTGACGGCTTCGGCGACGCCGCGATCGGTCTGGGTGAGGTTGCCCAGCGCGCCATGCGCCTTCACGTAGCGGATCGGGTGTCCGGCATAGGCGGAAAGCGCCTGCGCTGCGCCGATCTGGTATGCGACCAGCCTTTCGATCTCGTCCGCCGAATGCGGAATGGTGCGGCGTCCGAACCCCCACAGATCGGCGAAGCTTGGATGCGCGCCGACGGCGACGCCCTTGGCCCGCGCCATGGAAAAGGTCGCCGCCATGATCTCCGGGTCGCCGGCGTGGAAACCGCAGGCGACATTGGCCGAGCTCACGATATCGAGGATCGCCGCGTCGTCGCCCAGCCTGTAGGCGCCGAAGCCTTCGCCCATGTCCGAATTGATATCGACTTCAAGCCCGCTGCCCGTCATGGCGACTTCCCCAGAATTCATGTCACAGCAACTCGTAGAGCGGTGTGCCGTAGCCGACGACCGCGCCATCCTCGGCCAAGGCAACCCCCAGCTCGCCGTCTGCCGGCGCAACCACGCCCTTGAGGCATGAGCCGATCTGCAGGACGCCGACAGTCTCGCCCTTCCGGACCCGCTGCCCGCGTTCGACGACCGGATGGCCGGTCGTCGGATGAACGAGACGGAACACGCCGACGCCGGGCGCGCGAACCGTCTTCAGAACCTCGGCCCGCGGTGCTTCGCTCGCCGCCGCGCGCGGCGCAGGACCGACCGGCTGGATACGCAGGCAAAGCGAAAAGCCGGCCTCCGCCAGCTCGATCTCGCCGACACCCGCGGCCGCGCACCATGCGGCAAGCCTCTCGATCTCCTCGGCCGTCATCGCTGTGCTCGTCCGTCGAGCAGGCCGCCTTCAATCAGGCGTTCCAGGTGGTGGATGTCGAAACCTCCGGCCGCGAAACCTGGCTCCTCCATCAACACGCCGTGCAGCGGCGCGTTGGTGGCGATGCCGACCGCCTCCATCTCGGCCAGCGCGCCCTTCATCCTGCGGATCGCATCGGCCCGGGTGGCGCCGTGCGCGAGCAGCTTGGCGACCAGGGAATCGTAGTGCGGCGGCACGGTGTAGCCGGAGTAGAGATGCGACTCGACGCGGATCCCCGGGCCGCCTGGCGGCGTCCAGCGCTCGACCCGTCCCGGATGCGGCCGAAAGCTGTAGGGGTCCTCGGCGTTGATGCGGCATTCGACGGCGTGGCCCTCGATGCGTATGTCTTCCTGCTTGAAGGACAGAGGCTTGCCCTGGGCGATCCGGATCTGCTCGCGAACGATGTCGATGCCGGTGATGAGCTCGGTGACCGGATGCTCCACCTGCACGCGGGTATTCATCTCGATGAAATAAAAACGCCCGTCCTCATAGAGGAACTCGAACGTACCCGCCCCCGTGTAGCCGATCTCGACACAGGCGCGGGCGCAAAGATCGCCGATCCCGGCGATCGCCGCGCGAGCGATGCCGGGCGCCGGCGCTTCCTCGATGATCTTCTGGTGGCGACGCTGCATGGAGCAGTCCCGCTCACCGAGCCAGACAGCCGCGCCATGCCGGTCGGCCAGGATCTGGATCTCGACATGGCGCGGATGCTCGAGGAATTTTTCCAGATAGACTTGCGGGTTGCCGAAGGCTCGTCCGGCCTCCTCTCGTGCCAATGCCACGGCTTCCATCAACGCGCGTTCCTCGCGCACGATGCGCATGCCGCGCCCGCCGCCGCCGCCGGCCGCCTTGACGATGACCGGATAACCGACGGCTTGGGCGATGGCCCGCACCGCTTGCTCGTCCTGCGGCAGCGCGCCTTCCGAACCCGGAACGCAGGGCACGCCGGCAGCCATCATTGCCCGCTTGGCCGCAACCTTGTCGCCCATGGTGCGGATCGCCGCCGCGGACGGCCCGATGAAGACAAGGCCGGCATCCTCCACCGCCTCGGCGAAGGCGGCGTTCTCCGACAGGAAGCCGTAGCCGGGATGGATCGCGCCTGCGCCGGTGAGCTGCGCCGCGGTGATGATCTCGGCGACGTTGAGATAGCTGTCGGCCGAGGCCGCCGGCCCGATGCAGATCGCCTTGTCCGCCAGCCCGACATGGCGAAGGCTCGCGTCGGCTTCCGAATAGGCCGCCACCGTCTGAAGGCCGAGATCGCGGCAGGCGCGCAGAATGCGCAGCGCGATCTCACCGCGATTGGCGATAAGGACGGTATCGAACATGGCGCTCAATCCGCCTCGTCCAGGACGAACAGCACGTCGCCGGACTGCACCGCGGCATGGTCCTCGAACGCGACCTCGACAATCCTGCCGGCGCGATCGGCCTCCACGACGTTGAATGTCTTCATGGCTTCGAGGACGCCGATCTTCTGCCCCTCCTCGACCAGATCGCCTACCGAGACGAGCGGTGGCTCGCCCTCGCCGGCGGAGCGATAGAACACACCCGTCAGCGGCGCGCGGATCGAATGCCGCGGAATGGTCGCGACGGTGGGGCTTGAACCCGAAGCGGCGGACGCGTCGGAAGCCGAAACGGGCTGCGTAGGCGATTGGGTCTGGAATGCGGGCGACAACACCTGCCTGGCAATGCGGATGCGAATCCCGTCGCGCTCGATCTGCAGCTCGCCAATCGGTGAGCGCGAGACAAGGTCGATAAGTTCGCGGACGAGGTTCAGGTCCATCGCGGCTCTACCGCAGCGCTTCGGCCGCCTCGGCGATGCGGCCGATCGCCTTCTCGATCAGGTCCATCGACGTGGCTATGGAGATGCGGAAATGCGGCGACAGGCCGTAGGCCGAGCCCTGCACCACCGCCACCCGCGCGTGATCGAGCAGGTAGAGCGAAAGATCGTCGTCGCTGCCGACAACGGAACCGTCCGGACGCCGGCGGCCGATCAGGGCCGAGCAGTCGGGATAGAGGTAAAAGGCTCCTTCAGGCGTCCGGCAGGAAAGGCCGGGGATTGCCCGCAGCAGCTCCAATGCGCGATCGCGCCGGACCTGGAACTCGAGCGCGCGCGGCGCCAAGAAATCCTGCGGGCCGTCCAGCGCGGCTATGGTCGCGGCCTGCGAGATGGACGACGCGTTCGACGTGCTCTGGCTCTGCACCGTCGCCATGGCGCGGATCAGCGGTTCCGGCCCGCCGGCATAGCCGATCCGCCAGCCTGTCATGGCATAGGCTTTCGAGACGCCGTTGACCGTCAGCGTACGCTCCTTCAACCGCGGCTCGACACTGGCGATCGTGTGGAAGGCGCGCCCATCGAACAGGATGTGCTCGTAGATGTCATCGGTCAGCACATGGACATGCGGATGGTCGAGCAGCACTGCCGCCAAGGCGGCAAGTTCGTCACGGCCATAGACTGCGCCCGTCGGGTTGGACGGGGTGTTCATGAGCAGCCATTTCGTGCGCCCGGTGATGGCGGCCCGTAAGGCAGACGGCGTGAGCTTGAAGCCAAGCTCCTCGCCGCAGGGAACAACCACGGGCTTGCCTTCCCCCAGAAGCACGATGTCGGTGTAGGAAACCCAATAGGGCGCGGGAACGATCACCTCGTCGCCCGGCGCCAGCGTTGCCAGCAGGGCGTTGTAGATGATCTGCTTTGCACCGCCGGCGACAGTGATTTCCGGCAGCCTGTAGTCGAGGCCGTTCTCGCGCCTGAACTTGTCGGCCACCGCTTTCTTCAGCGCCACCGTGCCGTCCACCGCCGTATAGCGGGTCTCTCCCCGGCGCATCGCCGCATAGGCCGCCTCGACGACATGCGCCGGCGTCGGGAAATCCGGCTCGCCGGCGCTCAGGCTGATGACGTCGATGCCGGCCGCGCGCATCTCGATCGCGCGGGCCGTGACCGCCATGCTCGGACTTGGCTTGATGACGTCGAGACGGGGCGCGATGAAACCCACTGAACACTCCTGGGACGGCTGCGCGGCCCGGCCGGCGCGGATGCGTAAAATTGGATAATGTATTCTGATTTTCGCGTCAAACCCCTTTTTCTCGTCATTAGCCTAGGTTATGAGTGTCCTTGAAGGGCTTGGCAGCGGGCAAAAGTATCCAATCTTTGCCGCAACCAAGACATTTGAGACAAGGGGAACGCGACCGGAATGAGCGCAAACTACGATGTGGTGATCGTCGGCGGAGGCGTCGTCGGCAGCTCGATTGCCTATTTCCTCTCCGCCAATCCGGATTTCGATGGTAGCATCGCCGTTATCGAGCGGGACCCCTACTACACCGCCTCTTCCTCTTCGCTGTCGACCAGCGCCATACGCCAGCAGTTCGGCACCCCGCCGAACATCGCCATGTCGAAATTCAGCCTCGACTTTCTGCGCGAGGTAGGCACCCGGCTTGCGGTCGGGGCTGAGCCCGCGGACATCGGACTGCACGAACCTGGCTATCTTGTGCTGGCGACGCCGGAGCGGGCCGAGGCGCAGCGCGCCAAGAACCGCGTTCAGCGCGACATGGGTGTCGATATCGAGCTGGTCGAGCAGGCCGATCTGGCGCGACGCTTCCCTTGGCTCAACACGCAGGACCTGGCGCTCGGCTCATTCGGCCGCGGCTGCGAAGGCTGGTTCGACGGACCTGGCCTGATGCAGGCTTTCCGCCGCAAGGCGCGCGCCCAGAAGGTCGACTATCGTGCCGCGACCGTGACCGGACTGACCATGGCTAACCGAAAGAGGGTCGGCGAAGTGGTACTGGACAATGGCGAACGTATTTCCGCCGGCATGGTGATCAACGCGGCCGGTCCGTGGAGCGCGGGCATTGCGCGGATGGCCGGCACGCATCTCCCAGTCGTGCCCAGCAAGCGATGCGTCTTCGTCTTCGAAAGCCCGGCGCGGATCGACAATTGTCCTTTCGTCTTCGATACAAGCGGCTTCTGGCTGCGGCCGGAGGGGCAACTCTTCCTCTGCGGCATTCCACCGGTGCGCGAGAACGATCCGGACGATTTTGGCCTCGATGTGGACTACGACCTGTTCGACGAGCTGATCTGGCCTGCCCTGGCGCACCGCGTGCCCGGCTTCGAACAATTGCGCATGCTGCGTGCCTGGGCAGGCCTCTACGAGTACAACACCTTCGACCACAGCGGCATCATCGGGCCCCATCCGGAAATCTCGAACTTCGTGCTGGCCACCGGGTTCAGCGGTCACGGCATGATRCACGCCGCGGCGACCGGTTCCGGCGTGAGCGACCTCATTGCCTATGGCGAATACCGTTCCATCGATCTCTCGGCCTTCCGCTACGAGCGTATCGCCAACAACCAGCCGATCGAGGAACATGTCTACTGAAGCGGAAGCAAGGCATTGGCGTCGGAGTGACAACAACCTGTGAGCGGTGCTATGCGTCCGTTTCTTCAATCAAAATGGCGCCGTACGCTAAATAAAGGCGCCGTCGCCCTAGGCTGATCCATGCTCGTACAGAAGAAAACCATATCGGCCCAGGTCGCCGACGCCATCAGGCAGAAGATCCTGATCGGTGAATACGAGGCGAATGCCCAGCTGCGGCAGGAGCATCTGGCGACCGAGTTCGGCGTCAGCCGGATACCCGTGCGCGAGGCGCTGCATCAGCTTCATTCGGAAGGCTTCGTCACGCTCGTCTCCCACAAGGGCGCCGTGGTTTCCTCGATCTCGCTCGACGAAATCCTCGAGCTTTATGAATTGCGCGCCCGGATCGAGACCTGGCTGCTTGCCCTTGCCATCCCGAGGATGACCGACGACGACCTCGCACTTGCCAAGGAACGAGCCAGGCAGCATCAGGAACAAGGCGCGACCGGCGAATACTCCAACCAGCTGAACTGGAACTTCCATGCCGCCCTCTACGCCCCGTCCGGCCGCAAGGCGACGATCGAGCTGGTGGGACGCATCTACCAGCAATTGGAACGCTACACCCGCATGATGGTCTCGCTCACCGAAATTCAGGTGAAGTCCGATCGAGACCACTGGCAGCTTATCGAGCTGTGCGAGGCGAAGGATACGCTGCGCGCCGTCAGCCTGCTGGAAATGCACATCATCACCAGCGGCAAATTCCTGGTCGACAGGCTTCAGGAATTGCGCGGCGACTGACGCAATTCCAGCGGTTTTCCGTCCAGAATTGCGCCGAAGCAAAAGATTGAGCGGCCGCATCAGCGTGTCGCGCCATTTCACGTCCTCAGTGAGATCATTTGCCCGGTAAATTCGTCGCCCGGGTCAAAAGGATCACGCCCGCCTTGTCGGCCGTGTCGTAATAGGTGAAGCCGGTGCGATTTTCCCGGCGCCCGCGCATCAGCACGGAGAGGCCGTCGCGCTCGGCCTCCGCTTCGGCTGCATCCGCGTCGCGGACTTCAAAGCCGATGTGGAAGACACCCTCGCCTTTCGTGTCCAGGTGGATGCGCTGCGGCGTAGGATCGTGGCTCGGTTGGCAGAGCTGCAACTGAACGTTCGGCAAATTGCAGATCCGATATTGCATCGCCATGAAGCCTTTAGGGCTCGGGACCTGCAGCTCCTCATATTCGGCCAGCGGCGGGTAGGCTTCCCACGGGCCGATACCGATGGAGTCGTAATAGGCCTGCGCCTTATCGATATCATGCACGACGATGCAGATGTGATGCAGCTTGTCGAAATTACCCATTACCTCGTTTCCCAATTCCCTACTCCTTGACCGGGACGGTGTAGTTGAGCACGCGGCGCCCGCCATCCGGGTAGATGGTCTCGCCGGTGATGTAGGACGCATCGTCGCTGGCGAGAAACGCCACGACCGAGGCGATCTCCGCCGCGGTGCCCAGCCGCCCGAGCGGCGTACGCGAAAGGATCGCGCGGCGCATTTCCTCGGAATCGATGAAGGTACCATCCATCACCATCTCCGTGGCGATCGTGCCCGGACCGACACCGACCACGCGGATGCCATAGGGCGCGAAGGCGACGGCGGCGGTGCCGGTCACCTGATTCATCCCGCCCTTCGAGATCGCATAGGTCGCGACCCGGGGATTGGCGAGCCCGGAATTGATCGAGGACATGTTTATGATCACGCCGCCCTGCCCTTGCGCGATCATCTGGCGTGCGGCCGCCTGCGTGCCCATGAACGCACCCTTCAAATTGACGGCGAGGACCCGGTCGTAATCGGCCTCGCTGATGTCGAGAAAGTCCTGGACCGGAGCGATGCCGGCATTGTTGACCATGACGTCGACACGGCCGAACCTCGTGACCGCCGCCGCGACCAGCGCGTCGACCTGCTCCTTCCTGCTGACATCCGTGACCACCGCTGCGACGCTCGCCGGGGAGCCGATTTCGGCAGCGCATTTCTCGAGCTCTTGAGCGTCGATATCGCCGAGCACGACCTTCGCGCCTTCAGCCAGGAAGCGCTCGGCGCATGCGCGCCCGATGCCGCGTGCCGCTCCGGTGACGATCGCTACCTTGCCTGCTTGTCTCATATGCGGTTCCCTCGTCATTCTGAACGGGCCATTGCCTTCGGACCCTTGTCTATCTTAGCGGATCACGAAGGGATTGGCGGTCTTGCCTGCCATATCTATCCACACCGTCTTGGTCTGCAGATAGGCGCCGATCGCCTCCTGCCCGCTCTCGCGGCCGATACCGCTTCTCTTGTAGCCGCCGAAGGGCGCCATATAGGAGACCGCGCGGTATGAATTGATCCAGACCATGCCCGCCTCCATCGCCGCCGCGCCGCGCAGCGCCCTGCCCATGTCGCTCGTCCACAGTCCCGCCGCCAGCCCGTAGGGGCTGTCATTGGCAATGGCGAAGGCCTCTTCCTCGTCATCGAAAGGAATGACCGACAGGATCGGCCCGAACACTTCTTCACGCGCGATGCGCATCGCGTTGTTCACGCCGGTAAAGATGGTGGGCTCGACGAACCACCCCTCCGCCAGCTTGTCCGACGCAGGCTTGCCGCCGCCCAGCACGCACAAGGCGCCCTCGCGCTTGGCGATTCCGAGGTAGGAGAGCACCTTCTCACGCTGGGACTGCGTGGTGATGGGTCCGACCTGCGTTTCCGGCAGCGCCGGGTTGCCCATTCGGGCGCTGGCGGCAAGCTTGATCACCTCGGCCACGAACCGGTCATGTATCTTGCGCTGGACGAGCAGCCGCGAGCCGGCGATGCAGGTCTGGCCGCTGGCCGCGAAAATGCCGGAGATCGCGCCGTTGACGGCGCTTTCCAGATTGGCGTCGTCGAAGACGATGTTGGCCGACTTGCCGCCGAGCTCGAGCGTGACCGTCTTCAACCCCTCGGCGGCCGCGCGGTAGACGGCAAGCCCGCCCGGCTCGCCGCCCGTGAAGGCGATTTTGGCGACGTCGGGATGGGAGACGAGCGGCACGCCGACATCCTGCGGCATGCCGGTGACGGTGTTGACGACGCCCGGCGGAAAGCCCGCTTGCGCGAACAGCTTGACGAATTCCAGCGTCGAGGCCGAGGCGTGTTCCGACGGCTTGATGACGACGGTGTTGCCGGCCGCCAGCAGCGGCGCAAGCTTCCAGGTGAGCAGCAGCAGCGGCGAGTTCCAGGGCACGATCGCGGCGATGACGCCGAGCGGCTCGTGGCGGGTGAAGGCGAACATGCCGGCCTTGTCGATCGGCAGCACCGCTCCTTCGATCTTGTCGGCGAGGCCGCCGAAATAGCGGTACCATTCGGGGATGTAACGCAGCTGCGCCGTCATCTCGGTGATCAGCTTGCCGTTGTCGCGCGTCTCGATCGCGGCGATGCGCTCGGCATTCTCGGCAATCAGTTCGGCGAGCCGCACCAGGAGCTTGCCGCGCGCGGTCGGCGTGATGCCTGCCCAGTCCTTCGAGCGGAAAGCCGCCTTGGCGGACGCCACGGCCGCGTCCACTTCGGCCTTGCCGCCGCGCGGAATCAACGCCCACGGCTTGCCGGTGAAGGGGTCATAGCTCTCGAACGTGTCGGCGCTCGATTGCAGCCGACCACCGACCGTGTTCTGGAAGCTGACCAGCGGCATGTCGGCCCTCAACAGGTGGCAAAGCCCAGATGGGCGCGAAAGCGGTTCTTGACCGCTACGGCATCGCGCGGCGGCAGAGAGCGCGGCAGGTTCTCTGCCGTGATCTTCAGCACGAACAAGCGAGGCCCTTCCGCAGGACGGCGCAGCTTTTCGCACAGCGCGTCGACCTCCTCCAACGAGCGCAGTTCGGCGACCGCCGCGAAACCGCAGGCGGCGGCGACCTTGTCGAAGCGGATGCCGCGGCCGGTATGGCTGGACTGCATGCCGGTCTCGCCGAAATGCTGGTTGTCCAGAATGATCAGGTCGAGATTTTTCGGCCGCGCCACCGAGATCGTCGCCAGCGATCCGAAGGCCATGAGTTGCTCGCCGTCGCCGGTGATGACCATCACCCGCCTCTGCGGCTGCGCCTGTGCAAGCCCGAGGCCGACCAATGCCGCGCCGCCCATTGCGCCCCAAAGATAGTAATTGTCGTCCCTGTCGCCGGCGGCATGCACGTCATAGCTCGGCGATCCGAGCCCGGTCACCACCAGGGCGTCATCGCGCGTGTCGAGCAGCTTCTTCACCGCCGCGCGGCGATCCATCGTCGGCAATGCCATGTCGTTCACCACTTCTTCTTGCCAAGCAGGCGCTGCCCGATGAGCACGGCGATCTGCTGGTCGGCGTCGAAGGCCATCGCGGCCGCCTGCGCCACGGTGTCCACCAGGTCGGGGCCGGTCTCTGCCCGCAGCACGCTGAGGCCGATCGCTTTCAGTGAAGCTTCGGTCGCCTGTCCCATCGGCACCTGCCATGGATTGAACTCGGCCCACTCGCCGCGCATCGTCACCAGGACGAGTAAGGGAAGGCGCGCCTGCACCGGTAGCGACAGCATGTTGATGCAATTGCCGACGCCGGAGGATTRCATCAGCACGACGCTGCGCTTGCCGCCGAGCCAGGAGCCGGCAGCAATGGCTATGCCCTCCTCCTCGGTTGTCAGCACATTGGTGACGACTTCGGGATCGGCGCCGAAGCGGCGGATCAACGTGGTATGGCCAGCGTCCGGCACATAGGACATCTGGCTGATGCCGGCGGCCTTCAGCACGTCATAGACCTGATCCGGCCACTGCGTTTCAGATGCCGCCGGAAGAGCCGCAGAGGCAGCCGCTTCCGGGTGTTTCGCATGTAGGCTGCTCGCCGTCACCTTGGACCCCCGAGGATTGGATTTGGCATAAGACTACGTCAACCATCCGATACAATCTTCGTCCCTTTCTTGTGATCAGATATAATGATATTCGATAGCTTATGGAGCTGTCACAGCTGCGCACCCTGATCCACGTCGCCGAGCTCGGCAGCCTCAGCAAGGCCGCAGACCGGCTGCATATCGCGCAGCCGGCGCTGAGCCGCCAGGTGCGCATGCTGGAGGAGGAACTGGGCTTTGCCCTGTTCCTGCGTCATGGGCGCGGCATGGTGCTGTCCGAACAGGGCAAGCAAGTGCTGGCCCACGCCGTGCGGGTGCTGGCCGAGATCGACGAGATCCGCGCGACCGCCACGCCCGCCGATGCGCCGCTGACGGGCGAGATCGCCATCGGCTTGCCGCCCACGGTGGCCGACATCATCTCGCTGCCGCTGGCGGCGGCTTTCGGCAAGGCCCATCCCAAGGCGAAGCTCAGGCTTGTCAGCGCCTATACCGGCTATTTGCTCGACTGGCTGCATCGGGGCGAAATAGACGTCGCGGTGCTCTACGATCCGCGCATGGCGAGATCGCTTCGCACCCGCCCGCTGCTCCTGGAGAACCTGTTCCTGATCGGCCCCCCCGATGCCGGCTTCTCGACCGTGCGCGCCGTGCCGTTCGCCTCGCTCGCCGGCAAAAGGCTGTTGCTGCCCAGCGTCAAGCACGGGCTGCGCATCATCGTCGAACGCTGCGCCGCGGAGACCGGCATCACGCTCGATGTCGGCATCGAGGCGGATACCTATTCGGTGCTGAAGGACCTCGTGCGCAATGGCCATGGCTGGACGATCCTGCCGCTCGCGCCCATCCATGCCGATGTCGCCGCCGGCCTGCTCACCGCCGCGCCGCTGATCGATCCCGTGCCCGTGCGTCGCCTCATCCTTGCCTATCCGGCCGACCGGCCGGCCTCGCGGCTGGCGCGCTTTGCCGGCCAGGCGATCGAGGATACCGCCCGCGATCTTGTCGAGCGGGCCGTATGGGTCGGCCAGCTTCTCGGTTCGGCGCCGTAAGGGTTTCAATTTCGGCATAGCTGATCACACCTGCCTTGCGTTGCTGTCGAGATGTGCCGGCGTGATACTGGCCGCCGGAGCGAGACGAAAGGCCCGGCAATCCATGGAACACTATCAGGATATTCGCGAAGCCGTCGCCAAACTCTGCGCCCGTTTTCCCGGCGAGTATTGGCGCGCCCTCGATAGGGATATGGCCTACCCTCGCGAATTCGTCGAAGCCCTGACGGAAGCCGGCTGGCTCTCGATCCTTATCCCCGAGGAGTATGGCGGCTCCGGCCTGCCGCTTTCGGCCGCTGCCGCGGTGCTGGAGGAGATCCAGCGCGCCGGCTGCAACGGCGGCGCCTGCCATGCGCAGATGTACACGATGGGCACGTTGCTTCGCCACGGCTCGGCAGCGCAGAAGCAGCGCTATCTGCCGAAGATCGCCACCGGCGAGTTGCGCCTGCAGGCTTTCGGCGTCACCGAGCCGACCAGCGGCACCGACACCGGCGCGCTGAAGACCACCGCCCGGCTCGACAGCGACCATTTCGTGGTCAAAGGCCAGAAGATCTGGACCAGCCGCGCCGAGCATTCGGACCTGATGCTGCTTCTGGCGCGCACCACGCCGCTGGCGGACGGCATGAAGAAGACCGACGGCCTTTCCGTCATCATCGTCGAGATGCGCGAGGCCATCGGCAACGGCCTCACCATCCGGCCTATTCGCACCATGATGAACCATGCCACCACGGAGATATTCTTCGATGATTTGCGCGTGCCCGCCGAAAACCTGATCGGCGAGGAGGGAAAAGGCTTCCGCTACATCCTCTCCGGCATGAATGCCGAGCGGATCCTGATCGCTTCCGAATGCGTCGGCGATGCCAAATGGTTCATCGACAAGGCAAGCGCTTACGCCAGGGAGCGCCATGTGTTCGGTCGGGCGATCGGCCAGAACCAGGGAATCCAGTTTCCGATCGCCAGGGCCTACGCCAACATGCGCGCGGCCGAGCTGATGGTGCGCGAGGCGCTCGCCCTTTACGAAGCCGGCAAGAACCCCGGCGCCGAGGCGAACATGGCCAAGATGCTGGCGGCTGATGCCTCGAACGAGGCCGCCAACGCCTGCATCCAGACGCATGGCGGCTTCGGCTTCGCCGAGGAATATGACGTCGAGCGCAAGTTCCGCGAGACGCGCCTCTACCAGGTCGCGCCGATTTCCACCAACCTCATCCTGTCGTTCCTGGCCGAGCACGTGCTCGGCCTGCCGCGTTCTTATTAGGAGTGGTCGTTGTGAACGTCCTCATCGTCTACGCGCATCCGGAACCGAAGTCCTTCAACGGCGCCATGAAGGACCTCGCCTTCGAGACCCTGACGCGGGTCGGCCACAGCGTGGTGGTCAGCGACCTTTATGCGATCGGCTTCAATCCGGTCGCCGGGCAAGGCGACATGACTGGCGAGCGCAACGATCCGGATTTCTTCAGCCTGCAGCGAGAGCAGACCGCCGCCTATGAGACGGGTCGGCTGGCGGCCAACATCAATGCCGAGATCGAGAAGCTGAAACGGGCGGACTTCGTGATCTTGCAGTTTCCCGTCTGGTGGTTCGGAATGCCGGCGATGCTCAAGGGTTGGGCCGACCGGGTCTTCGCGCGCGGCTTTGCCTATCTGCCGGGCCGCAAATACGACACCGGCATGTTCAAGGGAAAGCTCGCCATGGTGGCCGCCACCACGGGCACCTCGGCCGACACCTATGCGCCCGACGGCATCGACGGCGACATCCTCACGGTGTTGTGGCCGATCCATAACGGCCTGCTGCGCTATGCGGGCTTCGATGTGTTGCCGCCCTTCGTCGCCTACATGCCCGGCCGCGTCGGCGACGACGGCCGCAAGGCCTATCTGGAGACCTATCGCAAAAGGCTCGAGGACATCGACGACACGCCGCGCCTGTTCTTCCACCCAGCTGAAGATTACGGCAAGAACGAGAGGCTGAAGCCAGGCGTGCTCGCCCGTTCTGGGGTGCAGCGCAATGTCTGACGCCGCCCGCCCGCTGGAGGGCCTGTTCGTCGTTTCGATCGAGCAGGCGGTCGCTGCTCCCTTGTGCACGGTCCGCCTCGCCGATGCAGGTGCTCGCGTCGTGAAGATCGAACGCCCCGAAGGTGAGACCGCGCGCCACTACGATTCCACCGTCGAAGGCATGTCGGCCTATTTTGTCTGGCTGAACCGCGGCAAGCAGAGCGTGGCGCTCGACCTCAAGGCCGAGAAAGACCTCGCTCTGCTGCATCGGATGGTCGCCCAGGCGGATGTCCTCGTGCAGAACCTTGCACCGGGCGCGATCGACAGGTTAGGCCTTTCCGCCACCGTGATTGGCGAGAAATTTCCCCGGCTGATTGCCGTCAACATCGTCGGCTACGGGCAGGACACACCCTACGCATCAATGCGGGCCTACGACATGCTGGTGCAGGCGGAAAGCGGTATCTGCGCAGTGACCGGCACCGCCGATACGCCTTGCAAGATCGGCGTGTCGGCTGCCGACATCGCAACAGGAATGAACGCGCATGCGGCGATCCTCGAGGCGTTGCTGGCGCGCGGCAGGACCGGCCGAGGCCGGGCGATCGAAATAGCCATGTTTGACGGCATGGCCGACTGGATGGCGGTGCCGCTGCTGTACTACGAGCATACCGGCCGCGAGACGGGCCGTTACGGCTTGGCGCACGCCTCGATTTATCCCTACCGGCCCTATGCCTGCTGCGATGGCGCGGCCGTGGTCGTCTCCGTCCAGCAAAACAGCGAATGGAAGCGCTTTTGCTCGGCGGTCCTGCGGCGGCCGGATCTCGCCAATGACGAACGCTTCGCGACCAACGCCCAGCGCGTCGCCAACCGCGAAGCGCTCGATGCCGAAGTCGAGCCGATTTTCGCGGCGATCGATTCCAACGAAGCGATCGGGCGGCTCGATCAGGCCCAGAACGCCTGGGGACGGGTGAGCGAGGTGCGCGATCTTCCGCTGCACAAAGCGCTGCGCCGGATCGAGGTCGCGCTGCCCGGCGGCAAGAGGGTCACGGTCCCGAAACCCTCGGTGCGGTCCGCTGCGTTCGAGACGCCGCCGACCGTTCCGGGGCTCGGAGCCGATACCGATCGCATCCGCGCGGAATTCGAGACTTGAAGCGGAGTCGGAGCCTTGGGATCGGACAACATCGTATTGCAGGAATGGATCGGACGGTCGTGGGAGGCCGAGGACATCGTCACCCCGCGCGTCATCGCCAGCTTCGAAGCCACACTCGGAGCGCATGCGGCGCGGCTCGACGAGACTCCCCCCGGCCTGCACTGGTGCCTGACCCCCGACATCGCRGACGCGCGCGAACTGGGTCCAGACGGGCACCCGGCCAAAGGTGGATTCTTGCCGCCCGTGCCGCTTCCGCGCCGCATGTGGGCAGGCAGCGACGTGCGATTCCTGGCGCCGATCCGCCCCGGTGACGCGATCCGCCGCCGCTCGATGGTGCGCGCGATCGAGGAAAAACAGGGCCGTTCGGGCAGGCTCGCTTTTGTCACGGTGCGCCACGAGATCGCCAACGCCGCCGGTCCGGTGGTCGAAGAGGACCAGATCATCGTCTATCGCGAGCCGGAGACTGGCGCGCCACAGGCCCCGGCTCAGCCCGCCGGCCCCAGGTCGGCCACGTCGCACGAGCGGACAGTCGACGTCGATCCGGTGCTGCTTTTCCGTTATTCCGCGCTGACGTTCAACGGGCATCGCATCCACTACGATGCGCCTTACGCCACGGGCGTCGAGCACTATCCCGGGCTCGTCATCCACGCCCCGCTGCAAGCGACGCTGCTCATGAACTTCGCTGCTGTCGTCGCCGGACTCGCGCCGCGCCAATTCTCGTTTCGCGGAGTCCGCCCGGCGATCGGCCCGCAGACCCTGCTGCTCAGCGGAACGGCCCGCGGAAAAGGCGAGATGGAAATGGAAGTTCGCTCGTCGGACGGACAGGTGACGGTGAAGGCCACGGTGCGATGGTGAGCTTCGTCACGCCCGTCCCGCCGCTGTCTGCGCCGGATCACGGCCGGAGAAATTTGCTAGGCCGACAGCAGTGGCGCCGACACGGTGATCCTCGACCTCGAGGACGTTCGAGTGACGATGCGCATTCACCCCGGAGAACTCACCGGTTCTGGTGAAGGATGGTTTCGGCGGCGATGAAACCCCAGGTCAGATTGGGGCCAAGCGTCGTGCCGGCTCCAACCGCGCGGGTGCCGATCGGGTTGGCCATGGCAAGGCCGGCCGCGTACAGGCCGGGGATGATCGAACCGTCCGGCCTCAGCACCTGCGCCCGCTCGTTGGTGCGGGCGCCGCCCTTGGTGCCCAGGATCGAACGATTGAGCGTCATGCCGACATAGGGCGGCTTGTCGATCGGCTTCAGCCGATTTTCAGGGCCATGCGCCTTGTAATCCTCCCAGCCGTTCTCACCGCGGCGGAAATCCTCGTCGCGCCCCTTGGAGCAAAAGCCGTTCCATCGGGCGATCGTCGCTTCGAGAGCCGACGCCGGTAATCCCAGCTTTGCGGCGAGGCCGCCGATCGTGTCCGACTTCTTGATCCACTGGCGTTCGTAGGACGCATACCAGCGGAAGGGCAGAGACGTCCTCAGGAAGCGATGATCGCCGACGAGATAGCAGGGCAGGTTCACCGGGGCGCCGTCCGCTCCGCGCGCGTCGATCGCCTCACCGATGTTGAAATCGTTCTCGCTGACAAAGCGTCTGCCGTCGCGGTTGACGACGATCGAATGCGGCTCGGCCTGAAAGGTCATGGGCAGGCCATGCGGCTTGCCCTGGTAGAGCGTCGGCAGGCAGGGATAGACGTTCGCCTGGTCCATGCGGTCCAGCTCCGCCCCGACGGAAGCGGCAAGCTTCTGGCCGTCGCCCTCATTGGTGGGAGGGCTGCCGATACGATCGAGCGCGCCGGGAAAATGCCGCGCCCGCATCTCGGCATCCCATTCGAATCCTCCCGTCGCGATGATCACGCCGCGCCGAGCAAGAAGTTTCGTCCGCCGGCCCTCGCGCTCCACTTCGGCGCCGATCACGCGCGAGTCCGAATCCTGAAGCAGGCCCACGGCGCGCGTTTCCAACTGGAAGGCGACCCCCGCATCCAGGCAGCCCTTGATGAGCCCGGTCATGAGGGCCGTGCCCTGCCCGCCGGCATTCGTCAGCCGCCGCCAAAGCAGCTTCGGCCAGAGCCTGAGGCCGGCGCGGATAGGGTGGTGATAGAGGTCGAGATCGACGATTTCCTGGTAGCTGAAGCTGTGCGGCAGGGTGGAGCGGCGCAGGCGCGGCGCAAACTTGCCCAGGATGCGGCGGCTGAGCGGCCTCGGCGAGAGCATGCGGCCGAAAAGCTTGCCGCCGGGCGCCTCGGCGAAGGGATCCGGCTCGTTGACCAGGCGGAAGTCGAGAGGCGTGTTGCCAGAAAGGAAACGCAGCATATCGGGAGCCGCCCTGACGAAGGCGCTCCAGAGCGCATCTTCCTTCCGCGCCCAATCCCGCGGAGACACCGCGCGCAGATAGGTCAGCGCATCGTCCCGGCTGTCGGCGACGCCGGCAGCCGCTGCCAGATGGTTGGCGGGTATCCAGACCCCCGCGCCGGACATGGCCGAGGTGCCACCAAGCCATTCGCTCTTTTCGATAACCAGCACATTGAGGCCGCCCTTGGCCGCCCTCAATGCCGCCGAGCAGGCCGCCGAACCGGAACCGATAAGCAGAACATCGAATTCGCCCATTGGCGGTCCCCCAGACTGTCATCGCGGCGTCACTATAGGTGCGGGAAATTAAATCTGTCTACTATTGTGTCGACACTTTTTGCATTATACGCTCTGTTGGAGAGCGGCATGCGCCCGCACGATAATCTCAAGCGCTTTTCGAGAGGCAGAGCCATGGATGATACTCACCTTCCGCCAGCTCCATCCGGCATTCATATCTCCGGGCTCGAAACGCGTGAAAGCTACTGGCAGCCGGTGCCGGCGAACGGCCATATCGACGTGGCGCTGGCGCCTCATATCGTCGGCATGGAGCACCCGTTCGCGCTTGGCACACAATCGGTGGCGCCTGGCGGCTATGTGCGCGAGCACACGCATGAGCGTAATGAGGAGGCCGTCTATATCATCGAAGGCCACGGCCGCGCCGTCGTCGACGGCAAGGAGTATCCCCTCGGCCCCGACAGCGTGGTGTTCCTGCCGAAGAATGTCAGGCACATGTTCATCAACGATGGCGAAACGCAGCTTCGCTGGCTCTGGCTGATCGTGCCCAACGGGCTCGAAGACTTTTTTCGCCTCATCGGCAAGCCACGCAAGCCGGGCGACCGCGTGCCCTCCAACTTCCCACGCCCGGAAAACGTGCTGGAGATCGAGCGCAGGACCGTCTTCGGCGTCGATCTCACCGACAAGTTTGATCCCGTGGGCCGCGGCTCCTGAAGACACCGGATGACGACGCTCGGCCTCATCGGCTACGGCGCGATCGCGCGTGACATCGTCTCGGCCTTTCCACCGGACGCGGTCGATTGGCTGGTGTTGCTGCGCGAAGGCGCCAGTCCCGAACTGCCGGCGAATGTCAGTGCGGTCACCAGGGTCGAGCGACTGATCGAGGCAAAGCCGCGGGCTGTGGTCGAAGCAGCGGGCCAGGGGGCAGTGGCGACCTACATACCAGCCTTGCTGGAGGCCGGAATACCAACCGTCGTGGCATCGGTCGGCGCGCTTGCCGATGCCACGCTTCACGCCCGGATCACCGCCGCCGGCCGCAGCGGCGGCGCGCGCTTTATCCTGCCGGCGGGAGCGCTGGGCGGCCTCGATTATCTGCGTGCCATAGCGGCCCTTCCCGACGCGCGGGTGCGCTATACCTCGCGCAAGCCGCCGGCGGCCTGGGAAGCCGAGATCGCCGCGCTTGGTCTATCGGCCGAACGCGATGCCGTGACGCTCTTCGAGGGCACCCCCGCGGACGCGGCATCGGCCTATCCGAAGAACCTCAACGCGGCCTTCGCCGTGGCGCTGGCCGTAGGGGACGAAAAGGTCACCGTGCGGGTGATCGCCGACCCGAAGGCGATCGGCAACAGCCATGAAATCGAGGCCGAGAGCGCTGCGGGCACCGCCTTCTTCAACATGGTCAACGCGCCCTCGCCCGTCAATCCGAAGACTTCGGCACTGACCGCGCTGAGTCTCGTCGCCGCGCTGCGCGATCTGCTCGACATCGACCCGCCCGGGAAGGGAGGCCGCCGCTGATGGCCTTCTTCGTCGCCGCCGATGGCTGCCGCATCCACTACGAAACGTTCGGGGCGAAGGGGCCGCGCCTCGTCCTCATCCCGGGACTCGGCGGCGACGGACGATTCTGGTCCGGCGTCGTGCGCCTGCTTGAGGCCGACTATCGCCTCATAGTCATCGATCATCGCGGCGCGGGCCGCAGCGACCGCCCCGACGGCCCCTACTCCGTTCCACTCATCGCCGGCGATGTCGCGGGCCTGCTGGCGCAGACGGGCGGGCCGGCCCATATCGTCGGGCATTCCACCGGCGGCGCCATCGCCCAGAGACTTGCCCTCGACCATGCGGATCTCGGGCTGAGCTACACGATCAGCAGTTCCTGGGCGCGGGCCGATACACGCTTCCGCACCGTCTTCACCGCGCGTGCCGAACTGCTCGAGGCAGGCATGGCTGAGACCTACCAGCGCCTTACCCATGTGCTCTGCCACGAGGCTTCCTACCTAGCCATGCATGCAGCCGAACTCGAGGCGGCGGTCGCCACCGCCTCGCGGATCCTTGCCCCATTGAACGTCGCCGCGTCGCGCCTGCGCATGCTGCTCGATCACGATTGCCTCGATGACCTCGCGGGGATTGCCGTTCCGGTGCAGGTGATCGCCGCCACGGGCGACGTGCTGACTCCGCCTGAACTGACGCGAGCCATTGCCGCCGCGATACCGGGCGCCCGATACGCATCCGTCGACGGCGCGCATTTCCATCCCCTCGCCAGGCCGGGAGGCATTGCCGCCGTCATCCACCGTTTCATCACCGAAGCCGAACAGCAGACATCATGACCGCCGACATCGTCCCCGTCCTCACCGATCCGCGTCTCAAGCCAGGCCGGGACCTGCTCGCCGAGGGGCGAACCATGGCGCGCGACTGGCGGCTCGGAAGCTGCCGTTTCCTCATCGAAACGGGAATGCCGTCCGAAGCCGCGTGGAAACGCAAGGCGGTGGCGGAAAGTCGCGTCATGCAGCATGCCCACATCGGCTTCCGCAGCGTCGACCGCACCATCGCGGCGATCGGCGAAGTGCATGAGCAATGCCGCAAGGCAGGGGTTACGGTCGATCGTTTCGGCATCACGCTGGACTGGTCGATGGGTTATCCGCAGGCCATGCGCGCCAAGGCCGCGCGCGGCACAGGCATCGTGCTGACCGGTCCGGAGGATTTCGCGCGCATCACCAATGCTGCTTCCGCGGCCGCGCATTTCGGAGACTTCATGCTCGGCCTGCCGGGCGCCGTCGAAAACACGCGTGCCGCGATCGCGGCCGGAGCAACGGCCATCGGCAATCTTGGACAATATTTCACCTTCCGCCTGCCCTACTGGGACGACGATGTGGCGACAACCGAGGCGACCGTGACCGCGCTCGGGCTGATCGCGGCGCAGGACGCGGAGATCCTGGTCCATTCGAATCTCGACGACGGATTTGCCGGACTTTTCATCGACATGGCCTGCGCGCTCGGCATGGTGCTGGTGGAGAAGCATATCGTCGAGACGCTGATCGGCGCGCACCTTGCCCATTGCTACGGCCATCACTTCAGCGACCCGCTTTCGCGCACCGCCTTCCACGCGGCGCTCGTGCGGGTCACCGACACGCCGGGCACCATGATCTTCGGCAACACCGTCTCCTACCAGTCGACCCCCGCAGGCAATTACGCCAGCCTGGCCAGCTACCTGATGGCCGACATCCTCGCTATGGGGCGCTGGCCTTCGGGCCATGCGATCAATCCCGTGCCGGTGACGGAGAACCAGCGTATTCCCGACGTTGACGAGATCATCGACGCGCAGACATTCGCCCACAGGCTGACGCTGCACGCGTCTTTCTACGATCCGGTCTTCGATTGGGCCAAGACCGAGGCGATGGCCGACATGCTCGTCGAAGGCGGTCGACGCTTTGCCGATGCCGCTCTCGCCGGTCTCGCCGAACGAGGGGTCGATGTGGACGACCCTGCTGCGCTGATGCTGGCCATCCGCCGCATCGGTCCGAAACGCCTGGAAGCTCTTTTCGGCCCAGGTGCGACAGGTCCGCGCGGGCGTGTGYCGCTGATCCACGCCGAATGGGCGCGAGAGCTCAACCACAAGGCGGCAAGCTGGGCGGCGGCCCAGAAGCGGATGGAGGCGGCGAGAAATCTCACTATCTGCATCGGCACCACGGATGTTCACGAGCACGGCAAATATCTCGTCGAACAGGCGCTCGAAGGTCTCGGCATCGCCATCGTCGACGCTGGCGTCGCCGTCGACCCGGAAGCGCTCGTCGCCCGTGCCGCCGAAACCGGCGCGGACGCCATCGCGGTCAGCACCTACAACGGCGTCGCCCTACGCTATGCGCAGGCTGTGAAGGCCGCGATGGCGGTGCGCGGACTTTCCTTGCCCGTGCTGATCGGCGGACGACTGAACGAGGTGCCGAAGGATTCGAATTCAGGCCTGCCGGTCGACGTGACCAAGGATATCGCCGACCTCGGTTGCCTCCCTTGCGCCGACCTCGACGAGATGCTCTCCGCCCTTCGTTCCATCCCACCAGCCGCCTGAATCCTCCCCTTTTTCGAACTTGTTTCGCGCCGCTCTGCAGAAGCGCTTGCAAAGTGTCGACACTTTTGTATTTAATTCGGCGCACAACTGGGGATAGCCCGTGAAGAACACTCCGTCCGTCGAACAGCATTTGGAGATTTATCGTCGGATGCTGCTGGTGCGGCACCTCGAGGAGAGGCTGGGGGCGCTTCATAAGGAAGGGCGCACGCGTGGCCCTATCCATCGATGCGACGGCCAGGAGGCTGTGGGCGTCGCGGCCACGGCCGCCCTGGAAGCCGGCGACAAGGTTGCCACCACCCATCGCGGCCATGCCGTCTACATCGGCAAGGGCATGGCCATGCGCCCAGTCGTGGCCGAGATATTCGGCAGGGCAACGGGCGCCTGCGGCGGACGTGCCGGCCATATGCTGGTGGCCGATGCCGAAAAGGGCGTGATTGGCGGCAACGCGATCGTCGGAGCCGGTATCCCCGCGGCTGCCGGCATGGCGCTGTCGATGCAGATCCTCGGCACGGGCAATGTCGCCATGTGCGTCTTCGGCGACGGCGCCGCGCAGACGGGCATATGCCATGAGGCGATGAACATGGCCGGGCTCTGGAAGTTGCCGGTCGTGTTCGTGCTCGAGCACAACCAGTTCGGCCTGACCGTTCCTTCCGATGTCCAGTCGCCGGTCGCGGATCTATCGATCCGCGCCGCCGGCTACGCGATGCCGGCCAAGATCGTCGACGGCAACGACGCGGTCGCCGTTTATCGCGCCGTGTCGGCGATGGCAGAAAGAGCGAGACGTGGCGAAGGTCCCGGCATGGTCGAATGCAAGACCTACCGCGTCGAAGGTTTCTCGACTTCCGATATGGGCGGCTACCAAAGGCCCGACGATATCGCTGCCTGGAAAGCGCGCGACCCGCTGATCATCTCCCGCAAGGCTTTGCTGGGCGATGTCGGCGAGGCACGGCTCGCCGATATCGAGGCCGCGGCCAAGGCCGAGACGGATGAAGCGTTCGAGGTCGCCCTTTCTGACCCGATGCCGGAGTTCCTGGTGGACGAAGCCTGCAATCCCTACAGCGAGACGCACTGACATGGCGATGATGCGATACGCCGAGGCGCTCAACGCCGCGCTGCGCGAGGAGATGCAGGCCGATCCTTCCGTCTTCCTCTTCGGCGAGGACATCGGCCGCTACGGCGGCGTGTTCAAGGTGACGAAGGGGCTGATGGAGGAATTCGGCGAAAGGCGGGTGCGCGACACGCCGATCTCGGAACAGGCCCTGACCGCGATGGCGGTGACCGCAGCCATGACCGGCACCCGGCCGGTGCTGGAAATCATGTATGCCGACTTCATACCGCTGTCGCTCGATGCTTTGGTCAACCAGGCATCGATCTATAACTATGTCTGGAACGGTCAGGTGAAGATGCCATTCGTCGTGCGCACCCAGGGCGGCGGCGGAGCGGGCGCGGGCGCGCAACATTCCAAGGCGCTGGATTCCATGCTTGCCCACGTACCCGGCATCAAGGTCGTAGCGCCTTCGACGCCGGCCGACGCCAAGGGCATGCTGAAGGCCGCCATCCGCGACAGCCAGCCGGTCGTCTTCCTCGAGCACAAGCTGCTCTACAACATTCGCGGCGAGGTTCCGGAAGGCGACGTGATCGTGCCGCTTGGCAAGGCGGCAACCGTGCGCGAGGGCAGCGACATCTCGATCTTCGCCACTTCCAAGATGGTGGTTGAAGCGACAAAGGCGGCCGATCTGCTGGCCGCGGACGGCGTTTCGGCGGAAATCATCGATCTCCGGTCGCTGCGCCCCCTTGACCTCGACGCCATCGTCGCCTCGATCGCGAAGACGCACCACGCGGTGGTGGTCAACGAGGGCTGGCGCTTCTGCGGCTACGCCGCCGAACTTTCGGCAACGATCATGGACCATGCCTTCGACGAACTCGACGCTCCGGTCGCGCGCGTGACGCTGCCGGACATGCCGATCCCCTATTCCGAGCCTCTCGAAACGGCGATGCTGCCGAGCGCCGAGAAGATCCGCGCTGCCGCGTTGAAGACCTTGAAGTGACGAGGCGGCAGATGGCAACCCATCCGATCAGCATCGACAGCGCCGGCGGCGAGTATATGGAAACCGTGCTGGTGATTGCCTGGGCGGCCAAATCCGGTGACCCGGTCAAGGCCGGCGATCTCATCGTCACCGTCGAGACGGCCAAGGCGGCGACCGAAATCGAGGCGGATCGAGATGGCTGGCTGGCCGATATCTACTTCACCGAGGGGCAGGAAGCGCCGGTGGGCGCCGTGCTCGGCACCATCGCCGACGAAAAACCGGTGGCAGGCCACGCGGCTCCAGCCGCAACAACAGCGACGGCCGATCCCCTCTCCGCAACCGACGCCCCTGCGCCCTCCCACCAGTCCGGCACCCGTGCAATCGCAAGCCCGCTTGCCCGCCGGCTTGCGGCGGCCGCGGGGCTGGACCTGTCGACCGTCTCAGGGACCGGTCCAAGGGGTCGCATCAAGAAGCGTGACATTGACGCCGCACTCGCCGGGCGTCCGGATCGGTCCGGCGGCATCCAGACGGAGCCGACGGAGTCCCCGGCATCGCACGTCGCCACGCCGGCGACAGCGCGTCGAACGGCGCCGGCGGTCCTCATCCACGGCTTCGGAGCGGACCGTTCCGTTTGGCGGCAAGTCGTGCCTTTGCTCGAACCAGATGTTACGACGGTCAGCCTCGACCTGCCCGGCCACGGCGCGGAGGCCGCGCGGCCGGCCAAGAGCATCGAGGAGATCGCCTTCGCCCTTTCCGACCAACTGGAGGCCATGGGCGTCAGGGACGCTCATCTCGTCGGCCATTCCCTGGGCGGGGCGGCCGCTCTTGCGCTTACGCGGATCGGCCGTCTCACCGTGCGCTCCGTGACCCTTCTTGCCCCGGGCGGTCTCGGCCCGGAGATCAATGCCGGCTTCATCGCCGGGCTTGCGCGCTCGACCACCGTCCAGGCGCTCGAGCGCTGGCTGGCGGTCATGGTGGGCGATCCTCGAACCCTGCCGGCCGGCTACGCGCAAGCGGCGCTGAGGCAAATGGAAAAGAACGGCAACAGGGATGTGCTGGCCTCAATGGCGGAAGCGCTGTTCCCGGATGGAACGCAAGGCTTTGACCTGACGCCCGCTCTCGCCGGGCTCGGCGTGCCGACACGGCTCGTGTGGGGCAAGCTCGACCGCGTAGCACCTGCCGCTCATGCCGCCCGCGCGCCCGGCTTCGCCGCCGTTCACCTGCTCGACGGCGTTGGCCATGTGCCGCAGATCGAAGCGCCGGCGCTGACGGCCAGGCTTATCGCGGAGACGGTGCGAAGTTGCGGTTGAGACGACCCGCGCTTGCGGCGTCGGCAAAGCCGAGCCGGACAAGACTTTTCTGGCCTCACGGGGCCGGAACAGGAACCAGAAGGAGTGACCGAGATGATCTTCGACCACCGCACCTACACCGCCCGCCCGAACAAGCTGCCCCATTTCCTCAAGCTCTATGAGGATGTCGGCCTGCCCATGCAGCGGCATTATCTGGGAGAGCCTTTCGGCTTCTTCCAGACTCATATCGGCGATCTCTCCCGGACCGTGCACTTGTGGAAATACGAGACCCTTGCCGACCGTGAGGAGCGTCGCGACCGCATGGAAGCCGACCCGGAATGGCAAGCCTATCGGCGCAAGGTGATCGAGACGGACTATCTCCTCGACATGCGCAACCAGATCCTGAAGCCGGTTTCGTTCTTCAACCCCGGCAAGTGACATGCAGCTCGTTTTCTCGGCCGAGGGCAAGGCCTGGCCCATTCAACTGAACGGCGACACCCTGCGCACTCGCCGCTCGCTGCTGGCCGCCCTACCCCTGCGTTTGCAACTGCACACGCCCAAGATCGCCGGCAGCCATATCTACTGGCACGCCCCCTTCGTCGAGGACGTGGAGGGCGCGACCCACGTGCTCGACGCCAAGGCGGGAGCCTTCATCTACTGGCCGGTACGGCAGTTCCTGGAAATCACCTTCGCGCCGCTCCAGGCCGAGACGGCGGAGATCACCGTGCTCGGCCATCTCGATGCGCCGGTCGAGGGCATCGCGGAGCTCGCCGCGGTGCTCAAGCGGGAACAGGGACGCCGCATCATCGACGGGACCCTGGCACTGGCCGACGGAGGGACTGAGGAGTCCCCGCCGGCATCGACGCTTCCGCACGACATCGTGGCCGGACGCAAGGTGATCTGGGACCGCATGCCCGACGACATAGCCCATATCACCGCTTCGCGGGCCATCATGCATCCCGCCGGACCGGTCTTCACGGCGGAGGCGGAGGCGCGCGTCCTGCACGAACTGCTCTGGTGGATCCGATCCGAGCGGGCAAGCGTCGACGAGGCGGTGCTGCGCCAGACGGCGGCACTTGCGCTGAACAAGGCGGCGACGCGGCTGCGAGATTTCTGCCATCTCGCGGAAACGCCGGCGCTGCTGTTTCGTCTAGAGAGGGCGATGGAGGAGGCAGTGCCTTTCGACCCCCTTGTCAATGAGGCGATCCTCGTCGCCGGCCGCATCGGCGCCTGGCTCGACCTGCTTATCCCATGGAACGACCTCAACGAAGCGTTTCGTGCCGCGCTCGATGGGAGAAGGGCCTGAAAAATGGACAGACTGACCATCGGCATTGTCGGGTTCGGCATCATCGGGCAGCGCTGGGCAGCTTGCTTTGCCCATGCCGGTCATGATGTGCGCGTATATGATCCGGCGGAGGGTCAGGAGGCAGTCCTTCACGAAGTCCTGCCGGCGCTCGCGGCAGACCTGGACAGCTTGAAGGGCCCCGCGCCCGCGCCCGGGGCGATCAGGCTTTTCCCGACGATGGCCGAGACACTCGAAGAAGTCGACTTCGTGCAGGAGAACGGTCCGGAAGACCTGCCGCTCAAACGGCGGCTGCTTGCCGAGATTGAAAACCATATCGGCGACGAGGTCATCGTCGCTTCCTCCTCCTCCGCGCTGCTCGTCTCCGACATCCAGGCCGAGTGCCGCGTCCCGGGTCGCATCGTGCTTGGTCATCCGTTCAACCCGGTGCATCTGATGCCGCTCGTCGAGATCGTCGGCGGTAAGGCGACCGATCCGCAGGCAATCGCGCGGGCGCGCGCCGTCTACGAAGACATCGGCAAGAAGCCGGTCACGCTCAACCGGGAAGTGACAGGCCATCTCGCCTTGCGCCTGATGGGCGCGATGTGGCGCGAAGCCATAGCCATGGTGCGCGACGGCGTCGCGTCGGTCGAGGATATCGATCGGGCATTCATGTACGGACCGGGACCGAAATGGACGTTGCAGGGCTCATTCATTTCCAACAGCCTCAATGCCGACGGCATCGAGGACTTCCTGCGCAAATACGGTCCCACCTATCAGGCCATCTGGGACACGCTGTTCGAGGCCAGGCTCGACGCTGACACGATCCGGACGGTTTCGGCGTCGACGGGCGCGGCGACGCATGGCCGCGGCCCCGAGGAACTCAGGGCAGCGCGGGACGCCGGGCTGGTCGGCATCCTGAGGACGGTCGCCGAACACGGCGCGCTTTGATCGTAGCAGCTTGGGAGAACGAGCATGGACTATCGCACCGCCCTCGTCACCGGAGCCTCCAAAGGCATCGGCGCGGCGATCGTTGAGAGCCTCGTGGCGGAAGGGCTGACGGTCCATGCGCTGGCGCGTAGCAAGGACGCGCTGCTTGCCTTGCGGGAGCGGCTTGGGCCGCAGGTCAAGCCCATCACAACCGACGTTCGCGATGGCGAAGCGATCATGTCCGCGCTGGGCACCGCCGAAATCGACGTGCTGGTCAACAATGCCGGCGGCCTGGCGACCGTGCGCCCCTTGCATGAACAAAGCGCCGAAGAGACGGCGGAGGTGGTGGAACTGAATCTCACCGCGCCGCTGCAACTCATCCGCCTTCTCCTGCCCGGTATGATCGCGCGCAAGCGCGGCCACATCTTCACCCTGACCAGCACGGCAGCCAGCGGCGTCTTTGCCGGTACGACAGCCTATGGCGCGGCAAAGGCCGGCCTGTCGCAAGCCGGTCGCATCCTGCGCTTCGATCTTGCAGGCACTGGCGTGAGGCTGACCGAAATCGCGCCTGGACGCGTCGAGACGGATTTCTACCTCAAGGCCTTTGACGGAGACCGCGAAGGCTTGCGCAAGCGCATGTATTGCGAGCAACGGCCATTGCGCCCGGCCGACATTGCCGCCGCGCTTGTTTCGGCGCTGCGGATGCCTGACCATGTCGACATCGCGGAATTGACCATCGCGCCGAGCGAACAGGCGGCCGGGGGCCAGAAATACCCGCCGCCGCCGCTACGATGATCCTCCTCGCACCGCCGCTTCTAGGTATCGGCAGGGCCGCCGGTCAGCTTCGCGAGAACCGCCATGCAGGCCTCCTCCCAGGCCGCCGGCACTTCGCGCGCCGAGAGAACCTGCAGTCCCCGCTCGGTGATCCCACCCGGCGTCACCAATTCCAGCAGCATCCGCTCCATCGGGTCTCCCTTTTCGGCGATCAGTCGCCCGGCCGCCACGAAGGTCCTTGCCGCCAGCCGGCGGGCCGCCGTGGGATCGAGGCCCTGGGCGCTCGACCATTCCGCCGTCCTGCGGATGAGATCCTGTGCCCAGCCGTAGACCGCGGCACTGACCGTCGCGACATCGAAATCCCTCTCGCTGGAGAGTGCTATCGGGGGGCCTAACCGGTCCAGCACCGCCCTCGCCTGCTCCACGTCGGGATAGTAGACCGTCGGACTGGCCGCGATCTCGGAAGCGGTGAGCGGCATGGCGCGAACGATACGCGCGGGCGCGACATCCAGACCGGCCAGCGGCACGCCGGCGCAAACCGATATCACGGTCTGTCCTTTTCGCCACGGCAAGCCGCTAACTGCTTCCGGCGCATGGACGGGCCGCACAGCGACGAGGACGACATCGGCAACCTCAACGAGTTCGCGATTGTCGGCGGCGAGCCGAAAGCCGTGCTGGACCGCAAGGGCCGCGGCCTTGCCGCGTGGAGACAGGATGATTGCCGCTGGATCCAACCCGGACCGCACAAACCCGGTCAGCATGGAAGCGGCCAGATGCCCGACGCCAAGAATGCCAATGATCATTTCCTTGCCCCCGAAGCGCCGCTTGCCATTCGTATGAACTTGCGAAAGAAGTGTGAGCCGCAAAGTGTCGACACAACCTGCAGACAAATCCGATTGGAACTTTCATGACCGAACGAGTTGAGGGCGACGCCGGCAGCGGCCAGCCCGCCATGAACGAGGCCGAAACGCGACGCAGCGCCGACAGCAGCGAACGTGCCTATCTCACGATCCGCAAGCATCTCGTGGAGTTCACGCTCAAGCCCGGCGAGCGCATCAACGAGGTCCAGCTTTCGCGCAGCCTGGGTGTCTCGCGCACGCCAATCCGCGAGGCGTTGAACCGGCTCGCTTCCGAGGGCTTCGTTTCGCTCACCCCCAATCGCGGCTTCTTCGTAAGGAGCCTCAGCACCGAGGGCCTGCTCGATCTCTATGAGCTGCGCTCCATCATCGAATGCGCCGCTTTCAAGCTGATGTGCGAGCGCGCCGAAGACCGCGAAATCGATCGGCTGCGTGAATATTGGGAGGCGATCGTCGAYGGCTATCGAGATCAGCCGGCCGACATCATTCTGGCTGAGGACGAAGGCTTCCATCTGCTCATCGCCGAGCTCTCGGGAAATCCCGAACTTGTCGCGCAGCTCGCTTCCATCAATGCGCGCATCCGCTTCATCCGCCGTATCCAGATCGAGCACCCTTCGCACGACAAGGCGCAAGTCACCTTCCACTCCGGGATCGTCGCCGCCGCCGTCAAACGAGATGCCGAGGAAGGCATGAAACTGTTGCGCGAACATATCGAAATGACCGTCTCCGTCACGCAGCAGGCGCTCAAGGACGCGCTGCTCAAGGTTTTTGCGCCCGACAATGCCGCCGATTTGAAGCGTCGCCGAAAGGTCCGTGATGCTTAATCGGTATCTGACCACAAGATTGAACGCAATAGTGTCGACACTTTCTTGACTGCCACTCCTTTGTCTGCTTCGATGCGCTGGCAAAGAGGGGAGAAGACCGGAACGGCCGCCCTCACGTGACAGCAGCTAAGGGGAACCTTCATGAGAAAACTTACCGCCGCACTCCTTCTCGGCGCCTCACTCTTCGCGGCACCCGCAATGGCGGAGCAGATAACCGTCGGCATGGCCGCGCCGCTTTCCGGCCCGCAGGCGTATTTCGGCAATACCTGGCACAATGGCTTCAAGCTCTACGTCGACAAACTGAACGCGAATGGCGGCGTCAACGGCGTCACCATCGCCTACGATCAGCAGGACGACAAAGCCGACCCGCGCGAGGGAACGCTCGTCGCCCAGAAGTTCTGCGACAACGACAAGGTCGTGCTCGGTCTTGTGAATTTCAATTCCGGCGTTGCCCAGTCGACGCTGCCGATCTAYGAGGACTGCTCGCTGCCGACCATGACCTTCGGCTCGAACCCGTCGCTGACCAAACAGGGCTACAAGTTCATGGTGCGCCCCGTCGCCAACGACCTGGCCGGCGCCCTATTGCCGGCTGAATACGCCTTAGGCAAGCTCGGCGCGAAGACCGCCGTCATCGTCAACGACAAGCAGGTCTTCGGACAGGGAATTTCCGAGATATTCGCCAAGAACTTCGAAGCGGGCGGCGGCAAGGTCCTCGATACCCTGGCGGTTGCGCCGACCGACGTCGACTTCACCGCCGTTCTGGCCCAGATCAAGACCAAAAAACCGGACGCGATCTATCTTGGCGCGGTGATGCCGCAGCTTGCGCTGTTCGCCAAGCAGATGCACGAACAGGGTATAGCCGCGGCGCTGATGGTGCCGGACGGCGGCTATACCCCGGACCTTATCAAGCAGGCCGGCGAGGCCAACGTCCAGGGCACGCTTGTCGCCATCCAGGTCCCGCCGATGGATGCTTCCCCCGAGATCGCGGATTTCGCTAAGCTCTATAAGGCCAAGTATGGTGAGGATGCCGGGCCATATTCGATCTACGGCTATGTGCAGGGCCAAATTCTCGAGCAGGTGCTCAAGACGACCAAGGGCCTTACGCGCGAGGACATGAACGCCGCGCTGCATGCGGCCAAGGTCAAGACCGCGGTAGGCGAACTGGAGTTCGACGACACTGGCGAACTCAAGGTGGCCCCATCTTACCTTTACAAGGTCGAGGGCTCGGACTTCAAACTGGCCGGCCAGAAATAGTCATGCGCCGGAGTCGCCTCGGCGGTCTCCCGGCTTGTCTATGGCCGCGCTCCGTCGAAGCGCGGCCGTAGAGATTGTTCTTTCCCCGGCTGCGCCAGCCGCGCGAAACCTACTGCACAGGATGCCGGTCCATGCTGGGAAGCCTCATCCAACAAACGGTCAATGCCCTGACGATAGGCTCCATCTACGCGCTGATCGCTCTCGGCTACACGATGGTCTACGGCGTGCTGCGCATGATCAATTTCGCCCATGGCGAAATGTTCATGCTCGGCGCCTACGTGGCTTTCCTGGTGCTCAGCATGCTGATCGGCACCGTGGGCGGCGCCGGCGCGATTGCGCTTACCGCGGCCTTCGTCCTCGCCATCTTCCTGGTGGGTGTCATCGGTGTCGGCATCGAACGGATTGCCTATAAGCCCCTGAGGAATTCCACGCGTCTCGCGCCGATGCTCTCCTCGCTCGGCGTATCGCTCTCGCTGGTCACCGGCATCCAGATTCTTGCCGGTCCACAGCCTGTCGCCTTTCCGAGCTTCTTTCCCGCCGTCCGCTACGAGGTGATGGGCGGCACGGTCAGCTCGGTGCAGATCGGCATCCTGATCGCCGCCTTCGCGCTGATGTTCGGCCTGCATTTCCTCGTCAACCGCAGCCGCATCGGCATCATCGTGCGCGCCGTCTCGGAAAGCCGGCCCACGGCCCAGCTTCTGGGCATTAACGTCAACGGCGCGATATCCATGGTGTTCTTCGTCGGGCCGCTGCTCGGCGCGGCCGGCGRCATCCTCTACGCCAGCTACTACGGCATCATGACGCCGACCATGGGCGCCGTCATCGGCTTGAAGGCCTTTACCGCGGCGATCCTCGGCGGCATCGGCTCCATTCCAGGCGCCATGCTCGGCGCCTTCATCCTCGCCTTCGTCGAGGTTGGCGGAACGGCGCTGCTGCCCATCGTCACCCATGGCGTGCTCGGCACCGAATACCGCGACGTGCTGTCCTTCGCGATCCTCATACTCGTGCTCCTGATCCGTCCCGCCGGCATTCTGGGCGAGGCCGTTTCCGAGGAAAGCATCGTATACAAGAGGGAGTTCTGATGTCCGTCGCCGAGACCCTCGCCGCCGCCAAGCCGCGTTCAGGACGGGCCATTTCGTTCCTCTTCTTCGCCATCGCGATCGCGTTGATCGTAGCGACACCTTTCCTGCCCAACTACTACGTCCGTGTCATCAACAGCCTGCTGATCTACATTCYGCTCGGCATCGGGCTGAACATCGTGATCGGCTATGCGGGACTGCTCGATCTCGGCTTCGTCGCCTTCTATGCGGTCGGAGCATACAGCTACGCGCTGCTCGCCAGCCCGCAGCTCGACCTGCACTGGCCGTTCCTGCTCATCCTGCTGGTCGCAGCCTGCCTCGGCGCGGTCACCGGCATATTGCTCGGCATACCGGTGCTGAGATTGCGCGGCGACTACCTCGCCATCGTCACGCTCGGCTTCGGCGAGATCATCCGCATCATCATCAACAATCTCGACTGGCTTACCGGCGGACCGAAGGGCATAGCGCGCCTCGACAAGGCGTCGATCCTCGGCATCCAGGTCGCCCGTCCGATCGATTTCTTCTGGCTATTGCTCATCACCGTGCTCGTGGTCGGCACACTGGTCTGGCGGCTGGAGCGCTCCATCCTCGGCAAGGCCTGGGCGGCCATCCGCGAAGATCAGGACGCCGCGCGCGGCATCGGCATAAACACGACCAACGCCAAGCTTGCCGCCTTCGCCACGTCTGCGACGATCGGGTCGATCGCGGGAGCGATCTTCGCCGCCTCCCAGCGCTTCGTCAGCCCGGAGAGCTTCACGCTGCAGGAATCGGTGCTGATCGTGCTGATGATCGTGGTCGGCGGCATCGGCAACATTCTGGGCATCGTCGCAGGCGCAACGATCCTGATGCTCTTGCCGGAGGTGCTGCGCGAGTTCGCGGAATGGCGCATCCTTTTCCTGGGGTTGTTGATGATCTTCCTGATCATCGTGCGACCGGCGGGAATCGTGCCGCGCAGCTTCGGCCCGGACAAGCTCATCCGGAGGCTCTTCGGCAAATGACGCTCACCTTCGACAGACTGCGAAAGCAATATGGYCAGGTCGTCGCCATCGACGACGTGACGGCCTCCTTCGCTCCCGGGCTCATCCACGGCGTGATCGGACCGAACGGCGCCGGCAAGTCGACGCTCATCAACATGACCGCCGGCTCCTACAGCGTCTCGGCGGGATCGATCGCGCTCGACGGCAAGCGCCTCGACACGCTGAAGAAGTATCAGATCGCCAATTCCGGCGTGGCCCGCACTTACCAGAACATCCGGCTTTTCGACCAGATGACGGTGCTCGAAAACCTCGAAGTGTGCTTCTACCCGGCCGATGTCGGCGGCACCTTGAAGGAAGTGATGTGGCCACCCTATGCCGCAGCCAGACGCGAAAGACGCCGTGAGAAATGCATGGAGATCCTGCGCCTCTTCGATCTGCAGGGCTACGCGCAGGCCGAAGCCGGAAGCCTTCCCTACGGCCGCCAGCGCATGCTGGAAATCGCCCGCGCCCTCGTGTGTGATCCACGCGTGCTGCTGCTCGACGAGCCGGCCGCCGGCCTCAACCATCACGAGACGGCGGAGCTGACCGCGAGGCTCGCGGCCCAGCGCCTGCCCGACCGGATCACCATTATCGTCGAGCACGACATGGATCTGGTCATGTCGCTCTGCGACAACATCATCGTCATGCATCACGGCAAGCTTCTGTTCCAGGGCACGCCCGCCGAGGTGCAGGCGAGCCCCGACGTCCAACTCGCCTATCTGGGAACCGCCAATGACATCGACGACATCCGGGCCGCTGCTCAGGATCGCCGGGCTCAGCTCGGGATACGGGCGCGTCGGCGTTCTTGAAAACATCGATATCGAGGTCGATCCAAACGAGATCGTCGTCGTGCTTGGTCCGAACGGCGCGGGCAAGACGACGTTGCTCAACTCCATCTCCGGCGTCGCACGACCGACCGCGGGTTCGATTACCTTCGAAGGGCGCGACATCACCGGTATGCGTCCGGAGCAGGTCGTGCGCCTCGGCATCACCCATTGCCCGGAAGGCCGCCAGATCTTCCAGCGGCTGACGGTCGAGGAGAACCTTGTCGCCGCTCACATCCGCCGAGCGGGAAGGAGCTTTGAGGCGCTGCGCGCCGAGGCGTTCGATCTCTTCCCGGTGCTGAAGGAGCGCCGCAACAGCGTGGCGAGCCGGATGTCGGGCGGACAGCAGCAGATGCTGGCAATCGGCCGCGCGCTGATGGCCGAACCGAAGCTGCTGATGCTCGACGAGCCGTCCCTTGGCCTCGCGCCTAAGATCGTCCATCAGATATTCCGCATCATCCTGGACCTGTCGCGCAACGGCATCTCTATCCTGCTCGTCGAGCAAAACGTCCAGCTCGCACTGGAATGCGGCGACTACGCCTATCTTCTCAACACAGGCAAGGTGAAGCTTCACGGGCCGGCACAGGAAATGGCCGAGCACTCCGCGCTGAGCGAGCATTACCTTGGCGGCGTCAACGAGACTGTCCTTCATGTTTGAGGTCGACTGGAAGACGCCGCATCTGTGGCGCAAGACCGCGAAGTCGCGCGAGACGGCGCCGGCGCTCCAAGGCGATCTGCAAACAGACGTGCTGGTCGTCGGTGGCGGCTTCACCGGCATGGCCGCGGCGCTCGGCGCGCGCGACAGCGGCGTCGACGTCATACTGCTGGAAGGCAATGAGATCGGATCGGCTGCTTCCGGCCGCAACAACGGCCTCGTCATCTCGCATCACTCGAAGGCATCGCCCTCGGAATTCGAAGCCGTCTACGGCAAGGCCGTCGGCTCCCGCTACAACCGCATGGTGGCGGACGCCGCCGGCGTCGCCTTCGGCCTGATGCAGCGCTTCAACATCGATGCCCATCAGGTGCAGGAAGGCTGGATCCAGCCCGCCCACACCGAGGCCACCCTTGCCCGCGCCCGCCAGTTCCACGACGAGTGGAAAGCCTTCGGCGCAGACGTGTCCTGGCTTGACCGCGCAGAAGTCAGTGCTCGCATCGGCAGCCCCTATCTCGGCGGTTGGATGGTCAACAATTCGGGTCACATCAATCCGTTCGCCATGACGATCGGTCTCGCGGCCGCCCTGGAGCGCGAAGGCGTGACCATCCATGAGAACTCCCGCGCGACTAGGATGGAACGCCTGCAAGGCGGCTGGCGCGTCTTCACYGGATCGGGCAGCGTCAGCGCGCCGCAGGTGATCCTGGCGACCAACGCGCTGACCGGCGACATCTGGCCGGGCCTGAAGAAGACGCTGGTGCCCTTCAAGGTGTTCCAGGCTGCGACCGGTCCGCTGTCGGATGAATTGCGCGCCAGAATTCTTGTCGGCAACCCGGCCGTGTCCGACATGCGCCGGGATCTCCGATACTTCCATTACGACCGCGATAACCGGCTGGTCAGCGGCGGCACGCATACATTCTGGTTGGATGAAGCCGACCGCGGCCGCGCCAAGGTCTCGCGTATGCTCGGCAAGGCATTCCAGGCCTTCGGCGGCGAGCCCGAGATGGTGGAATACTGGCACGGCACCTTCGCGGTGGTGCCCGATCGCAGGCCTCGTCTCTACCGGTTGGCTCCTGGCCTTGTGTTCGGCGGCGTATATTCAGGCCGCGGCGTGGCGCTTTCGATGTCGCTCGGCCAGGAGATCGGCCGCTGGGCGGCAGGCCGCCGCACCGACGAGCAGATGTCGCTACCGGTCACCAGCATGAATCCGATTCCGTTTCATCCGATCGCGGTGCAAATCGCCAATCGCATGCATGCCTGGAACCGTTTTCAGGATCGCCGCTCGTAAGACGCGGAGTGGCTATGAACATTCCAGGAGCCTGTCCGCTCGGTCCTGGAGCGGTTCAGCGTTGCACAGAATCGCCAGGCGCCGGGCCTTGATCTGGCTCGAACTGCCGTAAATCAATGGCTTACGGATGGTTAGCCAACCCTCGGCGAACCGGGTGGCGAAGCATCCTATAAGCGATTGATAAATAATGGTGGGCCCGGAGGACATATTAAAGCGATTGATTTCACTGGCCTTTTTTGTGGATCAAAAACTCGAGCCTCCCCGTATCGTTCCGTATGATCTTGCCACGTTGGATGGTTGCGAAGACGTATCTTCGGTCGGTATCGCCAACTGCGACTGCGGCGGGATACCGGGGCAGTCCGGATCAGGCTCGATAAAAATCCCGATACCATTCCACGAAACGCCGGACCCCGATCTCGATCGGAATTCTCGGCCTGAAGCCAGTCGCTTGCTCAAGTGAGCTGACATCGGCGCAGGTCGCGGGCACGTCACCCGGCTGAAGCGGCATGGAGTTGCGTTTCGCTTTTTTGCCCAGCGCGTCTTCCAGCAGTTCGATCAAGTGATTCAGCTCAACTGGCGAACTGCCGCCGATGTTGTGGATCCTGAACGGCGCGCTGCTCGTCGCGGGATCAGGCGCGGCACTGCTCCATTCCTTGTTGGGCGTGGCGGGCAGTTGCATGATGCGGATCAAGCCCTCGATGACGTCATCGATATAGGTGAAGTCTCGCTGCATGTTGCCGTGGTTGAAGACGTCGATAGGCTCACCCGCAAGTATGGCCTTGGTGAAGATGAACAGGGCCATATCCGGGCGGCCCCACGGCCCGTAGACCGTGAAGAACCGCAAACCAGTCGTCGGCAGTCGGAGAAGATGACTGTAGGTATGGGCCATCAACTCGTTGGCCCTCTTGGTGGCAGCGTAGAGACTGAGCGGGTGATCGACAGAATCGTGAACGGAGAACGGCATTCGCGTGCTGCCGCCATAGATCGAGCTCGAGGACGCATAGACAAGGTGGCCGACCGAGGCTTGGCGGCATCCTTCCAGGACATTGAGGAATCCGCTCAGATTACCTTCGCCGTAAGCGTAGGGATTGGTGAGCGAATGACGAACGCCGGCCTGGGCTGCGAGATTGACGACGATTTCCGGACCAACCGAGGCAAAGAGCGCCGAAACGCGGTCGCGATCGGCGAGGTCGACATGCTCGAACCGGAAATGTGGAAATTCTTCCAACTGATCGAGCCGGGCCCGCTTCAGGTTGATGTCGTAGTATTCATTCATGGAATCGAGGCCGACAACTTGCCAACCGTCGGAAAGCAGTCTCCGGCATAGATGAAAGCCTATGAAACCCGCTGCGCCGGTGACAAGAGCAGGCCTATTTGATGTCACGGCATATCCCTAACGTTAAGCTGTGACCCGATTCACACCCGTTTCCACCCTCGCCTCTCTTTGTCCCCGGAAGCATCATCAGAATGATCGATGAAACATCTCTTGAGCAGAGCCATAACCAAACTTCATCTCTAGCTCAGGCAAGCCATGCTCCCGGCATATGTGAAGGCACAAGCGGCGGATCAGGATCTTGATGAGGCTCCTCCTCCACCGGAGCCGCCCAGGTGGGCAGAGGTGCGCGACTATGCCCTGGACCGGGGCGGGCCTGCCCTGCGGCCATATCTGCCTTTGCCAACCGGGTTTGCGGATATCGGCATTGGTCCTCGGCTGGAAACCCTCGCCAGGCAACATCCGCAGAAGATCGCCATCAATGACGGCGCGGACGAACTCTCCTATTCGGCGCTCGGCGCCGTCGTCGAAATCCTATCCCGGCGCGTTGCGAATGCCGTTCCCGAAGGCGGGCCGGTTGGAATCTGCCAGCCAAGTTCCGTCTGGAGCGTCGTCGCCATGCTCGCGACCATGGCAGCCGGACGGATCTCGATTCCGTTAAATGCGAGAGATCCCGGTCCCCGGATCAGGGAGATCGTGTCGGCGGCCAGGCTCTCGGCGATGCTGGGCATCGGTGACAGGCCAAGCGATCTGCCTATGGACGTCCAATGGATCGACATCGGCGTAAGTTCAGCCTCCGATCGCGAGCTGTTGGCAACTCCCCTTCCGCCGCCTTCGGTCGATGCGCCGGCCATCGTTCTCTATACCTCAGGCAGCACAGGGCGGCCAAAGGGCATCGTCAACAGCCAGCGCAGCTTGCTGTGGCGCGTGCAACAATATGTCGAGGCGTGTCACATCAATTCAGACGATGTTTTTCTCCCCTTGTCGGGCCTGGCCACGATAGCTGGCTGCCGTGAGATCCTGGCCGCCGTCCTCACCGGGGCCACGTTGCAGCTCGTTGAACTGGAGGCGGTCGGGCTGCGTGGCGTCCGCGCGCGGATGCAGGACCAGGGCACGACAATCACATACATCGTACCCGCCTTGCTGCGAGCGTTGATGGCGGATGCCAGCGCCGCTACGTTCAGCTCGCTTCGGGTCGTCCGCGTCGGCGGCGAGAAAGTGCTGTGGTCCGACATCGCCATTCTGCGCAAAGCCGTCCCGCCGCATTGCCTCATCCAGATCGGCTACTCGTCCACGGAGACCACGGGATCGCAGTGGTTTGTGCCATCGGAACCGCCGGACGCCGAACCGGACGTGCCCGTTGGGCGGCTTTTGCCGGGAATCGCGTTCTCGATTGTCAATGAGGAGGGACGCGTCGTCCCGCCCGGTGAAACGGGAGAGCTCGTGATCAAGAGCCCCTATGTCCTGCTTGGGCATTGGGAAAATGGCGCCGTCATCCCTGTCGATGCGGACAGCGCCAATCCGCGCGAGCGGATTTTTCCGACCGGTGATCTCGTGCGTTTGGACGACGATGGTTTGCTGAGGATCATTGGCCGGAAGGGGCGGCAGATAAAGATCAACGGGCGGCGCATCGAGCCGGCCGAGCTCGAAAGAGTGCTGCGATCCGCTCCGTCGGTTCAGGACACTGTGGCAATCGTGACGGAGGCAGCCGAACTTGTCGCATTCGCCATTCCGGGCGATGCCGCGGGTCCGGATTTTGTGGAGGGCCTGCGCCGGCTGATCGCCGACACGCTGCCTCCAGCGCTGCGGCCCCTGCGGCTCCACCGCGTGAGCGAAATCCCCTGCCTCGATGGCGGAAAGATCGACCTCGTCAAACTTGGCAAAATGGATCTCCTCGCCAGGAGGCCGGTTACCGTCGCCGATCAGCCAGGTTCGGACGCCGATTCGGCGGCGGGTAAGGTGGTGCAGAAGGCATGGGGCAAGGTTCTCAACACCAGGGCGGCCGTAGGCAGGTGGGACGAGGCCGGAGGAGATTCGTTGAAGCTCCTGCACTGCGTGATGGAGATCGAGAATCTCATCGGCCAGGAACTCGGGCTTGAGAGTTTCACTGTCGGGATGAGCGCGGGCGAGATGGTGAAGGCTGTCGTCGCGGCGCAGGCAGCCGCATCCGGCAAAGCCGCTCCCGAGCATAACCCGCCGCTGCTTTTCCTGTTTCCCGGATCCGTCGGCTACGGTCCAAGCCTTGCCGCCTTCGCGTCCGCCATGGGAAAAACCGCGAAGGTAGTTCCAATCAGGTACCCCGGCCTCGCTCCCATCCTGCGCGGACAGAGCGATCTCGCCAGCATGGCAGACGCCGCGATCCAACAAATCAACCGCGCTCAGCCGTCGGGCCATGTCAGGCTTCTGGGCCACTCGCTGGGCGGAGCCGTCGCGCTGGAAGTAGCGGTGCGCCTGCTCAAGACCGGGCGGTCGGTCAAGTTCATCGGCATCCTCGATACAAGCCTCGAGGGCGAGCGAAGCCGCTTGTGGGACACTGTCACCCGCACAATGCGCCGGCTCCGGTCCAACCGCATATCGTTCCAGCGCGTCGCCTGCCGCGCCCTGGCGAAGATCGCGGTCAGAATGGGTCACGAAGTTCGTCTCGCCGGTGCGATCGACCGCTACACCGAAGGCCAGTTCAACGGAGCCTGCTTTCGCATCAAGCTGGAACTGCAGGAGGTTTTGCGGGCTCGCGCATTTTTCCGCTGGCTGGAGAAACCCAAGCCAGCGCTTCCGATCCAAGGGACGCTGTTTCGCTGTGCCCGCCCGGGCATGTCCCACGCCATCGGATGGGATCAGGTGTTTCGCGACCTGCAGGTGATTCCGATTGTCGGCACACATATCGACCTCGTCGTGGAGCCTCACGTCGCGACCAACCGTCCGCTGATCGAGAAGGCCGTTTTGCGAACCTATTCGACGGCCGAGACCCTGCAATTGGAGGGCCAGTCGACGTGATCTCGGGATTCACTAAGGAAGCACTGGCGTTGGACGCAGCCGCGGAGGCGGACCGCATCGTGTCTTCGACGCGCGAGCAGGTTCTGGTCACGCTTCGGCGGCGCGGGGTGGTGGTCGGCCTGTCGGGCGGCATCGACAGTTCCGTCGTAGCCTCCTTATGCGTGCGCGCCTTCGGCAAGGATAAGGTGCTGGGTCTCTTCATGCCGGAGCGCGACTCCTCGGGAGACTCGCTGAGACTCGGACGCGTCATCGCGGCTCAGCTCGGCATCGATACTCTGGTCGAAGACATCGCCCCGGCGCTCGATGCCATCGGCGCCTATCGCCGGCAGGTCGAGGCGATCCGCTCCGTCGTTCCGGAGTATGACGAAGGATGGAAATGCAAGCTGGTGCTGACCTCGGTTCTGGAGAGCCAAGGCCTCAACATCACCCGTCTCACGGTCCAGGATCCGGAAGGCAAGGTCAGCACGGTTCGGCTGCCCTTGGCGGCCTATCTGCAGATCGTCGCCGCGACCAATTACAAGCAGCGCATCCGCAAGATGACCGAATATTATCATGCGGATCGCCTGGGCTACGCTGTTGCCGGAACGCCGAACCGGCTCGAATACGACCAGGGTTTCTTCGTCAAGCAAGGCGATGGCATCGCGGACGTCATGCCAATCGTGCACCTGTACAAAACGCAGGTCTACCAATTGGCCGAGTATCTCGGTGTGGACGAAGAAATCCGCCGCAGGCCGCCGACCACCGATACATTCTCCATGGCGCAAAGCCAGGAGGAATTCTACTTCGCGCTGCCTTACCATCTGACGGATCTATGCCTCTATGGCGTCAATCATGGGCTATGCGCCGACGAGGTCGCAGCCATTGCGGGCCTGACCGGCGGCCAGGTCGAGAAGGTCTTCAAGGACATCGAAGCGAAGCGCCGGGCTGCGCGCTATCTGCATGCTAGGCCCTTGCCGTCCGTGCCGATGGATGTGGACTGACGCCGATGTGCGGGATCGCCGGAATACTGGCGCTGAACGCCACCGCCAAACCGCCTTCGCGCGAGGCATTGTTGCGCATGGCCGGCGCGCTTGCGCATCGCGGTCCCGACGAACGGGGGCTCTACCGCGACAGACGCGCCGGGCTGGCGCATGCCCGCTTGTCGGTCGTCGATCTTCAGCATGGGCAGCAACCCCTCGCCGACTCTGATGGTCCGGCGTGGATCGTCTTCAATGGTGAGATTTTCAACTATCTCGAGCTGCGCGACAGGCTGTTCGCCCTCGGCCATCGGTTCCGCACCCGCAGCGATACCGAAGTCGTCCTGCATGCCTATCGGGAGTGGGGCGAGGCAGCCTTCGAACGTATGAACGGCCAATKGGCGCTGGCGATCTGGGACCCGGCTGCGGGCCGGCTGGTGCTGTCGCGCGATCGCTACGGCATTTGCCCGCTGCATTTTTGCGAGCATGGCGGCTGCTTGTTCTTTGCGAGCGAAGTCAAAGCGATTTTCGCCGCCGAGATGTCGATCCCGCGCGCGTTCGATCCGGCGGGCATCGATCAGACCTTCACCATGTGGACGGCTGTTGCTCCGCAGAACGTGTTCCAGGGCATCCGGGAACTCTCGCCCGGACACGTGCGCCTCTATGAGAACGACGCGGCGCGAGAATACCCGTTCTGGCAACCGCGCTTTCCGGAAATCGATGGCGAGGCCCGGGATCGGTTTGGCGGCTCCCTGGGCGAGGCGGTGGAGGAAGTGCGGCTGATGCTGGAAGGCGCCACGGCCTTGCGAATCGTGCAAGCCGATGTGCCGGTGGGCTGCTATCTTTCAGGCGGACTCGACAGCTCCCTTGTCGCCACGCTCGGAAGGCGCTTCGCCGGCGAGCGCTTCCAGACCTTCTCGCTGCGTTTTGCCGATGCCGAATATGACGAGACCGAATTCCAGCGCCTCGTCGCGGACGCCACTGGGAGCGAACACCACGAGATAGTCGTTTCCCGCGACGATATAGCCGCAGTCTTTCCCGAGGTGATCCGTCACACCGAGCGGCCAATCCTCAGGACTGCGCCCGCACCACTCTTCCTGCTGTCGAGGCTCGTGCGGGAACGCGGCATCAAAGTCGTGCTGACCGGTGAAGGCGCCGACGAGATGTTTGCCGGTTATGACCTGTTCCGCGAGGGCAAGGTACGCCGCTTCTGGGGACGCCAGCCGGCCTCGATCAAGCGCGCCCGCTTGCTTGAGCGGCTCTATCCATATCTGTCGCGCTCGCCGGTCCACCAGCAGGCACTGGCCCGGCAGTTCTTCAGCCGCAATATCGAGGCCCATGCCGCGGCCGGATTTGCGCATGACACGCGCTGGCGCACGACCAGCGCCATCAAGCGGCTGTTCTGCCCCGATATGCGGGCTGCCTCCGAGCGCCGCGATGCGGTGAGCGAACTGCTCTCGACGCTGCCGGCCGAATTTCCGCGCTGGAGTCCCCTCGCCCAGGATCAGCATATCGAGATCCGGACTCTGATGTCGGGCTACCTGCTCTCCTCGCAAGGCGACAGGATGCTGATGGCTCACTCCATCGAGGGCCGCTTTCCCTTCCTCGACGACAACGTCGTCACCTTGGCGAATGCGCTTCCGGATTCCTACAAGCTGCGCGGCCTCGACGAGAAGCACGTGCTGAAGCGCGTCGCGGCGCCGGTCCTGCCGCCGCAGGTCGTCGCCCGGAAGAAGCAGCCCTACCGTGCGCCGAACGCGCTGAGTTTCTTTACCGACGGCGCGCCGGCCTACATTGGTGATGYCCTGTCCGAAACGGCGGTGCGGACGGCCGGCGTCTTCGACCCCCAGTCGGTGAACCGGCTGGTCGGGAAGTGCCGGGCTCGGACGGGCGGGGGCGACATGTCGAATTCCGACAACATGGCCTTGGTTGGCGTGCTGTCGACGCAGCTTCTCCATCAGCAGTTCGTCGTGACCCGCCCCGCCGGCGTGACGAACCCAGATCTCAGCATCGACGTCGACTACGAGCATCGCGAAAGGGAGTTGGCATGATCCACGGCGCCGTACCGCTCCTGCATGATTATCTGATCCACTCGGCCGGCCGGCTCGGCGACAAGGTGGCGCTGGTCTGCAACGGGCGGCGTGTCACCTACGCCGAACTCGACGAATGTTCCAATGGAATCGGGCAGTGCCTGGTGGGCGCCGGCGTGCAACGCGGCGATCGGGTGATGATCTTCGCCGACAACACGGTCGAGACGGTTGTCAGCTTCTGGGCGGTGCTGAAGGCAAACGCCGTCGTGTGCATCGTCAACCCCCTCACCAAAAGCGACAAGCTCGATTACCTGCTGAATGATTGCCGGCCGGCGGCGCTGATCACCGACCGGCATCTGCGCTCAGTGTTCGGCGAGCCGGCGCACACGTGTCGCTCGCTGCGCCAGGTGATCGTGTCAGGGCCGATCGAGGACGACGAGCTCAGCCGGCTGCCGCACGCGGTACGCTGGGAAACGGCCGCCGAAAGAATGCCGGCCGCGCCGAAACGCAAATCGATCGACATCGATCTTGCCGCGATCATCTACACGTCCGGGTCAACGGGAGAGCCCAAGGGCGTGATGCTGACGCACCGCAATATGACGACGGCATGCACCTCGATAGCCTCATATCTGGAGCTTCGCGAAGACGAGGTGATCCTCGATGTCCTGCCCCTCGCCTTCGACTATGGCCTCTACCAGATGCTGATGGCGTTCCGCACCGGCGCGCGGCTGGTTCTCGAGCGCTCCTTCGCGTTTCCGGCGCAGATCCTTCAGGTCATCAAGGACGAGAGGATCACGGGCTTCCCCGGCGTGCCCACCATCTTCGCCTCGCTGGCGGAGCTCAAGTCCCTGAAGGATCACGACTTCTCGAGCATCCGCTATGTCACCAACACGGCGGCCGCCTTGCCGCTCAAGCACATCACCATGCTCAGGGAGCTGTTTAAAGGCGCCCGCATCTATTCGATGTACGGCCTCACCGAGTGCAAGCGCTGCACCTATCTGCCGCCGGAAGATCTCGAACGAAAACCGCTGAGCGTGGGGATCGCGATCCCAAACACCGAGATGTGGATCGTCGACGACAATGACCGACGCGTCGAACCCGGAACTGTCGGCCAGCTTGTCATCCGTGGCGCGACGGTGATGAAGGGCTACTGGGGCAAACCGGAAGCGACTGCCAGGAAGCTCAAGCCCGGCCCCTTGCCAGGCGAGCAGGTGCTCTACACCGGCGACTACTGCCGGATGGATGAGGAGGGCTATCTCTATTTCATCGGCCGCGGCGACGAGATCATAAAATCGCGGGGCGAGAAGGTTGCGCCCAAGGAAGTGGAAAACGTGCTGATGAACATTCCGGGCGTCAAGGAGGCTGCGGTGGTTGGCGTGCCCGACGAGATTCTCGGCCAGGCCGTGAAGGCCTTTGTCGTGATCGAGCAAGGCCGCATTGTCGGTGAGCGGCAGCTTCGGATGGAATGCCAGAAGCGGCTGGAAAACTTCATGGTCCCGAAGTCCATCGTCATCGTGCCCAGCCTGCCGAGGACGGATACAGGGAAACTCAAGAAGGTGGCTCTCTCGTAGCGCCTGTTGGACGGCGCGGAAAGTATTCAGTTTTTATCGGAGGGTGGTTATGGATAATTTTTTGGCAACGAAGCCCTCGGGCGATATCTACACCAAACAAATCCGCGATTTCCTGGCTTCGAACTTCTACATCGCCGACGTGAAATCGCTCAGCGCCACGGAATCGCTGCTCGATCAGGGCATCGTCGATTCCACGGGCGTGCTCGAGATCATCGGCTTCATCGAGGAGACTTTCGGCATCGCCGTGGAGGACAGTGAGTTGCTCCCCGAGAACCTCGATTCCATCCAGGGCATAGCGCAGTTCATCGCACGCAAGAGGGGATAAGCCGACCTGCGAGGCGCTTAGGGCTGCGGCTTGGCGTATCCGAGCACGACACGCGCCTCGCCGGCGCGGTTGGTGACGACGCCGATGTCCTCGTAGCCTTTGCTGCGCTCCAGCAGGCTTGCCACCTGGCGGTCCTGGCCAAGGCCGACCTCGAACAGGAGGGCTCCGCCCGGCCGCAGATACCGCAAGGCATCCCTCACCACGCGCATGTGGATGGCGATGCCGTAAGGCCCGGCCGCGAAGGCCTCGCGCGGCTCGAGCGCGACCAGATGAGAGCGGTCGCCCTCCAGCCGCTTCTCCGAGATGTAGGGCGGATTGCACACGACAACATCGATGGTGCCCTGAGGCACCAAGGTGGAGAGAGCGTCGAACAGATCGCCCTGTTGGACCGACACCCGGTCGGCCAGTTCATGGTGGGCGACATTCCGGCACGCCACCGCGACACATCCATCGGTGAGATCGCTTGCCCAGACCTGCGCCGTCGGAACCTGGCGGGCGATCGCACAGGCAAGATTGCCGGCCCCGCAGCACATGTCGATCACCCGCGGCGCCGGCAGGTTCATTTGCTGCAACACGTCGACGGCGGTCGAACCCAGCAGCTCCGTCTCCGGTCTCGGCACAAGCGCGCCGGATGCGACAAGCATCTCCATTCCCATGAAGATCGCGCTGCCTCTGTTATAGGCGTCCGCGACATCGACGTCCTGGCTCAAGACCTGCCTCCACAACCGGATCCAGCGCTCGCCGAATGGTGCAGAAGCGCCGGCGCTATTGTGCCGCCGCGCTCTCCAATTCGTTGCTGAACCTGACCTCGATCGTATCTCCCGGCGCCACCTCGGCGTCCTCGTCGGCGGCCTGCTTGCGCCACTGCCCATCGACGTTGCGAACGATCGTCATCTGGGCTCGAACGGTCTCGCCGGCGATGGAAAGAGGCGCGGCGGTCGCACCTACGGGCTGCAACTTCTGGCTCGCGGCGCGAAGCCTTGTGCCGATGTCGGCAAGGCGAACCTCGGTGTCCCGCAATTCGTTGAGCAGACCGATGCGCCTTTGGTTCTCATTGCGCTCGAGCTGCCGGGCAAAGTCTTCCCGCTGACGCTGCGTTCRCATCAGCTCGACCGATGTTTCCAGCGCCCGGCTGGACGAAAGCAGGACGGCGCGCCGGACGTCGGCGAGCCTGTTGTTCGTCAGATTTCCAGCCTTGAACGCCTTGGTGACCTGCTCCAGGTCCTCTTCATCGGCCTTGACGCCATCCGCTTCATCCTGCGCGCGCTTCATCAGCGTCTCGATCTGCGCGGCGGCATCCTTGGCGCCCTTTTCGACAAAGCTCTGCTCTTGCTGGAAGTTGTCCAGGGAGAGCTTGAGCGCTTCCGCTTCAGCCTTTGCTATCCCCGCCGCGAGCGATGGCGAAAGCGGCGATCCTTGCGGAGGCTGCGTGTCGAAGTTTTCCTGTTTGTCGAGCTCCGCGCGCAGGCGCGCGCTGTGGAAATAGTCCCTGGTGTATTCTCCCCAGATCATCTCGTAATCGCGTCGCAGATCCGTCGGATCCGGGCCAGGCTGATTGGTCCGCGCGCGCAAGAGGCTGAAACCGCCCGCGACGGCGATCGCCTGGCGCACGGTCATCAGCGGACGGTAGGCCTGCTGTCCGGGAGTGAGCACATCGCCGGTCACATAGATCGGGCGGTACTCGGCGATGATCGCCGTCACGTCGCTCGGCCTTACGACCGCCATCTGTTCGCGGCCATCGGGCATGCGGATGTGGAAGATCTTGGTCGGCAGGATCGTTTGCATGCGGCTCTGCAATTCGGGTGGCGTCAGACCGCCGACCGAGACCGTGCCCGCTTCGGGCAGGACGATCGTGCCATCCATCTGGACAACGGCACGCTGCGTCCGGTCGGGAATGGAGGTTATTCCGATCTCGACCGTGTCGCCTGGCGAAATCCGATAGGTCGATGTCTCGGCCGCCACGGCCATGGAGCCTGTGGCACAGACTGCAAGAAGCGCAAAGGAGAACCGGCTAAGGCTGGTCATTGGCGACAACCTCCTTGGGGTTTTGGCGTTCGCTCCAATCGAGGCGCGCGACGAACTCGTAGACCGGGCCGCCCGGCACGCCCCAGTTGCTCGACCAGATCACCTGGGAGCCATCCGGAGAGGGCGAGGCGTGCGTTTCGCTCCAGTAGTCGGAAGGAGGGTTCCGCGTCTGCACGATGCGACGAATAGCGCCGCTGCCGTCGATGCGAAGGGCAATGACCTCGCGCGCATAGGGGGCCCAGCCGGGATTGGCCGATACCTCGCGCGGGTCACCGCCATAGCTCAGGAAAACCCAGTCGCCCCTGGCAATAGCCCGGGTCGACGCATGCTCCGCCTCGCCGAATACGGTCAGGGAAGTCACCTTCCCGTCCGACAGCCTGCGCTTGATGACCTGGAACTTGTCCGGATTGGATTTGCTGATGCCGACATAGACTTCGCTGCCGTCGGCGTCGACCGTCAGATCGCCATGGCCTGGACGATGGTGGTCGGTCCATCTCTGATGCAAGGCGCCATCGACCTTGAAGATAGCCCTCTGCTCCGTGCCATCCACGAGATCCTGGAAGCACAGAATATATTTGCCGAGCGGCGAGATCGTACAGGAACTCGCCTTTCCGGGTACCTGAGAAAGCTCGATGTCCGGAAATTTCTGCCGCTGGCTCAGATCATAGGCAAAAACGACGTCAGCGCCGTCCTTGCGGACCGCGCGGACCGCGATGCGGCTGCCGTCCCGGCTGGGATTGCCCTTCGATGGACCGAATTGCAGATCGTGGTAGTCCGGGGATGTGAACAGAACGTCTTCGTGGTTGGTCCGTGGCGCCCAGGTCGAGACCGCCCGGTCGTGAACACAGATCATCAATTCGGCATTTCGGGGATGCCACTCGCATTCGCCCGCTCTTTTGCGCCAAAACAGTGCCGCATAGGTGTGCCCGTCGAGAAAGCACATTCCGTTGCAGCCGTTGTCGAGCAGGAGCAATGTCTGGTCCGCATTCCAGGCTTGAGCGCTCGAATAGCGATGGCTGCAATATTTAGGCCCGCAAACGACCCCATTTCCAAGGGGACCAGGCTTGGAGATGCGGACAATGCTTGTGCCGAATGCGGGGTCGGTGGCAGGACGAAGATACCCGGGCAGGTCCATCGGCACCGGAGCCTCGAAGCCGCGGGTAGTGTTGCTTGCATGCCCCCCGGCCGTCCGCAGGCCGAGGAATGCCGCGACACAAACCAGCAGCAATACAGCGGAAAGCGTGGGAAACCTCATGTCATGTAGCTCATCTCGTGACGCACTCGCCCTGCGCTCAGGCGCGCCCGCCACCACGCGATGGTCCGTCTCAGGCCCTCGCGCAAGTCCGTTTGAGCCCTCCATCCTGTTGCGCTCTCAAGCCGGGATGAGTCCGCCAGCAGTGCCCGGACCTCGGAATTTTGCGGGCGCAACCGGCTCTCGTCACGATGGACCGGCTTGTTGGAACCGCTCAACTCCAGCACCAGGTCCAGAACGTCGGATATGGTCACGGCACGCTGGCTTCCGGCATTGTAGGCATGGCCGAATTCGAGCTCGGCCGAACCTGCGCTGAGAAACGCCGCGGCCGTGTCTTCGACGAAGGTAAGGTCGCGAACCGGACTCGTGTCCCCTACCATGATGGCTTGGCATTTTGGGTCGATGGCCTGCCTGATGAGCGTCGGAACAATCGCCCGTTCGCTTTGCCGCGGTCCGAACGTGTTGAATGGACGAAGCACCACGACTGGAACGTCGAACGAGCGGGCATAAGATTCCGCCATCATGTCGGCCCCGATCTTGGAGGCTGAGTAGGGCGACTGGCCCTGCAGCGGATGGGTTTCGCTGATCGGCATGGTCAAAGCGGTGCCATACACCTCGCTGGTCGAGGTGTGCACGATGCGCTCGGTGTCCCACTGACGAGCGGCTTCGAGCACGTTCACAGTGCCCAGGACGTTGGTCTCCACATAAGACTGGGCGGCTGCGTAGGAGTACGGGATGGCGATTAATGCCGCGAGATGAAACACGACGGCTTGGCCGCGTACGATCCGATTCAGGAAGGCACTGTCGCGGACGTCGCCACGAACGAGCTTGAGTTGGCTTCGGATATCGTCCGGCAGGTCATCCAGCCACCCGTGGCTGTCGAACGAATTGTAGAGAGCCAATGCCGTCACATCGGCCCCGCCGCGCACCAGCGCTTCAGTCAGATGCGAGCCTATGAAGCCATCCGCCCCGGTGACCAATACTCTCTTTCCCTTGTAGGTCATGTCCTGACAGTCCTCGCACTCCTTGGCTTTGGCAGGGCGAATGCTGCGAACGACCATTTGAACGGCTCACGCGCCGGTCGAACGGTCCACAGCCACGCCGAGAACGGTGAAAACACCTCGAATAATGAGCGCCGTGTCCGAGAGGATTGTCCGGCGGGCGTAATATGAAAGATCGATCCTCGCCTTTGCCGGAAACAGAACCTCCTTGTAGAAGACTGTTGGCTCGACGTCTCGAGGATAGAAATGAGCCTCATGGCGGAATATGATCTGAGCGGGACCGAACAGGCCGGGCTTGTATTGCAGGACAGCTTCGTAACCGTCCCTGAAGCAGTCGGCGAAAGACAGACTTTCCGGGCGCGGGCCGACCAAGGCCATGTCGCCTTTCAGGACGTTCCACAGCTGCGGCAGCTCATCCATTTTGCTGAAAGCGAGAAACCTGCCGACCGTCGTCATGCGGGCGTCGTTGGCAAGCGTCAGCGCTAGTCCCGCCGCATCGCATTGCGGGTAGAATTTTCGGAACTTGTACATACGGAAAAGCTGACCGCCGGCGCCGATGCGCGGCTGAATAAAGAGCACCGGGCGCCCGCCTTCGATCAGCAGCGCCGCTACAATAAGCAGCATCAACGGTGACAGGACGATGAGACCAAGAGACGCGGCAATCATATCGAGAGCGCGCCGGCCACGTCCATGGCTCACACAGCGCATCGCAAGCCGGCCAATGGGCATGTCGAACGCGTTCATGCTGCTGTCCCTGCCCGGGCGCCGCTGTGGAGCGCGGATGCCAGGGCGTCCACGACTGCTTCCGCCACGGGAGATGTTATCTGCGGATGCAGTGGAATGGTCAGTTCACGGTCAGCGAAGGCTTCGGTGCGCGGCAGGTGAACTCCGGGGAAAAGCTCCCGGTAGAACGTCATTTGATGCACAGGAGGATAGTGAATAGTCGTCTGTATGCCCTGCGCCCGCAACTCATCGATGACCTCTTGTCTGTTGACGTAGCGGGGCAACAGGATCGGCATGATGTGATAGGCAGAGCGGCGCGGTTCGGAAAACGGCATGGAAACGGCCGGACAGCGCATGGCGATGAGGCGTCGATACAATGTGACAAGGACGCGCCTGACCTCATTCCATTCCTGCAAATTCCGAAGCTGAACCAAGCCGATGGCTGCCCGCAGTTCATCCATGCGATAATTGAAGCCCAGCATCGTCACGTCATATTGCGGCGTGCGGCTGTTCAGTCTCTGTCGAGTACCGGTGGTCATGCCGTGACCACGCGCCTGGCGAATCTTCTCCCGCAGGTCTGGGTCACGCGTGATGACCGCGCCGCCTTCGGCGGTGGTCATGTTCTTGTTGCCGTAGAAGCTGAACGCCGCCCCCGCACCAAAGGTCCCAACCTCCTTCAGGCCAGGAGCATGCGCGGCGTCCTCGATAATGTAGAGCCCTCGCGCGCTTGCGAATGTCTGCCACTCCAGCTTGTTTGCGAGATAGCCTGCGAAATGGACGAGGATTACAGCCCTCGTGCGGGAGGTGCAGCTTGCCTCCGCATCTTCGAGCGACATCAGAGGCACGTCGTCGGATTCTATATCGATGAAGACCGGCTTGGCGCCGACGTACAAGACTGCGTTCACGGTCGCCACGAATGTCAACGAGGGCACCAGAACCTCGTCGCCGGGTCCGATCCCAAGTCCATGGAGAATAAGGTGGAGGGCCGCGGTGCAGGAACTGACGGCGACACAATCGTCGGCGCCGTGCATCGCGGCGAACGCTTCTTCGAATGCCCTGACGCGTTCGCCCATCGTCAGCCAGCCGCTGTCGATTACTTTCGACAAAGCGGCCTTCTCCGGCACACCCAACAAGGGAGCACTAACCAAGAGCATCCCAACCTCCCGGTGATACTCGCGACTGGAAAATCGGCTCAGGCTGCAGCCGCGGCGACCTCTATCGAAGCTGACTGCTCCTCCCAGGAAATCGTCTGCGCCTTCTGGAAGTCTTCGACGCGGCCAATGTCCAGCCAAAGACCCTCGTGCTTGTAGACGTGCACGACCTGCCCATCCTGGAGCATTTGCAACATGAGATCGTCGAAGCCGAAGGGGATGCCCGATGGAATGAACTGCAGAACCGCCGGATTCATGCAGTAGATTCCCATGCTCACCAGATGCGTGAGCGCGGGCTTTTCGCGAAAGACCTGAACGGTGTCATTGACCTCGTCAATGACGCCAAAGTCCATTTTGGTGACACGCGCCGCCGTCGCGATCGTAACCAGATCGTTGTGTGCCCGATGCGCCGTCACGAAACGGCTGAGGCTCAGATCGGTAAGCACATCGCCGTTCAGGACCAGAAAAGGTTCGTCCAGCTCGTCCCTGATCAGGGAGAGAGGGCCGATGGTCCCGAGCGGTTCCATTTCCTGCGTATAGCGTATCTTGAGGTTCCATTGCGAACCGTCGCCACACACGCTGCGGATCAGATGGCCTAGATAGCCGGTCGTGACGTAGACGTTCTCGATGCCGTTGCGCCGCAACCATTTGAGCAGCAATTCAAGCACCGGCCGAGAGCCGATAGGCATCAGAGGCTTTGGCAGAACCGATGTGAATGGGCGCAGACGCATCCCCATTCCACCGCATTGGATAACCGCTTTCATAGGACACTCACTCCCTGCGCACACGGCCGACACAGGCCAACAATCAAGCTCAGCGTCCGGACACCTCCATCGTGCGGCTCCTGCCGCGCGATCTGCCGGACTTGCTACGAATTGAGCGAGAGATACGCTCAGCCTGTAGGCCTGTCGTCGTGCGTTCGAATGGCGCGCTCAGCTCCGCGACAATGAGCTGGCAGGCGGTGTTACAGCGTGTGCAGGCGCAGCCCCGCCATGGGCAGGGACCAAGGTCCGACTTTGCATCATGGTAAACGCAGAGTAACCTTTTCAACCGGAAGAGGCGCATTTCTGTTGGGTTCCGGTTTGGCGGACAGGTCCCGCATCGTCACAGAATTAATCCTATAGGCAAAACGTTCTGGACGCGTGCCCTGGTCCCCGGGCCGAAAGTGTGTGCGTTGGGGTACAATGTACAAAATTGTCATCGCCGATGATCACGGTCTCTATAGGCGTGGCTTACGGTCGGCGCTGACTGCCGGCATTGAGGACGTTGAGATATTCGAGGCCGCGTGCTTCGATGCCGCGGTTGGCCTTCTTGCCGAACAGGAAGGCGTCAGCCTTGCAATGCTCGACCTGAACATGCCGGGGCTTTTCACTCAGGAAGTGCTGGGCGATGTGCTAACGGCCTACCCGGATACGCGGTTTGCGATTGTTTCGGGAAATGATTCCCGTTCCGAAATCCTGACCGCTCTCAATGTGGGGCTGCACGGCTATATTGTGAAATCCCAAAGTGATGACGAGGTCGTGCTGGCGGTCAAGGAAATCCTGGCAGGCCGCATCTACGTACCGGCGCTCCTGTCCCGACATTTGGGAGCACACGATCAGGTGCTCGAGATCCGCCACGGCAGCAGCGCCGGTGCCGGCGCTCTCGAAAGGCTCACATCCCGGCAAAAGGATGTACTAAGGCTGATGGCCGAAGGATATTCCAACAAAGAGATAGCGCGGGATCTCGACATCRCCGAGGCTACGACGAAGATCCATGCTGCGGCAATCATGCGGGAATTGGGGGTTCGAAACCGAACGGAAGCGGCAGTTCTGATAAAGACCTGGCTGGGGACGGTGTAAGCTACGCTTGAATCTGCTTTGGCGACAGTCGAAGCGAATATCGAAACCCGTCCTCCCTAACTTCGAACTGCGAGGAATGACCGACAAGGGGCGTTCCGTCCACTCCAAGAACCATCGATCCGAAACCTTGGCGCTTGATCGGAGCCGCACGTCGGCGACCCGTTTCTATCCAGTCAAAAACAATCTCATCGCCTGTCCCGCCTGAGGTGAAAGCCCAACGTGCCTCAATCTTGCCCTGAGCATCGCCGAGCACCCCATGCTTGATCGAATTGGTGGTGAGTTCATGGATGATCATTGCAAAACTCTCCGCCGCTCCGCCTGAAATCTTGATGTCAGGGCCTGTGATTGCTGTCTTGCCGTCTTGCGAAAAGGGCTGGAGTTCCTGAACGACCAGATCGCGAATGGTGGATGACAGATCCGCGCTACGCGTGAGCAGCATGTGCGTCGCCTCGAGCGCGCGAATTCGCTCGACGAGGGTCTCTTTGAATTCCACGATGTTGCCTTCTGGCGCATCCTGCATCTTCACAATCGCGGTGATCACAGGGAACAGATTGCTGAACCTGTGGCGGAGTTCAAGCATCAGGGTTTCTTGCTTTCTTACCGCCGCGCGCAGCAGCGTCGTTTGACGTCGCTCGGTCAAATCCGCGGCGATGCCGATGCGCCGGTCTCGGCCATCATGGTTTTCCTCGCGTCCCCGTAAGGCGATCCAACGGACTTGACCGTCAGGTCGCTTGAGACGAATCTCCACATCATAATTGACCCCCCGCCGGTTCGTTCCCAGCGGCGGCGCGAGCTTACCCCAGTCCGATGGGTGGACGATCGAAGACAGATCGGAAAGTGGGCGGAATGCCATCGGGGATAATCCAAGAATCTCCCAAAACTGACGTGAGCCCGAGATGACGTCCTGACCATAATCTATGCGCCAGGTTCCCAACCGGCCGGCAGACAATGCGAGGTCGAGCCATTCGTTTTGAGCTATGAGCGCTTCACGGTCAGCTCTTCGCTCGGTTATGTCATCTACGATCACAAACAGGCTGTCCGACGGCGCCATGTCCGACGCAGAAAGAGAAAGCGTCAACCAGGCCCAAAGTGCGCTGCCGTCCTTTTTAATCAGGCGCACTTCGGAGCCGAACCACGGGGCTTCAGATGTCAATGCGGCGAGCGAATTCTTGAGCAGCGCTCGATCATCTTCATGGACAAGCTCGTCTAGGGGCCGCCCAACAAGATCGTCTTCGAGGTAGCCGAGCAAGGCACCGAGGCGTTTGTTCAGCCGTAGCAATTCTCCTCTTCCGTTCGCAGTCGCAAAGCCCAGCGCAGCTCGTTCAAAAGCCCGGCGGTAACGCGACTCTGCAGCCTCGACCGCCGCGAGCTTGACGTCCAGCGCGGCCTGTAAGCTTTGCCTAGACCGATCGAAAAGAAAGGYGATCATGCTCCCGGCAAGCACAAGCAGGATTGCGCGCACCCAGTCATCGGCGAGAGGCAGGCCCTTCACAACCGTCCGGGCAGCCAGGCCGGTAGCCGCCATCAAAAGCGTTGATCCGACCGCAATCAGGCGGCTTTCCAGGAAGGCGATGACAACAATCCCCGGAATGAACTCGAGGAATGCTGGGTCTGTGGCACCCGCGAGGGAAACACTTATCTCGAAGAGCAGCGTGGCGACCAGAACAGCCGTCGACGCCAGATGAGTTCGCGACAGCGATTGTACCTCCTCGGCAACCCCATCCAACCTAACTACAACTTTTGGCTTAGCTCGTCGAGTTTAGACCGTCGAGCGCACGACTAGTACGTCTGCCTGCTTCCAGAGCGCCAAAAATCAGGTCCTTATGAAAGAAAGACCAGCACCCTGGCTGTCGGTCGTCATGCACGGATGGCAGAGGCACAGAACGAGGACGGATGATCCATGAACCTGATCAGCGGGCGGAATGACACGAGGTCGATCGCAATGCCTGGCATGGTAGCGGCCGATGCCGGCAGCAGAACAACAACCACCTTCGCGCGAAGCGCCTCTCGCAAAACCATCAGGCCGACCATAGCTGGCACATGTGTGCGGCCGTGCCTTAACTCCATAACCGGTATGCTCGAGCGCATCGGCTGCGGGTGGCTTGTGCTGGGTGAGGCAAAGAGAGTGCTCGAATGGAATGCGGCCGCCGAAACCATCCTCGAGGCCTGTGCGGATTCCCTGGATTCGCCTGGCGATCTATCTGCGGCGCTGAGGAGCCTGATTGCTGGCGTGCCGGCTCATTTTGCTGCTGGATCGTTGTCCTGGATCGTCATCCGCAACGCTGGCGACCGGCCGGTTATCATGACTGAAGAGGGTGTTACCACCCCCGATGGGTCGATTATTGTCGCGCTTCTCGATCGCCAGCCGAGAACGGGGCCCAATCCGGAGACCTTGCGGAAAATGTTTGGATTGACCGGCGCCGAAACGCAGTTGGCGTTGCGTTTGGCAAGTGGCGATGCCCCTTTGGAAATTGCCGAGCGCAGCCGGCTCAGCCGAACCACGATCCGCACCCAGCTCGCCTCGCTATTTGCCAAGACAGAGACAAGGCGCCAGGCGGAATTGGTCGCTCTTCTGGGACGCATCTCGGTGCTGCCGTAAAACCGGAAACTTCCGATCATCCGGCGCGCCTGATTTTCCGAAAGCGCGCCGCTTGCTTCTTGGGCTTGAGCGTTTCACGGAAACGGCGAACCGTCCTATCTCTTTGTTTTTACGCAATTCCGGACGGAAGGCCATGGCGAAGTCGCCGAGCCTAGCCGCTCACACTTTTCCTTGAATTTGCTCTAACGCGGATGACCGTGCGGCCCGAGCTTGCCCAGCCGAACGAGGCGCGTCGATGCAGATGCCGGCTGACGACTCGCGCAGCCTGCCATCGATCTGTCCCGCGAATGTCCGCTATTCCTCGAACAGGCCAGGCATCTCAGAAGCATAGCGTCAGCGTTTACGGGTCTGCAGCGCGCCGAGTTTCGGTCGGATCCTGAACAGGTATTCCAGGGCGTACTGGTTCGCGATCTTCATCACGGACGGCCGAAGGATCTGCACGGCGTCTCGCATCGTCGTTCGCCAGGACTGATGGCGGAACCTGGCCGGGATGCGGGCCACCCGCAGCGCACGCAAAAGCGGCTCCGGTTCCGGGAGGCCCCTTCTATCCTCGATCAGATGCCAATTGAGCTGTTTGACGGCAAGGGTGACCTCATCCACGTCCTCATAGCTCTTCGAGGTCGTTATGCTCGGATGGTGTGTCGCATCATAGAAGATCAGCCCTTCGTTGATTGCCACCATATCGCCGTAACGGGCCAGATCGACAAAGAACAATTGGTCGACGCCGGCCGGGATGGATTTGTGTGCGCGCATCTGGCATCCGGCGTGGATCACGGCAGCGTTGATCAGCAGCGTCGAAGGGATGATGCCAAGGCTCCTGGTCACCCGTACCAGGTAGAGGTCCGTCAGGCACTGCTGGCTCGAATAGAGCGAGACCCGGTTTTGCTCCGGCGGATCCGACCGCATTACGACCCGGCTTTCCTCGACAACATGCGCTGCGCAGGTCATGAACGCTGCCGACGGATATCTTATCGAGATCTCGGCAAATCGCTTCAGAGCTCCCGGGGCCAGCCAATCGTCGTCATGCAGCAATTTGATCCACTTGCCTGAGCAGGCAAGCATGGCGTTGTTGGTGTTCTCCACCTGCCCCCGGCCCCTGTGGTTTTCGACGATCCGGATGCGCGGATCGCATCGCGCATAATCTTCCAAGATGGGCCAACTCGATCCCTTGGGTCCTTCGTCGTCGCTGATGACAAGTTCCCAGTTGGAAAAATCTTGCCCTACAATGCTGTCGATGGTGCGCCTGATGGTATCCGGCCGGCGAAACGTCGGAACGGCAACGGAAATGAATGGGCGCGCGGATGATACGTCGGCAGCATGAGCGAGATTGGCCACGGGGCCAAGCGCCGACAGATTTGTCTCGCTTTTGCTGGCGACTGCCGGCTTTAGCGACGGCACGGCTCCTTCAGGATGCGCGTCACTACTCAACAGGAGCTTCATCGTGCTGTTTCCTCGCGATTGAATACGGACTCGACAATGTTGCCTGTGCCGGTTCGGTGTCCCGCTTCAGAAGGTACAGTGAGGCTGCGGTTTTGATGGCAAACCCAACCATCCCGCCAATAGCCATGAGATAGATGACGTCGATGGCTTCCCACCCCATCTTGGCGCCGACGAGCAGCGGACCAAAGACAAGCACCATCCGCGCCGCGTCTACGACCAGCCGCAGCTCCTGCCGTCGCAACAGGGTGGGAACTTCGCTGAGCGGTGTCGACAGGGCCTGCACGGCGCCCATGAAAGCCAAGGCGGTCATGATTTGTGCCGTCGGGATCCAGGCCTGGCCCAGGAGCGGGACGACAAGGTACGGAGCAGCCAGCCCARGCGCCAATATCGGCAACGCAGTGAGGCCCGTGACAAGGATAAGGAGGCCACGCGCGACGCCGAGCATGTGCCCACGATCGCTGCTCTTGTTCGCCTCCGCGACGAATACGTTGCTCAGCGGAGTGGCTATCAGCACGATTGGCCCTGTCACCAACCGCGTCGCGACGCCGAGGTAACCGGCGAAAGCTGGGCCAAACAACGAACCCACGAGAATTGCCGGAAGATTGTTGATGGCATAGCTGCCGAGCGTCGCGGGGATATCGAACAACGGGAACTTGTATTCCCTGGCCGCCTTGTCGAAGGCACTTCTCCACGGCGCTCGATAGATGCCGCGCACATCATCCCAACTCAGAATCCGAAAGCCCAGAAAGGCGAGGAAAATAAACTGGCTGAGGACATGCGCATGCACCATCGATTCGCCCCCGAGACGGGCAAAGCCAAAAACCAATTGCAGCAGCGCCATGGTCGCCGGCAGGATCAGCCGACCGAGAGCGAAATCGCGCAGCAGGCCGGCGCGCAAAGCCCAGCAATTCATCGTCTCGACGAGCGCGGCACCGCTCATGCCAATCGGAACGAGCCAGAACAGATGTCTGAATTGGGTAGGCGCAAAGCTCAAAAGCATCTGCCCGACAGCAAAGGCGAGGATACCAGTCGTCAATACCGCCAGCACGATGAGCTTTACGGTGACGTAGGTCTGCTCGGTTTCCTTGACCCCGTAGAGCGAGGGTTCGAAGCGCAGCGCCGCGACCGCGCCGAGGATGTTCACCGTCGAGAGATAGATCGTGAAGACGCCGAAATCGGCAGGTGAATAAAGGCGGGCCAATATCGGAATGGTGGCGACCAGGGTGAGTTGCCCTGCAATTGCCATTGCCGAAACGCCGCCTGCGGCGCGGACGATTCTGCCGATCGGGCTTGCTGTTATCCGCCCCTCCCTGGATCTCAGAAAGTCGCTGTAGGACATTGGTTCGCGATTCCGAGAACGGCTGACGACTGGAATGGGAGCGTACGGAGGCTGTCGCATCGCGCCATCATTCACCTGAATGATGGCACGCATCCAAATGCCGGTTCGATCCATGGTGGGGAAACGAAACGTCGATGACGGATGCGGCAAGGCCCGGTTGGCGGCCAACGGCCCTGCCAGCTTATCGGCTGCATTTTCCCGAGTTGGATCAGCAGGTTGGAAGGCAATACTATGGCGGCTTATGGCCCGTAGAGTCCCAGTGTTTCGGATGGCTGCTCGACCCGCCGGTGCTCACCATCCGTTGTGCCCAGAATGTATCTGGCGATGATCGCCCGCTCGACGACTTGCGTGCTTTTCATTGTGGAACGTTGGCTTGAAGTCTTGGCGCAAACGACGTCTCGCCCTGACACGGCAAGTATATCGCTTATAGTCTCAAAAACGCCGAGGGAACGCATATTAACTTCGAAATCGGCTTCGAAGAGCCGCTCCGCCGGAGGCTCACGCTCCATGCGCTGGCGAAGACGGGTCGCGACCGTCGCTCGTGGCGCCAGAACCCTGATCGTGAGATCCGCGACCGGTACATCGCCCAGCATCGTTTCGAGAACGGCTTTGTCCGCATTCCCGTTGAGCGCCGCCAAGGATCCGACTGCCTGGACATAACCCTCGTCGAAGATAAGAATATCGTGGGCCAGCTTAGCTCGATCCCAGGCGTGCGACAGCTTCAGTATCTGCTGCCAAGCCCGGGCACGCCAGATCGGCTTTTTCGGCGGCATCGCTCTGAGCATGAGCAGGGATTTCGATAAATTTGATCTGCCATTGCGCGGGAAAAAAATGACCTTGGCCGTGGAGACGGTCGCCGAGACGATCCGCGAGACGAACAGAAGGGCGCCCAGATCAAGTGCTCCCGACCTGATCGCCGGCCGGTAGCTGCGAATGACCTCGGCACTGTATCCATCCTCACGCAACCGGCTGGCAAGAGCGTGGGCTAAGGTTGTCTTGCCCGAACCGGGCGGACCGAAGAGCTCGACGATCACGGTTCAACACTCGACATGGCGCTCGCGGCTGGCCTCACGGGATCCGCGTAAGCAACAAGTCCCCGCTGTCACCGAACCGATATTTGGCGTGTCGTTTCAGATTGACCCGGGTAAGGACGCTACCGATCGGAATCGAGCTCGCGCCATCCCTTTGAAGCAACTCCAAAACGCCGCGGGCGATATCGCGCGGCGTCCTGTTCCAGCGGATGGCAAGAAGGATGGCGTCCGCCCAACTCGTGAGGAATCTTGCTTCCGGACCGGCGAGCCCGGATGGCCCGTTGATAATGACCAGACTGTACTCGGCCTGCAGTTCATCCCTGCATTCAAGGCTGTCTGCGCGCGCGAGAAGCTCGAGCAAATCTTCGGCCGGCGCAACGGTCATCAGGTCGACGCCCGCACCAGGCACACTCACAATTGCATCCTCCAGAGCACAGCGATTGCGGATGAAGTCGCCGAACGATCGGTGAGCCTTCGCCCCGCCACCCTGCCGGACGAATTCTTGCGTGAGTTGATGGTGCGTAGGTTCCAGATCGATCAGAAGAACCGGGCCACCCAACCGCGTAGCGGCCAATGCCAGGCTCCAGGCAAGCTCATTCGCGCCGTCATGGCGCAGGCTGGACGTGATCAGGACGGTATGTGGGGAACGCAACCTGGCCTGGTTTGGTGCCGCGCTGACCAGAAGCGACGTGACGGCACGACTGTAGGCGGATCTGGGTTGATCGAGAATTAAATGTCGCAGCTCCCTCATGACGATCTTGCCAGGTTCAGGAATGAGACCAATGCAGGGAACTCTGAGCGCTGCTTCGGTCTCGGCCTCGCCGCGCAGCGCGCGATTGAACCTGGTGCGGACCAGCACGAAGGCTGCGCCGAGTAGGGCGAAAGCGATCATTCCCGGGGGCACCAGGAAGATCGGCGGCAAGGTCTGCGGTTTGGCCGGCGGCCATGCCGGGGAAAGGATCGACACGCCTGCTGAAGGAGCGGCGATGCGCCGCGTCAGATCCTGCTGCCGGCTCAGGAGGTCGTTGTATCGTTGGGTTAGCAGGTTGACCTGGGGTTCGAGCGCACGCAAACCGGAAAGCCGGCTGGCGGTGTCGGCCACCACGACGTCGAGAACATTCTTGCGATCTTCCAGCGCCTTGACCTGAGCCCGGTAGGTGCTCACCTGCGTCTCGACGCTCGCCAGGCCCTGCTGGATCTCGTTGTCGATCCTCGCGCTCAGGTCGGTGTCCGCCGGCGTCTTGGCCTGGCGAGCCGCAAGGTCGGCAAGGTCCGGAGTACCCATGGCTTCGGCCAGCGAGGCGATCGGAGCACCCTGTTTGCGAAGATCCTGGATATGCTGAAGGCGTGCCTCCATCGCCTCTAGATCGGCCTTGGACATCGATATCTGCTGGCTGAGGTCAGCCCTTTCCCTGGCTGCGTTGTCAGCCGCGCCCTGATCGACGGCCCCATGGCTCAGCCTGTATTTCTCCAGCCGATCGGTCGCCGAAACGAGGTCGCTTTGCACCGTGGGCAGACTGGCGACCACTCTATCGAGCTCCAGCCTGTCTTCTGCCTGCCGCCTTTTCGCGAGCTCGTCGATATAGACTTGGGAAAATGTGTTGGCGACCTTGGCTGCTCGTACCGGGTCTTCGTCCGCGAAGGCAACGGAGATCACCCTCGATCGCAGTTCCTGCCCAATTCTCATTCTATTTCTCAACAGCTTCAGGTCGGGATCGATCGCGTCTTGCCCGCTGTCGGGCCAAAGTCGCTCGACGATCTGAGCGGCGCGCGACCCTATCGACGCCGGAGTTGGACCAGGTGCGGGCGTTCCGGTTGCAGGCGAACCCTGCGCCGCGTTGGCGCCTTCCATGTCGTGCAGCGCCGCCGCGACGCGGCGCAGGTGGCCCTGAGACGAAAGCATGGTGATGTGATCATCGATGCTGGAATCGATAAGGTCCTGCGCGGACGACCCGCCCGGAGCAACGGAGCTGCGCGCCGGCGGGTCGATTATCAACTGGCTGGTCGCCTCGAACATCACGGGGCGGGCCAGGCCGGCTAGCGCCGCGACGAACGCACCGACAACCGCAAAGGCAAGGATCAGCCATTTTTTTCTGGCCAGGGCCGCCGCCAGTTCGTGCGTGGGCGTAGGTGGTTGGTATTCGCGCCGTGGCCGTACGCGATCCCTGTGTTCGACAACCGTTGGAGCAGATTGGGGAACGGTTCGCGGAAGTTTCATTCGGCTGACGGCGGTACCTGCCATTTCATACTCCTGCCATGTCGAGTTCGCGCGAGGAGGTCGCGGCTGGCGCTCGCCGCGTCTCATGGCGCCAGGCCTGAAACATCAAGGCCGACCACAATTCGCGCGAGCGATCCTGCCCTCGCATGTGATCGCGCCAGCAACCGTCCACTTTGGCGCTGTCCAGCACGCCGTCGCCGTCATGCCGGATATCGGCGAGAAGATCGGTCGCCCAGCTATGCAGCGGACCTCTCAGCCATGCGGCAACCGGAACGTCGAACCCTTGTTTCGGCCTGTTGATCAGCCGGTCCGGAAGATAACGCCGCAGCAGATTGCGAAGAATCCACTTGCCTCTGCCGTTGCGCACCTTTGCATCCGACGGCAGGCGCCAGGCGAACTCGACGACGCGGTGGTCAAGCAAGGGACTCCGGCCCTCAAGACCGTTGGCCATGGTGGCGCGATCCAGCTTCACCAGTATGTCGCCGGGCAAGTAGCCAGCCATGTCGTCGTAGAGAACGCGCGACAGCAATCCGTCGAGCTTCGGGGCGCCGGCGATCGATGAAGACTGATCTCGTCGCGTGAGGCTCGCGGTGGGTGACGTTACCAGCCGCTGATACAATTCATCTTCATGCCTGGCGCTGAGCAAGCCGGCGAAACGATTGAGCCGGTCGCTCCGCAGCATATGGCGCACATTTGCGGCAAGCGGGAGCCTGTCCAGGACATCCTCGCGCGCCGCACGGGCCAGCAAGTCCAAGCCGGTTGCCAGCGTGCGACGCACTGCGAGCGGAAGACTTTGCTGACGCTTCAGCCGATCCGCCATGAAGTGGCGGCCATAGCCGGCAAAGCACTCATCGCCACCGTCGCCCGACAGAGCGACCGTCACGTGCTGACGGGCGAGCCGCGCCACCAGCAGCGTCGGTATCTGGGATTCGTCGGCGAATGGCTCGTCCCATATCCGGGGCAGCTCCGGAATGACCTGGCGTGCCGCCCCAGGCGAAAGGTGAAGCTCCGTATGATCCGTGCCCAGATGTTTTGCCACCTCCGCGGCATAGCCGCTCTCGTCAAATCCCCCCTCGGCGAAGGCGATGGTGAAAGTGCGCACCGGACTTCTGGATTGAGCCTGCATCAGAGCCGCGACGGTGGAGCTGTCGATCCCGCCGGACAGAAAGCTGCCCAAAGGCACGTCGGCAATCATACGTTCGCGAACTGCGAGCCGAAGCAGCTCGTCGAGCTCATTGGTGAGATCGTCGTCACCGCCGGCGATCGGGTCCTCGCGGCCCTTCGTGGCAATTTCGGCCAGCGACCACCAGTGCTCGGCACGCTGGGAAAGCGATGCGGCGCTGCCCGCCTGTGCGAGATCCGCAGACCTGATAGAGAGCACGGAACCGGGCGGCAACTTGAACGCATTCCGCCAGATGCATGCCTGATCCGGCACCCACCCTTTCGAAAGCATAGCTTCGGCGGCCCCGAGATCGAGCTCGGGAGAGAAGTGCGGAAAGCACCTGATTGCCTTGAGCTCCGACGCAAAAACCAGGGCATGCCCGGCCAGGGCGACGTAGAGCGGTTTTTTGCCGATCCTGTCCCGGGCAAGGTGCAGGGTCTTGGTCTTCAGATCCCATAGCGCAAAGGCAAACATGCCTGCGCTGCGCCTCAGGGCAGGCTCAAGGCCCCACGTCTCAATGGCGCACAACAAGACTTCGGTATCGCCGGTCCCACGGAACTGTCGACCGGCGCTTTCAAGTTCGCGCCGCAGGTCGCGAAAATTGTAAATCTCGCCGTTGAAGGTGATCACGTACCGGCCGCTGGCGGAGAGCATCGGCTGTTGCCCCGCGCTCGACAGATCAACGATGGCAAGCCGCCGGTGGCCGAAGGCAATCCCGGCGTCGCGATCCACCCACAGCCCCTGGCCATCCGGTCCGCGATGCCGAAGCGAGGCTGTCATAAGCTCAATCGCTTCAAGCGACTTCGGGTCCATCTGCGCCGGCGAGATCAGAATTCCGGCAATCCCACACATCACGCCACCCTCACATGCTGGGGCCGAAGGCGAACCTCGGGACGCATTCCTGCGACAAGGCAGAACGTCAGCGCGAACCATACGATCGGGTGGCGGATGATCAGATGAGGCATGCTGAAGACGACCACCGAGGCAAGAAGAACCGAAAGCGCGTCGAACCGGCTGCGCCAGGCAGACATGGCGGCCGATGCGACGATCCAAATCAGGGCGAGGACCGCCACCAGACCGCCCTGAAGGTAGAGATCGAGTATTGTGTTGTGAGCTTCGAACGGTCGCTCCAGGAACTGCCTGTCCGCGACCGGTGGCCGCTCCAGGTGCGGACCGGGACCAAGGCCGAGCGACCAGGACTCCAGTCCCTTCTCGACCGCCTCGCCCCATAGAAAGACCCGCAGGTCAAATGTCTCCTCAGTCGCCTCGCCGCCTCCGTCCTTGGTGAGGCTCTTGGCGAACTGCGCCACGCTGCTCTCCTCGGCGGCGGCAAACGGCGCAACCGCGATCGCCAAGGGAACGGCGCCAACGATCAGCAAGAGCGCAATCTGCCGGGAAAGACTGGCTCGGTCAGAGGCGGAGGCGAACCATACCCTGAGCCGCAGTCCGAGAAACACGAGGCAGCTCAGAATAGTGGTGTAAAGATAGGTGTCGCTTTTGGTCAGCCGTCCGACATAGAAGATCGGGATAAGGCTCGATAGCGCGAAGAACTGGGCCCATCGGTTGTTGGTGGTCACCGCAAGGTGCAGAGCCAGTGGGCCGAAGACCGCGCAATAAAGCGCGAGTTGGTTGGGATTTTCCGACCAGCCGCGCAAGCGATCCCAATACCACGGATCTATCCCCGACTGATGGATCCAACCCCAGGCAAGCCCGAGTTGGACCATGAAAGCGCCGAAAGCGATTGCGATCACGCACCAGGCGCTGCGCCGAAGATGGGACTCGGCGTCGGGTTCCAGGGCGGCAAGACAGGTGACGCTCGCCAACAGCGCATAGGCCATCGCGTCGTGCGACAACCCTGTGAGGTAGAGCACGGTTGTGGAGTAGCCGACGGCGGTGCCGATCGCCAACGTCAACGACAGAAGCAACCAGAACTTCGCCAATTTTAAAAAGGCCGGCGTCGCCTCGATCGGGCCGCCTGCCAGTATCCGGCCGACGGACAGCACGATCCAGAGCACGAGGAACAGCTCACCGTAACCGAATGGCAAACCCGGTACCGATACCTGCGACGCGAAGGACAAGGCAACGCCCGCAGCGAGCAATGCATCCCTTATCATCGGCGCGCCTCGCCCAATCGGCGCTTGGCGACACGGTCTGCCGACGCGGAGTGTGCAAGACCGCCTCTGGCCTGAGTCGCCAGGACGCTCCTGTAGAGGTCGCAATACTGCTCGACCACTCCCGAAAGGGCAAAACGCTCTCTGACGAGCGCGGCGCTCCGGGCACCCATGGCTTTGGCGTGCGCGCGATCCGAGAGCAGGTCGACTATGCGATCCGCCAACGCATCCGGATCGCGCGGTGCAACCAGATAGCCGTTCCATCCATCCTGGACGACATCGGCGCAGCCTGGCATCCTTGAGGCTACGATGGGCAGGCCCGCTAGCCCTGCCTCCAGCAACACGCGAGGAATTCCCTCGCGGTATTCGGTTGGAAAGGCGAAGACGTCGGCCATGCCCAGGAGCGAAGGAATGTCCTGGCGTTTCCCCAACACGACGACTTTTGACCCAAGCCGCCGGATTTCCGATTCGTCGACCGCAAAGGGGCCTTCGGATTGCCACGGCCCAATTAACACGAAGCGCGCGTCTGGCCGTTTGGCGAGAACTTTCGGCACGGCCTTGAGGAGGGTCGGAATCCCCTTCTGCCGGGTCAGCCGGCCGACAAACATCACGACTTCAGCCGATTGAAGCCCTAGTTCCTGCCGCATTGTCACGGCGGACGGCCCAAGGTGTCTCGCAGCCGCGAATGCGCCAATGTCGATGCCGGAGCCGGCGATGAGACGCTTGTCGCTGTGTCCAAGCAGCCGATACCTTTCGAAGAACGTCCGATCGTCGTGGTTTTGGAACACTGTCGCTGCCGTCCAGAACGACGACAGCCACTGCAGCCCGCAGAAGATCGGCCGAAGCATCAACGCGCGCGGTGAATGCGATGAGAACGTCCAACCCAACCCGTTGATCGTGCGGACAATCGGCACTTGCCCTCGCACCGCGAGCGGGGTCAAGAGATTAGGCTTGGTGTCGAAACTCTGCACGATGTCGGGCCGCAACTCGACTATCAATCCGCGCAGCGCCCTGACCGTGCCCGCTTTCCCACTGCCGCTGCTGAAGCGGTCGAAGCCATAGCGTCTGTGCGCTATCCCATGTCTTAGGAATGAGGCGCCGTCGCAGGTCGAAACGGCAGTGATCTGGAAGCCCCTCTCACGCACCTCCATGAGGAATGGAATTCGCAGAGCGTGATCCTCGCCGCCGACGCAGACCAGGTGCGGCTTCATTTCGCCACTCCCCAAAAGCTGCGGTTCGCCAGCTGCCCGAAATGGCTGGAACTTGGATAGTCTTTCATGGTCCGCTGTCTTTGCGAGGAATGCGTCAGTCGACCATCAAAGCTAGGGGCACCCCCTGGACTTGTCCTCGTCTGTTCGAATGACGGGACCAGCCGGTTCCGCGTAGTGATCAGGGAAGTGGGTGTCGGAAACCGATGCGGGTTCGACGCGAATCTCCCAGCGGTTTACTGCTGCTGGACGCGAGATCTCTCGCTATCGGATGGGGAAAATAGAGAAAGCTGGCCGGGCGCCGAGGCTCTATGACGGCCCAGCGCGCGATACAAACTGCGGTCGCTCAATGACGGTGTATTCATACGCCCGGTGCCGTCGGTCTTCCTCAAAGACCCGTATCCATCGAACCTCGGAATTTCGCAGGGTAACGTCCCGATTGGTTGCAATCTTTGCGGCCCGGAAGGGCGTTGGCGCGACGATCTTGTGCGAGACAATCACCTTTCCGGCGAAAATCTCCTCGACCTCGTAGCTCGGCATGTCATCCTCCCGCGCCCTTGTCCCAGGCCTGTGAAACCTCGATCGCCGGAAAATGTTCCCGCAGATTCGAGAAAAAGGCGGGAGCCAGGCAAGCGGYACACGCGAGAGTTGACTTAGTTGGGATTCGGTCCGGCAAGCGGCAACTGAAGACCGCAGAGGAGAGGCCAACGGGCCAAGCCCTGTTGGTTTTGCAAGTTCCAGGAATGGCATGGAGGCCGGTTTCCGAGCCAGGCCGATAGGAGCGCCGGGCGCTCCTATCGGTAAGCCTCCTGTCAGGTCACAAGAAAGGAGTTCTCGCCCAGGTGCAGATGTGGCGAGAGACTGGCAAACTGGACCTGCGCATGGCCGCCGATCCCGTCGCTGTCGAAGGACAGCGCTCCTGTCGCGCTGTTGTAGATGATGTGATCGCTCGCATCATGTGCGCTGCGACCGGTATGGAAATCGCCGGTTGCGAGCGCGCCTTTCTGAAGCCCGGCGAATATGCCGTGGTCGAGATAGATCTTGTCCCGAGAGACATCGAAATCGGCGATCTTGTCGATGTTGTACTTTCCAAGCGCCGTGTCGAACACGAAGGCATCGTGTCCGCCATAGCCCTTCAACAGGTCAGACCCGCCACCGCCATTTATCTTGTTATCGCCGTTGTTGCCGAGGATCGTCTGGCCGAACTCGTTGCCCGTCAGATCGATAGCGGCCTTGCCGCGCGTGCTGGAGGTGGAAAGCTGCTCGACATGCGAGCCGGCGGACAGAGCATAGCTTACCGATGCCATCACCTTGTCGAAGCCGCCACCGTTGGCTTCCATGACTTTATCATGCGCGTTGTTGATATGATAAGTGTCGTTGCCCTTACCGCCATGGATTACATGATCGTTGTGGGAAGGATCTGTGCTCGTCGTCGGCGGCGTCGCGTCTGATGTTGTCGGAGCAGGCTCGGAGGTTGGCGGTGTCGGCTCTGTGGTCGCCGGCGGCGCCGACGAGGTCGAGCTGGCATTGTGCTGCCGGAACAACGCCTGCAGCTCCGGTGAATTCTCAAGCGCGGTGTCGCCGTTCTGGGAGCCCCACGCATAAGCGTAGTCGAACGCCGGCGACGGCACGAGCTTGGCCCAGTGATCCATCATCGTCTGCATTTGCGACGTGGTGGGCATGACGTGCTTTCCGCCCGTGTCGGTTTCCCAGCCGCCGCCGCCGAAGGTCTGGTAGACGGGAATGATCTTGTCGATCGGGATACCGGACTTCACGGCCGCGGCCACGGCCCTGTCGATCATGTCGTAGTCGACGCTGGTTGTGCCGGTGCGCACCGGATAGGGGTCAAGACCGTAATAATCGATACCGGTGTTTGCGGGATTGTAGGTGTTGGTGAAATCCGGATTGGTGGAAGACCCCATATTCATCATCGTGATGAAGGTCTTCGCGCCCGGAAAATGCGAGTGGATCCAGTCCGATTCCGCCTTCAGGTTTTCAGCGCTCGCATAAGTTCCCCATCTTCCGGTCGGATCCGGCTCGTCCATCAGGAAGAATCCGAAAACCTTCGAATTGTTGAGGAATGGAGTGACCTTGTCGATGAACGACTGGGTGACGCCATCATGGGCGCTGAGATAGACCAATCCCTTCATTCCGTCGGGAAGCGCGTTCACCTGGGAAAGGTACTGAACGTCGACCAGATTGAATCCGGCTGTTGCAACCTCGGCGGCCGAACCGCCCGATGCATAGTGCAAAGTTGCCATACTTGTTCCTTCTTGTAATTCGGCAACGCCCCCTGCACGGCTTGCCTAGACGAAAGGTATATTAGACAGAAATCACATACCGGTTTCACCGGTCAAAATAAGTGATCGGGTTCCGCTCCTTCCTCGGCGCCCTTCAAGAAAAGCTCAATGTTTTCAGTCAAATCTCGCTTCGTCGGTCGTGATATTATGAAAATTTTCTCCTGACATTATCCCCACTTTCCACCGATTTACTGCCCCGTTTTGGCACAGGGGTCACGATTTCGCTTCATTTGGATTAAAGTAGGCTACATTAGCGACGCTTCACGTCCGGCAATCGCTCGGACCAGGCATATCCATGCAGTCAAAGTTTCCCATCTCGGGCAGCGCCAACAAAGCCGCGCGGCTATCCGCGTGAAAAATCAGAAGGCAAATGAAGAGCAAGCAAGAATCCTCCTCCCTTTTACGGATCGCAATGTCGGACTGCGCTCAGGGCTTGTTCGGGGTTGGGCTTTTTTCAGCGGTGACAAACCTCCTGGCGCTGACCGGGTCTCTCTATATGCTTCAGGTCTATGATCGGGTGCTGCCGTCCCAGAGCGTTCCGACCCTCGTCGGGTTAACGATTGGAATGCTGGGCCTTTACGCGGCCTACGGGCTGCTCGACTTCGTGCGGCTTCGCCTGTTGGTCCGCATTGCCAGCCGGCTCTACAGAAATCTTCATCAAAGGGCGTTCGCGATATCGGTGCTTTTGCCACTCAAGGCGGGGCGGGAGGCGGACAGGCTCAATCCGCTGCGGGACCTTGATCACCTGCGTGGCTTCCTTTCGGGATCCGGGCCGACCGTCATATTCGACGCGCCCTGGATTCCCTTCTATTTGCTGGTCATTTATCTGCTGCACCCGTCGCTTGGCGCATTGGCGACGATCGGCGCCCTTGCTGTGGTGGCGCTGACCGCGGTGGCGGAGATCTTCGGCCGCGGGCCCGCCAGGCTGACATCCGAAGCGATGATCTCGCAGCGCGCTCTTGCCGAGTCCGGCCGCCGCAATGCGGAGGTCGTCCACGCGATGGGCCTCTCCTCCAGACTGGCCGGGCGCTGGAGCGATATCGTTCATAGCTACCTGGCGCATCAGGAGCGGCTCTCCGACATCATCGGAGGGACCGGTTCATTGTCGAAGGCGCTGAGGATGGCGCTGCAGTCTTCAGTGCTGGGCCTCGGCGCCTATCTGGTCATTGGCGGCGAAGCATCCCCCGGCGTGATCATCGCATCATCGATCTTGCTGGGCCGCGCGCTTGCTCCGGTCGATGCGGCGATCGCAAACTGGAAAGGCTTCCTGGCGACAAGGCACAGCTATTTCCAGCTCAAGGCTATGTTGGATTCGTTCGAAGACCCGGTCGAGCCCTTGGAATTGCCCCGGCCGCAAACGCGGCTGACTGTCGAGAGGCTGACGGTGGCGCCGCCCGGCACGCCCAAGCCGACCGTGCTAGATGTAAGTTTCCAGCTGTCCAGCGGCGCGGGCATGGCCATCGTGGGCCCAAGCGGTTCCGGGAAGACGACGCTGGTGCGAGCCTTGGTCGGCGCCTGGAAGCCGCTCAATGGCAAAGTAAGGCTGGACGGGGCCCCTCTCGATCAGTGGGCGCCGCATTCGCTCGGCGCTCATATCGGCTATCTGCCGCAGGACGTTGAACTTTTCGATGGAACCGTGGCGGACAACATCTCGAGGTTCGGCGGCAAGAGCGACCCCAAGGGCGTGCTCGCAGCCGCGAGAGCAGCAGGCGTCTATTCGATGATCATGCATCTGCCGGAGGGTTTCCAAACCCGCATCGGCGAAGGAGGCAGGGCCCTGTCGGCAGGCCAGAGACAATTGATCGGCCTCGCCAGGGCGCTCTATGGCGAGCCGTTCCTGGTTGTTCTGGACGAGCCTAACTCGAACCTTGATGTCGAAGGTGACGCGGCACTCGCCGGAGCGATTCTGGCTGTCCGTCAACGCGGAGGCATCGTGATCGTTGTCGCGCACCGCCCGTCCGCTCTCACCAACATCGACCAGGTCTTGGTGCTGGCCAACGGCATGGTCCGCTCCTTTGGCTCCCGCGAGGAGGTCTTGTCGAGCATGACGCGACCACCCGTTCCCGCCACCCATCGTCCGATCATTCCGACCCAGAGAGGTGTAAGCGGACATGCGTGACGTCCTGCCTCGCTTCGTGCCGGACATCCGTGACGTCCTGCCTCGCCTGTTTGCGGACCTGCGCTCCTATGCTGGCTTCGGTGCTGTTTCGCTCTCCCCGGGCGCGAACACGCTCAAGCCGCCCGGCAGCCTCGGCCCGAGCCTGGCTCTCGGCCTGGCGGTGACTTGCCTGCTGGTGGTTGGCGGAGGGCTGTGGCTCGGCTTGACCGAGATCGCCGGCGCCGTGATCGCCCCCGCGACCGTGGTGGTCGAAAGCAACACCAAGAAGGTGCAGCACCAGGCCGGCGGCACGATCAGCGGCATCTTTGCGCAGGATGGCGATCATGTCCGGGCGGGCGACGTGTTGGTCAGGCTGGATGACACGCTGGCACGCGCAAACCTCCAGATCATCAGCGAGGATTTCGATCGCGCCACAGCGCGGCTTGCCCGTCTCGAGGCGGAGCGACAGGGGCTGACGACAATGCAGCTTCCAGCCGCTCTTCAAGCGGAGATGAACAAGCCAAGCGTGGTGGCGCTGGTCGACGGCGAGCGCGCCTTGCTCCAAACGCGAGCTTCGGAATTGGCCGGCCAAAAGACGCTTCTTCGCAGCCAGACCGAGCAGATCCAGCGACAGCTCGAAGGCCTGAAGGCACAGCAGGCCGCGATGGACGAATCCGCGGCCTTGCTGGGCCGCGACCTCACCGATGTGGATGCTCTCTATTCCAAGAAACTGGTTTCGAAGGAGAGGCTCAGCAACGTCAGATTGGACGCGACACGGGCCAAAGGCGAGTCCGGACGGCTGGCGGCGGCCGTCGCGGAAGCGCAGGTCAAGATCACCGAAACCGAGTTGCAGGTTCTGCAGCTCGACGAGCAAAGGCGCAGCGAAGTGACAAAGGAGCTGCGCGAAACCGAAGCCAAGCGGACCGAGCTCGACGAACGCAGGATCGTGGCTCAGGACGAGCTCACCAAAACTGAAATCCGCGCCCCCCAATCGGGAACGATACAGCAATCCACCGTCCACACGATCGGCGGCGTAATCGCTCCCGGGGAACTGCTGATGACGATTGTCCCCGATGCGGACAATCTTGTCGTGGACGCGCTCATTCCGCCTGCGCGGGTGGATGACATTCAGCCAGGTCGACCGGTCTCGATCCGCTTCCCGGCCTTCGATGCCGGCACGACGCCCGCATGCCAGGGCGCGGTGAAGTGGATTTCCGCGGACCTGATCAAGGACCCGCAGCGCCAGCTCTCCTATTTCTCGGCACGCATCAGCGTCGAGAACAAGACCGGTTGCCTGAGGGATACGAAGGTGCTCAAGCCCGGCATGCCGGCCGAGGTTCATATAAGCACAGGCCAACGCAGTGTCTGGTCTTATCTGCTGAAGCCGCTCACCGACCAGATGTCACGCGCTTTCCGATAGGCAAGTCCAGGATGCAGTCCGGCGTTTCCGAAGGGACGGCCGAGCGGTAGCCGGTTGTGGGCGCATGAATCCGCCGTCGTGAACCCGAGCCCGCTTGCGTGAATGGTTCGGCCCAGACGCGAAACCGCCCGATCAAACAACGGCCGGACGCCATGTTGCCTGCATTGGCGCTGACCGTCAGGAACATTAGCTTGCTCTAAGGGTTCTCTCACCAAGTATCGCGCGCTCAGGTGGACCCATGGCCGAGTTGGCATTTGCGTTCGTGTATTATTCGGGGCTGACCGGCCACGACATGGTGGGCGCCGTCGTGTCTTTGATGGCTGGACTGCTTCTCTACAACGTTGTGCGCGAAGACCGGCAAAACCGATAGCCAACCGCAAACGGGGACCAACCGATCGGTGAGCGGCCCGGCTCGAAGCGGGGGGTGCCCACGAGCCGGGCCTGACCGGCGGGGGCACGGACTAGATACAGGACGCCGGCTGATATTCTTATATCGGCCTATGCTAAAGTAATCGCCATCCGAACGAAGGACGTTTGAACCAGCCGGCAGCAGGGCGCCAGGGCGTGCTAACTATGGGACGTCCATCAGTAGGAGCTGACACAATACCGGCTTATGGGCTCCATCACGGACCGGGACCGTCAGGTATCTTGGAGCTTGCCGTAAGTCATTTCGGCAATTGCGGTCTCGTGCAAAGTCTGGAGCGCTTCTCGGCCAGTTTAGGACTAATCAGTTCAAGTCATGGGTCGGTGCGCGGCTTTCCCCTGTTCGCATGACGAAATATTAGATTCACCTTATATGATGCGGTCAGCCGGCTGGACTCACAACTGCCCGGTTAGGCCCGGCGATCGCACGCCGCACACCCGACGGCGGCTGCCGGGCCGTCGGTCCATATGGCACAGAAGTTGATGCCGCGCCGCGTCCCCAGAAGGCCGAGCGCGCCGACGTAAGCGAACATGATGAGGTTGCCGATCCCCATCGCCCAGAGCGCGTTGCGGAACCCCATGCCGAGCACRAGGATGGATCCGGTCATCGCTCCTGTAATGATCATCGGGAACCCGATCCAGACGGTCGTCACCGAAAACGTGCTCCGCCTGGCGGAAATGGGAACGGGTTCGTGCTCGTATTCTTCGCCAAGGACGTGGTCGACTTCATCGAGCGTATCGATGTCCGTGGTCTTCGTCATTGCACCCTCCTGGGTCAATCGCGTTGCGTGACGGCCCGAGCGCTCGCAACTGACATCCGGCACGCCGCCGGCAATCTGTTCTCGACGCAGATGGTCGATGACCTCCAGCCTTCGCCTGTCAGCTAGCATGTGCCTCCTGATGCTAGGTAGTGACGCCGCTTTGACCCGTCGGCAAATGTCCCGATTTGGGCCGGAAGCGGTACGCCAACTTGCGGGGTGTTGGGCTGAAAGCAGACTCTGGCGCCTCTGCCGATGAGGACGGTTTCCAGAATTTCCGGGCAGCCAATCAAAACATTGCCAAACGGACGAAACAATAACTCCGGTAGCGTGTTCTGTCTTCGATGGGCGTGTGGGCATTTTTCTCATCTGGAGGCGATGATGAGCTCTAATGGCCTCGACGTTTTCGACAAGACGATACAGACCACCAATATCTGGCTGAAGGAGATCATGGATGATCTCGGGCCCGATCGGCAGTTGGCGTGGCATACCCTCGGCGTCGTCCTGCGGACCTTGCGCGACAGGCTGCCGCCGGATCTGGGAGCCAATCTCGCCGCCGAGTTGCCGCTCCTGATCCGCGGAGCCTATTACGATCAGTACAACCCGTCCGATCAGCCAAACCGCGACCGATCTATCGACGAGTTTCTGGACCCGGTTGCGGACGCATTGAAGGCCACGCGCCCGGTCGATCCCGGCGATGCGGCGCGCGCGGTATTCAAGACACTTGTCCATCATGTCGATCTCGGCCAATCGGCCAAGGTGCGCGCCGCCCTGCCCAGCGACATTCAGACGCTTTGGCCGGGCAGCGTCGGCGCATAGGCGGGACGGAGGGAATTCCGGTGCTTGATCTTTCGCGAGAGCGCCGCCGCATGGTCGACGTTCATCTCGGTCGTCGCGGCATCCGTGACAGGGAGATCCTGGCGGCGATGCGCGAGGTTCCGCGCGAAGCCTTCGTCGAACCTGGCTACGAGGAATTCGCCTATGAAGACGGACCGTTGCCGATCGCGGAAGGGCAGACCATATCGCAGCCCTACATCGTCGCCTTCATGCTGGAAATGGCACAGATCCGCCCCGGCGACCAGGTGCTCGAAGTCGGCACCGGATCTGGCTACGCAGCCGCGGTCATGAGCCGCGTCGTCGACCATGTCTACACGATCGAACGCCATGCGGCGCTGGCCGAAGTCGCGCGGCGGCGTTTCCAAAACCTTGGCTATGGCAACATCGAAGTGCGGACCGGCGACGGCACAAGGGGCTGGCCCGAAGCGGCGCCCTTCGATGCCATCGTGGTGGCTGCGAGCGGACCGGGTGCGCCGCTGGCCTTGCAGCAACAGCTCGATGTCGGCGGCAGGCTGGTTATTCCGGTCGGCGACGATGCCGACGAGCAGCGGCTGCTCAAGGTAACCCGCACCGGCGCATCGACTTACAGCGAGGAGGATTTCGGCGGGGTGCGCTTCGTCCCGTTGATCGGCGAACAGGGCTGGCGGGAGGAAAGCCGCCCACGGATTGCCCGCACGATACCGCTTGCCCGCCCGCACAGCCTGCCGGAGATGATCGCGGCGGCGGCCGAGCCGCTTTTGGACTTCGACGACCCCCGCTTCGCCGAAGCGTTCGACCGGTTTGCGGACCGGCGGGCCGTCCTGCTCGGCGAGGCCAGCCACGGCACGTCCGAATTCTACCGGGCGCGCGCGGCGATCACCAGAAGGCTGATCGAGAGGCATGGCTTCACGATCGTCGCGGTCGAGGCCGATTGGCCCGATGCCGCCGCGATCGACCGCTATGTCCGCGGCCGCGGCGCCTCGCCTGGCGCCGCTCGGCCGTTCCAGCGCTTTCCAACCTGGATGTGGCGCAACACCGACGTCGCGGCATTCGTGGAATGGCTGCGCGAGCACAATGACAGGGTCAAGGCATTCCAGCCGCAAGCAGGCTTCTATGGCCTCGATATCTACAACATGCGCGGCTCGATCGCCGCCGTCCTGGACTATCTCGACCGCGTTGACCCGGAAGCGGCAAGAGTTGCGCGGGAGCGCTATGGCTGCCTGACGCCGTGGCAGACCGAACCGTCGACCTATGCCCGGGCCGCGCTGACCAAGGGCTATCGCGAATGCGAGGAAGCGGTCCTCGAACAATGCCGCGACATGCTTGCAAGGCAGCTCGACCATGCCGGCCAGGACGGCGAGGACCTTTTCGACGCCGCGCAGAACGCGCGGCTCATTGCCTCCGCCGAGCGTTATTACCGCACTATGTATTACGGCGGATCGCAATCCTGGAATTTGCGCGACACGCATATGTTCGAAACGCTGGAACACATTCTCGACGCGCGGGGACCGAACGCCAAAGCCGTGGTGTGGGCGCACAATTCCCACATCGGCGATGCGCGTTACACCGAAATGGGAATCTCGCGCGAGGAAGTGAATATCGGCCAGCTCTGCCGGCAGCGCTTCGGCGATGCCGCCGCACTCATCGGCTTCGGCACGCATGCAGGCACAGTCGCCGCGGCAACCGACTGGGACGGTGAGATGGAAATCAAGTCGGTGCGGCCTTCGCGCGAGGACAGCTACGAGCGGCTCTGCCACGACGCCGGCATCGACCGGTTCCTGCTCGACCTCGGGCGCGACCCGAAGCTGCGCGACCGTCTGACCGAGCGCCGTCTGGAGCGCTTCATCGGCGTGATCTACCGGCCGGAGACCGAATTGCACAGCCACTATGCCGACGCTTCGTTGGCCCGGCAGTTCGACGCCTTCGTCTGGTTCGATGAAACCAGCGCCGTCACGCCGCTCGGCCCCGGGCACGCCGCTGAAGGCGTGCCCGAAACCTATCCGTTCGGCGTTTGACGCCGGAACATTCGGCGCCGCCTCCGGTTCGGAAAGATACAGCGAGGAACAGCCATGAGCGGAAACCAGCACCCGAAATCGAAAAAACCGAGCGACGCCGACATGGGGAACGATCCCGGCATCGGCACCTCCAAGGGCACCATCAAGGAAGGCGACGAATTGGAGCATGGTGAGAACACGGTCGAGGGAGATGTCGAAAACGACACCACCTCGGCAGGCGGAATCAACCCGCGCCAGAAAGTCCGCACGAACAAATAACCTCAATTGTTCCTCATGCCCACAGACAGGTAAACTGGAACAACGGCTGGAATCTCTTGTTTGACTCACATCGCAATCGGGCGATCAAACAGGAGACTCCCCATGATTAAGCTTCTCTCGGCTTCGGCCGTCGCAATCATCCTCGCCACATCCGCAATGGCACAATCCGGCGGCTCGGGCACCGGAACCGGCGGTAACGGGACCGGTGCCACGACGGGCACCAATGGCACAGGCACCATGACGGGCACCGGCAACAATAACGGCAATGGCGGCAAGGTCGATCCAAACGCCACAAACAGCACCACGACCAAGCCCAACGGGTCCAGCGATCGATGCAAGGACGCCGCCGGCAACGACATCGACAACAACACCGCTAGTGGCAACACCACATCCAACATGCAGAATTGCAACAAGTAGGCCCTCGCCTTCGCGCAGGCGAAAGGCCCGCCTGGACGGCGGGCCTTTCTTCGCTCACGATCTCGCGGTCAGGCCGTTCCGGCTTACATTCCTCGGTCCGGAACATAGAGGCAGAAGGAGTGCTGCGATCCGGCGTCGCCGCCCGGCTTGCATTCATGAAAATATTCGTCTCGGGATCGCTTGATGCGGTGATCGGTGTAGGGGATCAGTTCCCCGGTCGAGAGTTGGTAGCCGTATTTCGTCTCCTTCACATCCGAGGGCGGGGCCTGGTAGCAATCCACCCCGGCGCAGCAGGAAGGATCGTACTGCCAGCCTGCCGGGGCTTGGTGCGCCGATGCAGGGACGCAGAGAAAACCTGCCAGGACACTTACAGGCAAAACCAGGCATGCCTTCGATCGGCGCCAATTGGATGAACGGCACGCCACCGCGCCCGTCCATTTGTGGAAATGTCCGCTTGAAGCTGTTCCGTTCATCGTCGGTCCGCCGTGCTTGCCGCAACCCCGGGTAATTCCGGGGTCTCACAATCCACCGCCGGGATGCAGGGACGCCGGCGGACGGCGCTACCGAACTTGGAAGTCAAAGCTATGTTCCATGCGCCGGGCTCCGCTCATTCCGCCACATGGGCGCCGGGCTGACGGCCGCGCCTGTGCGCCTTGGCATCCCCGGAATGCTCGACGGCCACCGAGCCGGCTCCCGAACTCTTTCCGGTAGCTGGGTTGGGCCGGCGCGGTGGGTTGCGGCCCTCGGATTGACGGGTCTTGTCCTCTACCTCACCTTGTCGCCGGGTAAGACCCATGCCCTCGCGAGGCTTTTCGTTCTCGGCGGCATCCTGCGAAAATTGGTCGGCGGGATCCGGACCGGTATTGACAGGATATTTCGTGGCGCCGGTCTCGCGGCGGTTCCGATCGTCGTCCATCACTCATCTCCAGTTTACGTCAATGGATAACACCTGGGATAACACCGGCGCGACGGCGACGTTCCCGAAAGCGCCTCCAAACCCAACCGTGACGGAACAAACCCACTGCCACCCGATTAGGCGCAACAGCGCCGGTTCAGGCACCAAGCGAAGGAGGTTCATCATGGACAGGGAAGAACGGATTCGCCAACGCGCCCACGAGATCTGGGAACGGGAAGGTCGCCCCGAGGGACGCGAACAGGAACACTGGGACCAAGCCGTGCAGGAGATCGAGTCGGAAAGCTCGGAAGCCGAGCGTGGTCCAGTGGCGCCAGATCCCGCCGTTGGCGTCGGCTCTGACCCGGCCGCCAACAGGCCAGGCGGCGGAAGCGTGTCGGCCCGCTGATGCGTCGTATCATAATTGCACTCGGCATTCTGGTGATCGCTCTGGTCGCCATCTGGGTCTGGGCGGACCAGAACAGCAGACGTCCAGGCGGCAGCCAGCAACCCTCGCCGCACGCCATAGACCAGAATGGCTGAGAACAAGGGCTATCCACCGCTTGGCGGTATCGGCCGTACCGCCTTGCCAGCGAGACACCGGATGATCAATTCCCGGTGTTCTCCGCTTCCCGCTTCAGCTTGGCGGCCTCGCGGTCGAGTGCGCTCGGGTGATTGCCGTATTTCAGGATGAGAGCCAAGGCCAATCCGCTTGGAATACCGGCTCTTTGCGCGAGATCGCGAACACGTTTGGCATTTTCCCGCTCGTTATCGTATCTGGAGGCTTGGCCATACGATGTCAGGTCATGGTTTCCGGCCTACCCCGCCCGGGCGCCGAACTGCGGGCCTGCGGAATCGTTCCATGCGGCCTGATCCGATCGATGCGCATGGACGAAACGTCCATGTGTCAGACGCACTGATATCGGCGCGGCGTCGTGGGCACTGTGCCGCCGGCGACCTGCGTTCGCCGGTGACGAGCTTCAGTGCAAGAGGCGGCTTCTGAGCCAAGCGAAGAACCGGTTGCCGTTTATCAGCCTGCGGACCCGCGCCGCAGCCCAGTTGGCCTGCATCGTCGCTCCCGCATGGCAGCTGCAGACGACGTCATGCAACTGCCAATCGGAGAGTTCGAAAAAGCGCTTCGCCTCTCCATAGGTATCCGATTGCAATCCGGCCGCGCGCAGCAGCGGATCATCGAACGCAACCGCGAGCGGGGACCCGTCCGCCCGCACCCGTTCGCGAACTTCAGGATCGACATATTCGGTTCCCGTGAGGGCCGAGAGGCACCGCAGAGGATTTCGCTCGAGCAATTCCGCCCACCGCTCGATCCGCTGCGCTCTTGTTGCCAGAGGAACCAATCCAAGCCGGTCGACGACGGCCACTGATTGTAGTTCATATGAGGTTTGATGCTTCATTGCTGTCTCCTGTGGTTGTGGCGGCGACATCTGCACAGCGCACGGCAGATCCTGCCGGGGCATGAAGCCCACGCCTGCGGGACAGACGCGGCCCGATCAGGTGTTGCCACCGATCTCACCAGACGCCATTAGGCATCTGCAGCGAAACCCAAACTGCGAGCGATCTTCTATGTTCCAGAGCAGCCTTCGCGAGGATGAGATAGAGCGTGAAGATCGAACGGATTGCAGGGTTCAGCTAGATCGTAGGGCACCGCCTTACCGCTCATCGTCCGATCAGCGTCAGCCCGAACAGGATGATGAGCCAAAGCCCGGCTGCCGCGACGRCCAGCCGCGGCAACGTGCCGGTCAGATGCATGAACAGCATGGCGATCAGGATCGCCTTCGCGGCGGCGATCGCCAGGTTGAGCGCGACGTTGAATCCGCCGAGATCGACGAAGGATGAGCCGACCGTCAGCGCCAGCAGCGCGAGCAGCCCGAGATAGCCGAAGGTGAGTTTGCGCAGTTCGCTCATCGGTTGATCAGATAAAGAACGGGGAACATGAACACCCAGATGATGTCGACGAAATGCCAGTAGAGGCCGACGGCCACCACCCGGCGCAGCCGATTGGCAGGGCTGGCGGTCCGCCAGAGCGCGATCATTCCCGCGATGACGACGATGCCGCCGATCAGGTGCAGCGCATGCAGCGAGGTCATCGTGAAATAGAGGCCGAAGAAGAATTCGGCGTGCACGGGATCCGGCCCGGCATAGCGGAACGGCAGGCCGAGAAGCGGCGCCAGTCCCTCGCTGATCTCCTTGCCGTATTCGATCCCCTTCACGACCAGGAAGCACACGCCCAGCGCCGCGGTCGCGGCCAGCGCCCAGATCGTCGCACGCCAACGTCTATGGAGTGCAAGCCTATGCGCTGATGCCATGGTGAAGCTGCTGGTGATCAAGACCGCCGTGTTGAAGGTGCCCAGCGGCAGAGAAAGATGTTTCGAGGCGGCGGCGAAAGCGGGGCCGAAATCGACATGCGCGACGAGGAAAACCAGGAAGATCGCACCGAACAGCATCGCCTCCGAGCCGATGAACACCCACATCGCAAAATTATCGGCGCGCCGCTCGCGCCGGGGTGTGTCGAAAGCGACGCTCTCGGTGCCGCTCATTGCGCCGCCTCCTCCCGGTGCGGGCTGAAGCGCTCATGCTCGAGCCCCTTCATGTCGTACGCATAGGCCGGCCTGGTCACGACCGGCATGGTCTCGAAATTATGCGGCGGTGGCGGCGAGCTTGTCTGCCATTCGAGCCCGGTGGCGTTCCATGGATTATCGGGCGCGCGGGCGCCGCGAAACAGCGACCAGCCGAGATAGAACAACGGCATCAAATAGCCGATCGCCAGCACCACCGCGCCGGCCGAGGACAACACGTTCCAGAACTGGAACTCAGGCGGATAGGTATGATAGCGCCGCGGCATGCCGTTGAAGCCCAGCACATATTGCGGGAAGAAGGTGAGATTGAAGCCGACGAAGGTCACGGTCGCTGCAATTCGCGCCGACGTTTCCGAATACAGGCGGCCGGTCATCTTCGGCCACCAGAAATGCAGGCCGGCCATATACGCCGTCACCATGCCGCCGACCATGATGTAATGGAAATGCGCGATGACGAAATAGGTATCGTGGACATGGACATCGACGGCCAACGCCGCAAGGAAGAGCCCGGCCAATCCGCCGAAGGTGAACAGTCCAAGGAAAAACAACGCATAGAGCATCGGCGCCTCGAAGCTGATCTCGCCCTTGCGCAGCGTCAGGCTCCAGTTGAAGACCTTGATCGCCGACGGAATGGCGACGCAGAAGGACAGGAACGAGAACACCACGCCGGCATAGGCCGACTGCCCGCTGACGAACATGTGGTGGCCCCAGACCAGGAAGCCGAAGACGGCGATCGCCATCGACGACATCGCCACCGCCTTGTAGCCGAACAGCGGTCGGCGGCTAAAGCAGGGCAAGACCTCCGACACTACGCCCATGCCGGGCAGGATCATGATGTAGACGGCCGGGTGCGAGTAGAACCAGAAGAGGTGCTGGAAGAGCAGCGGATCGCCGCCGAGATCGGGATTGAAGATGCCGATGCCGAACACGCGCTCCAGCACGATCAGGATCAGCGAGGCGGCGAGCACCGGGGTTGCCAGCACCATCACCAGGCTGGTGGCGTAGAGCGTCCAGACGAAGATCGGCAAGCGGAACCAGGTGAGCCCCGGCGCCCGCAGCGTGTGCACCGTGACGATGAAATTGATGCCGGTCATGATCGTCGAGAAGCCGACGATGAAGACGCCGAACGCCGCCGTCGAGACGAAGCCGTTGGCATAGAGCGTCGACAGCGGCGTGTAGAACGTCCAGCCGGTATCGACGCCGCCGGCCACCACCGCAAACAGCGCGAACAGGCTGCCAAAGATGAAGACGTACCAGCTGGCGAGGTTCAGCCGCGGGAAAGCGAGGTCGCGCGCGCCGATCATCAGCGGCAAAAGGAAATTRCCGAGCGTCGCCGGGATCGACGGCACCAGGAAGAACCAGACCATGATGATGCCGTGCAGCGAGAACAGCCGGTTGTAGGTGTCATCGGAGACAAGATCGCCGGCCGGTGTCGCCAGCTCGATGCGCATCAGCACCGCCATGGCGCCGCCGAGGAAGAAGAAGGCCGTCAGCGAGGCCAGATAGAGCCATGCGACGCGCTTGTGGTCGGTGGTCAGCAGCCAGGCGCGAGGCCCGCTGCCTTCCGCCAGATAGGTGCCAGGCATCGCCGCGTTGCTCATGGCCTGGCTCCAGCTGTCGGTTGTGGCGAAAGCGACTTCAGATAGGCAAGCAGCATCTGCAGTTCGCCTTCGTCGATCAGGCCGTCGAAGCTCGGCATGACCGGCTCGTAGCCGGCGGCGATCTCCTTCTTCGGGTTGAGGATGGAGTCGCGCAAATAGCGCTCGTCGGCTATGACCGTCTGCTGGTTGTCGAGCGCCACCGGCCGGCCGAAGATGCCATCCAGCGACGGCGCCCTCACTTTGCTGCTCGCGCCATGACAGCCGGAGCAGCCAAGCGCGCGAAACAGTTTCTCGCCGCTCGCGGCAAGCGTCTCGCCTTCGCCCTGGCTGTTCAGCCACGCGGCATATTGCTCGGGCGCCATCGCCGTCACCCAGCCGCCCATTTCGGAATGCTGCGTGCCGCAATATTGGGCGCAGAACAAGTGATAGCGGCCCGGCTCGGTGGCGATGAACCAGATATGTGTCGTGCGGCCGGGAACTGCGTCCTGCTTGATGCGGAAAGCCGGCACGTAGAAGGAATGGATGACGTCCTGCGAGGCGAGCGACACCACGACCGGCTTGCCGACCGGAACGTGCAATTCGTTGATCTCACGCTGGCCGCCGGGTTGCCTGAACTCCCACATCCACTGTTTGCCCAGCCCCGTGATCTCCAGCGCGTCCGCCGGCGGATGATCGCGGCGAACGAAAAGCACTGCGCCCCAGCCGAAGAAGATGAAGGCGATGATCAGGCTGGCGGCGGTCCAGCTCATCTCGAGCCACATGGTGCGGGAACGCTGTCCGGTGCGATCCGCTTTCGAGCCGACCCGATATTTCACGGCGTAGCCGACAACCAGGCCGGAGAGCGTCAGTCCGAGAACGGCTGAGAAAACGAGCAGCGTGTAAAACAACGCATCGACATGGCCAGCTTCGGACGATGCTTCCTGAGGGAAGAAGGGGACGCCGAAATTCACCGTGCCCTCCTGCGCGTTTGCCAGAGCACGATAGCGGCGAGGCCGAGCAATGTGGCCAGGCTGGCCGCTTTCAGCGCCACCCAGATGGCTGGCGTGTACTGGCCCTTGGAACTGTCGAACCCGGCGCAGAACAGGAAGACGTGATCGGCAATCGACCCGAGCTTGTTGGCCGACGCTTCGACCAGCGCGAGCTGAAGATCGCGCGGCGTGAAGGTCAGCGCCGGCAGCACCTGCGAAATTCGGCCGGACGGTGTCAGCGCAATGACCGCGATCGGATGGACGAACTGGTCGATGCCCTTGCGCCGGTCGAAAGTGATGCCGGCCTCATTGGCCAGCGCCGCGCCGGCGCCGCCGCGGCTGGTCAGGAAACGCCAGGCCGATAGGCCGGCCGGACCCGCGGCGGAAGCGACTTCGTCTCGCRCCTCGGCGGCATCGGCGGAGGTCTCATCCGGGTCGATCGAAATGAACAGCGCGCGGTAATCCGCTGGGCGAAGCGATGTCTTCTTCAGGTCGGACGCAACCGCCTGCTGGGTGACGCCACAAAGGTTCGGACATTTGTCGTAGCCGAAGATGACGAGCGCCGGATGCCCGCCGAGCGCCTCGCCCAGCGTCAGCTTTCGGCCGCTTGCATCGGCCAATTCGCGCTCGAGGCTGAGCTGAGCGCCGGGCTTCGGATCGAAGATTGGTCGCTCGGCGGCAAACGCCGTGCCGGCGATGAGCAGACAAAGCGCAGCCAACAAGCTTCTCATCGCCCTGTCCCCTCCTGCTGCTTGCAATTCTGGGCCTGCGGGGCACGAGGAACCGCCGCCGTGACGAGGGCGCAATCGTCGGGTCGCGCGGCTTCGCCCTCCGGCTGTGACCAATCCGGCAGACCGTTGCTGACCACCGCCCACATCGCGTCGTCGATCGGGATGCGCACGATGCCGGCGTTGCGATCGACCCAACCAAGCGTCTTGAGCTGACGATCTTCCTCGGCGCGGAAAGCGGCCAAATCCTGTTGCGGCGCGGTTTGCAGATCCGGGTTGTCGGGATTGGTGTTGGCCGGAAGCGGCAACCAGGTCGGCGTGGTGTTGAAGATGAGCTTCACGCCGATCGCCGCTAAAGCGATGAACAGCAACAGCCCGCCGCCGAAAGCGAGCAGCACACGCGGCTGGACATCGCGGCTCTCGGGATGGCGGTGCGCCTTAGCCATGGGCGACCTCCCGCTTCCACCAGACGATCTTGTCCGGCCGGCGGAGCAGGAAAAGGAACAGGGCGAGCCATAGCCCACCCACTCCAATCCAGGCGACCGCATCATGCCACAGCTCAAGCGGCCCGCCGGCAAAGAGCGGCGGCCGGATGCGCCAGACCACGTCGGCGAAATGGCCGGCCAAGACAATTCCGGCGAGCCAGACGAGGCCTGCATGGCTGCGTTTCAGGTCCTGGCTGAGCAGGCCGGCAAAAGCAGCCGCCTGCAAGGCAATCAACACGTAGAGGAGATATTGCCACCCGTTGTCGCTGCGGACCACGTACCAATGAATCTCATCGGGCAGATCGCCGCCCCAGACCACCAGCCATTGCATGAATGTAAGGTAGATCCAGGTCAGCACGAAGCCGAACTGCATATTGGCGAGGTCTTCACTCAATGAGGTTTCGTCGTCCCCACCCGGCAACACCTCGACCGCGCGATTTGCCGCCAGCACCAGGATCGCCAGGGCGAATGCCCCGACCACCTCGGCCGACGCTTCGCAAAGTGCATAGATTGTCGAGGTGAATTCCGGCTCGAGCGACAGCATCCAGTCGATGGAGAAAACGCTGACGGCACACGCATGAAGGATGAGGCCAAGAGCGAATTTTTTACCGCTACGATCATTCGGGCTGGCCTCATCGCGTGTCGCGTTCAGCACCATCCACGTGAGAGCGAGCCAGATCGCGGCACAGCAAGCAAAGCGCAGCAGGAAGAACGGCGCGTTTAGATAGGCAAGCTTCTCGCGAACCGTCTCGGGCAGCATCGCGGTATCGGCGCCGGCCCATGGGAAGACCAGATCGAGCCTCATCAGCACGGGCACGAGCAAGGCCAGCGCAAACGGCAGCGTCGCCGCGATGACACACAACGGCTGACGGACCGCCTCCCCCCAGCGTCCGCCGGTCAATCCGTGCACCATCAATATCGTCAGCGCGCCGAGCGGCAGGCTGAGCGCAAAGATGGCCGCGGGAAACCAGGCACCCAGCATCGCTTTGGCATCGAGCGATACCCCGAGCACGCACAGGACGAGTCCCGCGATGCCGGCGGCCAGAGAGCCTTGCTCGACGCGGCTCATGGCGCAGCCTCCGCTTCGAGCCGTGCGCGCAGGCTTTGCGGAAGCTCGGGGACCGGCGCGTCGCGCGAATACTGCAGCGCGCGGATATAGGCGACGATCGCCCAGCGGTCGCGCGGAGGCACGCGCGCCGCGTAGGAATACATGGCGCCATAGCCGTTGGTGATGACGTCGTAGAAGTGACGGTCGGTGGCCTTGCGCAGCGCATCCTGGTGATAGCTCGGCGGCGCCGGAAAACCGCGCTGGACGATCATGCCGTGACCGTCGCCGGTGCGGCCGTGGCAGGGCGAGCAGAAGATGTCGAAACGCTGCTGCCCCTGCTGCAGCAGCTCGATCGTGATCGGATAAGGGATCTTGTCCGGGACCGGCGAAAGATCGGCGTCGCGCGTGACAGTACCCGCCACCGGAGTGCGCGCCGCCATGCCGTCGGCGAACTGGTTGCTGGCCTCCAGCGCGTCGTAGCGCGGCTGGTCCTCCATGTCCTGGCGGCAGCCGGCGACCAACAGCGCGCCGAGCATGAACGTGACGCGAAGGCCGCTCACGCCTCGACCTCCTCGACGAGCTCGGCGCCGAGCCGCGTCAGCTGGCCCCTGGTCACGCCCTTGCGGTATTTTGGATCGTCCGCTTCGACCAGGAGATAGAACCTGCCGCCGCGCGCATAGGTGAAACTCTCCGCATTGAAGACCGGATGATAATAACGGGGCAGTCCGTTGGCCGCGAGCATGCCCAGGAAACCGGCCAAGGCAGCGCCCAGAATGCCGGCCTCGAAAGCGATGACGACGAAAGGCGGCCAGGAATGCAGCGGCCGTCCGCCGACATTGATGGGGTAGTCGATTTCGACCGAATACCAGATCAGCGTGTAAACAAGCGCCGCTCCGGCGATGCCGCCGGCGAGCACGGCCCAAGGCAAGCGCGTGGGCGGGATTTCCAGTATCTCGTCCAGTTCCTTCATCGGGAACGGCGAGAAAGCGTCCATGCGCCTGTAGCCGCGCTCACGCATGCCGCGCGCGGCTTCGACAAGCGCTTCGGGATCGGCAAACACCGCCATGAGGCCGTAGAGGCTCATCGGACCTTGCCCTCCTCCTCGGCAAGTTCCTCGACCTCGAAGATGGTGATCGCGGGCAGGATGCGAATGAACAGGAAGACGAGCGCGAAGAAGGTGCCGATCGAGCCGAACAGGATGCCGAAATCGAGCCAGGTCAGCGACTGTTCGCCCCAGGAGGTCGGGAGATAGTCGCGGCTCGGCCCGGTGACGACGATGATGTAGCGCTCGATCCACATGCCGATGTTGATGGCAATGGCGATCGCAAACAGCAGCGGCATGTTGCGGCGGATGCGCCTGAACCAAAGCAGCTGCAGCACGCCGCAGTTCAGGCTGAGCATCGTCCAAAACAGTGGCGAATAGGGACCCAGCGCGCGCTGCGCCATCATGGCGCGCTCATAGGGCTCGCCCGAATACCAGGCGAAGAATGCCTCCGAGACATAGCCATAGGCGACGACCATGCCGGCGGCGATCATCAGCTTGGCGGCATTGTCCATGTGACGCGGCGTGATCAGGTCCTGGACCGAGAAGGCCCAGCGCAGCGGAATGGCGATGGTAAGCACCATGGCGAAGCCCGAGAGCAGCGCGCCGGCGACGAAATAGGGCGGGAAGATCGTCGAGTGGTAGCCGGGCGTGATCGCGAAGGTGAAGTCGAGCGAGACGATCGAATGCACCGAGACGACCAGCGGCGTGGCCAGTGCCGCAAGCAGGAAATAGACTATCGTGTAGCGCGACCAATGATAGGCCGAGCCGCGCCAGCCGAGCGCCAATATGCCGTAGAAGAGCTGCGCCGGCCTGGATCTTGCGCGATCGCGCAGCACCGCCAAATCGGGCAGAAGTCCCATATACCAGAACAGCAGCGAGACGGTCGCGTAGGTGGCGATCGCCGCGAAATCCCAAACGAGAGGGCTGCGCCATTGCGGCCAATGCATATGCACATTGGGCAGCGGCAGCAGCCAATAGAAGAACCACGGCCGCCCAAGATGCAGGATGGGGAACAGGCCCGCCATGGCGACTGCAAACAGCGTCATGGCTTCGGCAAAGCGGTTGATCGAGGCGCGCCATGGTTGGCGCAGCAGCAAAAGCACCGCCGAGATCAACGTGCCGGCATGTCCGATGCCGATCCACCAGACGAAGTTGGAGATCATCGTGCCCCAGGCCACCGGGATGTCGATACCGTAAGCGCCGACGCCGACCGCGATCAGATAGGTGATTGAATAGAGCAGCAGGAGGACAAGCAGGAAGCAGAGGAAGAACGCGGTCCAGAAATGGCGCGGCAGGCGGCCGTTGAGCACGATCGAGCCAATGCGCCCGCTGATCTCCGGAAAATCGTGTCGGCCGCGCAGCACGGCTGGGCTGTTCGCGCTCGCTTTAGCCATCGGTCGCCTCGCCCGGCTTGGCAAGCCTGCCGTTCGGATTGGAGATCTTGCCGAGATAGGTGGTGCGCGGCCGTGTGTTCAGCTCCTCCAGCAGCGCGTAATTCTGCGGCGCGCTTTTCTCGCGAACGACCTTTGCATCCTTCCTGTTGCGATCGCCGAAGGTGATCGCCTGGGTCGGACAGGCCTGCTGGCAGGCGGTGACAACTTCACCATCGGCGATGTCGCGATTCTCGATCTGCGCCTGGATGCGCTTGGCGCTGATACGCTGGACGCAATAGGTGCATTTCTCCATGACGCCGCGCGAGCGCACGCTGACATTGGGATTGTGAACGCCCTGTTCCGGCCCGGCTTCGTCCTTGTCGAAGGATTGGTGGTCGAGGAAGTTGAAGCGACGCACCTTATAGGGGCAGTTCTGCGAGCAATAGCGCGTGCCGATGCAGCGGTTGTAGACCTGCGCATTCAGCCCATCATGCGTGTGCACCGTTGCGTTGACCGGGCAGACAACCTCGCAGGGCGCCTTTTCGCAATGCATGCAGGGCACCGGCTGGAAGAAGATCTCGGGCGCATCAAGCGGTCCGGCATAGTAGCGATCCACCCGCAGCCAGTGYATCTCCTGCCCACGCTCGCATTCGTCCGGTCCGACCGGCGCGATATTATTCTCGGCCTGGCAGGCCGAGACGCAGGCCATGCAGCCGATGCAGGCCGAGAGGTCGATCGCCATCGCCCAGGCTTCCTGGTCGTAGGGCCATTCGGGATAAAGCGATTCCGTTGGAGCCGGCGGCGCATCCTTGCGGACGAAATGCGGATCCTGCCGGAAGAGATCGAGCGACGCATGGCGAATGATGGCGCGCCCCTCCATCGCCTGATGATGCTGCGTGGTGATGACCCGAACGCTGTTCTCCCGGGGCGCAAGAGCTGCGCCAGTGGCAAACCATTCAGCGCCGCTGCGCAAGCGAAATGCGTCGTAACCTTCCGCCAGCGCCGCAACGGAGCCAGCCTTGCGGCCGAAGCCGAAGGAAAGCGTCACCGTCTCGTCCGGGTGGCCGGGAACGATCCAGGCAGGCGCGTCGACGCTGGCGCCGCTTGACGCGACATTGATGACCTTGCCATTTGCGATCTTCAGCCGCTCCGCAGTGGCGGGCGAGATGAGCGCCGCATTGCCCCAGACGATCTTGGTCAGCGGCCGCGGCAACTCCTGCAGCCATGAGGCGTTGGCGAAGCGGCCATCACGCAGCCAGGGATCGGCGACGAAGCGGATGTCGATACCGGCGGCAGCGTTCGCCGCCGGCTTTAGGCCACCCAGATCCGGAGGCACGGTGACAGATACGGGCCTGGCGGCGCCGTCCGACACAATGCCATCGCGCAACGCCTTCTTCCAGGGATCGTCATCGAGTGCTGCCCAATGCTGCCTGACGAGCGACAGCGGATCGGTCTCGAACTGGCCGCCAAGCACGGCAAGCAGTTCATGAACGGTCTTGCCATCGTAAAGCGGCTTGATCAGCGGCTGCACCAGCGAGGAGGTGCCGTCATAGGCGCGGATGTCGCCCCAACTCTCGAGCTCATGTGCCGCCGGCACATGCCAATGCGCAAGGAACGCCGTCTCGTCGCGGTAGAGGCCATGATGGACCAGCAGCTTCAGTCCCGCAAAAGCCTTACGCATATCAAGGTTTGCCGGGGAGGTGTGCAGCGGGTTTGCACCTAGCGCCACGACTGTGTCGACAGCTTGCCGGCTGATTGCCTCGCGCAGCGCCGCGAGATCGCCATTGACCGGCAGCGCGTCCGGCGGCTCGATCAGTTTCACCGTGTTGCCGAGCGCGCCAAGCGTCGCATTGGCGGCCAAGGCGGCAGCGTGAACGAAGGCGCTCTGATGCGCCCCCGCGATAACGAGCGCGTCGCGGCCCGCCACTTTCAGGTCGTCGACCAGCGCCGTCATCCAGGCCTGGTCGATCGGCGAGCCGGAACCTCCGGTTTGGCCGGTCAACGCCGCGTTCAATCCGGCAGCCACGGCTTCGACTTCACTTGGCTTGATCGCAAGCCGATGGTCGGCGGCAGCACCAGTGATTGTCGGCGTCGACTCCACTGCATACAGCCGGCTCATTCGATCAGACGGATCGCGCACCCGCCGTCGCGCCGCAAAGTCGTGCGCATAGGCGAGCCGCCCGGGACCCTCACCGAGGAAATCGGCATCGAGGCTGACGATCGTTTCGGCACGGTCGAAGCGATAGATCGGCGCCAGCGGCGATCCGAACAGCGCGCGTGACGCTGCCTCCGCGGCCGGCGTCGCCAACGCGTCGTGGCGGTAGATTTTCAGTTTCGGATACCGGACCCGAAGCGCATCGATCTGAGCCACAAACGTAGGCGACGTAGAGGCTTCGAGAAGCAACGCCGCGCCCTGCCCTTGTGATGCCCCCCAGCGCGAAACGAGCGCCGCCATATCCTTGAGGAAATCGCCATAGGATGCCGGTTGGCCACCTTTGAGCGGCGTGCGCGCGCGGTCGGGATCGAACAGCGTCAGCACGGCTGCCTGCATCACCGCGTCGGTCGCGCCGCGCGATGCCGGATGGTCCGGATTGCCTTCGATCTTTGTCGGCCGCCCTTCATGGCTTTCGAGGATGGCGCCGATTCCGAAGCCGTCGCTCGACAGCGTGGTCGCGTAATAGACAGGCTTGCCGGGAATGAGGATTTCCGGCTGGCGCACATAGGGCACGATGCTTTCCGCCCTGCTGCAGGCGGCCAACCCGGCAAGCGACAGCGAGGCGCCCATCAGCTTCAGCAGCGTCCGCCGGTTCGGCTTTCCCGGCAGGCGTTCCGCAATTGCCGGGAACTCGGCCTCGACGAAGCGGCGGAATTCGGCCGTTCCGGCGATCTCATCCAGGCTGCGCCATATTTCGCCGCTACGCGCCAGCCGCTTGCGCAGAGCCGCGATGTCGATGGCGGAGCGAGGCCTGTCGTCAGCGATGGCAGACATAGCAATCCGTCATCGTCTCGGGGTGGATGTCGAGCATGCCGATCAGCTGTCGCCTGATCTCGGCGATGTCCTCAGGCGGCTGCCAGTGCATCAGGAACACGTCCCGCGGCGGACGCAGATTGGGTTCGGGATTGCGATGGCAGCCGAGGCACCATTCCATGCTCAGCGTATGCGCCCGCCTTGTCAGCGGCATCTCGTCGACCTCGCCATGACAGGTCTCGCAGGCGACGCCCTTGTTGATGTGGATCGCGTGGTTGAAGAACACGAAGTCGGGCACGCTGTTGACGCGCTCCCATTTGATGGGCGTGCCCGAGGCCAGGCTCGCGCGCACCGGCGCCAGCATGTTGGCGTTGGTGAAAAGCTGCGAATGGCAGGTCATGCAGACTTCGGTGGCCGGCAGACCCGCCGAAGAAGAGGTCTCGACGCCGTTGTGGCAATAACGGCAGTCGATGCCGAGCTGGCCGACATGGTGCTTGTGGCTGAACGGCACCGGCTGCGCCAATGGCTCACCTACTCCCGTTACCAGGTCCGAGCGGGGCAGGATTATCCCGATCGCGGCGGCGATCAGCAGAGCGGCACAACTTCCCCAGATGACAAAGCGCGCAACGCCATTGGCGTTTTTCGAGAAGATCTGCGGCATCCCCTCGCCGATTCTGCTGAAGGCAAACTCAGAGTTGACGACACCTAACGGTGCTTTCGCCGCCAAGGTTCCGAGCCCGTGCCGGAATCACAGAATGGTGACCGCAACTGGGAACAGGTCGCGGATTTAATCCGCAACCACAGCCGCTCACATGCGTTCGCCAGATATCACGATCTATTTCACGCTGGAAAATGCCATGACCGACGCCGGTGTAAACAACGCTCATTACCCTGTACGCCATCGCGGCATCGCTTTCTGGTGGAGAGCGTTGATCGGCATTCTTCTGATCGTCCTCGGCCTGCTGATCGGCGGCGGGGGTGCCTGGCTGATCGCGCTTGGCGGCTCGTGGTATTATCTGCCGGCCGGCATCGCGTTGCTGCTCGCGGGCATCCTGCTGCTGGCGGGGAACATGGCCGGCGTCTGGCTTTACGTGCTGACCTGGCTCGCTACGCTCGCCTGGGCCTATTGGGAGGTGGGTTTCGACGGCTGGGCCCTGATGCCGCGCACGCTTGCTCCTACGGTCATCCTGATTTTCGTGCTGCTTGCCATCCCCGCCTTCCGCGACCGGACAACGCGCCGGAGCCGAAACGCTGCCTATGTGACCGGCTTGCTGCTGCCGGTTATTGCGCTGGGCGCATTCGGCTTCTTGCACATCAATGCCTTGGCGCAGTCACAACCGACGCAACGGCCAGCGCCTGCCGCGCAGCCAACGCCGAATGGCGCGCCGGCGTCGCAGGACGCCGCGGTCCACCAGGCCGGCAATGATTGGCCCGTCTATGGCGGATCGGAACTGGCGACGCGCTATTCGCCACTGAACCAGATCACGGCGGCCAACGTCTCCAAGCTCACCCGTGCCTGGTCGTTCCACACCGGCGACATGCCGAACGGGGCAACCAAGGACCTCTATTCGCCCGAGAACACGCCGCTGGAAATCGGCGGCCATCTCTACGCCTGTTCGGCCAAGGACATTATCATTTCCGCGGATGCCCGCAGCGGCAAGGAGGAGTGGCGCTACGATCCGAAAGTGCCCGACAACGCCATACCCTATGGCGCGAGTTGCCGTGGCGTCGCCTATTTCACCGTTCCGGGGGCCAAGACCGATCAGGCCTGCGCCACGAGGATCATCTTCGGAACGCTGGACGCACGGTTGATCGCCATTGACGCCAAGACGGGGAAACCCTGCCAGGATTTCGGCCAGCAAGGCAGCGTGGACTTGAATCAGGGCATCGGCGAGACCGTGCCTGGCTGGTATTCCATCACGGCGCCGCCGACCATCGTGCGCGGCATTGCCGTCGTCGGCGCGCAGGTTAAGGACGGCCAAGCCGAGAATGCGCCCTCGGGCGTTGTCCGCGGCTACGATGCAACCACCGGCAAGCTTGCCTGGGCGTGGGATATGGGTCATCCCGATCGCACCGGCGCGCCGCCTCAGGGCGACACCTACTCGCGCGGCACGCCGAACATGTGGACCGTCGCCGCCGCCGATCCGCAGCTCGGTTACGTCTACCTGCCGCTCGGCAACGCCGCCGTCGATTACTACGGCGTCGACCGCAAGGATTTCGAGAACCAGTTCAACTCGTCTCTCGTCGCGGTCGATGTCACGACCGGCAAGCCGGTCTGGCATTTCCAGACGGTGCATCACGATCTCTGGGACTACGACCTTGGCTCGCAGCCGACGCTGGTCGATTTCCCGACCGTGACCGGCAAGATCCCGGCCATCATCGTGCCAAGCAAGCAGGGCCAGATCTACGTGCTCGACCGCAAGTCCGGCAAGCCGCTGTTCCCGGTCGAGGAGCGCAAGGCTCCATCGGGTGGCGTCGAGCCGGACAAACTGTCCAAGACACAACCCTATTCAGGGTACGCGCATCTCGACCAGCCGGTGCTGACCGAAAAGGACATGTGGGGCATGAGTCCGCTGGATCAGCTCTATTGCCGGATCCAGTTTCATCGCGCCTCCTATCAGGGCGAGTACACGCCGCCGACGGTCGACCGGCCCTTCATCGAATATCCGGGCTACAATGGCGGTTCAGACTGGGGCAGCATCGCCGTCGACACCGACAGCGGCGTGCTGATCGCCAACTACAACGACATGCCGAACTACGACCAACTCATTCCGCGGAAGAAGGCCGACGAGATGGGCTTCAAACCGATCGACAAGGGCGGCAGTCCGAAAAAGGTACGGGATATCGGCGACCCGCAGGCCGGATCGCCCTACGCCATCGCGGTCAATGCCGGCTGGCGCCTGCCCACGGGCCTGCTCTGCTCGAAGCCGCCCTACGGTCACATCCGAGCCATCGATCTCAAGACCGGCAGGACGCTGTGGGACGAGCCGCTCGGCAGCGCCGACAACAACGGTCCGTTCGGCATTCCTTCGATGCTGCCGCTGACAATCGGAACGCCGAACAATGGCGGCCCGCTRGTAACGGCCGGCGGGCTGATCTTCATCGCCGCGACCACCGACAACAAGCTGCGCGCGATCGACATAAAGACCGGCAAGGAGGTGTGGCACGCCGACCTTCCCGCCGGCGGCCAGACGACGCCCATGACCTATGAGGCGGACGGCAGGCAGTATGTCGTGATCGCGCCCGGCGGCCACCACTTCATGGAAACCAAAGTCGGCGACCAAGTCATCGCCTATGCGTTGCCGGCCGGCTGACAGAGGTCGGTGAGCTGGGCTAGGAACGTGAGACTTCAGCGCTTCAGGTCGTTGCGACGCCGTCCCGTCGGCTGTGACGGACCGCCCCTCCCCTCCGCCGGCCGCCGGCTTCGGCGCCTGGCGAGGAAGTACATCCAGATCAGAATGAGGATCAGAGGGATGCCTGCGATGGGCAACATCCAGATGCCAAGGTGAAACATGAACGTCTCTCTGTCCTATTGCGATCGGGTCGGCCCGTACTCAAACCGGCATGGGAAAAAACAGTTCCAAGAGCGACCGTGCAAAAAGCGTCCTTTCGCTAAAGACAGATGGGCAGAGAGACCGATTGGTGGGCAACCTCCGTACGCGCAATGCGTTCCGGTCTGATCATATCGTCGACAAATGCGGCACCCGTGTAGACAGTTTGGGAAAGGCGACGGTCGTGCCCCGAGAAAAAGCTTCCATCCTCATCGTCGGCGCCGGCCCGACGGGACTGACAGCCGCGCTGGAGCTTGCGCGACGCGGCGTCCACCCCAGGGTCATAGACAGGAAGGACGGACCGATGCCGCTCAGCAAGGCCGTGGGCATCAGCGCGCACAGCCTCGATATTCTCGAAGCGTCCGGGGTGAGCGGGAAACTGCTGGCCGAGGGCCTCAAGATCCGCCACGCGCATTTCCATGTCGAAGCGCGGGAGCTTCTCATAATCGACTTCTCGCTGCTGCCGCACCGCTACAATTTCCTCTTGTCGCTGCCGCAGCGCGACACCGAAAGGATCATGGCCGACACGCTGGCGACATTCGGCATCGACGTCGAATGGCGCGCGGAACTGGTCGGCCTCACCCAGCATGCCGACAAGGTGGAGGCCAGGATCAGCCAAGGCGGTCACGAGGAAAGGCTCAGCTTCGACATCGTCTTCGGCGCCGACGGGGCGGGCAGTTCGGTGCGCAAGTCATCAGGCATCGAATTCGAGGGCTATACGCACAGGCGGGAATGGAGCATCACCGATGCGGAGATTACGTCCTGGCCTTACGAGGCAGGCTCTGCGCAGGCATTCGTCAATCGCAGCGGCGACGTCGGCTTCATCATACCGATCGGCGACAGCCGCTTTCGCTCTGTCTCCAACACGCCCGATGCGTTGGCGCATGTTCCAGGCAATTACCGCGTGTCGCAGGTGCTGCGGACCGATCGTTTCCATATTCCGGCAAAGCAGGCGAAACGCTACCAGACCGCCCGCATCTTCCTCGGCGGTGATGCCGCGCATGTCCATTCGCCGCTTGGCGCGCGAGGCATGAATCTCGGCATCGAGGATGCCGCGTCCTTCGCCCGGCGTTTCGGCGATGGCACGCTGGCTGGATACACGGATGAGCGCCGGCCGGTGGGGCATCGCTGGATCGAACTCAGCGAACGCATTTTGTCGACCGTGCAGTCGACCAACAGTTTCGTGCAGACGTTCCGAAACCTTGCAATGATGACCATCGGCCGCATACCGGCCCTGCAAAAGCCTCTTCTCGAGCGCGTTGCCGGCCTGAGGGAGTAGCAGGGCCGTCAGACGAGCAACTGCTCTATCCTTATCGGAAGGTCACGGATGCGCTTGCCGGTCGCGTGGTAGACCGCGCTGGCGACGGCGGCGGCCGTGCCGACATTGCCCAGTTCGCCCAAGCCCTTCACGCCTGCCGGGTTGACCGCGTGGTCGACCTCCGGAACCAGGATTACTTGCAGATCCTTGATGTCGGCATTGACCGGCACGAGGTAATCCTGCAGATCGCGGTTCACGTAGCGGGCATAGCGCCTGTCGACCTCGGTCGCTTCATGCAGCGCCTGGCCGATGCCCCAGATCATCCCGCCCATCAGCTGGCTGCGCGCGGTGCGCGTGTTCATGATGCGGCCGGCCGCAAACGCGCCGACGATGCGCGGCACGCGGATTTCCCTGGTGTAGCGGTTGATGCGCACTTCGACGAACTCGGCGCCGAAGGCGTATTTCACCGAATCTTCGTCCTGATCGCCGCCGTGGAATTCCGGCGTGCCGGCATAGAGCTTCTTCAGTGCCTCTGGAGTCGCGCCCTTGGGCGCGAACTCGGCATATTCCTCGATCGCGCCGACCTGCATGGTTTTCAGGACGTCCTCGACCTTGGCCGACGCACCGCTCTTCGCGACGATCTTTCCGTCGGCAAGATCGAAATCCTCATTGTGGGAGCCGGCCAGCGGACCGCCCTCGGCAGTCGCGGCGGCATACAGCTTGGTTCGGATAGCATCGCAGGCCTTGAGCACGGCCGAACACACGCTGGCCGTCGAGATAGAGCCGCCCGAGACGGGCGCCGGCGGGAGGGTGCTGTCGCCCATTTCGACACCGACCCTGTCGATAGCGACGCCGAGCCGCTCGGACGCCATCTGGCCGGCCACGGTGCGAATACCCGTGCCGATCTCATGCGAACCGCATTGCAGGCGCACATCGCCATCGACCGTCAGGCGCACGCGCGCCGCGCATGGCGCGACGGCCGTTGGATAGATCGCCGTAGCGCAGCCCATGCCGACCAGCCAGTCGCCGTCGCGCATCGCGCCAACCTTCGGATCGCGCTTGGCCCATCCGAAGGCTTCCGCCGCCTGATCGTAGCACTGGATCAGCGAGCGGCTGGAGAACGGCTTCTTGCCGATGGGCTCTGTCTTCGGTTCGTTGATCCGGCGGAACTCGACCGGATCCATGCCAAGCGTTGCCGCCATCTCGTCCATGGCGTTTTCAAGCGCATAGACATAAGGCGTCTCGGGCGGCGAACGCATATAGCCCGGCGTGTTGCGATCCGCCTGCACCAGCGAGACATGGGTCAGCACCGAGCCGTAGCCGTACATGCGGCCAGTCGCCGACGTGCCGCCGACGACGTAGAGGTCGGGGCGCGAGGTCACCTCCCAGCCTTCATGCGCGAAAGCGGTGATGCGRCCGTCCCTGTCGGCGCCGATCCTGATGCGGTGCCGCGTTTCGGCCCGGTAGGTCTGGGTGCCGAACGCCTGCATGCGGCTTGTCACGCAACGCACCGGACGCCCGAGCCGCTTGGCGGCGACCGCGACGATCGCGGTGCGCGGCGTCATCGGGCCTTTCGAGCCGAATGCGCCGCCGATGAAGGGGCTTACGATGCGCACATTCGCCGGGTCCATCTTCAACTGCCTTGCAAGCTCGACTTTCCAGCCGGTGACGTTCTGCGAGGGCTCATGCACGACGAGCTGGTCGCCCTGCCAGTACGCGGTCGTCGAAAACAGTTCGATCGGATTGTGGTGCTGGGTTGGTGTGGAATAGCGCTGGTCGATCTTGACCGCCGCCGCGGCAAAGGCGGCGTCGAAGTCGCCGGCCTTCACGTCTTCCTTGAACATCGGGCTTTTGCCGGCCGCCGCAACGGTCTTCGTGCCCGGACTGTCGAAGCTCGCGGTTGGCTTTTCCTCGTCATATTCCGCGCGGATCAGCTGCGCCGCCTCTTCGGCCGCCTCGAATGTCTCGGCAACGGCGAGCGCGATGATCTGGCCGTCATGGAAGATCGTCCGGTCATGCAGTGGTCCGATCGATGTGGCGCTGGAATTGCCGAATTTCGGCTTGTCGACCTTGTCCATGTCGCCATAGGTGACGATGTCGAGCAGGCCCGGCACCGCGCGGGCGTCGTCGAGACGAAGCTTCGTCACCTTGCCCCTGGCGATGCTGCTGGTGGCCAGCGCGCCATAGGCGATGTTGGCGGTCGGCAGGTCGGCGGGGTAATGCGCCTGCCCGGTGACTTTCAGCCGAGCATCGACGCGCGGCAGCGGTTCGCCCTGGTTTTCCTTGGGTTTTGGAGCGGCAGCGTCCATGGTCACACCTTCATGTCACGGGTTTCGAGCAGCGCGCGCACCAGCGTCCGCTTGCCGAGCTCGATCTTGAATGCGTTGTGCTGGTGCGGCTGGGCCTCGGCGAAGGCGGCGTCCGCCGCCGCTCCCGCCGATGCCTCGTCGAGCTTCTTTCCTTGCAGGGCGTCCTCGGCCACGCTGGCGCGCCAAGGCACCGTCGCTACCCCGCCGAGGGCGATCCGCGCCTCGCGCACCGTCTCGCCGTCGAGGTCGAGCGCGACGGCCGCCGAAGCCAGCGCAAAGGCATAGGATTCGCGGTCACGGATCTTCAGGTAGAGCGAGCGCCGTGCCCAGGGCAGAGCCGGGACCTCGATCGCGGTGACGATCTCGTCAGCGGCGAGATCGGTCTCGATATGCGGCGTGTCGCCCGGCTGCCGATGCAGCTTGCCGAAGGGGATTTTGCGCGCGCCGCGCGAGCCCTCGGCATGAACGACGGCATCGAGCGCGATCAGCGCCTGGGCGAAGTCGCCATGATAGGTGGCGATACAGGCGTCGCTGCCTCCAAGCACCGCATGCTGCCGGTTGAAGCCGCCCATCGCGGCGCAGCCGGATCCAGGCACACGCTTGTTGCAAGCCCAGGACGTCTCGCGAAAATATTCGCAGCGCGTGCGTTGCAGGACATTGCCGGCGAGGCTTGCCATGTTGCGAATCTGGCCGCTTGCCGCCAAACGCAAACTGTCGGCAATGACCGGATAGCGCTCCTTGACCTCACGGTGATCCGCAGCTTCGCCCATCCGCACCAGGGCACCGAAGCGGATGCCGTCTTCCGTCACCCGGATCTGCCTGAGCTTTTGCTCCTCGAGCCGGTTGAGATCGAGCAGGCGGTTCGGCTCAGCGACCCCTAATTTCATATAATCGGCGAGATTGGTGCCGCCCGCGATGAACTGCGCATTGGCCCGCGTCGGCTGATCGTCACGGGTCGTGAAGTTGGACGCCAGCGCGACCGCTGCGGAGATGTCCGTCGGCTGTTCATAAATGAAAGGTCGCATCTCATGYCCCTCTCGTCTCGCCGCGTGCCTGCAGAATGGCGGCGACAATGTTGGGATAAGCGGCGCAGCGGCAGATATTGCCGCTCATATAGTCGCGGATGTCATTCTCGGAATCGGCGTGACCTTCATTGACGCAGCCGATCGCCGATACGATCTGGCCCGGCGTGCAGTAGCCGCACTGGAAGGCATCGTGATCGATGAAGGCCTGCTGCATGGGATGCAATTTGCCATCTGTCGAGGCGAGGCCTTCGATCGTCGTCACATCCTTGCCGTCGTTCATCACCGCGAAGCTCAGGCAAGAGAGAACGCGCTTGCCGTCGACCAGCACCGTGCACGCGCCGCACTGGCCGTGATCACAACCCTTCTTGGTGCCGGTGAGCCCGATATGGTCGCGCAAAGCGTCGAGCAGGCTGGTTCTGGTATCAAGCGAAAGCTCATAGGCCTGCTTGTTGATCCTGAGCGACGTCACGACAGGCTGCCTCAGTGTCGGCTGGGTTGCGGTCGGCGCTTCGGCCCGTGCGGTCGAAGTCAGCAATGGCGCGGCCGCGGCCGCCGAGACCGTGCCCGCCATGAACTTTCTTCGGCTGAGACCATTGGTGGACAGGGCTGAAGGCTGGGACATGGCTCGCTCCTGGCTGGCTGGTGTTGTGCGCTAACCTTTCAATGGTGCCATTGTTCCGACGGTGAGCGCAAAACCGCGACGCTTCACCGAAGTGTGAGGCTTCCGGCCCGAACTGGAATGCCGCGAGGTTTCACCCCCTGGCTGGAACATGCGGCGTGGCCGGGCGTTCTGTCCCATTCCATCTCTCCGTCTGCAGGGCATCATGAAATCGAAACTCGTCGCCGAGACCTCCGGACAAAGAATATTCGTGGTCGTGCTCGATCCGGGCGAGGAAGCCTTCGCGTCCCTTACCGCYTTCGCCGGTCAGAAGGGACTTACCGGCGCCTCGTTGACGGCGATCGGCGCGTTCGAGAGAGCGACGGTCGGTTGGTTTGACTTCGGCTCGAAATCGTACCGGAAAATTCCCGTGGACGCGCAGTGTGAGGTGCTGAGCRCCATCGGCGACGTCGCCGTCGACGACAGCGGCAAACCAAGCCTGCATCTCCATGCCGTGCTCGGACTGAGCGATGGGTCGACCCGAGGTGGGCATCTGCTCGAAGGCATCGTCCAGCCGACGCTCGAAATCACCGTGACGGAGGCGCCCGTCCATTTGCGGCGCACGAAACGACCCGAACTCGGCATCGCCCTGATCGATCTCGACGCCTGAGCCGAGCCTCAATTCCAGGCCGAAAGAACGGTCTCCATTTCGACCGTCTCCACCTGCTGGGCAAAGCGTTGATGATAGACGGTCATCAGCGCATCGTGCGTCGCATCGGAAGAGCTGCAAAGCGCGTCGGTGACCAGCACGACGCGGTAGCCGATGTCGATCGCTCCCAGGACGGTGGCAAGCACGCACACATCGGTCTCTCCGCCGGTGACGATCAGCGTATCGATCTGGCGAGCGGCAAGCACGGCCTGCAGCCTGCCTTCCGGCCAAGGCGAATAGACATGCTTGTCGATCACCTCCGCCGGCGGACAAAATGGCGACAGCTGCGGCAGCAATTCGATCATACCCGGACCGACATTCTCGATCGTCATCGATGCCCAGCGCTCGTAGTAGCGCTTCCAGGTGCCGGCGCCCTGCCCCGGCCTCGACGCCGGTATGAAGCGCGTGAAGATCGTCTGCCCGGCCCTTCTCTCCACGAGACTCACAATTCTCGGAAGGACCCTCGTAGTCCAGGGCGTCGCCCATTCCGATGGCTCGGCAAACAGCCTCTGCATGTCGACACAAAGGTGGGCGCAGCGGTCGCCGAGAGGACCGTAGATCAAGCCAGGGGCTGACATTGCAATGCCGTAAAGACTGCTTCCCCGACCTGCGGGGCCGGGGAAGATCGGGACGGTTTGGAACGGGCGACGTGGTATTTCAGGTACAAGCCTAGATCCTCGCACAGCTGGACCAACGCGTTGCTTCGACAGCTGTTCCGTCGAAACACAACTGCCGCCGATGCGTTCAAGATGGATGGAAACATCCGCGACCGCCGCCCAAGCCGCTGCCGTCGAACGAACGGGAGGATGCCTCTGCGRCAGGATCCGTTACCGCGTCACCGGCGACCCACGCGTTCACTATTGCCATTGCGACATGTGCCGCCGAGCCACCGGCAGCGCCTTTGCGGTTCTCGCCTGGGTGCCTTGCGCAAGCCTCTCCTGGCTTGATGAAGAGCCAGCCAGCCGCCGGTCCTCGCCCATCGCCAGGCGAGGCTTCTGTCGGGACTGCGGTTCTCCGCTGACCCTTTCCTACGATGCCGCCCGGGACGAGATCGCGCTGCACATCGGAAGCTTCGACGATCCGGCGGAGCTTCCGCCCCAATACAATTATGGATCATCGCAGCGCCTTGGCTGGGTCTGCTGCGGCCTCGACCTGCCCCATCACGATACGGAAGAGCGATGGTAGCGGCTTCGACCAAAGGATTTCCGCTGCCTCCCGGCACACCGCCGATGGAAGCGCATACCGCCGACGCGCTGCCGGAGGAGAAAGACGCCTGGCAGTACGAGCCAAAATGGGATGGATTTCGATGCCTTGCCTTCAAAGGCAGCGAGGCGGTCGAACTGCGGGCGAAATCCGGCAAGCCTCTCGGCCGCTATTTTCCGGAGCTGGAGGCAATGTTGCGCGGCCTGGATGCAAAGGATTTCGTCGTCGACGGCGAGATCGTCATCGAGATCGGCGGCCGCGCCTCCTTCGACGCGCTGCAGATGCGGCTGCACCCGGCAGAGAGCCGTATCCGCAAGTTGAGCGTGGAGACGCCGGCACGGCTGATCCTGTTCGACGTCCTGGTCGCCCCAGGCGGCAAGATCATGCTCGAACGACCCTTGCACGCCCGGCGCGACGCTTTGGAAGCCTTTATGTCCAAGGCACCGAATACCGCGCTCCGCCTGTCGCCATCCACCACTAAGATCGCCACCGCCAGGCAATGGCTGCAAGGTGCCGGCCATGGCTCAACCGACGGTGTCGTCGCCAAAAGGCTCGACGAACCCTATCAGCCCGGCGAGCGCGCCATGATCAAAGTCAAACGGCTGCGCACCGCCGACTGCGTTGTGGGCGGCTTCCGCTATCTGAACGCCAGGCGGCAGGTCGGGTCGCTGCTGCTCGGCCTCTACAACGACAATGGGAAGCTCGATCATGTCGGCTTCACCTCGACCATCGCCAATGACGAGCGCGCGGCGCTCACGGAGCGGCTCGAAGAGTTGCGCGGCGGCCCGGGTTTCACCGGCAAGGCGCCGGGCGGGCCGAGCCGCTGGAGCACGGAGCGCAGCGGAGACTGGGAACCGGTGAAGCCGGAACTGGTCGTCGAGGTTCGTTTCGACCATGTCACGAGCGAGCGTTTCAGGCACGGCACAAGACTCTTGCGCTGGCGGCCTGATAAAGCGCCGCGCCAATGCACGTTCGAGCAGATCGCGTAGCTGCGCCCTTGCCGGAACAATCGGCCGCCAGGGCGGTTCCTGAGGAAACAGTCAGCCAGCATTGGAGGACGACATGGACCCCCGTAACAAGCAACGATCCGAACGGCAGGACGAAGTCGAAGCGCCGACCATCGAACAGCAGGACTGGGATTCCTTCGAGGGCAACAAAGTGCTCCCTGACAGCGTGGTCACCGAGAATGGCCCCGATCAGCGCGAGACCGAGGGAGCCTTGCCTGACGAGGATGATGACAATCCCGATCAGGAGAGCGATGAGGCTCTGCCGGACGACGAGGAGGAACGCGTGCTGTCGCGAGATCCTTCCAAGGAAGGCAGCCGCTTCGACGAGGTCTAAAGTTCAGATTTCGATCAATGCGTAAGGCCGGCCCGTCGGCTTCGTGATGTGCATGGCGACGTTGTAGACTTTGGCGCCGCCGGGGGTTTGCCCTTCGTAGCTGCCGCGATGCGCATGGCCATGCACCACGGCGCTCACCTTGAAGCGGTCGATCGTTTCCGCAAGCCGGGATGATCCGAGGAACGGAAAGATTTCCGGCGGCTCGCCGGCGACGGTCTCCACGATTGGCGCATAGTGAAGGACCACCAGCGTGCGCTTGGCGCGGACTTGCCGCATGGCGTTCTCCAGCCGCATCGCTTCATTGACGCTCTCGGCCACCATGGTCTTGATTGCCGGCTCGCCGAAGGAGCCAAGCATCCTTGGCCCGAAGCCGCCGATAAAACCCTTGACGCCGACAAAGCCGACATCCATCAGTTCCGTCGCCTGACCATCGAGGAGGTAGACGCCGGCCTGACGGAGCGTGGCCGCGATCTGGTCGACGCAGCCGGATTCGTAGTCGTGATTGCCGAGCACTGCGACGACGGGGATCGAGCAGGCGCGCAGGTCCTCGGAGAGAAGCTCGGCCTCTTTGGGCTTGCCGAGATTAGTGAGATCGCCGGTAAGCACGAGGATGTCGGCTTCGCGCGAAACCTCGCCGAACAGATCTCGGTAGGACGTCTGCGAATCTTCCTGAACATGCAGATCGCCTACGGCGGCGATTTTGACCTTGCCGTTGCCATTCGCTTTGCGGTCTGCCTTGCTTGGTTCAGCCATCGCGGAGTTCTCCAACACCGCCGACGCCCGCAAAGCCCCATTCCTTGACGTCGATCTCATAATCGATCTGCGACAGCAGCCGGCCACGGCAGATCTTCATTCTGGGCGACGGCAGCCGCCGCTGCGTGGCCAGCCGCTTGAGCAGATCGTCGAGCAGCCAGTCGGGAACGAGGTCGCGCTCGCTCGGATAGATCCAGCGGAAGTTGAGCAACTGCATCAAAAGCACCTCCCAGTGGACATCGAGATAGGAAAGCAGCCTGTGCCAGTCGATCTGGTCATGCGCCTTGAGGATGGTGTGGGCGATGTCGGCGCCGTCGTGACGGCCCCTGTCCTGGATGAAGCATTTCGACCAGATGAGCTCCGTCGGTCCGATGATCCGGACACGGCTGCCGAGCAGCTCGACCTGCCGGGCATGCTCCAGCCACTGGTCCTCGACCTGCATGGTGCCGTTGGCTGATGCAAAGATCACATCGAAGAAATGCGGGCCTTCGAAGACCTTTCCCAGCCAGCGATCGTCTTCGATCTCGACGGCATAACCGATATCCTTGAAATGGGCGAGGATGCGCGGGCAATCGCCAGCCTTGCAGAAGATATCGAGATCCTTGGTCTGGCGTACGACGCCGGTATAGGCGCTTACCGCATAGGTGCCGGCAACCAGGAAGGGAATGTCGGTGGCGGCGAGTTCGCGGATCGCGTTCGTGTAGAAGGCCTCCGCCTCGGCGCTCTTCAGCGTCGGCTCCGCCTTTGCGTCGATCACCGGCAGCGTCGCAAGCACTCCCGGCAACTCGTCATTGGTCATCAACCGTTGCTCCGGTTTTTGATCTTCATCCATACGTTCCGGTAAACAGCGGTGATCCGGCGTTGTTCCGCGCTCGACGTCACGCTTCATGACGAGCGTCGCCGGGACAGAGGCGCTAGTCCCCTTCCTCTTGATAGAGGCGTTCGACCGCCCGGTCGCTCTCGCGCCGCTCCGCCGGTCCTCGGCGGCGGCGTGTAACGAGGACGTAGATGATCGCAAGCAGGAGGATGAGGGGACCGCCCGCGACGACGATGAGCCACAAATCGGTGCCGGACATTGCTCCTCCCTTCCCGGGTCGAAGGTGCCGCTCCAGCAACGAAGATGTTGCCGGTTCCCACGCTAACCGGTGAAGGGCTCGAATGTTCCGTCCGGCGCGGCAAACAATCCGCGGGCCGCTGCCCGCCGCTACCGCCTATTGCCGGCATCCATCGGCATCGTCCGCCAGCGCCGACTTGGCGTTTGGCCAAGAGGCAACGGGACATTGGCCCAAGAGTCCACGGCTGTGGCTGAAGATATCCGTGCCCGGTTCAACCGGCTTTTGATGGTGCCGATAGCGCAGCCGCAGATGCTCGCTGTCTCCTCATAACTTACGCCGAGGATGGCTATCAGCACCAAGACCTCCCGCTGCTGGGGAGGCAGTTTGCCGATAGCGGCATGAACCTCCTGGCTGCGAAGATGCCATTCCTGGTCACCATAGGTGATTGAACGGGCCGATGCGCAATCATTCACTCCCGGCGCCTCGCGCGTATAGACCTTGTGCTTCGTATAGAAGGTATTGCGCATGATCGTGAACAGCCATGACTTGATCCGGGTGCCAGGTTCGAATTGATCGATATGCGCTATCCCCTTGAGCAGGGTTTCTGCACAAGATCGTCGGCGTCAGTCTTAAGCGCAACGTATTGATATACAATAATTTGGTGGGCCCGGAGGGTCGTCGTTTTCTACAGGAAGTCAATACGTTAGCGGCTGGTTCGCCAACCCGTTTCCTTCGTATTCTCTCGTATGGTCTGGCGAACCCAAACACGACGAAAGAGATTAGACGATCGGAAACTATCGATGATTCCCACTCAAATCAGACGGCGCCATGGGATTCATGCGCTCGAGCGTCCGGTCTTTCAGAACGAATTGATGCCAAAGCGCGATCAGAGCATGCAGGCCGGCGAGCCAAAGGATCAGCGTTCCGGCGGTTTCGTGCAAGTCGGCAATCTCTCCTGGCGCGCCCTGCACTGCCGCCGTCAGGCTCGGCAGACCGACACCAAGAAAGGAGACTGGCACGCCGAGCCGAGAGGCGGCGTACCAACCGCTTAGCGGCAGCGCGATGAGAAGAACGTAAAGCAGAGTGTGTCCGGCACGCGCTGCGAGGTCGAGCCATGGATTCTGCGGATCTTCGATCCGGGGCGCGGCGCCCAGCCGTCGGGCCAGTAGACGAGGAATGACCAACAGCAACACGGCAAGCCCTACTGTAAAGTGAACGTAGGAGGGATCGGTCCGCGCGTGTCGGCCCCCTACGGCCGTGAACCACGCGACCACCACGAGCACCACCGTCAGCCAATGAATTGCGATCGTGATCTGCGAATAGCGATGCATCAGAGGTGCCTTTGAGGTCGTTTGGCGCTCTCACAATCGCACAAGCGCCGATATGTTCCAGATAGCTCCTCCACCGGCGCCGAGACGACATATGGGCCACTTGGACAGCGAAACATAAGAATTGGCATTCGCCTCTCGCTGGATAAAGCTTCAACGAGCCATGATGATCGGCAGCCTCGGGTCCTCGATCATCGATCTGGTGACGCCGCCGAAAATCCTCTCGCGCAGCCGGGAATGGCCGTAGGCCCCCATGACCATGAGTTCGGCGCCAGTGTCGACGGCATGTTGGCGCAGAACATCGGCGATCGAGTAATTTGAACTCGGCAGTCGGTCTACAGCCACCTTCACGCCATGACGGGAAAGATAAGTAGCCACGTCCGCGCCGGGCTCCGCGCCGTGATGCCGTTCGTCCTCGATCGGGTCGACCATGACGATCCGCACCTCATCGGCGCCCGAAAGGAGGTCGAGCGACTCCCGCAAGGCGCGCGACGCTTCCAGGCTGGCGTCCCATGCGACCAGAACGCGTTTCGGCTTCAACGTCGCAGTTGCCCCATCGGGGACAAGCAGGAGTGGCTTCCCAGACGAAAATAGCGCGCCTTCGATGACTTTCTCCTTGAGCGTTTGGCTCGTCAGCAAGTCTGGCCCAAGCACAGTTAGATCGGCGTAGCGCGCGCGCCGGCCAATGACCTCATCCGCCCAGGCATGGTCCGGGTAGTCATCGCTCAGGTCCGTCGATACCGGGCTCGCCGACAGCATTTTGGAGACGGCCGAATTCCGCTTCTGCAGCATTACCATCTCGGCTTCCCGCTCCGCGAGCCAAGCCGGCGAAACCACCTCGGCATATGCTCCGCCAGAAGGAGGCGCCGCGATGACCAGAACAAGCACCGAGAGATGGGCATTGATTTCTTCGCACAGGCCCGTGGCAAGCCTCAGATCATCATCTCCCTGATCGGCCCCTGTAACCGTGAGCAATGTCTTGAATGGCATGGCGGCTTCTCCTTGTTCGGGAAAGTTCACAGAGGAGCAGCCATAGCCAGGTGGTCGGAAACCGTCCTTGCGCTGAATCAAACCGATCCGCTCTCGAGATTGATCCCAGTCAACGCCATGCGCGCGACAAGCCTTAGCCTGTCCCCATGGCTGGAGGCGGATCAAATGAGATTCGGAACGACGATAGGTTTCTTGGTGCTGACGCTGAGTGCCGCGGCGGCACAGCAGATGAGCAATGGAGAGCAGGAATATCTGAATTCCTGCGCCGTCTGCCACGGTGTGGACGGCAGGGGTGACGGACCAATGGCTGACGTATTGCGCAAGCGCCCCGCGAACTTGACCACGCTTGCGAAGCGCAATGGCGGGGAGTTTCCGTACTGGCGGGTCTACGCGACAATCGACGGCCGCGGCCTCGTGCCCGAGCATGGCGAGCGCGACATGCCGATCTGGGGCAATCAGTTCCTGCCTGACGACGTGAAGAAATACGGGCCCTATGGCGGAGAGGCCGTCACCACGGAACGCATTCAAAACCTCGCCGGTTACGTCAAGACGCTCCAACGCTAGAGGGGCTCATAGGGCTTCAACCGGCAAGACCGAGGGACAATGCAATCAAGGTCGAGGACGCACTTTATGATCACTGAGAACCAAGACATCGTGGTCGACATGCTGAAGGACCCCGCCACCTATGGTGAGGCTGGTCCCGTCGAGGCGATCGAAACCCACATTTCGCGGATCTTCCTTGTTGGCCAACGCGCATTCAAGATGAAGCGCGCAGTCAAGCTGCCCTATGTCGATTTCTCAACGCCGGAGTTGCGGGTCGCCGCGTGCGAAAAGGAAGTGGAGTTGAACTCCAGAACGGCGCCCGGTCTCTATCTCGATGTCCACCGCATCACACGCGCGGGAGACAGGCTTGCATTGGATGGATCGGGCGAACTGGTTGACGCCGTTATCGAGATGGTTCGCTTCGATCAGTCGAACCTCCTCGATCGGATGGCCGCCGCGGGAGCGTTGACCCCCGCCCTGATGACGGGCGTGGCGCGCATGATTGCGCAATACCACCGCGGCGCCGACGTGATCCATGCCGGCGGCGGATCGGCGAACATCGGCGGGGTGCTTGAAATCAACTCGGCCGGATTTGCGACAAGCCACGTCTTCGACGGAAAGGAGATTGAAACGCTCGACGCAACATTTCGCGCCGCCCTCGCCCGCCATGCCGGCCTGCTTGACCGGCGCGAGGCGGCGGGCCGGGTCCGCCGCTGCCATGGCGACCTGCATCTGCGCAACATCTGCGTCTTCGATGGCGAGCCTCGCCTTTTCGATTGCATCGAGTTCAACGATCAGATCGCCACCGTCGATGTCCTTTACGATCTCGCATTCCTGCTGATGGACCTGTGGCATCGCGGTCTTCCTGAGTTCGCCAATCTTGTGATGAATCGCTATCTCGACGACGCCGACGACGAGGACGGCTTCATCCTGCTGCCTTTCTTCATGGCGGTACGCGCGGCGGTGCGCGCTCACGTGACCGCGACCCAGGTCGAGGAGGGCAGCCGCGACTCGACAAAGCTGATAGCTGAAGCGCGCGCCTATTTCCGACTCGCGCAGGCTTTGCTCGTCGAAACGCCACCTCGACTCGTCGCGATCGGCGGTCTGAGCGGCTCGGGCAAGACGACGGTCGCCGAAGCGATCGCTGCCCAAATCGGCGCGCCACCCGGTGCGCGGATTGTCGAAAGCGATCGCATCCGTAAGGCCATGCATGGCGTACCTGCCGAGACCAAGCTGCCCGACAAGGCCTACCGGCCCGGCGTGTCGGAACGCGTGTATCGCCAGATCGCCTGGCGTTCGGAGCTGATCCTTGCCGAAGGCGGTTCTGTCGTCGCCGACGCTGTATTCGACAGGTCGGAGGATCGCGACAGGATCGAGCGCGCCGCGAGCGAGGCAGACGTTCCTTTTGCCGGATTTTGGCTGGCGGCAGATCCGTCTGTGCTTTGGCGTCGTGTCAGCGAGCGCAGGGGCGGCCCGTCGGATGCCACGGTCGACATCCTGTCACGGCAGTTGCAGCGTGACGCCGGTGCATCGACCTGGCGCAAGATCGAGGCGGACCGCAAGGTGGGCGAAATCACGGCCGAGATGGTGCCCTTGATTGAAGGCAAGACTTCAACTGCACAGAGCTTCAGACAGACAGGATGATAGACACTGCCGCCGCTTAGCTGACCTCCAGCCTCGCTACAGACAAGCCCGGCTCGCTGGCATGGTGCGCAACCGAAAAGCCGAACTCCCGGCACATTGTGAGCATCTTGCTATTTTCATTGAGGATCATGCCTTCGATACGACCGATGCCGTCAGCCTTCGCATAGTCGATGAGCTGGTTCAGCAGGTCCCATCCGAGACCATGGCCCTGCAGGTCCGACCGGACGAGCAAGGCATATTCGCCTGTCCGGTGATCGGGGTCGCAGGAAAGCCGACCGATTCCGGCCAGCGCTCCGGTGTCCTTTTCCAGCGCGACGAAGGCGATGTCGCGATCGTAATCCAGCTGGGTGAGCCGCTTCAGCATTTGATCCGGAAAGTTCTTCCGCAGTGACAGGAATCGCAGCCGCAGATCATCGGGTGAAATCTTGGCCAGGAACGCAGGATAGAGCGCTACGTCCGCCGGCATGATCGGCCGGATGTGGAAGGAGAGACTATCCGAGACAAAATCCCGGTCCCATCCCGACGGATAGGGTCTTATCGCAAGAGCCGGGTTTGGCGCCGGATCGTCCACCCGTCGCGGGTCGATTTCGATGCGGGCGTCGAGCGCAATCACACCCTCGGCGTCCGCCAGCAGCGGGTTGATGTCGAGGGACACCAGGCAGGGAAAGTCGACGATCATTTGCGACAGGCCGTTGAGCGCGGCGATGATCGCGGCTCGATCGGCGGGCTTGTGATCGCGATAGCCGGCAAGCAGGCGACCTATCCTGGTCGCGTCGATCGCATCCGCGGCCAGCACGTCGTCAAGCGGCGGCAGGGCGATCGCGGTGTCGTTCACGACCTCGACCGCTGTGCCGCCGGCGCCGAACAGAATGACGGGCCCGAACATAGGGTCCACGCTCATGCCCAAAATGAGTTCCTGCGCATCCTCGCGCGCGACCATTGTTTGCACGGTATAGCCGTCCGGCTTCGATCCCGCCGCCTGCGCGCGCAAGCGTGTCTCGATCGACCGCGCGGCCTCCGCGGCCTTCTCGGCGGTCGCAATGTCAAGAACCACGCCGCCGACGTCCGACTTGTGTGAGACCACCTTCGACAGCAATTTGACGACCACTCTTTCCGAGCTTTCGAGAAGCTCGCCGGCCGCCCGCGCCACTTCCGCGACCGAGCCGGCGACAATGGTTCTCGGCACGGCGATGCCGTAGGCGGAGATCGCCGCCTTTGCTTCCGGCTCCGTCAGCATGCGCCGCCCTTCGCTGGCCACCTGCCGGAAAATCGCATGCGCCGCGGCCTTGCCGTGGACCTGGTCATCACCTTGGCTTGAGGGCGTGCGCAGGAGCGCCCGCTGGGCCTGCGACCATTCGCTGAGATAGGACGCTGCGATCGCCGCGTCCTCGGGCGTTTCGAAGCTGGCGATGCCGGCCTCCGTCAGGACGCGCCGGCCCTCTCGCGCGGTATGCTCGCCGAGCCAGCACGCGAGAAGCGGCTTTCCACCGATCTCGCCTTCGTCGCCAAGCTCGGCCACCTTCCTGGCCGCGTTTGCCGAAGAACCAAGCCCGGTGGGGCAGTTCATCACCAGGATGACGTCCGTCCCCGGATCCGCCGCCAAGGCTTCGAGCGCCGCCCCGTAGCGCTCCGGGGCCGCGTCTCCGACGATGTCGATCGGGTTCGCATGCGACCAGGTCGGCGGGAGCACATGGTCGAGTCGCGTGATCGTCGACGGCGCAAGTTCAGCCAACTCGCCACCACGATCGACGAGCTTGTCGACGGCAAGAACGCCGGCGCCGCCGCCATTGGTGACGATGCCGACGCGCGCCCGCTCGAGCGGAGCGTGGCGCGCGACCGTCTCCGCCGCATCGAGCAACTCGGCCAGATCATCCACACGCAGCACCCCTGCCCTCCGCAAGGCGGCGTCCACCACCCTGTCCGCGCCCGAAAGCGCGCCTGTGTGTGTCGCCGCCGCCCTGGCCGCCTGTTCGTGCCGGCCAGGCTTGATTGCGATGACCGGCTTGAGCCGCGCCGCCGCCCGCGCGGCCGACATGAACTTGCGCGGATTGGGTATCGTTTCGAGATACATCACGATGGCTCGCGTGTGGAAATCACCCGCCAGCATGTCGAGGCAGTCACCGACGTCGACGTCCGCCATGTCGCCAAGCGAGATGATCCGGGAAAAGCCGACATTGTTCTCGGCTGCCCAATCAATCAGCGATGTAGCGATTGCGCCTGACTGCGAGATCAACGCGATGTTCCCCGGTCGGGCCGCCATGTGGGCAAAACTTGCGTTGAGCTTCGCGGGAGGAACCATCAACCCGACCGTGTTCGGCCCGATGATGCGCATGAGCGACGGCTCAGCGGCATCGAGCATTGCCTGGCGCAGACCGTTTCCGTGATTGAGCCCCGCGGTGATGACGACGGCTACTCGCGTTCCTTTCTCACCCAGCTCGCGCACGATACCGGGGACGGCGTTGGGAGGGGTAACGATCACGGCCAGATCGGGAATGCCCGGCAGGTCGGCAACCCTGCCGTAGCAGCGGTGGCCGGCCACCTGCGAGTGTTTGGGATTAACCGGCCAAATCTCTCCCTCGAAACCGCCGACGACGATGTTGTCGAAGACGACACGACCGACCGAACCAGCGCGTTCAGTCGCGCCGACGACGGCGACGGATTTCGGTGAGACTGCGTACTCAAGATTTCGGATCGTCATTCCGGAAAACTCCTCGCCGCCACATTCACTGAAGGCGATGAACATTCATTGCGCTGGATCAAAGCGTCACCGGCACCCCAAGGCTAGCTAAAGCGACGCTGCGGCCAGGCTGCTCTGCGGGCGAAGACCGTCCGTCGAAGGAGAATCCCGATGAGTTACTATTTCAGCAAAAACCTCGACATGCCATTTGACGCGGCGATCGAACATGTCACCAAAAAGCTTGCCGGCAAGGGCTTCGGCATCCTGACGCGGATCGATGTCCAGCACACGATGAAGGTCAGGCTGGGCGTCGACTTCAAGCCTTACATGATCCTCGGCGCCTGCAATCCGCATTTCGCATGGCGCGCGCTGCAGGCCGAGGACAAGATCGGCGCGATGCTGCCCTGCAACGTGATTGTAACCGAGATCTCGCCAGGCAAAGTCGAGATTGCCGCGGTCGATCCGGCAGCGGCGATGGGGGCCATCGAAAATCCAGCGCTTGCCGCAACAGCAAAGGATGTCCGGTTGTTGCTGCAGGAACTGATCAACGAACTTTGACGGCCGACGCCATGGACGAGTCCGCATTACGGCGCGCGCTGCTGCTCATAGCCACAACGGGTCTGGCACTTGGGTTGGGCGTGTGGCGGAGCGGTGCTGGCCCGCTCTCGCCCGACACAATCTGGGCAGCGGCAACCCTGCCGGTCGTTATCACCCTCGCCATCTCCATCTTTCGCGATTTCTGGATCGGCCGGATCGGTGTCGACGCGATCGCGCTGGTTTCGATGTCGGCGGCCCTGTTGCTGGGGCAAGCACTGGCGGCGGTGGTTGTCGCCATCATGTATGCCGGCGGCACGGTGCTGGAAGACTTTGCGCGCGGCAGGGCGGAACGCAATCTCAGAGCGCTGACCGACAGGGCGCCGCGAGTGGCGCATTTGAAATCGGCACTCGGCACGGAAACCGTTCCGATTGATCGCGTCGCGGTCGGCGACGAGCTTCTGGTGCGCGCCGGCGAGTTGCTGCCGGTCGACGGAATCCTGCTCGACGCTTCGGCCTTATTGGATGAATCGGCCGTCACCGGCGAGCCCCTGCCGGAGCGTCGCGGCGCCGGCGACACATTGCGCAGCGGCACAGTCAATGCCGGCGAAGCCTTTGTCATGCGGGCCTCGGCCATCGCCGATAATAGCACTTACGCCGCGATCGTGCGCATGGTCGCGGCCGCGCAAACGGCCAAGGCGCCGTTCATACGCATGGCTGATCGCTTCGCGCTGCTCTTGCTTCCGGTCACGCTGCTGCTCGCCGGCATCGCCTGGCAGCTTTCGGGTGACCCGATCCGCGGCCTTGCGGTGCTGGTGGTCGCCACGCCCTGTCCGCTGATCCTCGCAGCGCCGGTTGCATTCATCGGGGGCGTGTCGCGCGCTGCCCACGCCGGCATTCTTATGAAAGGCAGCGCAGCGCTCGAGGCGCTCGCCCAGATACGCACCGCAATCTTCGACAAGACCGGAACTTTGACGCTCGGCGGCGCCGAACTGATCGAGATCGACGTCGCTCCGGACCAGCAAGCCGATGAACTGCTGCGGCTGCTGGCCTCGCTGGAACAGGCCTCCCACCATGTCCTCGCGGATTCGATCGTCCGCACCGCCCGCCATGGAAAGCTGACGCTTTCCCAACCCTGTGATGTCCGCGAGCATCGTGGAGAAGGCCTCAAGGGTCTGGTGGACGGGATGTCGGTCGCTGCGGGGTCGCGGTCACTCGTTCTTGGGGGCGAGCCGCTGCCAGGATGGGCTGAAAGTGGAGACAAACGGCACCGGAGCGCGCAAGTGCTGAGGGTGTTCATCGCCTTGGACGGTCGACTTGCCGGTATCTTCACATTCGGAGACGCCATCCGCGAGGATGCTGTCGAAACGATTGGCGCCTTGCGTTCGGCAGGCGTCACGCGGATCGTGATGCTGACCGGCGACGATGGCGCGGCCGCCGAAAAGATATCCGCATCGCTCAAACTCGACGCCATGTTTGCCGATGCCACGCCGGCCGACAAGGTCGGAACGGTCGAGACCGAGAAGGCGACGGCGCCGACGATGATGGTCGGCGACGGCATCAACGATGCTCCCGCGCTGGCCGCGGCGACCGTTGGCATCGCGCTGGGAGCTCGCGGCGGCACGGCCTCCTCGGAGGCCGCCGATGTTGTTGTGCTGACCGATAGCCTGCAGCCAGTCGCGGAAGCACTGTGGGTCGCCAGGCGCACGCGCGGCATCGCTCTTCAGAGCATCATCGCCGGACTGGCGCTTTCTGGCGCCGCGATGATTGCGGCCGCCATGGGGCACCTGACGCCCGTGGCAGGCGCATTGCTTCAGGAGGGGATAGACGTCGCCGTCATCCTCAATGCGCTGCGTGCGCTTGGCGAGGGGCGTTTGGAACGTAGGAGACCTGAAAGGTCATGACGCAGGACAATCTGGTGGTTTGCACCAAATGTGGTGTGGTCAATCGCCTGCCGCTCAGCCGCAACAGCGCCGATGCCAAATGCGGAAAGTGTGGCGCCTTGCTGTTCTCGGGGCTTCCACAGGACATCGACGCGGCAAACTTCGATCGCCAGGTCGGGCGCGGCAGCCTCCCCGTCCTGGTTGACGTCTGGGCCCCCTGGTGCGGTCCCTGCAAGATGATGGCGCCAGCCTATGAGGCGGCCGCCAAGACCCTCGAGCCTCACATTCGGCTGGTCAAGCTGAACTCCGACAAGGAGCAGGCCGTCGCGGCGAGGCTGGCTGTTCGCGGCATCCCCACCATGATCCTTTTTCACCGCCAGCATGAGATTGCCCGTATCTCGGGCGCGATGGGCACAAGCCAAATCGTGAATTGGGTTCGCAGCCACATTCCGACCGGCGGCAACTGAGCTCCACCCAGCAACCAAGCAGCCGTTTGATCCTGGTCAAGGTGGCGCCCAGGCGCTGCGCTAGGAATTGCCTGAAAAGGAGAATGCTATGACCACTTTGCAGGATCTCACCCCGAACTTCAGGACCATCCGCCTGCTTCTGGCCCGCGAAAAGAGCCATCCGGAGGGCGACCGCGAGGAAGGTTACGACGTGCTGGCGCCGCTTACCGATGAGGGACGGTTGAATGCCGATGAATGGAAATCGCACAAGGGTTTCTGTCGTGTCCGTCGCTTCCGCACCGGCGAAGACGATCTCATCGGCCGTTTGCGCCGCAAACCCGGCGGGCAATGGTATTTTGACTATGCAGAGGGTGATCGTGACGACGAGGTTGGCTTCCATCTCGGCGACGAACGCTTTGTGACCGGAGAATACGTCTCGATCACCCGCAACGGAGCCATGCACACTTACCAGGTCGCCCGCGTGGAACGGCCCTAGCAGTCCCTCCGTGGTGGGAGCCAAATGGTGCCTCGCCGTATCCTCATTGTCATCGGCCACCCCGATCCGTCCCCGGAGCGGCTCTGCCGCGCCTTGGCCTCCGCATACGCCGACGGCGCTGAACGCGCTGGCCATATCGTGCGCAAGATCGATCTGGCCTCGTTGGACATTCCGTTCCTTCGGACGATGCAGGAGTTCGAGCACGGAGCGATCCCCGACAGTCTCAAGGAAGCCGCCGAGGCGGTCGTTTGGGCGGAGCATTTCATCTTTGTCTTTCCGCTTTGGCTGGGCACTGTGCCGGCTCTGCTCAAAGCATTCATCGAGCAGGTGATGCGACCGGGAACGGCGTTCGCCTATCCCGCCAAGGGCGAAGGTTTCGCCAAAGCCCTGCTGTGCGGCCGCTCAGCCCGGCTGGTGGTGACGATGGGCATGCCCGCAACCCTCTACCGAATCTGGTTCCTCAGCCACGGGATAGCCGGCATGCGCCGCGGCATTCTCAACTTTGTCGGCATCAGGCCGGTGAGAGAAACTTTGTTTGGCATGGTCGCAAGCGCCAGTGAGGCAAAACGGGCGAGTTGGCTCAAACAGATGCAACGGTTGGGCGAACGCGCGGTCTAAAGCATGTCTCCCGAAGTGGGAACCGGTTTCGGGATAAAGACATGCGGAAAATCAAAAACCCAAAGCGCATGGAACGAATCTGAAAGATCGCGACGCGTTTAGTCTGCCGAATGTCACGGCACCAGAACAGCGGCGCCGCTCACCCTGCCCATCCGCAAATCGTCCAGCGCCTGGTTGGCCTGCGCAAGCGGATAGACTTTTGTGTGCGTGCGCACCTGAGCGCGCTTCGCTATCGGAAAGAATTCCTCCGCGTCTCGCCGGGTAAGATTGGCGACTGACAACAACTCTCTTTCTTCCCAGAGAAGTCGGTATGGCATCGACGGGATGTCGCTCATGTGGATACCGCCGCAAACCACGCGACCACCTTTGAGTACAGCCCGCAACGCTGCCGGCACCAGGTCGCCGACCGGGGCGAAAATGATCGCCGCGTCGAGCTCGGCGGTGGGCGGTTCCTCGGACGATCCTGCCCAGACAACGCCCAACGAGCGTGCGAATTCCTGTGCCTGAGCATCGCCAGGCCGGGTGAACGCAAAAATCTCACGCCCTTGCCAGACCGCGACCTGCGTGACGATATGCGCCGCGGCGCCGAAGCCGTAGATCCCCAGCCGCTTGCCACCGCCCGCCTTCTTGAGGCAGCGCCAGCCGATCAGTCCAGCGCACAGGAGCGGCGCCAGCGACATAGGGTCCGCCGTGGCATCGAGATCGAAGGCGAAACGCTCGTCGGCAACGACATGACTGGCGAAGCCGCCGTCACGTGTGTAGCCGGTGAAAAAGGGCAGATCGCAAAGATTCTCCGCGCCGGCGACACAATAGGGGCAATGGCCGCAAGTATGTCCCAGCCAAGGGACGCCCACTCTCTGGCCGAGCCGCGACTGTGACACGCCCTCGCCAACCAGGTCCACGATACCGACGATCTCGTGGCCGGGAACAAGCGGCAACTTTGGCCGCGGCAGATCGCCATCGACGATATGCAGGTCGGTCCGGCAGACGGCGCAGGCTTCGACCCTCAGCCTTATCTCGCCCGGTCGCGGCGTAGGGTCGGAGCGATCGACGAACTTCAGAGGAGTGCCGGGCCTCTCCAGCACCATTGCCTTCATGACGCACCTCGGTCCGGAAATGGTTGGGACGGATYGTTCCGCGTTCGCAAAAATCGGGAATGCACGGCCTGATGTCGAACGGTCCTATCGCGTATGCTTGCCCTTCACCGTGTGCGACCGCTCGTGGCGGCCGAAGCCGTAGCTCGCCGCAACGTGCAGGCGCTTCCGAGCGGACAGCATTTCGAAATAAAGGCCTAGGGCGCCGAGATAGGCCAGGCCGAGTATCCCAGCCCAGATTTCGACGGTGTCGGAGGTCATGGCCACATTCCCTTGGTTGGCTGGTTCTGACCGAATAATCGCCCAGCCAATTCCTGCCGACCTTGATCGTGGTCAATTGCATAATGCGCCACACGCTCGGCGATGCATGGATCGATCGGGTGATTTCGAGCTCGGCTCTAGGTAGTTTCCCGTAGGGACATAACCGAATTTCGGCGTGGCGGGATTTGCGCGATTGCTGTTGTCACGAATTCACCGGGACCACAGCCATGTACGCTCAAGCTTCCGCCAAGATCGAACTGCCGTCTTATCTGCCAAAGCAGGATTCCTCGCCCGTCTTCGAAGGAGCGATGGTACAGCCGGTCAGCTTCTTCCCGGCAGGCGCCGAGATTTACGCCCAGGGCGAAAAGGCAGGCGCCCTCTACCAGGTCGAATTCGGCGCCGTGCGCATCTATCGCCTGCTCACCGACGGCCGCAGACAGATCAGCGCGTTCCATCTGGCGGGCGAGACATTCGGCTTCGAGGCCGACGCTACCCATCACTTCTTCGCCGAAGCGATCAATGCAACCGGGGTCCGCGTCTATCGCACTCCCTCGGGCATGGACATGTCCCGCCAGCTCCTGCCCCTCGCCCTCAAAGGCCTTACCCGGGCACAGGAACATCTCCTGGTGCTTGGCCGCCAGAACGCCATCGAGCGCGTCGCGGCATTCCTCGTCGAAATGTCGGAGCGCCAGGGCGGGTTGAGGCAGGTGGAGTTGCCGATGTCGCGCAACGACATCGGCGATTATCTCGGCCTCACGATCGAAACTGTCTCGCGGGTCTTCACCCGCCTGAAGGAGAAAGGCGTGATCCGTCTGCTCAGCCTTCGCAGCATCGAGATCCTCAAGCGGGACACGCTGCTGGCAATGGGGGAATGAAGCATTCGAGCCAGTTCCACGCACCAATCCTGAAAGGGACGACAATGACAAGCACGCTCATCACGCACACCGGATTTCGGTTCGAAGTGCGCCGTGCCCGCCCTGATGACGAGCCACTCGTCGCCGAGTTCTTCAAACATGTAACGCCGGAGGATTTGCGCTTCCGTTTCCTCGGCGCCGTGCGGGAAGTGTCGCATGAGCGCCTGGTGGCGATGACCCGTTCCGACGATCCCCACATCCATAACTTTCTCGCCTTTTCGACCGATGGAATGCTGATCGCGGTGGCGACCCTCGCCGCCGATCCGGCCGACCGGCGCGGCGAGGTCGCCCTCTGCATCCGGGAGGATCGCAAGCATCTCGGCGTCGGCTGGGAATTTCTCGGCTACATCGGGCATTACGCAGACGATCACGGCATCGAGACAGTCGAGTCGATCGAGAGCCGCGAAAACCGCGCGGCGATCGAGCTCGAGCGCGAGATGGGCTTCACTGTGACGACGGATTCTGACGATCCGACCCTTGTCAGGGTCCAGCGGAAGCTCGGCGCCAAATTGGCGAGTTAAGACCTTGCCGTTTTCGACCGCATGGGAGCCCGCTACCAGGGTCGTCGAGACCGGTGGCGAGCCGGCAAATGGCTGCACCGCTGAGGGATCGACCATCCACCTCAACTGACAGCTCTGGCATTTGATCGACGTTCCGCCAATAGGCGAGCGGTTCAAATCCTGTCACGGCTGCGGGCCAGACTCAAGGCATCAGCCGCGCAATGCCCCACGAAAGCTCCACCCCCTAGGTGTCCACAGGTCTCACTGACTCTTCAACCAGAGCTGCCACGAGGGTGCGTGAGCACGGCCAATCCGAAGAGCCGCTTTTCGAATAAAGCCACCGATACACCCGTAGCCAGTTGCTCCTTCTTTGTCCCAGCGCAACGAGCATCCAGGCAACCGGATGCAAGATGCCGATCCTTAACGCGGACAGTCGGCATGAAACGCAAACTGAAGGATGACGCGACGATGGACGGGATCATGCGCGAGACGCCGGCGGCAATTCGTGTCGTTCTCCAGCACGGAATGCTGTGCGTCGGCTGTCCGATCGCTTCCTTCCACACCGTTTCGGACGCGGCACGCGAGCATGACCTGGACGAGGACCAGCTTCGCTGCGACCTGGAGGCGGCCATCGACGCCGGCTGAGCAGGCTAGCCCTTTGCCGAGCGGCCTTCGGCTATGACCAGGAGGCGATGGGGTTCGACCACGACCACCCTTTGTCGCCCGCTCTTGACCAGCCCCTGGTCTTCCCAGGCGGAAAGCAGCCGGCTGACCGTATGAAGCGTGGTGCCCGTCATCTCGGCAACGTCCTGGCGTGAAATGGGGAAGTCGATCATGATGCCTTCCTCGGTCTTTTTCCCCGACTGCTTGATCAGCTTCAGCAAGGCATGCGCAACGCGCTGCTCCACCTGCTCGGTGGACATCTCGATGACGCGAGCATGAGCATCCTGCAGCCTTGTTCCCACCGCCTTGTAGGCATTGGCGCCGAAGCTTGGGTAGCTCGCCGCGAATGTGGCCCAGAGCTGGCTCGGCCAGGCAAGCGCCACGCAATCGACCGCCGCGAGGGCATTCGCCGGATAGGTCGTCCGGCCCAGAGCGCTGGCGATCCCCATCAATTCGCCCGGGCTGATGTAGCGCACGGTCACCTCATGCCCATCCGGAGTCGATTTCACCACGCGCACATGGCCGTCGAGCAGCAGGAAGAACGAATGGGCCTCCTGCTCCTGCTCGAACACCGGTTGATCCTTGGCGATACGAATGGACCTTGCCTGTCCGATTATGCGATCGAGGTCCGCCGCGGCGATCCCGTCGAAGACGGGCAGCCCGGCAATCAATGACCGATCAAGGCTTGCCAACTGCCTTCCCTCCCCAACTCAACCGCGCTGCCCCCGACTTGCGGACCAGACTGTGTCACGAGGGACAGGCCGTCGGCAAGCGAAGCCTTGTGCCGGTAGCGCCAACCAACCGCTCTGTTGTTTGCGCTAAGGCCAATGTCTCTTCCTGAGGCCGGGGTAGAAGAGGCGCATGGGCACTTTTGCCCGGATTCAACGAGGCATGTCATGGCAATTCCGCGGACGCGGCCAAGCGCCTATCCGGCGATACTCTCCTACGGCTTCCGACCATTCTTCCTGCTGGCGTCGCTGCAAGCCGCCACTGCCATGCTTATGTGGCTGCCGCTCTATTACGGCAGGCTTGAAACCCTTAGTCTGTTCCAGCCTGTGGACTGGCACATCCACGAACTGCTCTTTGGCTACCTGACGGCGGTCGTGACAGGCTTCCTGCTCACTGCGATCCCAAACTGGACCGGACGCCTTCCCGTGCAGGACGGTCGCTTGCTGATACTGGTGCTGCTCTGGATCGCGGGGCGCTTGGCAGTGTTCTTTTCTGCGCAAATGGGCTGGCTCTTGAGCGCGATCATAGACTGCTCGTTTCTTCTAGCGGTGGTCGCTGCCGCGGCAACCGAAATCGTCGCCGGCCGAAACTGGCGAAACCTCAAGGTCCTACTGCCCGTCACAGTCCTTTTTGTGGCGAACGTCATGTTTCATGCCGAGGCGCACTACCAGGGCATCTCCGACATCAGCCGCCGCTTGGGTCTTGGGGCCGTCGTCGTCCTCATCATGATCATCGGCGGGCGGATAGTCCCCAGTTTCACCCGCAATTGGCTGGTCCGCGAGAAGCCCGGCCGGCTTCCCGCACCATTCAGCAGGTTTGATGTCGGGACGATCGCGCTGTCGGCCTCCGGCCTTGCCGCATGGACCTTCTTTCCCGAAAACACAGGCACGGGCGCGTTGCTGATTGCCGGAGCAATGTTCAACGCCGTCCGGCTCGCTCGTTGGGCGGGCGACCGGACACTGGCCGACCCGTTGGTCCTGATCCTGCACGTTGCATTCGCCTTTGTGCCATTAGGCCTGCTGCTTGCCGGACTGGCCGCGCTCGCGCCGGGAACTGTTCCTGTGGTGGCCGGCATTCATGCGTTGGCCGTGGGAGCGGTGGCCTGCATGACCCTGGCCGTCATGACCCGCGCCTCCCTCGGCCACACGGGCCGCGAATTGGCGGCGGACGCCGGAACACGGGCGATCTTTGCTGCAATCGTCATCGCCGCCATTTTGCGCGTGGCGGCCGCCATGGCTCCCGACATGGCCCTTCTCCTTCATATGTCGGCGGGGCTCTGGGTTGCCGCCTTCGTCGGCTACGCTGTGCGCTTCGGCGGAATGCTGATGCGGCCACGCCTGCTAACGCGCCGCAAGAGCGCCGCCTGACGGTTGGCGGAGACGTTCCGCCATGACCCGGTTTCTTGCTTCCGCGCCGCTCATTTTCGTCGAGCAATTTGCGCCAGCGCAAATCGCCAAGCCGTCCGGCGATCTACAAGAAGGCAACGGTTGATGCCGTGGTGAACCAAAAGAAAGGACTATTCCAATGAAACTGCCCCTCATTGCCGCGGCGATCGCGTTGCTCTCAATTGCCGGCGCCGCAAATGCCGAAGAACATGTCGTCCAGATGCTGAACAAGGGTGACAAGGGCTCGATGGTCTTCCAGCCCGACTTCGTCCGGGCCGCCCCCGGCGACACCATCAAGTTCGTGCCGACCGACAAGACCCACAACGCCGAGATCATCAAGGGCATGATCCCGGACGGCGCCGAAGCCTTCAAGGGCAAGCCGAGCGAGGAGATAACGGTCACCCTCACCAAGGAAGGTGTCTATGGCGTGAAATGCGCGCCCCACTATGGCATGGGCATGGTGGCGCTGATCGTCGTCGGCAAGCCGGTCAACCTGGACGCAGCAGAGGCCGTCAAGCAGATCGGCAAGGCAAAGCCGGTCTTCGCCGAGTTGTTCGCCGAGGCGACCAAAGCTGCTTCGAACTGATCCGAGAGACTGCCTCCGGCGATGGCGAGCCGGAAGCATTGGCCGGGCGGACCTGGTGAGAGGTCTGACCCGGCCATTTTCATATTGAGATGGTACGTCGCTGTACGGCAACCCCGCACCGACATGGCCCAGCAATCGCCTCCAAAGTTGAAAATTCATTTCATTCAGATTTGCGCAAACGCAAAGACGCACCGCGCGAAGACACTATCTTGGCTTTATCGAAACGTTGAAGTCGAGGAGATGAAGAATGCTTACGAGACGCGAAGCTTTGCTGGGCTCTGTTCTGACCGCCGCCGCCGTCGCCACCATCGGCTCGACGCCGGTAATGGCAGCCACGAAGGATGTGTCCGGGCTGCCCCGCGAAAAGGTGACCCTGGTGGCGCCGCCTTTCGTGCACGCTCACGATCAGGTGGCCAAGGGCGGCCCCAAGGTCGTCGAGTTCACCATGAAGATCGAGGAGAAGCCGGTGGTCATCGACGCCGACGGCACGCAACTCAATGCCATGACTTACAATGGCTCCATCCCGGGCCCTCTGATGGTCGTGCATGAAGGCGACTATCTCGAGCTCACGCTGATCAATCCCGATACCAACACGCTCGCCCACAATATCGACTTCCATGCGGCGACCGGCGGACTCGGTGGCGGCGCGCTGACGCTGATCAACCCGGGCGAGCAGGTGACGCTCCGCTTCAAGGCGACCAGGTCGGGGACGTTCGTCTACCATTGCGCCCCTGGCGGCGCGATGATCCCGTGGCATGTCGTGTCGGGGATGAGCGGCGCGGTGATGGTCCTGCCGCGCGACGGCCTGAAGGACGAGAAGGGCAAGCCCGTCCGCTACGATCGCATCTACTATATCGGCGAGAATGACTTCTATATCCCGCGCGACGAGCAGGGAAAATTCAAGAAGTACGACTCGGCCGGCGACAACTACGACGACACCGTTAAGGTGATGCGCGGCCTGATCCCGACCCATGTCGTGTTCAACGGCAAGGCGGGATCGCTGACTGGCGAAACCGCCATGAAGGCCAAAGTCGGCGAAACGGTTCTGATCGTCCATTCTCAGGCCAATCGCGACACCCGTCCGCACCTGATCGGCGGCCACGGCGACTTCGTCTGGGAAGCTGGCAAGTTCGCGAACCCCCCTGCCAAGGACATGGAGACCTGGTTCATCCGCGGCGGTTCGGCGGGCGCGGCGCTCTACACCTTCCGGCAGCCCGGCGTCTATGCCTACGTCAATCACAACCTGATCGAGGCTGTCGAGCTCGGCGCCACCGCGCACTTCACCGTCGATGGAACCTGGGACGACGACCTGATGATGCAGATCGAAGCTCCCAAGGCGATTGCCTCGTAAACCGGAAAGGCGATCTTCCACGACCCGCCGGCATCGCCGGCGGGTCGCGGTCGCAGGCGGATTTTGAACATGTCCTTCGATCCTGTCTTCACATTTGGAACCATGGCTGCCGCCGCCCTCATCGGATTGGGCCTCAGCAATGCGATCGACGGGACGTCCCCTCGGTCCCGGGTTCCAGCCGCGGCGGCGGAGCTGGTAGCCCTGAAGCGCGGGTCATTCGAACACCCACAGCCTGGCGAGTTCCTCAGAGACAGCCATCCCGCGCCCGCACCCGTAGCGAGGGAAACCATCGACGCGCCTCTGGAAATCATGAAGTTCCAGGTGACCGCATCCGACTATGACCGCTGCGTTTCGGACGGCGCCTGCAAGCCTGCCGACTCAAGCATCGTCGGCAACGTTCCGGCGACGGGCGTCAGCTTCCTCGATGCGCAGGCTTACGCGAATTGGCTATCGGCAAAGACAGGCGAGACGTGGCGGCTGCCGACCGACGTCGAGTGGGCCTATGCCGCGGCCGAGCGGTTTCGGGCTGACATAGAAGCTGGTGAAGGCGACCCGGCGGATCCGGCGAGGCGGTGGCTCACCCAATATCGCAACGAGTCGGCGCTCGGCCGCAAGGCCGATCCTGAACCGCGACCTGCCGGGGCATTTGGAACCAACTCGAAGGACGTTGCGGATATTGCCGGGAATGTCTGGGAATGGACATCGACCTGCTATGCCCATGTGACGATGTCCGGCGACGGCGCCGCCAGTTCGCTGAGCAATTGCGGCGTTCACGTTGTGGAGGGATTCCACCGCACCTACATGTCGAACTTCATCCGCGACGGCAAAAGCGGCGGCTGCGCGGTCGGCACCCCGCCGGACAATCTGGGCTTCCGTCTCGTGCATGATCGTGCAGGCTTCCTGCAGGCGGCGCTTCGCCGCCTTGGCCTCGCCTGATCGCTCCAAAAAAGGAATGCGAATGACTTCAAAGCCGGTCTTCCTCGACAGGATTCGCCCTGCCGCCGAACAATCCCTGGCAAGCCCCGGCGTCGACCGAGCCTCGATTGGAGCGCTGGTCCGCGAATTCTATTCCAGGGTGAGAAAGGACGAGCGGCTCGGACCCATCTTCGCCCGGGAAATCGCTGGCGATTGGGAGCCTCATCTGGAGAAGATGACGGATTTCTGGTGCTCCGTCATTCTGAAGAGCGGCGACTATCATGGACGGCCGGTGCCAGTTCACCTGAGGCTTACGGACGTCACCGAAGCCGATTTCAGTATCTGGTTGGCTCTCTTCGGCAAGACGGCGTCCGAGCTCTTCATCCCCGAGATCGCGGCGGTGTTCGTCGAGCGGGCCGAACGGATAGCAACAAGTCTGAAGCTCGCGATGTTCTTCCGTCTCGGCTCCGCCGTCAGTGAGTAGCTGCGATCCCGCCGGCGCGGAGAATTCACCGGACTGATGGCAGGCTTGATTTTGCGCAAGGACCGCGGCGGTCGGGGTTCGTAGTTTCCGCCGATGATCCTCGATCTTTGCTTCGGTACGATCGTCATAAGCCTGACGGTCGGGATTCACACCTTCGGCCTTATCGCGATCACTCACGTGATGGCACGCCTTGTGGCGTTCTTCCGCATGCATGGGCGGCGCAGCCGGGTGCTGGCCATGATCACCGTGGTCATGGGACTTTTCGCCGTGATGACGGTGGAAGTCTGGCTGTGGGCTGGAGTCTACCGGCTGCTCGGAATCCTGAGCGATTTCGAGACGGCGCTTTATTTCTCGACCATCACCTTTTCAACGGTCGGCTATGGAGACGTGGTGCCCGCTCACGGCTGGCGCGTGCTGGCGGCCCTGGAGGGCATCAACGGCTTTCTGCTGATCGGCTGGTCGACCGCCTATCTGATCGCCGCCGGCACCCGTGTGGGCCCTTTCAGGGTAGGCGAGCATTTTTGATCCGCGGCCCGAGCCATCGCTCAGACAGCCAGCGAGTGCCGGCCGATCCCATTGCCAAGATATCTGTCGAATTTCGCCGCCACGGTCCTGACGAGAGGACGGCTTTCCTCGGGCACCACGAAGCTCTCACCATCGAGTCGAAGAAATCGGCCGGCGCCGCTGATGGCCAGGCGGCTTGCTTCGCAGAGCAGCGTTTGGCCGACCGCTCCAAAGCGTTCGACAAGGTCTATGGCCGAGAAAGCGAAGTTGCACATCAGCCGCTCGATGATCCAGCCCCGCGCCAGGTCATCCAGGCTGAACTCGATGCCCCGCGCTATTGCCAGTTGTCCGCGATCCACGGCCTTTTGATACTCACCGGTGGCAACGATATTCTGGGCATAGCCTTGGCGAAACCTGCTGATCGAGGACGGGCCGAGGCCGATAAGGGTCTCGCATTGATCTTCGGTATAGCCCTGGAAATTGCGCCGGATCTTGCCGGCGCGAGCCGCGACCGCCAACGCATCCTGCGGTTTGGCGAAGTGGTCCAGCCCCAGGGCTTCATAGCCGGCATCGACAATTATCTGGGCGGCAAGCCGCGACTGCGCCAGGCGAGCGGCGGAATCGGGCAGCCATGCCTCATCGATCATCGTCTGATGCTTCTTGAACCAGGGGACATGCGCATAGCCGAACAGGGCCAGCCTGTCGGGCGCCAGTGTCAGCGCCTGGGAGACGGTCGCCGCAACACTCTCGCTGGTCTGGTATGGCAGCCCGTACAAGAGGTCCAGGTTGACGGATAGAACGCCTCGGGCCCGCACCGCATCGACGATGCTCTTGGTCAGCGCGAAGCTCTGCTCGCGATTGATCGCCTTCTGCACCTTGGGATCGAAGTCCTGGACACCAAGACTCGCTCGCGTCATGCCGATGGCCGCGAAGGCGTCGAGCCGGCCCTCGTTCATGTCGTTCGGATCGATCTCTACGCTGATGCTGGCATCGGCAAGGAAGTCGAACCGTTCCCGCAACGCCTTTCCAAGCATGAGGATGTCGTCGGGCTTCAGCATCGTCGGGGAGCCGCCGCCGAAATGAACGGCACGGACCCTGCCGTTCACAAGGCCACCGACCGTTTCGATCTCTTTGTGGAGCGAGCGCAGGAAGGTCGCCACCGGCGCATAGTGACGCGTCTGCTTGGTATGGCAGGCGCAGAACCAGCACAGCCGGTCGCAATAGGGGATATGCAGATAGAGCGATATCTCGTCATCGCCTTCAAGCGCATCCATCCACCCGCGAACCGTTACCGCGTCAACGCCCGGATGAAAGTGCGGCGCCGTCGGATAGCTCGTGTATCGCGGTACGTTGTCGCCCAGGCCCTTGGCCGGAATTGAGTGCGGGGGCTGGATGATAGCGACAGGAGCGGTCATGACGGTCAAGCTACCTGAACGGCACCGCCAAAACCTTGATTTAGATCAAGGCAGCTCAAGCCAAAACCGGCGCAAATTGCCGCTCTATTTGACCACGGGCGTCACAATGGCCGGCATACAAGATGCTCAACAGGCTGAGGTTCCCGCAATTTGCAACTCCTGCGAAGCGCGGCGGGCCGGATTATGCGGTGCGTTCAACAACCGCCAACTTGCCGATTTGGCCAAAGCCTCCTCCAGGCACGAGATCTTGGCCGGGACGGACCTGCCCGACGACGGAACCTACTCGAACCTATTGTCCGGGGTGGTCAAGCTCACGATAAGTCTTTCGGATGGTCGTCAGCAGATCGTCGGTTTCCATTTCGCGCCCGATTTTCTGGGCAGGCCGTTCGAGGCGAAAAGGCCGATCAAGGCCGAAGCCTTGACGAATATGGCGCTATGCTCGTTTCCAAGAGCGATCGTCGATCAAATGACCAACGAGGTGCCGGAACTTGGACGCCTGCTGCTGAGGCGCGCGCTGAACGAACTCGACGACGCGCGCGACTGGATGGCGGCGCTGGGGCGCAAGACCGCCTCCGAGAAAGTCGCAAGCTTCCTTCTTATGTTCGCCGGACACATCGGCCCCTCCAGACATCCAGCAGACTCTATCAGCTTCGATCTGCCGCTGACACGCGGGGAAATCGCCGATTTCCTTGGGCTGACGATCGAGACGGTAAGTCGGGAATTCTCCAGGCTGCGAGTGGACGGGGCGATCCGGATCGTAAACAAGCGGCACATCAGCCTCGCAAGCATCGCTCAGCTCGAGGAACGCTGCGGCGACTGATCGGCTATCGAACCGTCGTCTGGCTTTGACCCTCCAGAGTCGCCGACTTCGGCCCTGCGGGTCGTTTCATCGGCGCTGCTGCCTGTTCACATCACTGCCAAAGCTGTGCTCCAACGGTCGCGGCAACCTTCCCCAAAACAAAAGCGCGTCGCGTTTGACTTGAATCAAGGCCCGGGAACGGAAAATCCCAAAATGGTGCCGCGAGCGGGCATTTCCGCCGGAACTTTCGAGACGAGATCGGGGACTTGCGATGAAATTTGGCACGGAGATCGTCCTTTTAGGCCTGTTTGCTTTTGCTGCCCTTGTGGCCGCCGGCTTCGGCGCGGATGAGCCTTTTCGCCAGCACATGTGGGTTTTGTTCTTCGCGGTGGCTGGCTTTACCGCGATCTTGCTGCGCAATTCGGATTTCAAGCCCGCGGCGCCGATCGACCCCTCCGCCTACATGGATGGTCCGATCCGCTACGGGGCCATCGCAACGGTCTTCTGGGGCGTCGTTGGCATGTTGGTCGGCGTGATCATCGCGCTGCAACTCGCCTACCCTGACCTCAACATCCAGCCTTGGTTCAATTTCGGCCGGCTGCGGCCGCTCCACACCTCCGGCGTCGTCTTTGCCTTCGGCGGCAACGCGCTGATTTGCACCTCGCTTTACGTCGTCCAGCGCACCTGCCGGGCGCGGTTGTTCGGCGGCAACCTCGCCTGGTTCGTCTTCTGGGGGTATCAGCTCTTCATCGTCATGGCCGCGACCGGCTATCTGCTGGGCATCACCGAAAGCCGCGAATATGCCGAGCCGGAATGGTATGTCGACATCTGGCTGACCATCGTCTGGGTCGCCTATCTCCTGCTCTTCCTCGGCACGATCCTGAAGCGCAAGGAACCGCATATCTACGTCGCCAACTGGTTCTACCTCTCCTTCATCGTCACCATTGCGATGCTCCACGTCGTCAACAATCTGTCGATGCCGGCATCATTCCTGGGATCGAAAAGCTATTCGGCCTTTTCCGGCGTCCAGGACGCACTTACGCAGTGGTGGTACGGCCACAACGCGGTCGGCTTCTTCCTGACGGCCGGCTTCCTCGGCATGATGTATTATTTCGTCCCGAAGCAGGCGAACCGGCCCGTCTACTCATACCGCCTGTCGATCATCCACTTCTGGGCGCTGATCTTCCTCTACATCTGGGCTGGGCCCCATCACCTCCATTACACCGCCCTGCCCGACTGGGCGCAGACACTCGGCATGGTGTTCTCGATCATGCTGTGGATGCCGTCATGGGGCGGCATGATCAACGGCCTGATGACGCTGTCAGGCGCCTGGGACAAGATCCGCACCGATCCGATCATCCGCATGATGGTTACGGCCATCGCCTTCTATGGCATGTCGACCTTCGAAGGTCCGATGATGTCGATCAAGACCGTCAACTCGCTCTCGCACTACACCGACTGGACCATCGGCCATGTCCATTCGGGCGCGCTCGGCTGGGTCGGCATGATCACGTTCGGCGCGATCTACTACATGGTGCCGAAGCTCTGGAATCGCGAGCGGCTCTATTCGCTGCGGCTTGTCACCTGGCACTTCTGGCTGGCCACGCTCGGCATCGTCGTCTACGCCGCGGTGATGTGGGTCTCGGGCATCATGCAAGGACTCATGTGGCGCGAGTACGATGAGCAGGGGTTCCTCGTCTACTCCTTCGCCGAGACCGTCGCCGCCATGCATCCCTACTATCTCATGCGTGCGGCGGGCGGCGCCATGTACCTCACCGGCATGCTGATCATGGCCTGGAATGTCACCATGACCATTCGTGGCTACCAGCGCAAAGAGCAGCCTTTGCCAGGTATCGCCCCCGCCCTCCAGCCTGCCGAATAAGGAGCCAGACATGGGCCTGATGGATAGACACGCGCTGATCGAGAAGAACGCCACGTTGCTTCTTGTCGGATCCCTGCTGGTGGTGACCGTCGGCGGTATCGTCGAGATCGCGCCGCTCTTCTATCTCGACAATACGATCGAGAAGGTCGAGGGCATGCGGCCCTACTCGCCGCTCGAGCTCGCCGGCCGAAATATCTATGTGCGAGAGGGATGCTATCTCTGCCACAGCCAGATGATCAGGCCCTTCCGGGACGAAGTGGAACGCTACGGCCACTACAGCCTGGCGGCCGAGTCGATGTACGATCACCCGTTCCAGTGGGGATCCAAGCGAACGGGGCCGGATCTCGCTCGCGTCGGCGACCGCTACTCCAACAGCTGGCACGTCCAGCACCTTACCGACCCGCGATCCGTCGTGCCCGAGTCGATCATGCCAAGCTACGCGTTCCTGAAGGACACGCCGATCGAGGTGAAGGACTTCTCGACGCATCTCGTCGCCAACCGGCGTGTCGGTGTCCCCTACTCCGATGACATGATCGCCAATGCCAATGCGGATCTGATGGCACAGGCCGATCCCAATGCCGACACGTCAGGCCTGGAGAAGAGATATCCGAAGGCCAAGGTCGGCGACTTCGACGGCAATCCGCAACAGGTCACCGAGATGGACGCCCTGGTGGCTTACCTTCAGATGCTCGGCACCTTGGTCGATTTCAAGAACTACGACGAAGCCGCCGGCTACCGCTGAGGAGCACAGACCGATGGAATACAATTTGATGCGGGAGTTCGCCGACAGTTGGGGCTTGCTTGCAATGGCCCTGTTCTTTGTAGGCTGCATCGCTTTTGCGCTTCGCCCCGGCGGCAAGGCGCATGCCGACCACGCCGCACAGATACCTCTCAAGGACGATTGATCATGAGCAGCGAGCATGTCGACGAAATCTCCGGCGTGACGACGACCGGCCATGAGTGGGACGGCATCAAGGAACTCAACAATCCCTTGCCACGCTGGTGGGTGATAACCTTCTACATTACCATCGCCTGGGCACTCGCCTACACCATTGCCTACCCCGCCTGGCCGATGCTGAGTTCCGCCACCAAGGGCGCCCTGGGCTTTTCCAGCCGCAACGACGTCAAGAACGAAATGGCCGCGGCTGAGGCTGCCAAGGCCAAATATGTCGCGGCGATACAGTCCAAAACCGTTTCGGAAATTGCTGCTGACGACACTTTGCGCGAGTTCGCCGTCGCGGCCGGCGGCGCGGCATTCAAGGTCAACTGCGTGCAGTGCCATGGCTCCGGCGCGCAAGGGTCGACAGACTTTCCGAACCTCAACGATGACGATTGGCTCTGGGGTGGCAAGGCGGAGCAGATCCAGCAGACGATCACGCACGGCATTCGTTTCGCCCCAGACGCGGATACTCGCCAGTCGGAGATGCCTGTCTTTGCCGACGTGCTCAAGCCGGGTCAGATCGCTCAGGTCAGCGCTTTTGTGGCCAGCCTCTCAGGGCCGGTGCGGGACAAGAGCCTGATCGAGCCCGGCGCCAAGGTTTTCGCGGACAATTGCGCGGTCTGCCATGGCGACACCGCGAAGGGCAACAGGGACCTCGGTGCTCCCGATCTGACGGATGCGATCTGGCTCCACGGTTCCGGCGAAGCCGCGATTGCTTCGCAGGTGCGAGCTCCGAAGAACGGGGTGATGCCTGCCTGGGTCGGTCGTCTCGGCGAGACGACGGTCAAGGAACTGGCTGTCTATGTCCATTCGCTTGGCGGCGGAGAATAGGAGCGGGGCCTATTCTCGGCCCTCAGCCGTTCAAGCGACGAGGCCCGGCCATGCCGGGCCTCGACTTGCTTTTGCCGATTCAATTTGACCTGCATCAACGCGCCGAGCGCGAGCGATGGCAAGACTGCTGGAGAAAGGCGGCGTCATAGGCCGCGATTGGAGATCGTCGTGCTGGATCAGTCGCAGGTAGAACGGCTCGAGGCTGAGGCGGTCAACTCCGCAAAGACGCGGCAGCCGCTTTATGCCGCGCGCAAGAAAATCTTCCCAAAGCGGGCCTCCGGCCGCTTCCGCCAGTTCAAATGGCTGGTGATGGCGATCACACTCGGCATCTATTACCTGACCCCCTGGCTGCGCTGGGATCGAGGTCCCTTCGCTCCCGACCAGGCCGTTCTCATCGACCTGGCCAACCGGCGCTTCTACTTCTTCTTCATCGAGATCTGGCCGCAGGAGTTCTACTACGTCGCCGGCCTCCTCATGATGGCGGGCGTCGGTCTTTTCCTGATCACATCGACAGTCGGGCGAGCCTGGTGCGGATACACCTGTCCGCAGACCGTCTGGGTCGACCTGTTCCTTGTCGTGGAAAGGGCGATCGAAGGCGATCGCAATGCCCGCATGAAACTGGACGCCGCTCCCTGGAGCGCGCGCAAACTCTTGCTGCGCATAACCAAGCACGCCGTCTGGCTCGTCATCGCGGTAGCCACCGGCGGCGCCTGGATTTTCTATTTCGCCGATGCGCCCAAGCTGCTCGGCGAACTCGTCACCGGTACGGCGGCGCCCGTCGCCTATGTCACGATCGCCGTCCTGACCGGCACGACCTACGTCTTCGGCGGACTGATGCGCGAACAGGTCTGCACCTACATGTGCCCCTGGCCGCGAATTCAGGCCGCCATGCTCGACGAAAACTCACTGACCGTCACATACAACGACTGGCGCGGCGAGCCGCGTTCGCGCCATGCCAAGAAGGCTCTCGCCGCCGGTCTGCCGGCCGGCGATTGCGTCGATTGCAATGCCTGCGTTGCCGTCTGCCCGATGGGGATCGACATCCGCGACGGGCAGCAGCTCGAATGCATCACCTGTGCGCTCTGCATCGATGCCTGCGATGGTGTCATGGACAAGCTCGGTCGCGAGCGCGGACTGATCTCCTACGCGACCCTGGCGGACTACAATGCCAACATGGCGGTGGCGACCGTGGGCGGCACAAATCCAGTCAATCCATCGCTCGTAAGAACAGCGAGTGGCGCTTTCGTCGACAGCCTGGCACATTTCCATCTGGGCAAGATCTTCCGGCTGCGCACCTACATCTATCTCGGCGCATGGTCGGCGATCGGCCTGGTGCTCGTCTATTCGCTGCTGACGCGCGAGCGGTTGGAGCTCAATGTCCTGCATGATCGCAATCCTCAGTTCGTGACGCTCTCGGACGGCTCGATCCGCAACGGCTATACGGTCAAGCTGCTCAACATGATACCCGAGCCGAGGATGATCGAGGTGACACTGGAAGGCCTCGACGGCGGCGAGATGAGCATCGTCGGCATCGAGCAGCCCCCGAGCCGCTCATTCTCCATTGCAGTCGAGCCGGACCGGTTGAAGACGCTCAAAATCTTCATCCGGCAACCGGCCGACCAGATCAGGAGGCCGGCGCAAAGGTTCGAATTCCGCATCGACGACAAGGCAAGTTCCGAGACCGCCGAATATACCGCCACTTTCAATGCCCCGGAGCACAGAAGATGAACGCCGAAATGCGGAAGCCGCGCGAGTTCACCGGCAAGCATATGTTGATCTTCGTTCTCGCTTTCTTCGCGGTGGTGATCGGGGTCAACGTCACCATGGCCACGCTCGCCCGGAAGAGCTGGACCGGCCTCGTCGTCGAGAACACGTATGTTGCCAGCCAGCAGTTCAACGAAGAAGCGAGGAAAGGAAAGGCGCAGGCGGCGCTAGGCTGGACAGGCAAGCTGACCGTCGCCTCCGGCGAGGTCAGTTACAGCCTTGTCGACAGCCAGGGCAAACCGGTGCCGCTGCACGGGGTCAGGATGCTGTTCCGCCACCCGGCCTACGAGGCCCAGGACGAAGCTCTGACACTTGCGGCGGTGCCCGGCGACACTTCGGGGAACATGGGCGCGTTTGCCGTTCGGCACACGCCCAAGAATGGCGTCTGGATCGTGGAGATCGATGCGGACGCCGGGCTGACGTCGCCGTTCCGTGACGTTCGCCGCATCATGATCTCGAACGGGGCCCTGCAATGAATTGCTGCGCGCCAGGGGCCGAGATGGCATTGGAGGTTGCCGGCGCGGCGTCCGCCGTGCCGTCCAGCGACGAAATAAAGCTGGCCAGCCGCACATTGGACGGGGGCTGTCGCCAGACGGACCTGTCGGTTCCGTCCGTTCATTGCGCAGGCTGCATCCAGGCGATCGAGGCTGCGCTGGCCAAGCTCGAAAACATCGATTCCGCCCGCGTCAATCTCTCGACCAAGCGAGTATCCGTTCGCTGGCGCGGAGAACAGGTCCCGCCGTTTTTCGCAGCGCTTTCAAGGCTGGGCTATCAGGCGCACCTGTTCGAGCCGGAAATCCAGGAAAAGGACAGGACACTCTCGGAGCTGATCCGCGCTGTCGCGGTGGCCGGCTTCGCGGCAGGCAACATCATGCTGCTCTCGGTGTCGGTCTGGTCCGGCGCCGAAGGCGCGACGCGAGATCTGTTCCACTGGTTGTCCGCGCTGATCGCCATTCCGGCTCTCGCCTTCGCCGGCGGCATCTACTTCCGCTCAGCCGCAAACGCGCTGCGCCATGGCCGCATGAACATGGACGTGCCGATCGCGGTGGGGGTTTCGCTGGCTTACGCGATGAGCCTCTACGAGACCATCACTCATGGCGAACACGCCTATTTCGACGCCTCGGTATCGTTGCTCTTCTTCCTGCTGATCGGCCGCACGCTGGACCATGTGATGCGCGAACGCGCGCGAACCGCCGTCAACAGCCTTTCGAGGCTCGCGGCGCGGGGCTCGATGGTTCAGCGGGACGACGGCACGCGCGAATACGTGCCGGTCGCCGAACTGATGCCGGGAATGCGCCTGCTTATTGCGGCCGGAGAACGCATACCGGTCGACGGCGACATCGTCAGCGGGAATTCCGACCTCGACTGCTCGATCGTCTCCGGGGAGAGCGCGCCAAAGGCCGTCGGGGCCGGCGCCCATGTCCAGGCTGGCACGCTCAACCTGACGGGTCCGCTGACGATGCAGGCAACCGCTGCGGCGAAGGACTCCTTCCTGGCGGAGATGGTCCGACTGATGGAGGCTGCGGAAGGTGGCCGCTCGCGCTACCGGCGCATCGCCGATCGCGTATCGGCGCTCTACGCGCCCGTCGTCCATCTGGCGGCCTTTGTGACATTCCTCGGCTGGATGGTCGCGTCCGGCGATTGGCACCGGGCTCTCACCATCGCTATCGCCGTGCTGATCATCACCTGCCCCTGCGCGCTCGGTCTCGCGGTGCCGATCGTCCAGGTCGTCGCGGCCCGACGCCTGTTCGAGGCCGGCGTCATGGTCAAGGACGGTTCTGCTATGGAGCGTCTCGCGACGATCGACACGACTGTGTTCGACAAGACCGGCACGTTGACGCTCGGACGCCCAAAACTGATGAATGCGTCCTCCATCGATCCGACCATGCTTGCGATCGCGGCAGACATGGCCGCCCATTCCCACCACCCGTTCTCGAGGGCCATCGCCAGCTATGCGGGGCACTCCGGCCAACCCGGCGTCGAATCCGTCGCCGAGCACCCGGGCTTCGGCGTCGAGGCCATAGCGGAGGGGAATACGTGGCGGCTCGGACGACGCGGATGGGCGGGCTGGAAGGCTCGCACCGGCGGCGAAGGCAAACCCGGCGGCTATGGCGGCACCGTGCTTTCCAGGAATGGGAACATCGTAGCCTGCTTCACGTTCGAGGACGCGCTTCGACAGGACGCCAGGGCAACGATCCAGCGGTTGAAGGATGCCGGGGTTTCGGTCGACATGTTGTCCGGAGACACTTCCAGGGCCTGCGACGAGGTTGCCAAATCATTGGGGATCGAAAGTTTCGTGCCGGCTCTGCTACCCTCCGGAAAGGTCGAGTGGATTGAAGCGCTGACCCGCGCCGGCCACAAGGTGCTGATGGTGGGCGACGGCCTCAACGACACACCGGCGCTGCGAGCGGCGCAGGTTTCGATGGCTCCCGCAACCGCGGCCGACATTGGCCGGCAGGCCGCGGATTTCGTATTCCTGCGCGAGAGCCTGTTGGCGGTGCCGCTCGCCCTGGATGTCTCGCGCAAGGCCGGCCGGCTCATTCGCCAGAACATCGCCATCGCGATCGTGTACAACACCTTCGCTGTTCCGATCGCCGTCTTGGGCCATGTGACGCCGCTCATCGCGGCGATCGCAATGAGCGCCTCCTCGTTGGTCGTGATCGCAAATGCGATGCGGCTTCACGCAACGTCGAAGACAGCGCCTGAGGCCGTGCCGGCCCGACGCCGCACCGATGTCATAAACGCGGTCCGTCCATGACCACGCTCGTCTATCTCATTCCGGTGGCCCTGTTCCTGGGAGCACTCGGTTTGTCCGGCTTCCTGTGGGCTTTGCGCAGCGGCCAATACGAGGACCTCGATGGAGCCGCGGAGCGGATATTGATCGAACCTGATCAGCGAGACGGCGAAGGCCGGCAATCGAACTGACGTAGATCAAGGCGGCGTCGTTCTCGATGTCCGAAAAGCGGTTGACGAAAAGCCGGAGATTTCGATGCAAGCTCGGGACATCATGACGACACCGGTGGTCACGATCACCGCCTCTGCCTCGGTTGCCGAAGCGGCGGATCTGATGTTGACCAGGAACATCCGCTGCCTGCCGGTCGTGGGAGACGATGGATCGCCGGCTGGCGTCATCAGCGAAGGCGATTTCCTGCGCCGAGGCGAACTTGGCACCAGACGGGGGCGGCCTCGCTGGCTGGAGTTTCTTGTCGGTCCTGGCAAGCTCGCCGACGAGTATGTCCGCTCGAACGGCCGCCGGGTGGGCGAGGTTATGACCACCGGCGTCGTTTCGGCAGCGCCCGGCGCCTCGCTCGCCGAGATCGTCGAACTCATGGCGACCCACGACATCAAGAACGTACCCATCCTTGACGCGGGTAAGATCGTCGGCATCGTCAGCCGCTCCGATCTGATGCGCATCCTGCTTCGCGCTCTGCCCAAGTCAGGCTCTGCGACTGTCGATGACGAGGTCATCCGCAGGAACATTCTTGCCGAGTTGCGGGGGCAATCCTGGAGCGTCGGCGGCGACCTTATCGGCGTCACCGTCAAGAAGGGAGAGGTAGAATTGAATGGCGCCATTTTCGACGAGCGCCAGAGAAAGGCCGCAGTCGTCGCCGCGGAGAACATCGCCGGGGTCAAGAAAGTCACGGACAAGCTCTTCTACGCGGGACCGTTGTCGGTCGTGCTCGTCTCCTGACAAGCGTGCGTCGGCGTGTAGCGCTCGTCCCGACCCTGGGCCGCACCGCGCTCGGGGCTTCCTGTCCAGCGTTAGACCGCAGCCGCGATCAACAACGGTCGAAGCAGCAACAGCGCAAATCCAACAAGCGCCGCGCCCGCGATCTTGTCGGCTATCCGCCTGCCTCCGCCCAGCCACTTGCCCAGCAAAACCCATAGCGATCCTGTTATGGCGGTGGTCCCGACAAGCATCAGCCAGAAGATGCCAAGTTCGTCCCAACCGGCATCCATCGGCACCATCGCCAGGCAATAGATGAAAGCCTTTGGATTGAGCGCGGTCGTTGCCAGCACGGAAACGCCGTCGTGGCGGCCCGGTGCACCGCTGGAATTGCCGGCCATCAGGCGCAGCCCCAGGACTGAAAGCCATCCAACCGCGACGAATTTCAGAATCTGGACGGCGTCGGCCGGCATCAAAGGACGCGACAAAAGCCAGAAAGCCGCCGCGATCCCATAGCCGCACGCCTGTGCCGCCAAGAGCCTGGTCGCCTGCTCACGTTTGACCGCGGCCGCCATCAGGAGAGCGTTGGTTGGCCCTGGAGCGACAAAGAGCAGAAATGCTTCCAGAAGAAATAGATCGTTTGACATCAGTCAGCCGCCATGTGGCCTTCCGGGCTTGTTTGCTGCCCGCTCGCCAAGCAGCTCGTTGCGTCCAGCATCAAGGTTCAATCAGCGGACGGACTGCAATCGAGCGATCAAGTCGCTATTGCGGCAATAGGCCGGCGGATGATCGGCATGCGCGGTTTCGTCGAGCCAGGCGGCGCATTCGTCCTGGTGGCCGCAAGACCGGCACCGGTCAACGGCACGACTGGCGACGGCTGGGTGATCCGCCACAACTTTCAGCTGCCTGTCGACACCCATCTTCCGCATCATGCGTTCCATCAAGGCGGTTTTGGCGTCAGCCCCGATCAGATATTCGAGAAAGCTCATGTCGGCACACTCCTCAGACCGCAAATCATTGCCATCTCAGGCGGCGTGTGGCGTTGACTTCGATCAACGAAAGAGCCCGTCTGCCTGAGAGGACGTAACCTGAAGTGCAGACCATGCTCGGTGAAGCGGCCTAACCGACCGTGCCGAATATCGCGCCGATACCTGCGGTCAGGGCCATTGCCAGCGCTCCCCAAAAGGTGACGCGAATGGTGGCCTTCCATACATTGGCGCCGCCAGCCCTCGCGCCGATTGCGCCGAGCACGGCCAGGAACAACAGCGATGCGATCGAAACGACGGCAACAAGTCGGGAGGGCGGTGAAAGAAGCACCATAGCCAGCGGCATGATCGCGCCGATTGAAAACGCCGCCGCCGAAGCCAGCGCTGCCAGTATCGGTCGTGCGGCGGTCACCTCGGAAATGCCAAGCTCGTCGCGGGCGTGTGCGCCAAGAGCGTCCTTGGCCATCAACTGATCGGCCACCTGCAACGCCAATTGAGGTTCCACACCGCGATCGATGTAGATCTGGGCAAGCTCCTGCCTCTCGAACTCGGGTTGGCTTGCGAGTTCGTTCCGTTCACGCGCGAGATCCGCGTGCTCGGTGTCGGCCTGGGAACTGACGGATACATATTCGCCGGCGGCCATCGACATGGCGCCCGCAACCAGACCCGCGACGCCGGCTACCAGCACGCTGGCCGTGGTGGCATTGGCGCTCGCAACGCCAATGATCAGGCTGGCGGTCGAGACGATGCCGTCGTTCGCGCCGAGCACCGCGGCCCGCAACCAACCGACGCGTGAAACCAGGTGATTTTCGGTGTGAAGACGACTCATCTAAGCAAAGGGACAGTTGTCGGTTCGGCTAGGGTTTAAGTCCACATCGGCAAGCCAGGAAGGCAGCCCGACCGTTCACTGCCCCGCGATCCGAACAAATGCCTTGATCAAAGTCAATCGGCGACCCCGGTTCGTCGACCCGGTATTTTTCGCTAGCCAGAGCGCTGACAGCCAGTTGTCAGCTAGCTCATGAGATATTGCTCCTAACCTGCACGAAACGGCTCGGCCGGAGCGTGCTCGAAATCGGAACGATGCTCATGAAACAGATCGCCTTGTCCCTCTTCGTGATCGCCTCGTCCGGGGCCTATGTCTGGGATCAGGCGGGCAAGCTTCCCGGCAACGATCCGATCGACACACAGGGGACCGCGGCTGCGGCGGAGCAGGCCCCGTTGGCGCCGATCGCTCCGTCCTCTCCTGCCAGCCCGGTCCCGGCAGCGGCGGCAACCCTGCCGGCAGCTTCCCCGGTGAATGTGCCACGGGAGCCGGTGCCACGCACAACGGTCGAGGCCAGGAAGGATGCTTCCACGACGATTGCGGCCGCGGCGCCGCAGCCTACCTTTGCCGACAGGCCGCCGGAGGTCACACCGGCACCGTCCCCGCCGCCGAAGCCAAAGGTGGAGCCCCTAAATACCAATGCCGCCCTGCCGCAGACACCGTCTTTCGCGGTGACGCCTGCCGTCTACATTCCCATCCCGCAGCCGCGGCCGGATTATCCCCAAGCGCGCATCCTCCATACCGGCATGAAGCTCGCGGCGCACGGTTATGCCGACGGGGTCTACACCGGTCCAGCCGCCGATGCCTATTACGGCATCATCCAGATCCAGGCGCTTGTCCAGGGTGGCCGGGTCACTGCACTCAAGGTGCTGAGATACCCCAATGACCGCCGTACCTCGGTCAACATCAACCGGCAGGCGTTGCCGATGCTGCGCGACGAAGCGATCGGCGCGCAAAGCGCCGATGTGGATATCATCTCGGGCGCGACGCTGACCAGCAAAGCCTTCATCCAATCGCTCGGCGGCGCCCTGAGGAAGGCTTCTTCCTGACCCCATGCGCGAAACCCGAATTCTGATGGGAATGCCGATCACGGTCGATGTCGGTGGCGCCGCCGGCTCGCTGATCGACTCCGTCTTCGGCTATTTCGAGCAAATCGATCGGCGCTTCAGCACCTACAGGACCGACAGCGAGATTTCCGCCATCAACCGAGGCGACGTTCCGGTCAAGGATTGGAGCGGCGAAATGATGGAAGTGCTGGCGCTGGCCGAGCGGACAAGAAGCGAGACAGGTGGATTTTTCGACATCCACAAGGCCAATGGCTCGCTTGACCCGTCCGGCATCGTCAAGGGCTGGGCCATTCGCAATGCAGCCGAAATTGTCTGTCAGGCGGGGGTTCGGGACTTCTTCATCGAAGCGGGCGGCGACATCCAGTCCTTGGGCAAGAACGCTTCCGGGCAAGACTGGAGCGTCGGCATCCGCAACCCCTTCAAGACGGATGAGATCATCAAGGTCGTCTATCCGCGCGGGCGCGGCGTCGCCACGTCGGGCACCTATGCGCGCGGCCAGCATATCTACAATCCCCATGAGCCTTCCGACGCTATCACCGACATCGTCAGCCTGACGGTCGTCGGATCCGACGTGCTCGAAGCCGATCGCTTCGCCACCGCGGCCTTCGCCATGGGTCGCGACGGTATCCTCTTCATCGAGCAGGCTCCGGGGCTGGAGGGTTATGTCGTCGACAGCAACGGCCGCGCCACGCCGACAACCGGATTCGGAGACCTTTGCGAACCATGATCAAGGCAATCGACCGGTTCCTCGACCACCTGACCATGTACCGGCTGGTGCTCCACTATCTGATGGCGCTGCTGGGCACAGCCTTCGCCTTCTGCTTCGTCAAGCTCGTGCCGCATGATCCACTTGCGCTCGCTTTCACCGCAGCGCTGGCAGTCAGCGCCTGCTGGATCACCAACAAAGCTTTCGCGCTGGTCTTCGAGGTCCCGGCAAACAACGAATCCGTCTATATCACCGCGCTCATTCTGGCCCTCATCCTCGACCCGGTCGCCGTCACGGACCTGAAGGGCATCGCGGCAGTTGCTTTCGCCTCTGTCTGGGCGATCTCATCGAAATACATTCTGGCCGTTGGTCGAAAGCACCTTTTCAATCCGGCGGCCGTCGGCGTGGCGTTGTCGGCACTGTTGCTGAACCAGCCCGCCACCTGGTGGGTCGGTGGCAATCCATGGCTGCTTCCCTTCGTCCTCATCGGCGGGATTCTGGTCGTCCGGAAACTGCGCCGCCTGGATCTTGTCGCGACATTTCTGGTCGTGGCCATTGCGACCGTCCTAGCAACAACCGAGCCAGCGCAATATGGCGCCGCCTTCAAGGAAACGCTGGGCTCATCGCCGCTATTGTTCTTTGCTTTCGTGATGTTGACCGAGCCCCTGACGGCGCCCGCACAGCGCTGGCCGCGGATCGCCTTTGCCRCCATCGTCGGTTTCCTGTTCGCACCCAACATCCATGTCGGCTCGCTCTATTTCACACCCGAGCTTGCGCTTCTGGTCGGCAACCTCTTCGCCTATTCGATCGGTCCGAAAGGGCGCTTCGTGCTGACCCTGGAACGCATCGAGCAAACCGCCGCCGACAGCTATGATTTCATCTTCAGGTCACAGCGAAAGCTTGCCTTCCAGGCTGGCCAGTACCTTGAGTGGACACTTGGCCTCGACCATTCCGACAATCGCGGCAACCGGCGTTATTTCACCGTCGCCTCATCGCCTACCGAGCAATCCGTGCGGCTTGGCGTAAAATTCTATCCGCAATCGAGCGCCTTCAAGCGGGCGCTGGGCGCCATGAGGCCCGGCGCCACGATCCACGCTTCACAACTGGCCGGCGATTTCACGCTGCCATCCGATCCGAAGACGAAGATCGCTTTCCTGGCGGGCGGCATCGGCATCACGCCGTTTCGTTCGATGCTGCAATATCTCATCGATCGTCAGGAAATTCGGCCCATCGTCGTTCTCTATGGAACAGAGGGACAAGACGACATCGCCTATCGCGACGTGCTTGGCTCAGCGAGACGCGAACTGGGCATAAGGACGTTCCATGCCGTGGCCAAGGGTGCTGAGCGTGGCCAGTATCCGGGCTATATCGACGCCCGCCTGGTACGCCTCACCATGCCCGACTACCTGGAACGCACCTTCTACATCTCCGGCCCGCAGGTCATGGTCAAGGCGCTGCGCGGGAAGCTGCTGACCATGGGAGTTCGCCGTTCCAGAATTAAGGTCGATTACTTCCCCGGATTCGCCTGAACGCGCTCAACCAGGCCGAGGCAGGTAAATGGTCACCGCCAGACCGGAGTTGGCGTTCGCCATTTCGAGGCGGCCGCCATAAGCTTCGACGATGTCCGAAACGATCGCCAGGCCGAGGCCGCTGCCGCCGCCCTTGCTGTCAAGCTGGACACCACGCAACAAAGCGGCATTCCGGGCGGCCTCCGGAATGCCCGGCCCATCGTCGACGACCTTGATGATGACTTCGCCGGCGCTTGCGGATGCGCTCACACGAACCAGCGATTTCGCGAAGCGCGTCGCGTTCTCCACCAGATTGCCGAGGACCTCGGATAGATCGCCCTCGTCGACCGGCGCCGTGAAATCCTCGGCGACGTCGATCGCGAATGACAGCTGCTTGCCCCTTGGCGTTCGTTTGAGGACGGCAATCACGCCGTTCGCCACCTCCCGGACAAGGCAGGCGGCATCGCCGGAAACGCCGGGCGCCAGGCGAGCACGCGCCAATTCCCGCTCGACGTGGCGGCGAATTGCGCCGGCGCTTTTCTCGATCTCCTCGGCAAGTTCGGTTTCACCCTTCTTGCGCAAGGTCCGAATATCGGCAGAAAGCACCTGCAGGGGCGTCTTGAGGCCGTGCGCCAGATCAGTGGCGCGCGAGCGGGCGCGAGACAGGGCCTTCTCCTGGGCGGCGAGCAGGCGATTTATCTCCTCAGCAAGTGGCTGGACTTCGCTCGGCGCGGCGACATCAAGACGAGCCTTTCGCTGCGCAATCACGTCCCTGACGGCGACTCGCAGGCCTTCCAATGGCGCCAAGCCGACGGTGATCTGGATGAAGAATGCGCCCATCAGGGCGAATGCGAGCACCGTGAGCGCCGGCGCGAGATCACGGACATATTCCCCCACCGAGACCTCGACATTGCGGTGATCCTCCGCAACGACAGCACGAAACGCCCTCCCGTCGGCGTCGGTAATCGTACGCAGAACGGCGACGGTGAGCTCGCCGCCTGGCCCCCTGAGCTCTTCCTTCCTCAGTTCGCCATTCGCTGCCTGCTCGGGCAAGGCGAGCGTGGCATCCCACAAGGAGCGCGATCGAACGAGGTTGCCGGTCGCAAGGTCTTCCACCTGCCAGTAATGCCCGGACAGCGGACTGGCGAAGCGCTGATCCGCCAGCGTCGATGCGACCAGCAGGCGGCCGTCGGCCGCGAAGCTCGTCGCACCGATCAACTCATTGAGGTCGACGGTCAACTCGCTGACGACCCGCCGCTCGACGTTGAGCTCGAACAGATAACGCAGGCCGACGCCGGCTATGCCAAGCGCGATCACAATCGATATGGCTGCGGCCGACCATAGCCTTAGGCGGATCGAATTGCGCATCAGCCGGGCCCGCCAGGCCCGTCCGGCACGAAATATCCGAAGCCGCGTCGGGTTTCGATGACATCGCTGCCAAGTTTCCGCCGCAGACGCGCAACGATGACTTCGATCGTGTTCGGGTCGCGTTCGTTGTCGGAACTGTAAAGATGCTCCGCGAGCTCGGTCGGCGCGACCACACGACCGGCATGATGCATCAGGAACGCGAGAAGCCGATACTCGAGCGGCGAAAGTGCCACGGGAATGCCGCGAAGCGAGATGCGCATCTGGCGCGTGTCGAGCAACAAGGGGCCCGACGTCAGGACTGGCGCCGCCTGCCCGCTTGAGCGGCGCAGGATGGCGCGCAATCGTGCGAGCAGTTCCTCCATTTCAAAAGGCTTGGGAAGGTAATCGTCGGCACCGGCGTTGATGCCTTCCACCCGCTCGGTCCACAGTCCGCGCGCCGTCAGGATCAGCACCGGAAAGCGCCGGCCATTGGCGCGCCAGCGCTTCAGCACCGTGAGGCCGTCGAGCTTCGGCAATCCCAGGTCGAGGATCGCCGCATCGTAGTTCTCGACGTCGCCCGCAAACCAGGCGGCTTCACCATCGCTCACGATATCGACGGCCATGCCTGAGGCCTTCAAAACCGCCGCGATGTCGGCCGCAATACGCGGTTCGTCTTCTGCCACGAGGATCTTCATTTGTGGTCGCCTTCATTGCTCAAAACGCCGCCGGCGCCGGCGCCGGCGTCGATGTCAACGACCCTGCGCCGGCCATCGGCTGCAACCACCTGGAATCGATAGATCCACTTGCCTCCGGCGCGGATGAGGTCGACCGCAACGATCTCACCGGGAGCTCTGGCGCGGACAATGGCCATGATATCGGCAAGGCCCTCGATTTCGCCACGCTCATAGAGGTCGCGCGCCCGATCGTGGTCATCGTCGTCGTCCTGCGCCCGGACGGCCGACGGCGTGGCCAGCACAAGTGCGGCCGTCCCCAGGGCGGCCAGGCGCATCAAAGCGGTTTTCATGGAGGAGAGCTGTCGCATGCCGAAGCTGTCAAACCGCTGTCAATCATCGTCAGCCGGCGGCAAGGAGCACGTCTCTATCAAGGGCCGCCGCGCCCGATGACGGGCGCGCAAAGAAGGATTTGAAACCATGCGCAATCTTCCGGTCCTGCTTGTCGCTCTTGGAGGTCTGGCCGCCTTTGTCCTGCCCGCGGCCGCGGAATCCGACCATGAATCGTGCGGGGCCGCATCCCCCACATCTTCCTCAACAATCGACTTCGAGRCCATCCCGATGATGAGCGCCGCCGGACCCAAGGCGGTGAAGGGCATCGGCGACGACGAAGGTGACGGCCGCATATCCGCATCCAGTGCGCGCAGCGAACGAGCCGACGAACCCGGCAATAGCGACGACTGATTGGCCATCCGACTGATTATTTGCTCAATCTTTCTGGAGAATATCTGCAATGCCTGAAATTCAGCATATCCATCCCATTCTGGTGCATTTTCCTATTGTTCTGATGTACACGCTCGTGGTCATCGACCTCGCCGCGCTCGCGAACCGCAATGCCGTTACGACACGCAGTGGCGTGGGTACGATTTCCAGTTTTGCGGCGGCGGCCGCAGGAATATTCGCCGTCAGCACCTGGTTCTTTGGCGGCATCGCCCTCGACCATGCCGAGGCCGCGGGATTCAGCAGCCAGATAGCCGAGATCCATGAGGGCCTGGGCGGGATCAGCGCCCTGGCCTTTCTGGGCTGGGGTCTCCTCCGGCTCGCTCTTTGGGTGCGCAATCGCGAACTGAAAACGCTGGGACCGGCCATACCCGCCATTGAAGTTGCCGGCGCGGCCCTGGTCACGGTGACAGCGTATTATGGTGGGCAGCTGGTCTACGACCTTGGCGTTAACGTCACCAAGGCCGCCGTCGGCGGTTGACGTCGCAGTCTTGGACCTCGGGTCGTCCACGTTGGTCCGCGTCCCTTGGCTCAGCCAGGGATGCGGACCGGCGCGGTCCGGTGCGGATTTGAGGCCGGAGTTCTTCGGCGGGGCTTGGCTCGGCTGCCATGATCGAAAAGCCGGCTCTTTGTAAGCTCGGACACAAGCACGTAGAGCGCGGTGATCGCGAGCAGCCCTGCCAGTACCGGCGCTGCCAGAGGCACAAATCCGAACCAGCCGGCGAACGGGGCAAAAGGAATGGCGATGGTGGTAAGGCCAATGCCGACGGCGAGGCCCGCAAGCAGAAGGCTCGGACGGCTGCGCCAAAGCCTCCTGCGGGTCCGCACGACGAGCACGATAGCGAGTTCGGTGAGCACGGATTCCACGAACCAAGCCGTCTGGAATGTAGCTGCAGTGGCATGAACGGCCAGAAGGAGAAACGCGAAGGTTGTGAAGTCGAAGAGCGAGCTCACCAGTCCAAAACTCACCATGAAACGTCTCACGAAATGGATGTCCCAGTGACGCGGCCGGCGCACCTGATCGACATCGACATTGTCACCTGCGATCGCGAGAGCCGGAATGTCGGAAAGAAAATTGTTCAGCAGGATCTGCTTGGCCAGCAGAGGCAGAAACGGCAGGTAAAGGGAGGCGGCAGCCATGCTGATCATGTTGCCGAAATTGGCGCTGGTCGTGATGGATATGTATTTCATCGTATTGGCGAAGGTTTTGCGGCCATCGTCGACGCCCTTCACCAGCACGCTCAGGTCGCGCTTGAGCAAGATGACGTCCGCCGCCTCGCGCGCCACATCGACAGCCGTATCGACCGAAATGCCGATGTCGGCTTCATGAAGCGCCGGCGCGTCGTTGATGCCATCGCCGAGATAGCCGACCACGTGGCCGCTCCGGCGCAACGCCTCGACAATGCGCTCTTTCTGGTTCGGATCGATCTCGACGAAAAGATCGGTATTGCGGACGCCGGCCAGAAGCCCGTTCTTCGTCAGCTTCGATAGATCTTCGCCGGTCATGATCCTGTCGGCCTGCAGACCCACGGCCTCGGCCAGATGCGCCGCGACATAGCGGTTGTCGCCGGAAATGACCTTTACGCCAATGCCTCGGTCGGCAAGCGCCGACAGTATCTCCCGCACCCCCTCCTTTGGCGGATCGAGAAACAGCAGGAACCCCGCGAACGCCATTTCAGTCTCGTCGCCACGGCTAAAGCCCGCCTTGTCCTGAAATCGCCGGATCGCCAGGCCGAGAACGCGATACCCTTGGGCGCTCCAGCGTCTGAATCGTTCGTCGATCGCCTCGCGTTCCGTCGCGCCGAGGGGTTTCAAGCCATTCGAACCCTGCACGAAGCCACAAGCGTCGAGGACATTCTGCACCGCCCCCTTGGTGACAAGGATCTGTTCTCGCTTGCTATCGTGGACGGCGACCGACAAGCGCTTGCGAACAAAATCATAAGGGATCTCGTCGATCTTGGAGAACCCGGACAAATTCCCCTGTCCACGCGGAGCGCCCGCAATTGCCTCGTCCAGAGGATTCTTGAGGCCCGTCTGCAAAGTCGCGTTGAGCCGGGCCCACTGCAGGACGTCAATCGACGAATTGCCCTCGACGTCGAACCAGCCATCAAGGCGGATGACGCCCTCCGTGAGCGTCCCGGTCTTGTCAGTGCATAGCAGATCCATGCTGCCGAGATTCTCGATGGCATCGAGACGGCGCACGATGACACCGTTGGCAGCCATCGTCCGAGCGCCTCTTGCCAAGGTTACGCTGATGATCGCCGGAAGCAGTTCAGGCGTCAGGCCAACCGCCAGCGCCAGCGAAAACAATAGGGATTCGATGAAGGGCCGGTTGAGCATCACATTGGCGAAGAACACCAGGATGACAATCACAAGCATGATCTCGGTCATCAGATATCCGAACATCCTGATGCCGCGCGCGAACTCGGTCTCGGGTATCCGTCGCTCCAATGCTTCGGCGATCGATGCGAATTCGGTCTGCGTCCCCGTGGCGACGGCCAGCACCTTCGCCGTTCCGCTGCGAACCGACGTGCCGGTGAAGACGGCATTGGTTCGCTGCGTAATGCCGGCCTCGGGCGCGGAGCGGCCCGCGGACTTCACGACGGGAAAAGTTTCGCCGGTCAGAACGGATTCGCTGACGTTGAAATCCCGCGACTCCAGGATGACGCCGTCGACAGGGATGAGACTGCCAGCCGACAGGCAGACGACGTCGCCAGGGACAATCTCCCCGACATCGACGGTGCGTTCGAAGCTGTCCCGCAGCACGGTGGCCTTGCGGGAGATGCGCTGTTGCAGCACCTCCATCGCCCGAGACGCGCCATATTCCTGAGTGAAGCTGAGGGCGCAGCTGGCAAGCACAATCGCGCCGATGATTGCAGCTTCATGCCCCTCCCCGACGAACGCCGAAACGGCGGCGGCAAAGACCAGGATCAGGACCAATGGGCTGCGAAACTGACGCGCGAATACGCTCAGCGCCGATCCGCCGGATCGAGGCGCCAGTTCGTTGCGACCGAATTTGGCCAGCCTGGCTGCTGCATCGACGCGCATCAGGCCGGAAGTGGAGGTCTCCAGCCGGCCGACCAGCTCATCCGTTTCGAGCGACCAGTAGGCAGGCTCAACACGGCCAGAAAAGCGGCTGATCGATTTCTCCTCACCCGCTATGCCCCCCGGCCGGTCCGTGCCATCTGCCGCCTCGATCACCATGGTTGTAAGTCAATTCGAAAACAGGYGGCTGATACCGCTCTCGCCAATCAGCGAAAGTGTGATGCCGCCGAAGGCCCATTCCCTGAGCCGGCTGTGACCGTAGGCGCCGCACACGATCAGATCGGCGTCGACCGAGCGAGCAAACGCCATCAGCCCCTCGCCATTCGCCGCACAGGCGATCACTTCGGTTCGCGCCATGATGCCATGCTGCTCCAGAAACACCGCGACGTCGGCAAGGCTGTCTCGAACATCCTTTCCCGAGGCTGCTTCCATCGTGGCGACTACAACCTCTTTCGCCTTGGCGAGGAGCGGCAAGGCATCGGACAAAGCCCGTCGTGCTTCCCGGCTGTCCTTCCAGGCGACCAGGACGGTTTTCCCAAGCAGGTGTTCGGCATTGCCGGCCGCAACCAGCACGGGGCGACCGGCCCCGAGCACCAAGCTTCCTACATCGAGGGCACGGAACACATCATCGCCGCCATTGGTGGTCACGATGAGATCGGCTGAGCGAGCTACCAGTCCTAAAGCGCGAGTCGGACCGCAAATATATTGTTTCCATTCGCTGCTGATGGAGTGCGGGACAAACTTCTCAAAGGTGTCGCGCAGTTCGGCAAGACGCTTCTCGATCTCCTGCCGTTTGACCTGCATGACCTCGCCTTCATAAACTAGGCCTTCCCCCGTGGCCACCAAGGGCGGAACATCCGCGGCAGCGAAGCCGATGAGGTGAGCATCGAAGCGATGCGCCATTTCTGCCGCAAGCTTCACGATTGGCGCCGGATCGGTATCGACGGCCAAGTTGACGACAATCGTTTTGTAGGACATGCGGCACCTTCAGGAGACGATGATCGATTGATGGTGCCACTCCGAGAGGTGCACGACCTTGATGCTGATCAAACTCCGGTAGCTCTATGTTTGCGAATGCCTGCTTGAGTGCTAAACCAGTGATCGCCAGTGTTCCTTCAAAAGCAGAGTGGATGTGACCCAGAAGAGCCCAGTTTCCGCGGGAGCCATCGCCGAATCGGCCGCTTCGCTTGACGGTTTGCCGCGAAGTGATGATTTGCCGGAACATGAGTTGCTTGCATTGATGTTTGAGCAAGCACCGGGTTTCATGACGTTGCTAAGAGAGCCCGGGCACGTGTTTGAACTGGCGAATGCCGCCTATCAACGAATGGTCGGCCAGCGAAATGTCATTGGCAAATCGGTGCGCGAGGCCTTTCCCGACCTCGACGGCCAAGGTTTCTTCGAATTGCTGGACCGCGTCTACGAGACTGGCGAACCCTATGTGGGCCGAAGCGTCAAGGTCGTATACCGCAACGTCGAGACGGGCAGTGCGGAAGAACGCATCTTAGACTTCGTCTATCAGCCCATTAAAGCGAAGGACGGCCGGATCACCGCGATATTCGTTCAAGGCACGGACGTCAGCGAGCTGTCCTTCGCCAACGCCGCGCTGCAACTGCGTGAGGATCACCTGCGTTCGATCCTGGCGACTGTACCCGATGCCATGGTCGTTATCGACGAACAGGGTCTGATGCAGTCCTTCAGCACTGCTGCCGAAATGCTGTTCGGTTATAAATCCAGCGAAGTCATCGGTCGAAATGTCAGTTTGCTGATGCCCAATCCCTATCGAGAGGAACATGACGCCTATCTGCACAGATACCTTTCCACCGGAGAACGCCGCATCATAGGACTTGGACGCACCGTGACCGGGATGCGCAAGGATGGCACGACCTTTCCCATGGAATTGGCCGTCGGCGAAATGCATCCGGGAACGGGCCGTTTCTTCACGGGCTTCTGTCGCGACCTGACCGAACGCCATAGGACGGAAGCGAGGATGCAAGAGCAGCAGCAGGAGCTGCTTCATATGGCAAGGTTTACCGCGCTCGGCGAAATGGCTTCGACATTGGCGCATGAGATTAACCAACCGCTGACAGCCATCACAAACTATCTCAAAGGCAGCCGTCGTCTGCTCGAGAAAAGCGATGACGAGAACGCGACTATGTTGCGAGAGGCCGTCGAAAAGGCCGCCGAGCAAGCCTTGCGCGCGGGCGACGTCATTCGTCGCCTCAGGGACTTCGTTGCCAGGGGCGAAAGCGAACGCCAGGTCGAACGCCTGCCAACGCTTATCGAGGATGCCTCTTCGCTCGCTCTGGTTGGCGCGCGGGAGGCCGATGTTCGCGTTACATACGATCTCGACCCAGCGGCCGAGCTCGTTCTGACCGATCGAATTCAGATTGAGCAGGTGTTGCTGAATCTTATGAGGAACGCCGTCGAGGCCATGCAGGGCGGGGCGCGCCGTGAACTGCGTGTCTCTACCACAGCCCGGCATGACGGGATGGCAGAGGTTGCCGTTATCGACACCGGGCCGGGGCTGGCGCCCGAGGTTTCGGCCCAGCTCTTCCAGCCCTTCGTCACTACGAAGAAGCAGGGGATGGGCGTAGGGCTGTCTATTTGTCGCACTATCGTCGAGTCGCACGGTGGTCATATCTGGGCAGAGACTCCACCCGGCGGTGGAACCGCCTTTCGGTTCACTCTGCGCGCGGTAGAAAAGGAAGAGGTCGCCAGTGGCCAATGATGTCGTGCATGTGGTTGACGATGACGTCGATGTCCGCAAATCGCTGGGCTTTCTTCTCGCGACAGCCGATTTTGCCGTGCGCCTCTACGAGTCGGCGACCGCATTTCTGGCGACAGAGCCAAAGGACGTCGACGGTTGCATTGTCACTGATGTGCGCATGCCTGGTATCGACGGCATCGAGTTCCTGCGGCAATTGAAATCCCGCGGGTTGAACGTGCCGGTGATTGTGATGACCGGGCATGCCGATGTCGCGCTTGCCGTCCAGGCAATGAAGGAAGGCGCTGCCGACTTCATCGAAAAGCCGTTCGACGACCAGGTTCTCATCGATTCACTGCGTTCGGCCCTGACCCACCGCAGCCAGCCCATCGCGGCCCACCCGCAATCAACCGAAATCCGGAAGAACCTTGCCACTCTCTCGGAACGCGAGCGCCAAGTGCTCGATGGGCTCGTCTCCGGCTTGCCCAACAAGACGATTGCCTACGATCTCGGGATCAGCCCGCGCACGGTTGAAATCCATCGTGCGAATGTCATGAGCAAAATGGGAGCGGGCAGTCTCTCGCATCTGGTACGCATGGCACTTATTGCCGAGCCCAAACATTAAGCACCGCTTTTGTTTGCACGCGCCTTTGGCCAACGTCAGGACAGGTCTCGCAGCAAGCTCGCCCGCCGCTCTTTTGGATCCCAGTCTCGCCAGTGGGTCGGCCTGATATCGACACGAACGCGGGTAGCGACATCCACCCATCCATCCCGACTTTTTTCGCAAGGAAAAACAAGCGCGTGCAGACCTTCCTCGTCCAGAACGGCTAGTTCGAGGCTACGGCCAAAGGGGGCGCTTGCTATTGGATTCCACATCCGCCTACCGTGGATCGAGATGCCGGCGAACGCTTTGATTTGAATCAGTTTTCGAAAGGATGGCCACAAGGCTCGTTTGACTTCGGCACGGGAATTGACCTAGCTCAAAGTCCAGACCGGCAAACTGAGTATGGTGACCCAACAGGACAGGCCTGCCGCGACCGGCGGTGGGTGTCCGGCAAAGGAGCTCACCATGAATTACCAGCGGTTCTTCGAAGATGCGATCGACCAGCTCCACGCCGAGCGTCGCTACCGCGTCTTCGCCGATCTCGAGCGCATGGTGGGCA
>NZ_MDDU01000012.1:0-145251 GCF_001854795.2 Mesorhizobium sp. LCM 4577 | reverse complement strand
CGCCAAATGCCCCACAAGACCGCCGAAAACCGTTCCGCTGCCCTTTTAAAAAGCTCTATTAACACACCGAACCCGACTTCGCTTCCCGTGCAAAGCCCTCCTTGTGGGAGAAGGTGGATCGGCGCGCTAGCGCCGAGACGGATGAGGGGTGCTCCAGCTTGGCGTAGCCGTCGCTCAAGCCTTCCCAGGCACAGTCCTGATCACCGTGCCCCAGGGATCCTCACGGCTCGTCTCGGCCTTCGCACTGTCTGAGCGCATCTCGACCCAGGCGAGGCCCGAGCGGGAGGGATCGCGGCGGCCGGCGCCGGCGCTTTGCCAGGCATTGGCGCCGATATGGTGATGGTAATGGCCGGACGACAGGAACACCGCCTGGGCGCCATATTTGGCGACGGTGTCGAAGCCGAACGCCTCATGCCACCAGGCTTCGGCATCTTCCGGCCGGCCGACGCGCAGATGCACATGGCCTACAATGGTGTTTTCCGGCGCGCCTTGCCAGCCGGCATCGCCCGCCGGCACGCTGCCCACCACCGCCGGCAGGTTCAGCCGCTCCGTCGCCATGGCTATTCTGTCACCATTCCATTTCCAGTCCTGCGGACGGCGGTCTGCATAGATTTCGATGCCGTTGCCCTCTGGGTCGGTCATATAGAGCGCCTCGCTGACCAGATGGTCGGAAGCGCCCTCGATGCCGATGCGGTTGGCGGCGGCATGGTTGATCCAGCGGCCGAGATCCGCCCGCGACGGCAGGAGAAAGGCGGTGTGGAAGAGCCCGGCGCTGCGCGGATCGTCCGGCTTGGCCGAAGMATCCTGTTCAAGCACCAGCAATGGTCGGTTGGCAGCGCCAAGCGTGATCGTGCCATCGGCGCGGCTTAGTTCCTGCAAGCCGACGACGGCGCGGTAATAGGCTGCCAGGCTTTCGGCGTCGCGCGCCTTCAACCCGACACGCGACACGCTGACCGGTGTGGTCGCGGCAAAAGGCAGTTCGCTCATCAAGCTCTCCGTTCGGGCGGCACCTATTCCCGAAATGGGATCTTGAGGCCGCCAGCTCTTGTTCCTTCTTCCCTCCAAATCGTTGATTGCGATCGTTCACACAAGGCAGCAAGAATCGAACAAGTTGTTCACACTTGCGATCACGCCGATATTGGCGACAGGGTTGCAGGCGAGAAGGCCGCTCGCTACATCGGCGCCATGAAAGTCAAAGACGCAGATATCCTGATCGTGCCGGGCTACACCAATTCCGGCCCCGAGCACTGGCAGACCCGCTGGCAGTCGAAACTGTCGACGGCGCGCCGGGTCGAACAGGCGGAATGGACGAAGCCCGTGCGCGAGGACTGGACGGCGAGCGTAGCGAACGCCGTCAACGAGGCCGAGCGTCCAGTGGTTCTGGTTGCGCACTCGCTTGGCGTGGCGGCGGCGGTGCAGGCCATCCCGCAATTCAAGAAGCCTGTCGCCGGCGCCTTTTTTGTCGCGCCGCCCGACGTCTCCAACCCGGAAATCAGGCCGAGGCATCTGATGACCTTCGGCCCATATTCGCGCGATCCCCTGCCCTTTCCGTCGATCGTGATTGCCAGCCGCAACGATCCGTTCTGCGCCTTCGAGGTCGCCGAAGACATCGCCGCCGCTTGGGGATCGCTGTTCATCGATGCCGGCGAGGCCGGGCATCTCAACCACGATGCTGGCTTCGGCCCATGGCCCGAGGGTTCGATGACCTTCGCCAAATTCCTGACGGAGTTGAAGGAGCCGTAAGGCCGGATTCAAGAACCGATTGAATCCCGCATGCTCTTCAGCAACGTCTTGGCGCCAAGCGAGATCAGCGTGTGGTCCGAGCCCATGGCGAGCAGCCGGAAGCCCATCGACACGACGCGACCGGCAATCGCCGGTTCGATGACATAGATCGCGGCATGCTTGCCGGCCTTGCGCGTCCGCTCGGCGATCGACGCGACCGTCTCCATCATGCTTTCCAGCGTCGAGCTGACGGTGGCGCCATTCGACCAGGCGATCGAGAAATCCGACGGGCCGACGAAGATGCCGTCGATGCCGTGCGTGTCGAGAATGCCATCGAGCGCCTCGAGGGCCGCCCGCGTCTCGACCATGGCGAAAGCCATGGTGCGCTGGTTCGTATCGCGCAGCCATTCGGCATGGTCGCCCTTGCCGTGACGCGGGAAGGCATAGGTCGGGCCCCAGGAACGCTCGCCCAGCGGCGGATATTTCATCGCGGCGGCGAACTGCCTCGCATCGGCCACGGAGTTCACCATCGGCGCGATCACCGCCTCGGCGCCGAAATCGAGCGCGCGGCTCGCCATGTCGAAGCGCCCGACCGGAATGCGCACCAGCGCCGGCTTGTTGGCGGCCAGAACCGGCACCAGCCCGCGCAGCACGCTGTCCTCGTGATGGCCGCCATGCTGCATGTCGAGGGTGACGGCATCGAAACCCTGTTTGGCGATGATCTCGACCGTCAGCGCATCCGGCACGCCCGACCATGCAGTGAAAAGCGTTTCGTCGGCGGCCAAGCGGGATTTGAGCGACATCGGAACTTTCCTTGTTAACAATCCGCAGTTTCGGCCGGAAACGGTGTGAAGGCAAAGAAAAACCGCCCGGTTTGGCCGGGCGGCCGATTGGTCCAGTCAGAGCAATTCCGGGAAAAGCGTGTAAAGTTTAGGTTCGACGACTTCGCCGTAACCTTCCGTCCGGAATTGCGTAAAAACAAAGAGATCGAGCATGAGACCGAAACGCGTGAAGCGGTTTTCGGACGACATCACGTCATCCAGCCTTAGCTGTTCTTGATCTGCTCGATCGCCTGCGCCATCAGCTCGTCCATGGTCCGGCGGATCTGATGGTCGGACTGGTTGACGCCGGCGGCATCGAAATCCTTGCGGATCTTGCGGAAAACATCGTGGTCGCCCGCCTCCTCGATATCGGAGACCACAACTTCCTTGGCATAGGCCTCGGCATCGGCGCCGGATTTGCCGAGTTTCTCGGCGGCCCACAGGCCAAGCGCCTTGTTGCGGCGCGCCGCGGCCTTGAAGCGAAGTTCCTCGTCGAAGGCGAATTTGCGCTCGAAGCCCTCTTCGCGGTCTTTCATGCTGCTCATGACGTCCCTCCGATCAATCCGATTCGCTTGGCAGTGAATATGTGTGATGGGCAAGCACAAACCAAAAGGCCGCGGGCCGGTCAATATGGTTCGTGGCATGCTGCGCTGCGGCATTTCGGTTCCGAAAGCGGTTGATTCGCGGGATTTGCCGATTGAGCAAACAAGGCGATTGCGATAACACCGGCATTGAACGCCGCCTTCGCCATACTAATTTAGGCAGACGGACAGGAACCGGTCACTTGCCGCCTGCCCGCAGATCCAGAGAAAAAATCAGATGAAAAATCGCCGCCGCATTTACGAAGGCAAGGCCAAGATCCTCTATGAGGGACCTGAGCCGGGAACGCTGATCCAGTTTTTCAAGGACGATGCCACCGCCTTCAACAAGAAGAAGCACGAAGTGGTCGATGGCAAGGGCGTGCTCAACAACCGCATTTCCGAGCACATCTTCAACCACTTGAACCGCATGGGCATCCCGACCCATTTCATCCGCCGGCTCAACATGCGCGAGCAGTTGATCAAGGAAGTCGAGATCATTCCGCTCGAGGTCGTCGTGCGCAATGTCGCGGCCGGATCGCTGTCAAAGCGCCTCGGCATCGAGGAAGGCACGGTGCTGCCGCGCTCGATCATCGAATTCTACTACAAGGCCGACGCGCTCGACGACCCGATGGTGTCGGAAGAACACATCACCGCCTTCGGCTGGGCCAGCCCGCAGGAAATCGACGACATCATGGCCCTGGCCATCCGCGTCAACGACTTCCTTTCCGGCCTGTTCCTCGGCGTCGGCATCCAGCTCGTCGACTTCAAGATCGAATGCGGCCGCCTGTTCGAGGGCGACATGATGCGCATCGTCGTCGCCGACGAGATCTCGCCGGATTCCTGCCGGCTGTGGGACGTCGCCACCCAGGACAAGCTCGACAAGGACCGTTTCCGTCGCGACATGGGCGGCCTGGTCGAGGCGTATCAGGAGGTCGCCCGCCGTCTCGGCATCATCAACGAAAACGAGCCCCCGCGGCCGATGGGTCCGGTCCTCGTCGCCTCCTCCGAGCCGCCCAAGGGCCTGAAGCACTGATTACCAGGCCTGCCGGACAATAGCAGGCCTTTTTCCTAAACGAGCCTAACCTGGAGCATCGATGAAAGCCCGTATCACCGTCACCCTCAAGAACGGCGTCCTCGACCCGCAGGGCAAGGCGATCGAGCATGCGCTCTCCGGATTGGGCTTCGACGGCGTCGGCCAGGTGCGCCAGGGCAAGGTGTTCGACATCGAGCTCACCGGAACCGACAAGGCCAAGGCCGAAGCCGACCTGAAGGCCATGTGCGACAAGCTTCTGGCGAACACGGTGATTGAGAACTATAGTGTTGCTATAACCTGAGGTTGTAGCGGAGGCACAATGCCGGAAGCCACGAACGAATTGATGTTCGAGCTGTTGAAACGGATCCATCACGAAATCGGCGAACTTCGCCAGGATGTGTCCGAAGCCAAACGTGAGTTGAACGTGATGCGAGGTCACATGGTGGCCACGCAGAGTGATATCCATAACATCTATGGTATTCTTGGCCGTCAGGATGAGCGACTCGAACGCATAGAGCGCCGTCTCGAATTGCGCGAACTTGCCGAAAACCAGAGGCCTTACGAACCGAAATGAAATCAGCCGTCGTCCTCCTGCCTGGGCTCAATCGCGACCGCGACATGATTGCGGCGCTGACCAAGATTTCCGGCCAGGCGCCGGCGACCGTCTGGCAGACCGACACCGAAATCCCCGATGTCGACCTGATCGCCATCCCCGGCGGCTTCTCCTTCGGCGATTATCTGCGTTGCGGCGCGATCGCGGCGCGTATGCCGGTGATGCGGGCGGTCGCCGAAAAGGCGGCCAAGGGCGTCACCGTCATCGGCGTCTGCAACGGTTTCCAGATCCTGGTCGAGGCCGGCCTGCTGCCCGGCGCCCTGATGCGCAACGCCTCGCTGAAATTTGTCTGCCGGCAGGTGAAGCTTGAGATCGCCAACGCCAACACCATGTTCACCCGCCGCTACCAGCCCGGACAGGTCATCCGCTCGCCGGTCGCGCATCATGACGGCAATTACTTCGCCGACGCCGAGACGCTTGCTCGGCTCGAGGGCGAAGGCCAAGTGGTGTTCCGCTATGCCGAAGGCACCAATCCCAACGGGTCGATCAACGACATTGCCGGCATCGTCAACGACAAGGGCAACGTGCTCGGCCTGATGCCGCACCCGGAGAACCTTATCGAAGCGGCGCATGGCGGCAATGACGGGCGGGCGCTGTTCRAGAGCGCACTCGGCCTCGCGGCTTGATTCTTTGACATCCTAATCCGGAACGCGGGGGCGGACTGACCATGAGACCGACGATTGCTCGCCTTGCTCTCCTGGCCGCCGCTGGGCTCGCCTTGGCTTCCTGCCAGTCCAGCCCCAAGACCAGGCCGGTTCCCTCAGGCAAAAGCGCCTCGCTGCTTGCGATGGAGCAGGTCACGATCGCCGCGCATAAATGCTGGATCGCCAGCAAGGACCCGGCCTTCAAGGCCTACCAGATGGCCAACGAGCTCAATTCCTACAGCGGCACGCCGCGCTTCCTGCTGGTGCCCGCCAAGCACTATGGCGGCAAGCCGCTGCTGGTCGTGCAGGCGCAAGGCAATTCCAGCCGCGTCGACGTCTTCGGGCCGCTGATGAATGAGCCGCTCGGCGCGCGCATCGGCTCTGACATCGCCCGCTGGCAGGCCGGCAATCCGTCCTGCGCGGCTTCCGCCTGAGGTTGTCATGAGCCGGTTCCTGCAGATCGCGGGACTGGTTGTCGGGCTGGTTGCGCTTGTCCTGCAATTCGCCATCAGCATGCCGGCGTCGATGGCTGCGGGGCGCAGCCTGCCCGGTTCGATCGTCTTCTATTTCAGCTTCTTCACCATCCTCACCAACATCGCTGCGGTGATGGTGCATGCCTCGCTGCTGTCCCCCGCTGGCTATGCCTGGTTTCCGGCCTTTGCCGGACAGAGAATGCGTGCCGGAGTGGCGGTCGCCATCACGCTGGTCTTCATCGTCTATGCGACGGTGCTGGCAGGCCTTTGGCAACCGCAGGGCCTGTTCCTGCTTTGCGACATCCTGCTCCACTACGTCACGCCATTCATCTTCGTGCTGTGGTGGCTCATAGCCGGTGCCGACGGCACGACGCGCTGGCGCGATATCTCCTGGTGGATGATCTATCCGCTCGCCTACCTCGCCTACGCGCTGATACGCGCCCCCTTCGCCGGCGAAGTGCCCTATCCGTTCCTTGACGTGGCCAAGAACGGCGCGGCCAGCGTCGCCGTTTCGGCCCTGGGCGTCACGGCCTTGTTCATCGGATTGAGCGTGCTTGCCGTGCTGATCGATCACGGCATCGGCCGGTTGCGAGCAAAACCCGCAACCGGGATGGCGTCGAGCCGAAGATAGGCATCACTCCCAGAATGCCCTGATGCCTTCGCGATGGGCATCGCAGCGCGAGATGCCGATATCCTTGAGTTGCTCGTCCGTCATCTCCAGGAGGGCAAGGCGGCCGCGCCGGCGCTCAAGCATGCGATCGACTTGTTTGGCGGCGGAACGGAGCACGAATACCAGCCGACCGACGAAGCCGCGACGGCTCCATGGATCGGTCTGCGCGCCAAATGCCGGACCGGCGTGGCGAATTGTCTTGATTGTATCCATTGTCATTCTGCCTTGTTTCGATTGTACCTTTTCAATCGCAGGCTCGATATGATTTGACTCATCGCGCGGTGCAATATAGAAAATTGTCACCATGACAAATTGGCTCCCTGACCTCTCCTCTGGCTCCGGTCCGCTGTATCAGCGTCTTGCTGACAGCATTGAGTCAGATATCGACAAGGGCGTCATCGACGCCGGTGCGAAACTGCCTCCGCAGCGCGACCTCGCCTATGACATCGGCACGACCGTCGGCACCATCGGCAGGGCCTATCAGCTGCTGCGCGAACGCGGTCTGGTGAGCGGCGAGGTCGGCCGCGGCACCTATGTGCTCGGCCAGCGCGCCGAAGCCCCGAAACCCGACCTCGAACTTGGCTTGCAAGGCACTCGCCCCATCGACGCGCCGAGCGGCAAGCTGCGCTTCGACAGCACCGCCGCGCCCGATGTCGGCCAGGGCGCGGTGATTGCCGACATCCTGGCGCGCACCGCGCAGGAGCACCCGCACGACATTTCGAGCTACACACGCGATTTTCCTGAACGCTGGTACGAGGCGGGCAGCCGCTGGCTTTCGCGCAATTCCTTCCGACCATCGCTCGATTCTATCGTGCCTACGCTGGGCACCCATGCCGCGGTCATGGCGGCGATCGCGGCGCTGACCATGCCCGGCGACTACGTGGTCTTCGAGCACCTCACCTATTCGCAGATCGCGCGCAGCGCCGGACTCATCGGCCGTCGCACGGCGCTGGTTTCGGCTGACGAGGATGGCATCGACCCGGATGATTTCGAGCGCGTCTGCGCGCAGAAACATCCGAAGGTGATGTTCCTGATGCCGACCGCGAAGAACCCGACGCTGGTGACGCTGTCGGCGGAGCGGCGGCAGGCGATCGCGAAAATCGCGCGCGAATACAATGTCGCGCTGATCGAGGACGATCTTTACGGCGAGCTCACCRACGACCCGACACCGCTGCTGGCCGAATACGCGCCGGAACGCACGATCGTCGCCGGCGGCCTGTCGAAATCGGTCGCGGCAGGCGTGCGCGGCGGCTGGCTCTCCTGCCCGCCGGCCTACCGCCATCGCATCCGCGTCGCCCACAAGATGATGACCGGTGGCCTGCCCTTCCTGCTGGCCGAGGTCGGCACAAGGCTGGTGATATCGGGCCAGGCGGGCGAGATCCGCAAGCGCTGCATTGCCGAAATCCAGGCGCGCCTCGCCATCGTGCGTGACGTGCTCAAGGGGTTCGACTTCAAGGCACGTGACAATGTGCCCTTTGTCTGGCTGACGTTACCGGACCCGTGGCTGTCCGGCACCTTCAAGAACGCCTGCCTGGCGCAAGGCGTACTCATCGACGACGAGGACGAGTTCAAGGCCGGCCGCTCCGGGCAGGTCTTTCACGGCGTGCGCTTTGGCGTGTCGCAACCGCGGCAAAGCAGGGATGTCGCCGGCGGTGTCGCCGTCATCCGCCGCCTGCTCGACGAAGGCCGCGCCGGCTACGACAGTTTTTCCTGATCGAGCCGGCGAGCCAGACCCTAAGCATAGCCGGAGTGGCAGTTTTCCGGCGTTTTCCCTATCTGGTGGGGGTGTATCGCGCGAAAGCTTGCGATAAGAGGAGACTCAAAGAACCTCCCCTTTCCCACGGACAAAAATCGCCGCTCATGACTATTTCCAATTCCGTGCCGATCACCCCCGAGCTCGTCGCCGCGCATGGGCTGAAGCCCGACGAATACCAGCGCATCCTCGATCTGGTCGGCCGCGAGCCAAGCTTCACCGAACTCGGCATCTTCTCGGCGATGTGGAACGAGCACTGCTCCTACAAGTCCTCCAAGAAATGGCTGCGCACGCTGCCGACCAGCGGCCCGCAGGTGATCCAGGGTCCAGGCGAGAATGCCGGCGTGGTCGACATCGGCGACGGCGACTGCGTGGTGTTCAAGATGGAGAGCCACAACCACCCGTCCTACATCGAACCCTACCAGGGCGCGGCGACCGGGGTTGGCGGGATTTTGCGCGACGTCTTCACCATGGGCGCCAGGCCGGTTGCGGCGATGAACGCGCTGCGCTTCGGCGCGCCGGACCATCCAAAGACCAGGCATCTGGTCGCCGGCGTGGTTTCGGGCGTCGGCGGCTATGGCAATTCCTTCGGCGTGCCGACCGTCGGCGGCGAGGTCAATTTCGACGCCCGCTACAACGGCAACATCCTGGTCAACGCCTTTGCGGCAGGCCTTGCCAAGACCAACGCCATCTTCCTGTCGCAGGCCAAGGGCGTCGGCCTGCCGGTCGTCTATCTCGGCGCCAAGACAGGGCGCGACGGCGTCGGCGGCGCCACGATGGCTTCGGCCGAATTCGACGACAAGATCGAGGAGAAGCGCCCGACCGTGCAGGTCGGCGATCCCTTCACCGAAAAATGCCTGCTGGAAGCCTGCCTAGAGCTGATGGCCTCCGGCGCCGTCATCGCCATCCAGGACATGGGTGCGGCCGGCCTCACCTGCTCGGCGGTCGAGATGGGCGCCAAGGGCGATCTCGGCATCGAGCTCGACCTCGACAAGGTACCGGTGCGCGAGGAGCGCATGAGCGCCTATGAGATGATGTTGTCGGAAAGCCAGGAGCGCATGCTGATGGTGCTGCGCCCCGAGAAGGAGGAGGAAGCCGAGGCGATCTTCCGCAAATGGGGGCTCGACTTCGCCATCGTCGGCAAGACCACCGACGACCTGCGCTTCCGCGTCATCCATCAGGGCGACGAGGTCGCCAATTTGCCGATCAAGGAGCTGGGCGACCAGGCGCCTGAGTATGACCGCCCCTGGGTCGAGGCGAAGAAGCCGGCGCCGCTTGCCGCGAACGATGCGCCCAAGGCCGATGTCGCCGACGCGTTGCTGAAAATGCTTGGCGGGCCGGATCTCTCCTCGCGCCGCTGGGTGTGGGAGCAGTACGACACGCTGATCCAGGGCAATTCGTTGCAGCTTCCTGGCGGCGATGCCGGCGTCGTGCGCGTCGAAGGCCATCCGACCAAGGCGCTCGCCTTCTCCTCCGACGTCACGCCGCGCTATTGCGAGGCCGATCCATACGAGGGCGGCAAGCAGGCCGTCGCCGAATGCTGGCGCAACCTGACTGCGACCGGCGCCCTGCCGCTCGCCGCCACCGACAACCTCAATTTCGGCAATCCCGAACGGCCCGAGATCATGGGCCAGTTCGTCGGCGCCATCAAAGGCATCGGCGATGCCTGCCGCGCGCTCGGCTTCCCGATCGTTTCCGGCAATGTCTCGCTCTACAATGAAACCAACGGCCGCGGCATCCTGCCGACGCCGACCATCGGCGGCGTCGGCCTCATCGCCGACTGGTCGAAGATGGCGCGTATCGGCTTTGCCGCCGAGGGCCAGATGATCGTGCTGGTCGGCGCGCCGCCGACATGGGGCAGCCATCTCGGCCAGTCCGTCTATATGCGCGACATCCACGGCCGCGCCGACGGTCCGCCGCCACCCGTCGACCTCGACCATGAGAAGCGCGTCGGCGACCATGTGCGCGCGCTGATCGCTTCCGGCATCGTCACCGCCGCCCATGACGTCTCCGATGGTGGCCTGGCCGTGGCGCTGGCGGAGATGGCGATGGCCTCCGGCATCGGCGCCACCATCCCGGGGCTTACCGGCACCGATCCGATCCCGGTCTGGTTCGGCGAGGACCAGGGCCGCTATCTGCTGACGCTGTCGATCGACCCGCAAAGCGGCGAATGGGACAGGATCCGCGAGCAGCAGGGCAAGCTCGGCATCTTCGCGCCCTGGATCGGCACCACCGGCGGGCGTGACTTGAAGCTTGGCGAGGCACGGTCGATCCCGGTCAGCGAATTGACCGCCGCCCATGAGGGCTGGTTCCCGCGCTTCATGGACCAGGCCAGTTGACGAGACTCACCGCGAAGGCGCTGATCGCAGTCGTCTTCTGGCCCTGCCTGTTCTTCTTCTGGTTTCTCGGACCGTTCGTGCTGTTCCTGCTTTCGACGACCTCGAGCGAGGTCTGTCCGCTGCTGGAGACTCGCGCGCAATTCCTTGCCGCGGCCAACGGCACGCTGCCGATGCTCGTCGTGCAGACCCTGATCTACGCGGTTCCGGTCGTCTGCCTCTTGCTGTGGAACAGACTTTCTCCGGACCCGGCGCGGGCAAGGCATGTCGCGATCTGCGTCAAGCTCTTCGCCGTCGCAGCGGCGATCGGGGCGGTTTGGGACTATGGCTCGTCCTTGATATGCGACGGCTACGGCCGGCCCTTCTTCTCACCCGCATGGCAGATAACAAGCTACCTTCCCATCGTCAGCCTGTTGATCAACATTCCGCTCTACGTGCTGGTCTTCAGCCTGGGCCGGGCCTATTCGACGCGCGATGACATCACCGAAGATGGCGTGGTTCATCCGAGCCAGGACAATTCCTAAGCATGTCTCCCGAAAGTGAGAACCGGTTTCGGGATAAGGACATGCGTAAAATCAAAACCTAAAGCGCATGGAGCGAATCTGAAAGATCGCGACGCGCTTTCGGCTTCATCACCCAACGGCACGGCTTCAATCCGGGCTGGAAAGGCTTTAGGCTCACTCCGAGTCACATACCCGGCCTGCCCCGCTTGAAACAGGATTTTGCCATGGCAATGGATGCCCACGACATCGAAAAACTGATCAAGGAAAGCATTCCGGACGCCAAGGTGACGATCCGCGACCTGGCCGGCGACGGCGACCACTACGCGGCCGAGGTCGTTGCGGAGAGTTTCCGGGGCAAGAGCCGTGTCCAGCAGCACCAGATGGTCTACGACGCGCTGAAGGGCAATATGGGCGGCGTGCTGCACGCGCTGGCGCTGCAGACCAGCGTCCCCGACTGACCGCTGCCGTCACCCAGAGCAATTCCAGGAAAAGTGTGTAACGGTTTTCCGTCAGGAATTGCATAAGACAAACAGATAGAGCGGTTCGGCGTTTCCTTGATACGGCGAACCGTTCTAGCCTTGGCACAAAATCGCGTTATCCCTTGCGCCATTCAAGTAGCGTCGCGGCTAACGTCTTGTTTCAGCCACCCTATGGGTTTATTTGAAGGACATGCTTCGAGCCTGACTCCCACAGGCGTGAAAGGATTGTCCATGACCGGCATCAGCGACTACATCGACAATGAAGTGAAGAGCAACGACGTCGTGCTCTTCATGAAGGGCACGCCCGGCTTCCCGCAATGCGGGTTCTCCGGCCAGGTGGTGCAGATCCTCGACTACATCGGGGCCGACTACAAAGGCGTCAACGTGCTCGACTCGGCCGAATTGCGGCAGGGCATTAAGGACTATTCCAACTGGCCGACCATCCCGCAGCTCTATGTGAAGGGTGAATTCGTCGGCGGTTGCGACATCGTGCGCGAGATGTTCCAGGCCGGCGAATTGCAGGACTTCCTCGTCGAAAAGGGCGTCAGCGTCAAAGGCGCCGCCTAATTGAATCGCACCGGCCAGCCGGCCGGTAGCGTTAATTTCCGGGGCAGCCCCCACCTCGGCATTGTGGTTCCCTGAGCTCGGGAACGAAACGAACTCATGCGCCGGCAGTCCGGCGCATGTTCGTTTGAAACGATCGGATTTTGCGGTGGACAAGCAGGCTGTGGCGCAGCAATCGGCAACCAATTTGCCTATTCCGCGCTGGGAATTCATCGCGCTCTGCGCAGCGCTGATGGCGCTCAACTCCCTGGCCATCGACATCATGCTGCCGGCGCTGCAGCAGATCGGCGCCTCGCTTGGCGTCGAGAGCGAGAACCACCGCCAATATGTCATCACCGCCTATATGCTCGGCTTCGGCGGCGGACAGCTTTTGTTCGGGCCCATTTCGGATCGCTTCGGACGCCGCGCGCCACTGGTCTTCGGCCTGGTCGTCTATGTCGTGGCCGCGGCCGCCGCCGCCATAGCGCCCAGTTTCGCCCTGTTGCTGACCTGGCGTCTCATCCAGGGCATCGGCGCTGCAGCGACCCGGGTCATCGCCGTCTCGATCGTGCGTGACACCTTCGAGGGCCGGCGCATGGCCGAGGTGATGTCGCTGATCTTCATGGTGTTCATGGCCATCCCCGTCATCGCGCCCGGCATCGGCCAGTTCGTCATGCTGTTCGCCAGCTGGCACTGGATTTTCGTGACCATGGCTATCGGCGCGCTGATCGTTTCGACCTGGGCCCTGCTGCGCCTGCCGGAGACGCTGCATCCCGAATATCGCCGCGCGCTCTCGGTAGGGTCAGTGCTAGGCGGCTTCCGCATCGTGCTCACCAACCGGCTCACGCTTTGCTACGCCTTTGCCAGCACGTTCATCTTCGCCGCCATGTTCGGCTTCATCAGTTCGGCGCAGCAGATCTACATCGACATCTTTCACGTCGGCGAATTGTTCCCGCTGATCTTTGCCGGCGTCGCCGGCGTGCTCGCCTTCTCCAACTATCTCAATTCGCGGTTGGTCGGACAGATCGGCATGCGCCGCCTGTCGCAAGGCGCGCTGCTCATCTTCCTGTGCATCAGCCTTGCCTGGCTGGTGGTCTCGCTGGAGATGCAGATGCCGCTCTGGCTCTTCGTCACCTTTTTTGCCGGCGCGATGCTGCCGTTCGGCGGACTGGGCGCGAATTTCAACGCCTTGGCCATGGAGCCGCTCGGCGAACTCGCCGGCACGGCGGCATCCATCCTTGGTTTCATGCAGACTTTTCTCGGTGCCCTCATCGGCGCGGCGATCGGCCAGGCCTATAACGGCACCGTCACCCCTCTGGCCGCGGGCTTCTGCAGCGTCTCGGTCGCAGCTTTGCTGATGATCCTGATCGCCGAGCGGGGCAGGATGTTCCAGCCCCACAATCCCCCCGTTTCGGGGCACGTCACCGATCTTCACTAATTGCCGTCTGGCGGCCAGCGCCAGCCGGTGCGCAGGTATTCCTATTCAGCCCAAAGCTCGCGGCGCAACTCGTCCCAGCTTTGCTTGTCCGGCGCCACCAGCAGGCCGCCGTCGACATGCGACGGCAAGTAGGCGCTGCCGTCGATGCGCGCGACATGGCCGCCGGCTTCCTGATGGATCAGCGCACCGGCAAGATGATCCCAGGGCATCAGCTTGTTGTAGAGCACGAAATGGGCGTGACCGCTCGCAAGCAACCGGTACTCATGCGCCGCGCAGCGATACGAAAATTGCGACAGCGTCTTGGTCTGGTTGCGGGCGAGCCGCGAACGCTCGGGCTCTTGGAGAAACTGCCAGGAAACGGCGCCGGTCATCTGCGACATCGGCACCGGTGCCGCAACGCGTACCTTCTCCAGCGCGCCATGCGCGTGGCGGATATGGCTGCCGGCGCCCTTGGCGCCGATCAGCCAGTCCTTGCCGACCGGATCGTGGATGATGCCGGCGACGGTCTCGCCGTTGACGACGACGCCGGCCATGACGCCGAACAGCGGCACGCCGGACGCGAAGTTGAAGGTGCCGTCGACCGGATCGATGACGAAGGCAAGCGCGGCATCGCCGAGGCCCGACAGCAGCGCCGGATTGTCGGAGCAGGCCTCCTCCCCGACCACCATGGCGTCGGGATAGCGTTCGCGCAGCCGGGCGGTGATCAGCCTTTCGGCATTGACGTCCGCCTCTGTGACGAGGTCGGCGGCGGACGTCTTCTGGCGCACGTCGCCCTCGCCCAGCCGTCGGAAGCGCGGCATGATTTCGGCCTTTGCCGCGTCGGCGAGAAGCTCGGCCAGCCAGTCGATCGCTTTATCGTCAAATCGCATTGGAAATGTCTTGTCCTGTGTTCGTGCTAGAGCATGATGCCGAAAAGTATGAAGCGGTTTTCGGACGACATCATGCTCTACTTCCTTGATTTAGAGCCGGATTTAGATTTCAGGTCGAACAGAGCTGGAACCATGCGGCTCTAGCCCCGCGAAGTCGAACAGCTTCCTGTCCAACAGATGCGAGGGCCTTACATTGGTCATGGCACGGATCATCGTGTCCTTGCGCCCCGGCATGCGCTTCTCGATGTCGTCGAGCATCGCCTTCATGGCGTTGCGCTGCAGTCCTTCCTGGCTGCCGCAGAGGTCGCATGGGATGATCGGGAATTTCATCGCGTTGGCGAATTTCTCGAGGTCGGCCTCAGCACTATAGGCAAGCGGCCGCAGCACCATGACATCGCCCTCGTCATTGAGGAGCTTGGGCGGCATGGCGGCGAGACGCCCGCCATGGAACAGGTTCATGAAGAAGGTTTCGAGTATGTCCTCGCGGTGATGGCCAAGCACCAGCGCCGAACACCCCTCTTCCCGCGCGATGCGGTAAAGGTGGCCGCGCCGCAGCCGCGAGCAGAGCGAGCAATAGGTGCTGCCTTCCGGCAACTTGTCGGTTACCACCGAATAGGTGTCCTGGTATTCGATGCGGTGCGCGATGCCGTTGGCGTTGAGATAATCGGGCAGGATGTGCTTCGGGAAATTCGGCTGGCCCTGGTCGAGGTTGCAGGCGAGCAGCTCGACCGGCAGCAGGCCGCGCCATTTGAGGTCGAGCAGAAGCGCGAGCAACCCGTAGGAATCCTTGCCGCCGGAAAGCGCCACCAGCCAACGTTCGCCGGGTTTGACCATGGCGAAATCCTCGATCGCTTGACGGGTGAGCCTCAACAGCCGCTTGCGCAGCTTGTTGAATTCGACCGAGGTCGGCACGTCGCGGAACAGCGGATGAAAGCCGCCTTCGGCATCGTCGTCGATAGGCTCGAGGGATTTGAGGTCTGGCAACATATTCATGGCGCCGGCTCCGCGTTGTCAGCGCTCGGCTTTAGAGCATTTTGCAGCCGAGTGGAATCACATGGCGTCGCATAAATGCGGCCAAAGTGAATAGCCCTGACCGTCAAAGAAAAGGCCGCCTCGAGAGGCGGCCTTTGGATGCTGCGGCTGATCCAGTTCGATCAGCGCGAGTAGAATTCGACGACCAGGTTCGGTTCCATCTGCACGGCGAACGGAACGTCCGACAGGCCCGGAACGCGCGCGAAGGTCGCGGTCATCTTGTTGTGGTCGGCTTCGATGTAGTCCGGCACGTCACGCTCGGCGAGAGCGACCGATTCCAGAACGATGACGAGCTGCTTCGACTTCTCGCGCACCTCGATGACGTCGCCCGGCTTGCAGCGGTACGAACCGATGTTGGTGCGCTTGCCGTTGACGTTGACATGGCCGTGGTTGACGAACTGGCGGGCGGCGAAGATCGTCGGCACGAACTTGGCGCGATAGACGATCGCGTCGAGGCGCGACTCCAGCAGGCCGATCAGGTTCTCGGAGGTGTCGCCCTTGCGGCGGTTGGCCTCTTCATAGACCTTGCGGAACTGCTTTTCCGAAACGTCGCCATAGTGACCCTTCAGCTTCTGCTTGGCGCGCAGCTGCAGGCCGAAGTCGGAAAGCTTGCCCTTGCGGCGCTGGCCGTGYTGGCCGGGGCCGTATTCACGCTTGTTGACCGGGGACTTCGGGCGGCCCCAGATGTTTTCGCCGAGACGGCGGTCGATCTTGTATTTCGCGGATTCGCGCTTGCTCATCGCATTCCCTTTCAAAACAATATACCCGGAACCCCATGGCTCCGGGCGAAGGAAACGCGCCCTCCTCTGGCCTCCGTTTTCGAGACCTGACAGGGTTTCCCACACAAAGCGACGGAAAACCCACGGGACACGTCAAAAGAAACCACCGGGCGTCGCCACCCGGTGTTGCTGGGCCTGTTAAACACAGATTTAACCGCTGTCAAGCTTGTGGCTGGCGGCACCGACGCCAACCCGATATCATCCCTGCGTTGCATGCGGTGCTGGGTGTGGCGGAAAGTTGCACGCCGGCGGCATCCGGGCGGATGCGGCGTTAGGACGCAAACGCCCTGCATTTGATGAAGGGACTGGAACAGAGGAGTCCGAATTCCCATGAAGAAGTTCTTCCTTACCCTGACCGGAGCCGCCGTGTTGGCCGGGTCAATGGCGGTCATGACGCCTGAGCCGGCCATGGCCAGGCATTGGCATGGCCACAAGCAGGTGTGCCGCGTCGTGGTGAAGAAAAAAGTGGTCTGGCGGCACGGCCATCGCCAAGTCGTGCGCTACAAGACCCGGCACTGCTGGTGGCGGCGCTAGCTGACGCTTGGGCTAAATCAAGACGAAGCCCGCGGACAGCACCGCGGGCTTTTTCGTCCCGATGTCTCGCTTCATGACTTCTTGCTGGGCAGGCCTTTGCGTTTGGTCTCGGCGAATTCTTCGAGCTGCTTCTCGCTCATGGAATCGTACATCTCGCGCGATGCGCCCTTGAGCTCGCTTTTCTTGATCTCGCCGCGCTTGGCGGAAAGTGCCGCGCCGGCGGCCTTTTGCTGGGCTTGCGATGTAGCGGGCATGGCGGTCTCTCCTTTGCTGCGGGAAAAACGCGGAGGCTCTGCGGCAGTTCCAACGTCATCGACTCGGCCCCTCGGTGTCGGTAAGTCAGTCGGCCGTCCCGGGCGATTTTCCTTCGCAGCCTTCCCGCGTCCGGAACGCCAGTGTAGGACGGCGGCATGAAATCGCTGACCGATCCCTCACAGGCCCTCTCCGCCGGCCTGATAAAAATCCGCACTGAATTCCACGTGCCGGATGGATTTCCGCCGGAGGTAGCGGCCGCGGCGGAAGCGGCCGCAAAGCGTGCGCCAGACCAGCATGCCGATCGCACCGCGACGCCTTTCGTCACACTCGATCCGGCGAGCTCGACCGATCTCGACCAGGCCTTCTCGATCGAGGCCAGCGGCGGCGATCTTCTCTTGCATTACGCGATCGCCGACGTTGCCTGGTTCGTCGAGGACGGCGACGCGATTGATCTCGAAGCCTGGAATCGAGGTGAAACACTTTATCTGCCGGACGGCAAGGCCGGGCTCTATCCGCCGATACTCGCCGAGGCTGCGGCGAGCCTGTTGCCCGATGGGCCGCGTCCGGCGGTCGTCTTCACGGCCCGGGTCGCCGGCGACGGCGCGGTCAAGCTGGATGGCGCTGAGCGGGCCATCATTCAGAGCCGCGCCAAGCTTGCCTATGACAGCGTGCAGGCTTCCGACGTTCCGGCCGGCTTCGCGGAACTGGCGCGGCGCATGGCGGCTAACGAAGAGCGGCGCGGCGCTTCGCGCGTCGACCCACCCGAGCAGGAGGTGGAAAGGCTCGCCGACGGTACATTCCAGCTTTCATTCAGGCCGCTCCTGCAATCCGAGCAGGACAATGCCGCGCTTTCGCTGGCCGCAAATATGGCGATCGCCGACGCCATGCTGGCGCACAAGACCGGATTGTTCCGGGTGATGTCGGGGCCGGATGCTTCCAAGGTGCAGAGGCTGCGCAACGCGGCACAGGCGCTGGGCCTGTCCTGGGCGGCCTCCACCAGCCTGCGCGACTATCAGCGCACACTCGATCCGGCCGATCCGCGACAGGCGGCGCTGATGCTGGAAATCCGCCGCGCGGGCAACGGCGCGTCCTACCAGCCCTATCAGGAAGGTGTCGTCCCCTGGCATGAGGCGATGGCCGCGACCTATGCGCATGCCACCGCGCCGCTCAGGCGGCTGGCCGACCGCTACGTCGTGCGCTGCGCGCTGGCAATCGCCAACGGCCAGCCCGTGCCGCAGGCCGTCACCGACGCTTTCGCTAGATTGCCGAAGGTGATGGGGCGCGCGGACGCCCGCGCTTCGCAGATCAACCACGCCGCCATCGACCTAGCCGAGGCGGTGATGCTCAGGGGACATCAGGGGGAGACGTTCAAGGCCGTCGTCACCGATTTCGTCGACCATGGCGTGCGCGCGCAGACTGCCGACATGCCTGTCGTCGCCAATGTAAAGGCCTCCGGGCTCAGGCAGGGCGATAGTGTCATGCTAAAGCTGGTCTCGGCCGACCCGGATCAGCGCAGCATCGTCTTCGAGCCCGCCGCGCCGGTTTGAGCGCTAAGGTGTGGTCAGTCCAAAACCCTGGATCAGCCGCCTCGTGGCGAAATCCACCTTGCCCGAGGTGAACACGGCAAGATCGGGCTCGCTCTCGCCCAGTGTCTCCCCGACCGGTCCGAGGAGCGACATGGCGCGCCGCGCGATCGCCTCGGCCGGATCGATCCAGTCGACCGGCCAGGGCGCGGTCTTGCGCATGCGGTTGACGAGAAACGGATAATGCGTGCAGGCGAGCACGACGATATCGGTGCGGTTGCCCTCGCGCTCGATGAAACAGGGGGCGATTTCGGCGCGCACGGCTTCCTCGTCGACGAACCCCTGGCGCATATAGATCTCGGCCAGCCCCGCCAACCGGTCGCTGCCGACCAGGCGCACATGGCATTTCTGCGCCCATTTGCTGATCAGGTCGCGCGTGTATTGGCGCTTCACGGTGCCCGGCGTCGCCAGCACCGACACCAGGCCCGAGCGGGTGCGTTCGGCGGCGGGCTTGATCGCCGGCACCGTGCCAACGAAAGGGTGGCCGGGGAATGTCTCGCGCAGCGCATCGATCACCAGGGTCGAGGCGGTGTTGCAGGCAATGACCGAAATCGCCGGCTGAAGCCGATCGAGCAATTTGCCGAACAGCGTGAGGATATGATCCTTGAGCGCCGGCTCCTCCCAGGCGCCATAGGGAAAAGCCGCGTCGTCGGCGACATAGACGAAGCGGCGATCGGGCATCAGCACGCGCGCCTCGCGCAGCACGGTCAGCCCGCCAACGCCGGAATCGAACATCAGGATCGGGCGTTGGCTTGATCGATCGCTCATTGTCATCAGGTCACCAGAGCAATTCCAGGAAAAGTGTGAAGCGGTTTTCTGTCCGGAATTGCGTCAAACAAAGAGATAGCGGCAGGCCCGTGATTGGACCGTCGGCGCTTCTATCGCGAATGATCGTGGTCTTGAAGAGGCGAATGCGAGCAGCTTTTGCGCAGTCGCTAAGCTCATAACCCTCGCTTGCCGAAGCCGGCGGGGCGCGGCCTGCCGAAAGGCTGCGGCGCGGACGGAATGCGCGCGGATGAGACCGCGACGCGTGGAGCGGCCGGCGCAACGGTACGTCCGGCGCGCGACGGTGCCGGCAGCGGACCGTCGAAGTCGAAAACATCCGTCAGTTCGTCGATGTTGCTGCCAGCGACGGGTTTCGCCMAAAGAATCGTGCACCAGAGGCCGAATATCGAAAGCCCAAGCAGGTTCAGTCCGCCCGGGATGCTCTCGGGATCCTCGAATTTGACGACCAGCAGCACACCTGCCTGCAAAAGGGCGTAAACGGCGGAAAGGGCTATGTAGGCCCACAGGATCCAACGGCGCCCATTGGCGTCGCGGGTACGGCGCGAGGCAAGGTTGCCGCGCAGGGCGACGAAGATGAGCGAGGCGATGAGGACGGCGCCCACCATGCCCTGCCGCGCCGGACCAGGCCCTGAATTGATCAGCCCTTCGAAGCCGATCGTGCTGATAATGCAGACAACGATTACCACGGTTTCGGCGACGGCGAGACCGAGAGAGTAAAGGAAAAAGCGCAGTCGACCAATATTGGACGTAAACATGTGCCACCCCCACTATTACAGCAAGGATGAGGCATAACCGAATAAAAATCGGTTACTTCAAATGCTCACAGCTTATCGATTTTAACTTTCCTGGTCTTTGGCACGACTTCGCGCGGCGGCGGGCAAGCGTCTCGGGTCGTCCCCGGGCGAGCCATCGCCCCGCGGCATGGCCGGCGAGAACCTGTCCAGCGATGAGATGATGCCGCGCAGCACCTTGAGCTCGGGCTCGGCAAAACCCGCGCGCGTCAGCACGGCGCGCAGATTGTCGACCATCTTCGGCTTCTTTTCCTCGGGACGGAAATAACCGCGCGCTTCCAGCGCGTTCTCCAGATAGGCGAACAGGCTGTGCAGTTGCTCCTTGGTCGCCGGCGTCAGCTCCGGCCCGGAGAAATTGGTCTGGGTCTCGTCGGCGAGGCCGGACTTCATCCATTCATAGGACATCAACAGCACTGCCTGGGCGATGTTAAGCGAGGAAAAACCGGGATCGACCGGAAAAGTGACGATCTCGTCGGCGAGGGCGACCTCGTCATTGTAGAGGCCGAAGCGCTCGCGCCCGAACAGGATGCCGGTGCGCTGGCCCGCTTCGACACGTGCCCTGAGCGCCCTGCCCGCCTCCACAGGCCCTCGCACCGGCTTGAAGCCATCGCGCTCGCGCGCCGTCGTGGCGAAGACGAAGTTGAGATCGGCGACCGCCGAGGCCAGATCATCGAACACCTTCGTTGCGTCGATGACGTGGTCGGCGCGGCTGGCGGCCGCGCGCGCCTTCTCGCTCGGCCAGCCGTCGCGCGGATTGACAAGGCGCAGTTCGGACAGGCCGAAATTCGCCATCGCCCGCGCGACCATGCCGATGTTCTCGCCGAGCTGCGGTTCGACCAGGATGATCGCCGGTCCGGCGGAAGCGGTTTTGGTTGTGTCTTCGATGGCTGGCATGGCTATGGGTAACCGGGGTTTGCGGCGTTTCGGCGTCCCCTGCCACATCCGCACCGGAAAATGAAGCATTCACAACAGCGGCACCCCTCCGCCCCGGCACGGATCGCGGTTTGCACGGCGAAAAAGCCTTTGATATACGCACCGCATCCCCGGCCGAAACCATGCGGGCAAGGCCGTTCAGATCCCCCAGCAACGAGGCATTCTTTCCATGGCGAAGATCAAGGTGGCGAACCCGGTCGTCGAACTCGACGGCGACGAGATGACCCGCATCATCTGGCAGTTCATCAAGGACAAGCTGATCCACCCCTATCTCGACCTGAAGCTTGAATACTACGACCTCGGCATCGAGCACCGCGACGCCACCAACGACCAGGTGACGATCGACTCGGCCAACGCCATCAAGAAATGGGGCGTCGGCGTGAAATGCGCGACCATCACCCCCGACGAGGCACGCGTCGAGGAATTCAAGCTGAAGAAGATGTGGAAGTCGCCCAACGGCACCATCCGCAACATCCTCGGCGGCACCATCTTCCGCGAGYCGATCATCATGAAGAACGTGCCGCGCCTGGTGCCGGGCTGGACCAAGCCGATCGTCGTCGGCCGTCACGCCTTCGGCGACCAGTACCGCGCCACCGACTTCCGCTTCCCCGGCAAGGGCAAGCTGACGATCAAGTTCGTCGGCGAGGACGGCCAGGTGATCGAGCACGATGTCTATGACGCGCCGGGCTCCGGCGTCGCCATGGCCATGTACAATCTCGACGAATCGATCCGCGAATTCGCCCGCGCCTCGCTGAACTATGGCCTGCTGCGCAACTTCCCGGTCTATCTGTCGACCAAGAACACCATCCTCAAGGCCTATGACGGCCGCTTCAAGGATATCTTCCAGGAGGTCTACGAGAAGGAATTCGAGGCCGAATTCAAGGCGCGGAAACTCTGGTACGAGCACCGCCTGATCGACGACATGGTCGCTTCGAGCCTGAAGTGGTCGGGCGGTTACGTGTGGGCCTGCAAGAACTATGACGGCGACGTGCAGTCGGATACCGTGGCGCAAGGCTTCGGCTCGCTCGGCCTGATGACCTCCGTGCTGATGACGCCGGACGGCAAGACGGTGGAAGCGGAAGCCGCGCATGGCACCGTGACCCGCCACTATCGCCAGCACCAGAAGGGCGAGGAAACCTCGACCAATTCGATCGCCTCGATCTTCGCCTGGACACGCGGCCTCGCCCATCGCGCCAAGCTCGACGACAATGCCGAATTGAAGCGCTTCGCCGAGACGCTGGAGAAGGTCTGCATCCAGACCGTCGAGTCGGGCTTTATGACCAAGGACCTGTCGCTGCTGATCGGCCCCGACCAGCCCTGGCTCTCCACCACCGGCTTCCTCGACAAGATCGACGAGAATTTGCAGAAGGCGATGGGGTGAGGAGCGGTGCGCGAAGCGCATGAAAAGCCCCGAAATGGGCTTTTCAAGTGACGAACGCCCGGAGCCATAGCGGAGGGCCGGGCCGTGTGACAAAGTCCCTCAATGTCGAAGGCTCCGAAAGGAGCCTTCGTTTTTTGTACTTCGACGAGCGGAAGGGAGAGCTGATCGATGGCCAAGCCAACTCTCTACGGCGCGGACTACAGCGTCTATGTGCGCATCGCGCGGATGACGCTGGAGGAGAAGGGCGTCGGCTACGAGCTCGTCCCGCTCGATATCTTCGCCGCCGAGGGCATTCCGGCCTGGTATCTGGAGCTGCACCCGTTCGGCCGCATCCCTGCCCTCGAGCATGACGGTTTTCGTCTGTTCGAGACCGGCGCCATCACTCGCTATGTTGATGAAGCCTTCGACGGTCCGGCCCTGCAGCCGGCCGACGCGCGCGCCCGCGCCCGGATGAGCCAGATCGCCGGCATGCTCGACGCCTATGGTTATCGCGCCATGGTCTGGGACGTGGCGGTCGAGCGGCTGGAGAAGATGCCGCCGGACGAGGCGCTGATCGCCGGCGGGCTCCGCCGGGCTGAGACGGCGTTCAAGGTTTTGACATTGCTCAAGGCAAAGGGACCTTGGCTGCTTGGCGACCAACTCACGCTGGCCGACCTGCACGCGGCGCCGATCGTGGCCTACTTTCTCAAGGTCGCGGAAGGGCGCGATCTGCTGGCGCGGTTCGTGCAGATCCGGGATTGGTATGCGCGCATCGCTGATCGTGCGAGCTTTGCGCGGACGGAAAAGGTCGCTTGGGCCGAGTGAACTTCCTCACCGTCGGCGCCGCCCCTCATTGCCCTGCCGGGCATTTCTCCCCGTAAAACGGGGAGAAAGAAGCAGTTGCAACGCCGACGATTTGCGAAAGCCGCGATGACAGCTCCTTCTCCCCGTTCAACGGGGAGAAGATGGCGGCAGCCAGATGAGGGGCAGCGCCAGCCTCGCAGAATCGGGAACCGGCCTGCGCTAAGCGACCTACGCCGCTTCCAGCGCCGCCCTTACCGCCGCGATCGCGTCGTTGGCCTTGGAGGCGTCGGGGCCGCCGGCCTGCGCCATGTCGGGCCGGCCGCCGCCGCCCTGCCCGCCAAGCGCGGCGGACGCCACGCGGACGAGATCGACGGCGCTGAAGCGGCCGGTCAGATCGTCGGTGACGCCGACGACCACGCTTGCCTTGTTGTCCTCGCCGGCGCCGACAAAGACGACTACCCCGGAGCCGAGCGTCTTCTTGCCGGCGTCCGCCAGCGGCTTCAGGTCCTTCGGCGCCACGCCGCTGACCGCCTTGCCGAGGAAGCCGACGCCTGCGACCGTCTCGTTGGCGGCCGGGGCATCGGCAACCGCCGAGCCGCCACCCAACGCCAGCTTCTTGCGCGTTTCGCTCAATTCCTTCTCGAGCTTCTTGCGCTCCTCGAGCAGCGTCTCGACGCGCGCCGGCACGTCGGCCGGCGAGATCTTCAAGGTTGCCGCCGCGGCCTTCAATCGCCTGTCCTGCTCGTCGAGATGCTTGCGCGCCGCCTCGCCGGTCAGCGCCTCAATGCGGCGCACGCCTGCCGCCACCGCGCTGTCCGATAGGATGCGCACCAGGCCGATGTCGCCGGTCGACCTGACATGCGTGCCGCCGCAGAGCTCGACCGAATAGGGCCGGTTGGCCTTGGCGCCATGCAGGCCCGTACCCATCGACACGACGCGCACCTCGTCGCCGTATTTCTCGCCGAACAGCGCCATCGCGCCCTCGGCGATCGCATCATCGACCGACATCAGCCGCGTCGTCACCGGGCTGTTTTGCACCACGATCTCGTTCGCCATGCGCTCGACCTCTTCGAGTTCGTCCGGCGAAATCGGCTTGTTGTGCGAAATGTCGAAGCGCAGGCGGTCGGGCGCGACCAGCGAGCCCTTCTGCGCCACATGGGTGCCCAGCACCTCGCGCAGCGCCTCGTGGATGAGATGCGTCGCGGAATGGTTGGCGCGCAGCTTCGAGCGGCGGGCATGATCGACCTTGAGCTCGACGGCGGCACCCGTCTTCACCGTTCCTTCAGTCACCTTGCCCAGATGCACGAACAGACCGTCGGCCTTCTTCTGAGTGTCGGAAACGTCGATCGAAAAACCCTCGCCCGAGATCACGCCGGTATCGCCCATCTGACCACCGGATTCGCCGTAGAACGGCGTCTGGTTGACGACGACGGCGACCGCATCGCCCTGCGAGGCGCTATCGATCGCCTGGCCATCCTTGACCAGCGCCTGGACGATGCCCTCCGCAGCTTCCGTCTCGTAGCCGAGGAATTCGGTCGCGCCGGTCTTCTCGCGCACTGAGAACCACACCGTCTCGGTCGCGGCTTCGCCCGAGCCCGCCCAGTGCGCGCGTGCCTCGGCCTTCTGCCGTTCCATCGCGTCGGTGAAGCCGGCGATGTCGACCGAGATGCTGCGCTGGCGCAGCGCGTCCTGCGTCAGGTCGAGCGGGAAACCGTAAGTGTCGTAGAGCTTGAAGGCCGTCTCGCCGTCGAGCATGTCGCCGGCCTTGAGCGTCTCGGTCGCGTCCGAAAGCAGGCCGAGGCCGCGCACCAGCGTCTTGCGGAAGCGCGTTTCCTCGAGCTTCAGCGTCTCGGTGATCAGCGCCTCGCCGCGCACCAGCTCGGGATAGGCCTGACCCATCTCGCGCACCAGCGCCGGCACGAGCTGCCACATCAAAGGCTCCTTGGCGCCGAGCAGCTGCGCGTGGCGCATGGCGCGGCGCATGATGCGACGCAGCACGTAGCCGCGCCCCTCGTTGGAGGGCAGCACGCCGTCGGCCACGAGGAACGAAGACGAGCGCAGATGATCGGCAATGACACGATACGACGCCACGTTCTCCTGGTTCGGACCCTGGCCGAGCGCGGAGGACGCCGCGTCGATCAGATGCTTGAACAGGTCGGTCTCGAAGACGCTTTCGACGCCCTGCAGGATGGAGGCCATGCGCTCCAGGCCCATGCCGGTGTCGATCGAGGGGCGCGGCAGGTCGATGCGCTCTTCCTTCGTCACCTGCTCATACTGCATGAACACCAGGTTCCAGAATTCCAGGAACCGGTCGCCGTCCTCTTCCGGGCTGCCGGGCGGGCCGCCCCAGATATGCTCGCCGCGGTCGATGAAGATTTCCGAGCACGGACCGCACGGGCCGGTGTCGCCCATCGCCCAGAAATTGTCGGAGGTCGGAATACGGATGATGCGGTCGTCCGAGAAGCCGGCGATCTTCTTCCAGTAAGCTGCCGCCTCATCGTCGGTGTGATAGACGGTGACGAGCAGCTTGTCCTTCTTGAGGCCGAAACCCTTGGTGATCAGGTTCCAGGCAAGCTCGATCGCGCGCTCCTTGAAATAGTCGCCGAACGAGAAATTGCCGAGCATCTCGAAGAAGGTGAGATGGCGCGCGGTGTAGCCGACATTATCGAGGTCGTTGTGCTTGCCGCCGGCGCGCACGCTCTTCTGCGCGGTCGCGGCGCGCGAATAGGGACGTTTCTCCAGGCCGGTGAAGACGTTCTTGAACTGCACCATGCCGGCGTTGGTGAACATCAGCGTCGGATCGTTGCGCGRCACCAGCGGGCTGGAGGCGACGATCTCGTGACCCTCCTTGCGGAAGTAGTCGAGGAATGTCGACCGGATGTCGTTCACGCCACTCATTGATACTGCCTTTTTCGCAAGAACCGCCGGCCCGGCCGGCGGCAAATGGGCTTTGGTGTTTCAGAAGATAGATGGGCCTTTTAGCGATAGCTCTTGAGCCTGTCCAGAAACACGGAAACAGGCACGTCGCCCACAGGTGCGCAAGCGGTTTTGGGAAAACGGCATGCATAAACAAGGACCAAAGCGCATCGCCTGAATTTATGCAGCGCAAGCGCTTTGGGCCAATCAGCCGGCGAGCGGCGGCCCAGCACCACCCGCAGAACGCAAAACCGCCGGCGCGAGGGCCGGCGGTTCGGGGTACGCAGTACTCAAGAACTCGATTACATAAGCATAACCCGATAAACCAGGATTGTGGCCGAACTCCGGCTAAGCCGGCGAATTGCTTTCGCTCAATCCGTGACAGGAACCGCTGCGCGATCTTCCTGGGCCGGCCCTACATGGCGCCGGCTTCGTCCTCGAAACCGTCGTCCCCGCCTTCGGAGCTGCCATTCTCGAGGAATTTCTCGGCGATCAGCCCGGCATTCTGCCTAAGCGCCATCTCGATCTCGCGCGCCGTGTCCGGATTGTCGCGCAGGAACAGCTTGGCGTTCTCGCGACCTTGGCCGAGACGCTGCGAATTATAGGAGAACCAGGCGCCCGACTTCTCGACCACTCCAGCCTTGACCCCGAGATCGACGAGCTCGCCGGTCTTGGACACGCCCTCGCCATACATGATGTCGAACTCCACCACCTTGAAGGGCGGGGCCAGCTTGTTCTTGACCACCTTGACGCGGGTTTGGTTGCCGACGACCTCGTCGCGGTCCTTGACCGAGCCGATGCGGCGGATGTCGAGGCGCACCGAGGCGTAGAATTTCAGCGCGTTGCCGCCCGTGGTCGTCTCGGGCGAGCCGAACATGACGCCGATCTTCATGCGAATCTGGTTGATGAAGATGACCATGGTGTTGGAACGCGAGATCGAGGCGGTCAGCTTGCGCAGCGCCTGGCTCATCAAACGAGCCTGGAGACCGGGCAGCGCGTCGCCCATCTCGCCTTCGATTTCGGCGCGCGGCGTCAGTGCAGCCACCGAGTCGACGACCAGGACGTCGATGGCGCCCGAGCGCACCAGCGTGTCGCAGATTTCCAGCGCCTGCTCGCCGGTGTCGGGCTGCGAGATCAGCAGGTTTTCCAGGTCGACGCCGAGCTTGCGGGCATAGACCGGATCGAGCGCGTGCTCGGCATCGACGAAGGCGCAGATGCCGCCCTTCTTCTGCGCTTCCGCAACCGTGTGCAGCGCCAGCGTCGTCTTGCCCGAGCTTTCCGGCCCGTAGATCTCGACGATACGGCCGCGCGGCAGGCCGCCGACGCCGAGCGCGATATCGAGGCCCAGCGAGCCGGTTGGCACGGTTTCGATCTCGACCGCCTGCTCGTTGGCGCCGAGCCGCATGATCGAGCCCTTGCCGAAAGCGCGCTCGATTTGCGACAGCGCCGCATCCAGAGCCTTTGATTTGTCCACTGCCTTATCCTCTACAAGCCGCAAAGTATTCTGAGCCATGATACATCACCCCTTGGTCGTCAATGAAGGCCGGACAATCCGTGATCCCTGCCGATTTGTACCTTTTTTGTTCTCATTTGGCAAGGGGCAACAAGTATCTGAAAAACAATCAACATCTTGATTTGTTCTATTTTTGTCTCACCAGGGGCAGTGCGGAGCGCAACCACTGGTCCAGAAGAGATTTCGATGTCCGGCCATCCCGAATCGCGACCCCGATTGCAGGGTGACCGGGGGAACCTAGAGCAATTCCAGGAAAAGTGCGTAGCGGTTTTCCGTCCGGAATTGCGCAAAACTAAAGAGTTAGAGCGGTTCGGCGATTCCGTGAAACGCTGAACCGCTCTAGTGTGCGCAGCCGCACGATCAATGAAAGTCAGCGACCCGAAATGCCGACATCCCCAACTATCTTGGCCCCAACGATCCTGGCTTTCGGCGGCGCCCATATCGACCGGCGCGGCCAGGTCTCGGGCATTTATGTGCCGGCCGCCTCCAACCCCGGCATGATGCGCGAGGATGTCGGCGGCGTCGTCTTCAACGCGCTGCGCAGCGTGGTGAAGCGCGGCGTGTCGGCCTCGCTGATCTCGGTGCGCGGCGGCGACGCGGCGGCCGAAACGGTCGCCTCGGCGATCGACAGCGCCGGGATCACCGACCTCTCGGTCGTGTTCCTCGACCGCACGACGCCGAGCTACACGGCGCTGATCGACGCCGAGGGCGAATTGATCGTCGGGCTGGCCGACATGGCGCTCTACGACCTCGCCTTTCCCAAGCAGATGAGGCGTTCCAAGGTGCGCGAGGCGATCGCCGCCGCCGACGCGATCCTGTGCGACGCCAATCTGCCGACGGCGGCGCTGGAGCGCCTGGTGGCGCAGGCCGGCGGCCGACCGGTCTTCGCCATCGCCGTCTCGCCGGCCAAGGTCGTTCGCCTGTCGCCGCTGCTCGGCGATCTGTCGCTGCTTTTCATGAACCGCCGCGAAGCCGCCGCGCTGGTAGCTGCCGAACTGTCGGGCAAAGCCCTTGTGGGTGCGCTCAGGCGGGGTGGCCTCAACGCCGGCGTGGTTACCGCCGGCAGCGCCCCCTTGCTGGGCTTCGACGACACCGGCATCTTTGAAATCGACCCGCCCGCGCCGCGCCGGGTCGCCGACGTGACCGGCGCCGGCGACGCCCTGACCGGCGCGACGGTCGCCGCCCTGCTGCGCGGCCTGCCGCTGCGCGCCGCGCTGCGCGAGGGCGTCGCGGCGGCAATGCTCGCCATCGAGAGCCCAGAGGCCGTGCCGTCCTTCACGACTGCCAACTTCGGCCAAGCGCTTGCCCTTGTGCCGGAGGCACGGGAGGTGGCATAGGGCACCGACAATCTAGTTCCTCCTTGTCGGAGACAGCCATGACGCCGCAAGCCGCCCGTCCCTTCATCGATATCCATCCGCCCGTGGCGGAAGCGCTTGCCGCCGGGCGGCCCGTGGTGGCGCTGGAATCGACCATCATCACCCATGGCATGCCCTACCCCGACAATGGCGCCATGGCGGCCAAGGTCGAGCAGATCATCATCGACGGCGGCGCGGTGCCGGCGACGATCGCCGTGGTCGACGGCCGCATCAAGATCGGCCTGTCGGACGGCGAACGCGAATCGCTCGCCATGACGGGCGACGCCATGAAGCTGTCGCGCGCCGATCTCGGCTTCGCGGTCGCTCAGAAGCGCACGGGCGGCACCACGGTCGCGGCCACCATGATCGCCGCGCATATGGCCGGCATAAAAGTCTTCGCCACCGGCGGCATCGGCGGTGTCCACAAGGGCGCCGAAAAGAGTTTCGATATCTCTGCCGACCTCGACGAACTGGCGCGCACGCCGGTCATCGTCGTTTCGGCAGGCGCCAAGGCGATCCTCGACATCGAAAAGACGCTGGAAGTGCTGGAAACGCGTGGAGTGCCGGTCATCGGCCATGGCAGCGAGACCATGCCCGCCTTCTGGTCCAGGCAATCGCCCTTCCGCGCACCGCTGACCCTCAATGGGCCTGAAGACATCGCCCATTTCTACCGAACGCGCCAGGCGCTGGGCCTGGGCGGCGGCATCCTGGTCGCCAATCCGGTGCCGCAGAATGACGAAATCCCGGCCGACGAAATGGCCGGCTATATCGAGGCCGCGCAAAAGGCGGCCGAGGCGCAGAACGTCACCGGCAAGGCGGTGACGCCGTTCCTCTTATCGAAGATCCTTGAACTCACCGGCGGCCGCAGCCTCAAGACCAACATCGCGCTGGTCGAGAACAATGCGAGGCTGGCGGCGGAGATTGCGAAGGCGCTGTAGCACGCGCGGCTCCCGCCAACCGCAAAGGCCGAGTTTCCCTCACACCCCCCTCTGGCCTGCCGGCCATCTCCCCCGCAAGGGGAAGATCAGCAGCTCAGCCGCCGGCTCTTCTCTTCAACGTTGGCGATTAGCGAAAGCCGGGGCGACATCCAATTCCGCCCTTGCGGGGGAGATGTCCTGCAGGACAGAGGGGGTGCTGTCCCGCCAGCATTCTAAGTTTCACTTCCCCGCCCTTCGTCCAGCCTCATAAGCCCGCCGTGCCCACACCGCCATTTCATCGGGATCGTCGAAGGCACTGTCCGGCACGCTCCAATAGGGCATCGCCACGGCCTTGCCGTGGCGCGAGCCGGTATAGGTCCACCGGGTGCAGCCGGCGGCTTCGAAGTCGGGGATGCTCTCCTCGTCCGCCTTCAGCATCAGCTCGCCGCGCACGACGACCGCGACGATGACGCCGTCGCAATAGATGCCCTTGCCGCCGAACAGTTTGCGGATGCCGATCGGGCCAAGGCTTTCGAACAGTTCTTCAAGGCGCGTATTGTCCATGCCGCGATCATCTCATCCGGCATCGGCCTTGTCATTGCCGCAACCAAAAGCATGCTGACAGATTAAAACCTGGAAACGGAGTTCCCGCCATGCCCGTCCTGCTCAAAGGCTCCTGCCGCTGCGGCGCCGTCCGCTTCGAGGTGGAAAGCCACACGCCCGTGCCGTTCATGCTCTGCTACTGCTCGATCTGCCGCAAGCAGCAGGGCGGCGGCGGTTTCGCCATCAATCTCGGCGCCGATTACGAGACGCTTGATATCAGKGGCAAGCGCAGCCTCGGCGTCTACCGCGCCGAGATCGAGGATGACGAGCACCCGCATTGCGAGGTCTCGACCGGCGAGCGCAATTTCTGCCGCAAATGCGGCTCGGCGCTCTGGCTCTACGACCCGACCTGGCCGGAGCTTGTGCATCCTTTCGCCTCGGCGATCGACACCGACCTGCCGAAACCGCCGGAAAAGGTGCATCTGATGCTGAAATACAAGGCGAACTGGGTCGAGCCCGTGGTCGGCAGAAAAGACAAGGTGTTCGACGTCTATCCGGAGGAATCGATCGCCGACTGGCACAAGCGGACGGGGATGTGGGTGGATTAGAGCAATTCCAGGAAAAGTGCGCAGCGGTTTTCCGACCGGAATTGCGTCAAGACAACCATCTGGCGACAGGAGGCCGAAATGAACCTCACGACGCACAAGAAATTCAAGGGCGATCGTTTGATGCCCTGGGGCAAGGGCACGGTCGTCTCGGATGCGAAGGGATATGTTTTTCTGTCCGGCAACACCGCCACCGTCGACGACTACGATCCGTCGAAACACCAGGGCGGCGCTGTCGGAGACGCGGCAACGCAGTGGCGCGAAATCCTTGCGAACATCAAGTCGGATCTGGAGGAGCTTGGCAGCTCGCTCGACCACCTGGTCAAGGTGACGTTCTACGTCAAAGGGCCTTTTCCGTCCGGCGGCGTTCTCAGCTCACCCAACTTCCGCCTGGACGTGCTGGACGATTTTTTTGCGGAGCATTGCCCGAAGCACTGCAGCTACAACAACCCGCCGCCATCGGAAGTGATCGGCGTCGCCGCCCTGGCGCAGCCCGATCTTGTTGTCGAGCTTGTTGTGATCGCCGCACTGCCGGACTGAGCAGCGCCGGGCAATTCCTCAGGCCGAGGCGCGTGCCTCGGCGAGCGCCTTGAGATCGGCCGGCTTCAATTCGACGGATTCGCCGCAGCCGCAGGCCGAGCTCTGGTTCGGGTTCTTGAAGGTGAAGCCGGTGCGCAGCGTCGTCTGCTCGAAATCCATCTCGGTGCCGAACAGGAAGAGCGCCGCTTCCGGCGCGACATAGACATGCGCGCCGTCGCGCTCGATATGGTCGTCCTTGGGGTTCGGCTCGGTCACCAGATCGACGGTGTATTCCATGCCGGCGCAGCCGCCCTTCTTGATGCCGAGGCGGATGCCATGCGCGTTGTCGCGCGCAGCCACGATCTCGCGCACGCGGTCGGCGGCCTTTTCGGTCATCGTGATGACGGCGAAGCGTCCCATATTCTTCCTTCTCCATTCCCTGCAGGTTCAAGGCCCGCCGAATGATTCTCACCTAAAATGGTGAAGTTTTACCACCGGCGCAAGTGCGCCAGCCTATGCTTGCCTAGTACCACCCGACCGCGACCTGCGCCTCTTCCGACATGCGGTCCGGCGTCCAAGGCGGGTCGAACACCATTGAGACCTCGACGCCGGACACGCCTTCGACGGCGCCCACGGCGTTCTCGACCCATCCGGGCATTTCGCCTGCCACCGGGCAGCCCGGTGCGGTCAGCGTCATGTCGATCTTGACCGACCGGTCGTCCTCGATGTCGATCTTGTAGACGAGACCGAGCTCATAGATGTCGGCCGGGATTTCCGGGTCGTAGACCGTCTTCAGCGCCGACACGATGTCGTCGGTCAGCCGCGCCAGCTCGTCGGCGGGGATCGCCGAGGCCGAGACGATGCCGTTGCCGGCCGTTTCCGGAACAGTCTCTGCGGTCGCGCTTGCATCGTCCATGATCATCACCCGAAGAACTTTCGCGCCTTTTCCAGCGCCTCGGCCAAAGCGTCGACTTCGGCCCTGGTATTATACATGCCGAACGATGCCCTGCATGTGGAGGTGACGCCGAAGCGTTTCAACAGCGGCTGGGCGCAATGCGTGCCGGCACGGACAGCGACGCCCTGCCGGTCGATCACCATCGACACGTCATGCGCGTGGATGCCCTGCAATTCGAACGAGATGATGGCGCCCTTGCCGGGCGCGTCACCGAAGATGCGCAGCGAGTTGATCGCCCTGAGCCGCTCATGCGCGTAGGCCTTCAGATCCGCCTCGTGCGCCGCGATGCGCTCGCGGCCGACCTTTTCCATGTAATCGAGCGCGGCGCCCAGGCCGATCGCCTGCACAATCGGCGGCGTGCCAGCCTCGAAACGGTGCGGCGGCTCGTTGTAGGTGACGATGTCTTCCGTCACCTCCTCGATCATCTCGCCGCCGCCCATGAAGGGGCGCATCTCTTCCAGCCTGTCCTTCTTGCCGTAGAGCACGCCGATGCCTGACGGGCCGTAGACCTTGTGGCCGGTGAAGACGAAGAAATCGCAGTCGAGATCCTGCACGTCGATCGGCATGTGGACTGCGCTCTGGCTGCCGTCCACGAGAACCGGAATTCCACGCGAATGCGCGATACGCACGATCTCCTTGATCGGCGTCACCGTGCCCAGCGCGTTGGACATCTGGGTGATGGCGACGAGCTTGGTGCGGTCGGTCAGGCGCTTCTCGAATTCCTCGATGTGGAAAGCACCGAGATCGTCGACCGGCACCCAGATGAGCTTGGCGCCCTGCCGCTCGCGAATGAAATGCCACGGCACGATGTTGGAATGGTGTTCCATGATCGACAGCACGATCTCGTCGCCCTCGCCGATCCGCGGCATGCCCCAGCCATAGGCGACGGTGTTGATCGCCGAGGTGGTGTTGGAGGTGAAGACTATTGTGTCCGTGCTCGGCGCGTTGAGAAACCGCTGCACCGACTTGCGCGCGTTCTCATAGGCGTCGGTCGCGGCATTCGACAGGAAATGCAGGCCGCGATGGACGTTGGYGTATTGCTGGGAATAGGCGTGCTGGATCGTGTCGAGCACCACCTGCGGCTTCTGCGCCGAAGCGCCATTGTCGAGATAGACCAGCGGCTTGCCGTAGACCTGGCGCGACAGGATCGGGAAGTCGCGGCGGATCGCCTCGACGTCATAGGGAGTGGTTTCGATCTTCTGGTCCATCACAAGCTCTTCCGAGGCAGCGCCTCATTCCGTCCAGCACCCCTCATCCGTCTCGGCGCTATGCGCCGATCCACCTTCTCCCACAAGGGGAGAAGGGGAAGCCCGCTAGCCGTGCGTCGAAAACCAGCCGTCGAGCCGCTCTTCGAGCGCTTCGACCAGCGCCTCGTCGTCCAGTTCCTCGATCACTTCGGCGACGAACGCCTTGACCAGAAGGCCTCGCGCCGACTTCTCGTCGATGCCGCGCGCCATCAGGTAGAACAGATGGTTGTGGTCGATCTCGGTGACGGTCGCGCCATGGCCGCAGACGACGTCGTCGGCGAAGATCTCCAGCTCCGGCTTGGTCGAGAACTCGCCGTCATCCGACAGAAGCAGCGTGTTGCAGGCCATCTTGGCGTTGGTCTTCTGCGCGTATTGATGCACGTTGATGCGGCCCTGGAACACGCCGCGCGCCTTGCCGGTCACGACGTTGCGGATCACTTCCGTCGAGGTCGTATGCGGCACGGCGTGGTCGAGCACCATGGTGGTGTCGGTATGCGTGTCGCCGGCCAGAAGATTGATGCCGCGCAATTTGAAGTCGGCGCCCTCGCCCGTCGTCCTGACGACCACCTCCTGCCGAACCAGCTTGCCGCCGGCGTTCATCACGAACAGCGTCAGCTTGGCATCCTTGCCGATATGCGCCTTGAACTGGGCGAGATGCGTGACCGTGTCCGGCTGCTCCTGGACGATCAGCCAGGTCACTTCCGCGCCGTCGCCGACCACGAGTTGGCTGACCGAAGAGACGAGCGCCTCGCCGTCTTCGCTGGCCTCGCCCGCCTGGCGCTCGACGATGATCGCCTTGGCGCCGGCACCGACACGCGCCAGGAGGCGCACATGCGACTGGCCGCCGGCCTGCAGGTTCTGCAATTCGACGGGCTTTTCCAGCACGGCGCCGTCGGCGATGTCGACGAAATAGCCGTCGGCGACGAAGGCGGTGTTCAAAGCGCCGATCGCGTCGTCGCTGCCATAGGGATCGAGCCCGGGTGCCACGCTGCCGTCAGTCAGCTTTTCCGAGAGGCGCTGCACCGTGACGCCTTCGATCTCCGGGGTCTTGGCGTTGGAGACGCCGTTGAGCACCGGCAGCACCGCCGATCCTTCAAGGATCGGCGCCAGCGCCTTGGCCACGGCTCCAGCTTCGAAAGCCGGCACCTTGGTCAGCAGCCGGCGCAGGTCTGTATAGTGCCAGGATTCGACGCGGCGCGTCGGCAGGCCGTGCTTGATCGCCTCGATCGCGTCGTCGCGCTTGACCATCACCGCGCCGTCGCCGGGCAGCAGCGACAGCCGCTCGCCGAAGGCATCGATCAGCGCCGTCTCGGCCAATGTCCGCTGGGGCTGTGCGTGCATGTTCATCGTTCTTGCCTCGACCGCTCCCATCTCACGCGGCTTCGCCGATCACGCCGGCATAGCCGTTGGCCTCGAGATCGAGCGCCAGCGACTTGTCGCCCGACTTGATGACCTGGCCCTTGTAGAGCACGTGCACCGAGTCGGGCACGATGTGCTCGAGCAGGCGCTGGTAGTGGGTGATAACCACGATGGCGCGGTCCGGCGAACGCAGCGCGTTGACGCCGTCCGAGACGATCTTCAGCGCATCGATGTCGAGGCCGGAATCGGTCTCGTCGAGCACGCAGAGTTTCGGCTCGAGCAGCTTCATCTGCAGGATCTCGGCGCGCTTCTTCTCGCCGCCGGAGAAGCCGACATTGAGCGGCCGCTTCAGCATGTTCATGTCCATGCTGAGTGAAGCCGCCGCTTCCTTCACGCGCTTGAGGAATTCCGGCACCTTCAGCGGCTCCTCGCCGCGCGCCTTGCGCTGCTCGTTCATGGCCACTTTCAGGAATTCCATCGTCGCCACGCCCGGTATCTCCATCGGATACTGGAAGGCGAGGAAGATGCCGGCGGTGGCGCGCTCGGCCGGATCCATTTCCAGGATCGACTGGCCGTTGTAGAAGATGTCGCCCTCGGTCACCTCATAGTCCTCGCGGCCGGCGAGGATGTAGGACAGCGTCGATTTGCCCGAACCGTTCGGCCCCATGATGGCGGCGACCTCGCCGGCTTTCACCGTCAGGTTCAGGCCGCGGATGATCTCGGTGCCGTCATCGACGATGCGGGCATGCAAATTCTTGATCTCAAGCATTTTCGTTCCGTTCCAAAATCTGTCCGCTCAAATTCAATGCCAACGCCAGCGCCAGTCGCCGTCCGTCTTGGCTTTGATGAGCGGGATGGTTGCACCCGTCAGGGCACCCACGATGAGGATGATCAGCCAAGCAGGCGCACCGAGATTGATCAGACCCACCGACAGCGCGACAGCAATCAGGATCCAGGCGATCACAAAAGCCCAGCCTTTCCAATTGTCGGGTGCCGCGCCATAGCCGTAGCGCTTCGGCCTGAACCACTTATCTCCGGTCATCCGACGCTACCTTCAAGGCTGATGCCGATTAGCTTCTGCGCCTCGACGGCGAACTCCATCGGCAGTTGCTGGATGACGTCCTTGACGAAGCCGTTGACGATCAGCGCGATTGCTTCCTCTTCCGGAATGCCGCGCTGCATGACGTAGAACTTCTGGTCCTCGGAAATCTTTGACGTCGTCGCTTCGTGTTCGAACTTGGCCGTCGCGTTCTTGGCTTCCATGTAAGGCACGGTGTGCGCGCCGCACTGGTCGCCGATCAGAAGCGAATCGCAATTGGTGAAGTTGCGCGCGTTGGTCGCCTTGCGATGCGCCGAGACCTGGCCGCGATAGGTGTTCTGCGAGAAGCCGGCCGCGATGCCCTTGGAGATGATGCGGCTCGACGTGTTCTTGCCGAGATGGATCATCTTGGTGCCAGAGTCGACCTGCTGGTAGCCGTTCGACACCGCGATCGAATAGAACTCGCCCGAGGAATCGTCGCCGCGCAGGATGCAGCTCGGATATTTCCAGGTGATGGCCGAGCCGGTCTCGACCTGCGTCCAGGAGATCTTGGAGCGATCGCCGCGGCAGTCGCCGCGCTTGGTGACGAAATTGTAGATGCCGCCCTTGCCTTCAGCATCGCCGGGGTACCAGTTCTGCACCGTCGAATATTTGATCTCGGCATCGTCGAGCGCGATCAGCTCGACCACGGCGGCATGCAGCTGGTTCTCGTCGCGCTGCGGCGCCGTGCAGCCTTCGAGATAGGAAACGTAAGCGCCCTCCTCGGCGATGATCAGCGTGCGCTCGAATTGGCCGGTATTCTTCTCGTTGATGCGGAAATAGGTCGACAGCTCCATCGGGCAGCGCACGCCCTTTGGCACGAAGACGAACGAGCCGTCGGTGAACACGGCCGAGTTCAGCGTCGCGTAGAAATTGTCCGAGGTCGGCACCACCGAGCCCAGATATTTCTGCACCAGCTCCGGATGCTCGCGGATCGCTTCCGAGATCGAGCAGAAGATGACGCCCGCCTTGGCGAGCTCTTCCTTGAAGGTGGTGACCACCGAGACGGAATCGAATACGGCGTCGACCGCGACGCGGCCGGACTTGTAGACATTGTCGCCGATCTCGTCCTCGTCGGCGGCCGCGGGCTTCTGCACGCCGGCCAGGATTTCCTGCTCCTTGAGCGGAATGCCGAGCTTCTCGTAGACCTTGAGCAGTTCAGGATCGACCTCGCTCAGCGACTTCGGGCCCGGCGTGCTCTTCGGCGCGGCGTAGTAGTGGATGTCCTGGAAGTCGATCTTCGGATAGTGGACGCGCGCCCAGGTCGGTTCTTCCAGCGTCAGCCAGCGGCGATAGGCCCCTAGACGCCATTCCAGCATCCAGTCCGGCTCGCCCTTCTTCTCGGAGATCAGGCGAATGATATCCTCGCTAAGGCCCTTGGGGGCCTTGTCCATCTCGATCTCTGTCTGGAATCCGTATTTATACTGGTCGACGTCGATCTTTCGGACTCGATCGATCGTCTCCTGCACAGCAGGCATAAGCGTTCTCCATCCACGCCGGGGTCAAGGCCCGGCAGTTTTCAAACTATGGCACCGCTGTGATCGCGTCCCGGCGAGGGTGCGCAGCGGAGTAAGCTCCATATAGTGCGTGTCCGCCGAAAATTCACCCGGCCAGGACAAAACGCACCACTCTACCAGGCCGCAAGGCCTGAATTCGTCTTCGCCGCCGTCAGGCGGCTTCTTCCTTGCCCGCCCGACGCGCGACGATGCTCGCCAGCGCGGCCCGGAAGGCCTCTATCTCCTCGGCGCCGGTCGCGCCGCCGATCGAGACGCGCAGGGCGCCCAGGCTGTCGCCATGGCCCATGGCGTTCAGCACATGGCTTGGCCCGACCTTTCCCGACGAGCAGGCCGAGCCCGCCGACAGGGCGACGCCGGCAAGATCGAAAGCGATCTGCGCCGTCTCGGCCTTGATGCCGGGAATAGCGAAGAATGTCGTGTTGGCAAGCCTTGGAGCGGCATTTCCGAAGATTTCCGCGTCGGGCGCCAATTCGGTCACGATGGCCTCGATCTCGTCGCGCCGGCGCGCGATGGTCTCCATCTCGGCGAGACCCGCAAGCGCTGCCCTCGCGGCGGCGCCGAAACCGGCGATGCCGGCGACGTTTTCCGTGCCGGCGCGATGGCCCTTCTCCTGGCCGCCGCCATTGACCAGCGGCCGCGGCATCATCAGATCGGACGCTGCTATGATCGCGCCGACACCCTTCGGGCCGCCGACCTTGTGCGAGGACAGGATCAGATAATCGGCATAAGTGCCCGACATATCGAGCGGAATCCGCCCGGCAGCCTGAACGGCATCGACAACCAGCACCCCGCCGGCGGCCTTGACGATTTCGCCGATGCGACCGACCGGCTGGATCACGCCCGTCTCATTGTTGGCGGCGTGGATCGCCACCAGCGGCAGGCCGGCGGCCTTGTCATGCGCGGCGAGCGCGGCGGCAAGCGCATCGAGATCGGCAACGCCGTTCCGGTCGACGCCGATCCTCGTTACCTGCGCGGCCGCGAAGCGTCCGCCATTGAGGATGCAGGGATGGTCGGCGGCGGAGACGTAGAGATGGCTCATGCGGATGGCGCCGCGTCCCATCTGCCAGTCGGGCGTAAGCAGCGTCGAGGCGGCCTCGGTGGCGCCGGAGGTGAAGACGACATGCTCGGGCCTGGCATTGACCAGCCGGGCCACGTCGCGGCGCGCATCCTCTATCAGGCGGCGCGAGGCGCGCCCTTCGGTGTGGACCGATGACGGGTTGGCGGCGTCGAGCGCTGCGACCATCGCCGCGCGCGCTTCCGCAATGAGCGGCGCGCTGGCGTTGTAGTCGAGATAGGCGCGGGGTGCGGCCATTTTCGCTCAGTTCGTCCTTCCGCCAACTATCCCGCGAGGATAGCGCGTTATTTCCTTGAAATTGCAAGGCAAGCCGTCCTATTTACCCGGCTTGCGGCGCGGGCGGCCCGAACCATCGGGTTTCGGCCTCCCAGTTTTGAACCATTCTAAACTAGCTTCTAGGAAGACGCTCGCCCGGCGTCAAGGCCACAGGTGGGCCGCAGCGGAGTTGGGCCGAAGAGTTCCGGGCTAGCGTATTCATATGCCACGTGGAGTATTTTATGCCTGAGGTCATTTTCGCCGGTCCGGCTGGTCGCCTGGAGGGACGTTATCAGCCCTCGAAGGAAAAGAGCGCCCCGATCGCCATCGTGCTGCACCCGCACCCGCAATTCGGCGGCACGATGAACAACAAGATCGTGTACGACCTCTTCTACATGTTCCAGAAGCGCGATTTCACCGTGCTGCGCTTCAATTTCCGTGGCATCGGCCGCAGCCAGGGCGAATTCGACCACGGCACCGGTGAGTTGTCCGACGCGGCCGCGGCGCTCGACTGGGTGCAGTCGCTGCATCCGGATTCCAAGAGCTGCTGGGTCGCCGGCTATTCCTTCGGCTCGTGGATCGGCATGCAGCTTCTKATGCGCCGGCCGGAGATCGAGGGCTTCATCTCTGTCGCGCCGCAGCCCAACACCTATGATTTTTCCTTCCTGGCGCCCTGCCCGTCATCCGGCCTGATCATCCACGGCGATGCCGACAAGGTGGCGCCGCCCAAGGACGTGCAGGGCCTGGTCGACAAGCTGCACACGCAAAAGGGCATCACCATCACCCAGAAGACGCTGCCCGGCGCCAACCATTTCTTCGCGAACGACACCGAGCAGCTGATCCAGGAATGCGCCGACTATCTGGACCGCCGCCTGGCGGGCGAGCTTGCCGATCCGCGGCCGAAGCGGCTGCGCTAAGCACAGAAAACCGCCAGCCCAGGCGCCTTAAGGAGTCTGGGTTCGGTCGGCGCCAATCCCGCCGGCCTCGACCGGACCGGCCATCGACATCCGACTTCTCGGTGCGCGGAATGGCCCCAGCCGGAATGTCCGTTTGCGCACCGGCAGTTTCGAGCCTGTCTGGCCGAAGATGAAACCGAGCCGGGCAAACACCAGCCCCGAGAGCGCCGCGAACGCCAGCCCCAGGCCGAAGCCCGCGACCGTGTCGCTCGGATAGTGTGCGCCAACGAAGACGCGTGTCGAGGCGACGCAGGCGGTGACCGCCAACGCGATATACCAGCGGCGCGGAAACAAAAGCAGCAGGATACCGAACACCGCGCCCATCGTCGTGGCATGGCCTGACGGAAAGCCGGCGAAGCGCGCATCCATGGCGAAGGGATGCAGCGAGAGCACGCCGAAACTGTCGAAATAAAGCGGCCGGGCCCGGCCGATGCCGTATTTCAACAGGTTGACCGCGAGACCGGACAGGCCCACGGCGCAGAGCACCAGGAAGGCGAAACACGTCCAGTTGTAGACGAGCATCCGGCCTTGCCGGGACAGGCCGCGCCAATCCGTCAGATTGGCGATGACGAGGCAGAGCGCCGCTGGAATGAGGTACCAGCCGCCGAGGCCAAACTGCGTGAAGAAATCGGTGAAGCGCACAAAACCGGGCGACCATTCACCGCGCATCTCGCCCGCGCCGGCGTCGAGACGCAGGAAGCTCGCCACGGTGAGCAGCACCCAGGCTATGAGCCAGACGCTCCATAGAATTCTCGGATAGCGCGCCGGGCGCACGGCAAAGCGTCGCTTCACGATCGACATCGTGTCGCGGAAATTGCCGAGCGAGCGGCGATAAAGGGCAAGAGGCGCTACGGACATGGCTTTAGCGCGTGCTTATACGGACATTCGACGCCTGACGCTATTCATCACGGAGCCACCCGGTAAAGCCCGAGCGACAGCTTGTCTCCTGACGAATAGTTGATGCCGTCGATCTCGGTCAGGCGCTTGGCCGATTTGCCCTGGGCGGTCAGCACATCGGCAAGCTTCTGCTCATCCTTGACCGGCGCCAGCCCAAGCGCGCAGGACGGGTCGTCAAGCAGGTGCCGCGCCACCCCCTCGACGTCGGTAAGCACCGTCTTGGTGCCGACCAGGAAGACAAGGCTCGGCTCCTGGAATTTCGCCGAGGCGAGCACCGTGGTGTCGCAAAGCCGGTTGGCGTCGACGGCAGCCTTGATGGCGGGGCTCAGCCAGATCGGCTTCAGTGACGGCGCGATGACGCCGAACAGCAGGCTGAACGTGATGCCGGCGCCGGCCGCGATCGCGCCGATGCGCGGAAGCGGCACCTGCAACTGCCGCGGAAAGGCAAGATAGCCGGTGACCAGAGCGACGATCGCCGCCGGTATGCTCCACCAGGAGAAGGTCCTGGCGAGATAGAGCGGCGCGCCGACGCAAACCACGGCCAATCCGATCGACACGACGACGACACCGAAAGCCGTCGCCCACCACAGCCATGTCTGCCAGCGCTTGAGCGGCGCGTTGGCCTGGTCCGCCGGCAAGGTGAGCAGCCAGCCGATCAGGAGCGCCATGCCCGGATAGGCCGGCATCACATAATGCGGCAGCTTGGTCGGGATCGCCTCGAACACCAGCCAGAACGGGATGTACCAGGCCAGGCAGAAGCGCAATCGCGGATCGTCCCAGAACCGGTTGATCGCCTGCAGCCCGGCGCCGACCGCGATCAGCCCGAAGGGCCACATGAACAGCGAATAGGTGAGCATATAGAAGCCGGGCGGCAGGCCGTGCGACTCCTCGCCCTGCGCCACCTTGTTCAGCATGTCTTTGCCGACCGCTTCCTGGAAAAAGGCGCCGCCGCTCTTCCAGGTGATCAGGATCAGCCAAGGCAGCACGATGACCAGCACGATGCCGACGCCGCGCACCAGCTTCATCTTCAGCAGCCAGCGCCAGTCGCGGTCGAAGGCAAAGAGGACCGCGGCGGTCAGCAGCGACAAGAGCGGTGAGACTGGCCCCTTGATGAGGATGCCCAACCCTTGCGCGACCCAGAAGATCCACGGCAGATGCCCGGGAACCGGTTCATTGCGCTTCGAGGCCCAATAGACCTGCGCCAGCGCGCCTTGCGCCGCCACGCAGCAGGCGAGCAGCATCGCGTCGGTCTTGGCGTCACGCCCCTCGAAGGCGGTAGCGAAGATCGCCGCCATCATCAGGCCGGCGGCCAGTCCTGCATTGGCGCCGAAGAGTCTTGTCCCGGTCCAGCCGACGCCGACGACGGCCAGCGCAATGCCCAGCATCGAGACCAGGCGATAGACCCAGATCGGCGCCGCGGCCCCCTCGCCGCTCAATGCGACCGCCGCCGACTGCAGCCAGTAGATGCCGATCGGCTTCTTGTAGCGCGTGACGTCCTGCAGCCGGATATCGACATAGTCGCCCGTCTCGACCATCTGCTTGGTCGCCTGGACGAAGCGGGATTCATCGCGATCCACCGGCGGCAGGCTGGCCAGCCCGCTGACGGTCATGACGATGCTGAACAGAAAGAGGAAGAGGTAGTTCCTGTTCATCGCGGGAGCTCGTCCGATCTGAAACTGCGGGATGGCCCCGTCGCGGCGCGCCTGTCTAGAGCATGATGCCGAAAAGTGCGAAGCGGTTTTCGGACGACATCATGCTCCATGTCATTGATTTGCGCGGCGCTTCATTACGCCAGCAGGAAAGGTGAAGCAAGGACGGCTGCCCCACGCAACCAAAACCGGAAACCACTTTTGCTAACGGCGTGTTTGTTGGTTGAAGCGCGATCGGACGCAAAACCGGGAAACCACTTTTGCTGATCGCGCTTGGATGCTAAACGCGCGCCTTCATATCCAGCATGGCCAAAGTGCCCGGCGACCTCCAGGAAGAAAAAATGTCCGCCTTCAAATCCGATTTCCTGCGCATCATGAGCGAGCGCGGCTTCATCCACCAGATTTCGGATGAATCGGCCCTCGACCAGCTTTTCGCCAAGGAAACGGTAAGCGCCTATATCGGCTTCGACGCCACGGCGAAGAGCCTGCATGCCGGATCGCTGATCCAGATCATGATGCTGCACTGGTTGCAGCAGACCGGCCACCGGCCGATCGCGCTGATGGGCGGCGGCACCTCGATGATCGGCGACCCGTCCTTCAAGGACGAGGCGCGCAAGCTTTTGACTCCGCAGGACATCGACGACAATCTCGTCGGCATCCGCCGCAATTTCGCGCCTTACCTGAAGTTCGGCAGCGGTCCGGGCGACGCGGTCATGGTCAACAACGCCGACTGGCTGATGCAGATCAACTACGTCAACTTCCTGCGCGATGTCGGCCGGCATTTCTCCGTCAATCGCATGCTGGCCTTCGATAGCGTGAAGCTCAGGCTCGACCGCGAGCAGTCGCTGTCTTTCCTCGAATTCAACTACATGATCCTGCAGGCCTACGACTTCGTCGAACTCTACAAGCGCGTCGGCTGCCGGCTGCAGATGGGCGGCTCGGACCAGTGGGGCAACATCGTCAACGGCATCGATCTCGGCCACCGCATGGAGGGGGTGCAGCTCTTCGCCTTGACCACGCCGCTGCTCACCACCTCGTCCGGCGCCAAGATGGGCAAGTCGGCTTCCGGCGCGGTCTGGCTCGATGGCGACATGCTGAGCCCCTACGAGTTTTGGCAGTACTGGCGCAACACCGAGGACGCCGATGTCGGCCGCTTCCTGAAGCTCTACACGACCCTGCCCTTGGACGAAGTCGCGCGCCTGGAAAAACTCGGCGGCTCAGAGATCAACGAGGCGAAGAAGATCCTCGCCACCGAGATCACCGCCATGCTGCACGGCCGCGAGGCGGCAGAGACGGCGAGTGAGACCGCGCGCAAGACCTTCGAGGAAGGCGCGCTCGCCGACACGCTTCCCAGCATCGAAGTGGCCAAATCGGATCTCGAATCCGGCATCGGCATCCTGGCGCTGTTCGTGAGCGCCGGGCTGGCCGGCTCGAACGGCGAAGCGCGCCGGCATATCCAGGGCGGCGCCGTGCGCGTCAACGACCAGCCGCTGACCGACGACCGCCGCGTCGTCACGCTTCAGGATCTCGGTCCCGAAGGCGTCGTGAAGCTTTCGCTCGGCAAGAAGAAGCACGTGCTGGTGCGGCCGAGCTGATCGGCCGCACCCTACTGCGCGGTTTGGGACGGCTGCTGCCTGTACTCGAAGATCGAGCGGAATATCCCGGGCGCCACGACTGACAATGGGTTGATGTTGAGCGTCGGCTTGTTGGCGTTGCCGCGCAACCGGTAGGTGACGCCGATCAGGCCGCGGTCGCGCCCGTTGCCGAGCAGCGGCCCGAACAGCGGCAATTCGCCGAAGATGCGGTTGAGGCCATAGACCGGCATGAAGGTGCCGGTCATGTCCATGTTGTTGTTCGGATCGTAGAGCGTGCCCTGGAAGGTCGTGCCGATGCGCGGGCCGCGCAGCAGGCCGTTCGCCAGCCTCAGATAGCCGGAACCCTTGTCGATCTCGGCGAAGCCGCGCTCGAACTGCACCCTGGACGTATCGATATTGCCTTTGACGGCCTCGTTCAGGCTGCGTGTGTCGCCGGCCGGCGTCGTCGAAACGATCGAGGCGAGCTTGGGCTCGTTGACGATATAGAAATTGCGGGCGTCCACCTGTCCCTTCATCGGCCCGTCTGCGGAGCCCGAGAGCGACAGCGTGATCGCGCCGCCTTCCATGTGCTCGTAGACGTTGAGGAAACGCAGGATCGCGCCGGCATCGGCCGACTTCACCCTGAGCACGCGGCCGCCTTCACCGGTTGTGTTGTTGATCGTGATCGCCGCGCCCGAGCTTGCCGCGGCGGTGACGTTGAGCCCATTCACGCGCGATCCGGCGGCGCTGTATTCGAGTTTGAGATTGGACAGCACCTCGTCATGGAAGCCGATCAGCGATGCCACGTCGGCGCTCACCGAGACAGCGTCGCTGCCTGCGCCCTTCGTCGCGGTGTCGACATCCGAGGTGAATTGCTTGATCAGCGAGCGGGCATCGAGCGACGCGCCGCTGACGTCGACGGCATAGCTCTTGCCGGAGCGCTTCACCGAAACGGCGACGTCGTCGCCCCGGTTCAACGAAACCTTGCTGAAGCGGGCCGTGGACAACGCGCCGTTGACCAAGGTCAGATTGCCGTCGATGGAAAAGCTTTTGCCGCCGAGATCGAAATCCGACAGCGTGGTAGTGCTGCCGGACTTCGCCATGTCAAACGTGACCTTGGCGGGAATGCCGGCGCCTTTGCTCCAGCCCGCCCAGGGAATGTCGAGCCTGGCGTTGGTCAGGTCGGCCGAAACCTGCTGGGCGCCCTCGCCGCTCTTGTCGATCGCCACCTTGATGGTTCCCGAAAGCAGGTCCGACAGGCCGGGCATGCTGGCGTTACGCGTCTTATCGTCGAGGATCAGCGTAACCTTGCGGCTTCGCGCCGGCCCGTCATCTTCGAGCGGCTCGACGAGATCGAGCTCGGCTGGAATGCCGTTGAGCTTGGCTTCGGCGGAGATCACCGCCTGCTTGGGCCCGACGGTAATCGAGCCGTCGGCCTCGGTCACCGTCTGGTCCTCGAACGGTTTCGCTAGCGACAGATTCTGATAGTCGAGCGAAACCAGCCAATCGAGCGTCGAGGTGTCCATGCCTTTCGTCAGCGGAATGTCCGCCCTGACATGCCCGGTGACGGTGCCGGACAGATCCTCGGACGCCAGCCCAACATGGCGCATGGCATTGATCGGCTCGTAGGAGGCAAGCTCCGCGATCGCCGGCGCCTCGCCCGCGACATCCATGTCGAGCTTGCCGACCACGATCGGCAGGTTCGCGTTCTTGATCGTCAAGGTGCCGCCGCTTGCCGCCACGGTGCGGCCGCTCGGCATATAGACGCTGCCGGAGGAGAGCGCGATGTCGACATCGTTGCCGTGGAACGCGACGGCGCCGACGGCGTCACGCACCGGCGGGATGCGCCCGGCGGTATCGAAGCGCGATCCTTCGATCTGGAAACGGCCGAACACTTCGTCGCCGGTCAGCGGCACGCCGTTGCCCATGCGCCCCGGCACGACCTGGAACTGCAGATTGGCGTCGGTCACCGTGCCGCCGAACAAATTGCCGAGCACCCAGAGCCGCGCGTTGCGGGCCGAGAACCACGGCCACAATTGCTTGACATGCGAGACCGGCATGTCGTGAACGTTGAGCGACAGCGATACTCCCGGCGGACCGTTGTCGACGAAGGCGACCGTGGCGGCGCCCAGCACCTCACCCGGTCCGCCGGAGCGCACGGCGATCTGCTCGGCGACGAGCTTGCGGCTCTTCGGCTGGTAAACGCCGGCGATACGGGCCAGGAACTGAAGCGCCGGTTCCGGCGATTCCGAAGGTGCCAGCGTCGAGCCATCGCTGGTGAGGTCATAGCGGTAGGCGGGTTCCTCCCCCGCCACTGCCGGCTTCGGTCCGATCGATCCGGCAAAATCGAAGCTGGAGCGGCCGCTTTTGATCAGCAGCCGGTCGACCGATATCTTGTTCGAACCGGCCACCAGCGTGGCATCGGCATCGACATCGGTCGGCAGCAGCCCGCGTTCGTCCAGGTCGAGCACCGAACCGTTGAGCGAGAGCGAGGCCGCCAGGCGTGATGGGCTGTCGCCCGACGCCTCCGAGCCCGAGAACTTCAACGCGATCGACCCCACCTTCCCGCCCTCCTCGGACGAGCCGGCCTCGGTCGAATTCCCCTCGCCGGAGGGGCCGGCTATCTCGAGCTTGGCATCCAGCGACGAAATGCGCCTTGCCGTCGCATCGCGTGTCGCCGAGGCGACCAAGGTTGCGTGCCGGCCATCGACATCGGCATCGTAGGAGGCCTGCATGCTTCCCGTGCCGGTCTGCGCGACGGTCGCCGAGGTGACGGTCACGCGCTTGACCGGCCCGGTGTCCGGCAGCTCGAACCCGACATTGCGCAGGTCGATCTGGCGCATGGAGTCCTCGCGCACGGCATCCAGCGCGTCGTTGACGCTGGCAAACACCGCCGTCGACACTTTCTCCGGATCGACAAGGCCGTCCTGGTTGCGCAGCACCGCCGTCCAGTCGCCGCCGCCGGAGGGCATGGCGGCCACCACGATATGAGCGTCGGAAAATCTGGCGCTGGTCAGCCGGACATCACCGGAAAGCAGCGGCAGCAGGCGCATGCCGAAACGCACGCGTCCGATATCGGCCATGGGTTTGCCGTCAGCCGTCTTCAGGCTGACGTCGTTCACCTGCAGGGCAACGAAGCTCGACCCGTCGAGCGTCAACCGCGCCGCGCCGACGGCGACGTGGACGTCGACGCCGGCGAGCTTCTCGATGGCGGTCTCCGCCTCGGCCCGGAGGCGCTCCGTGCCGATGCCCGAGGCGCCGAGGACATAGACGCCCGCCGCCGCCAGGAGCACGAGCGCACAAAGCCCGGCAAACACGCGACCGAGGATGCGAAAGCGCCGCCGCACCGCCGCGCGGCCAAGCGGCGGCACGCGGCACGCGGACGGAAGCTTCGCCAGGTCGGTGATCTCGTCACGCCTGAACCTGATCTTCTCGTGCTGCGGGTCTTCCTGATCCAAGCAATCTTCCGTTGTGACGAACTCGTCGTGGACGAATCCCCGCCTCACGTTATATCGATGCTCTCCCGCGCGTAACCGCAAACAAGGGCATCGACATGTCTGATCTCCAGGTGGGCGACGCTGCACCCCAATTCGATCTTCCGCGTGACGGCGGCGGCTCCCTCAGCCTCGCCGCGTTCCGGGGCAAGCCCGTCGTACTCTACTTCTATCCGCAGGACGACACCACAGGTTGCACCAACGAGGCGATCGGCTTCTCGCAGTTGAAGCCTGAGTTCGAAAAGGCCGGCGCCGTGGTGATCGGGCTCTCACCCGATAGCGTGAAGAAACACGACAAATTCAAGGCGAAGCACGATCTTACCGTCGATCTCGTCGCCGACGAGGAGCGCAAGGTGATCGAGGCCTATCATCTGTGGGTCGAGAAGACGATGTACGGGCGCAAATATATGGGTGTCGAGCGCGCCACCTTCCTGATCGGCACGGACGGCCGTATCGCCCGCATCTGGCGCCAGGTTCGGGTCAAGGGCCATGCCGAGGCCGTGCTGGAAGCCGTTCGCGCGCTCTGAGCGTCGCAAAAGCCCCCCAAAGCAATCGACAATTATGGTCGTTACTCGTCAGGTGCCTCGGCCTTCGGCTGCCGCCGCGTCCTCCAGGATTTCGAACGATGGCTCACCTGATCGGCCAGCGCGGCAAGATGGCCACGCAAGCCGCGCGCGCCCATCATGGACGACAGCGTGACTGACTGCGTGGCGAAGCGCCGCTTGAAATCCTCGCCGCCGCAGAGAAAATCGACCGTGGCAAGGCCACGGTCGAACGACCATTGGATATAGTCCATCATCAGCACCATACCCGGCGAGGCGCGCTCGTATTCGGGATCATAGGTGGTGACGAAAGCCATCATCGTGCCGCGCTGCTCGAAATTGATCGAGACGGCGACGATCGTGTCGTCAAGCTCCAGCACGAAGATGCGTAACAGCCCGAGGTCGGCCAGCACCGAAATCAGCGCGGCGAGAACCGGCGAACCTTTGTCGAACAGATCCGAGGCGCGACCATGGCGAGCGAGCCAGAGGCGCTTCAACGTCGCGACGCGCTCGAGCACCGGCTCGCGCGGCTCCTCCGCATCCAGCAGCCGGAAACGCAATGCACCGCTTTCTTCCATGAACTTGCGGCCGCGACGATAGTTCTGCCGGCCCTTCTTGGACAACGTCTCGAACCATTCCGCCCCACGCTGCCATGAGCCAGCGACACGATAGCTGATTTCACTGCGGTGATTGGGCCGAAGCGCCTTGCCATGAGCCGGTTTCAGCAGGGCATGCACACCGGCATCCGGCAGCAGACGGTTGAGATAGATCAGATCGAAGCCACCCTGGTCAAAAACATACTGCCAGAGGCTGGAGATCGCCCGCGGGTCGGTGTCGGGCGCAACCAGCGCGTCGCCATAGTCACTGTGATCCTTCGCCGCCCATTCCAGTATGCGGATGCCGGAACGCCTGAAGGTCGCGAGCGCTATCACGCCATCGAGCCGGTCGCCGTTCCAGGCAAGCCCGATCCTGAGCGCGCGCCTCTCCTGCTGCGGGGTCGTGCGCCACCAGGCCGCGATCCAGTCGGGGTGCTGGAAGACAAGCCCGTCAGCCCGCTGCCAGAGCGCGCTCCAGGCGGGTGCGATCTCGGCCAGGCGCGCCGCCGATGTCACGACTTCGAAGGTGCGCGTGCGCGGGATTGCGAGCACAACGGGAGCGTTCATGGCCGTGTCCCCTCCGAGGCTTGCGAGGTGCGTGACCGTGGCTTTCCGGGCCGCATGCGCCTGGCGATATGTCCCCACATCCGCTTCAGCGGCATGACGTAAAGGCCTGCGAGCGACTGATAGTCGCGCACATCGCGGTCGACCAGCCCGAACTTGAAGTCCTCGTCAGGCCTCGGCACACACAATGTTCCGAAGAGCCGGTCCCAGAACGAGAAGAGCAGCCCGAAGTTCTTGTCGTAGTGGCGCGGATCGACGCTGTGATGCAGCTGATGCCAGTGAGGACACAGGATCAAATGGTTGAGCGGGCCGAACGAGATCTTGAAATGCGTGTGCCTGACGAAATCCATCATCAGGATGTTCCGCATGACATAGACGTTGACGCCAAAAACGGTCAGTTCGACAAGGTTCAGCGAAATCAGCGACCAGATGCCGAAGCAGAACCCCACGATGATGCCGTCCCAAGCTCGGTTCATCAACTCGTCGAGCGGATGGACCCGGTCCTTGGTGATCCCGACCATCACCTCGGCCGAGTGATGCACCTTGTGCAGTTCCCAAAGCAGCGGATAGCGGTGCTGGGCGACGTGATAGAGATAATAGGAGATGTCGTAGGCGAGGAGCATGCTGACGGTGAAGATCAGAACCGTCACCGGCCCTGCCGGCCCCTCGGTCAGAGGCGGCTGGAAGTGGAACAGTGTCGAAAACAGCCAGTTGGTCCCGTATCCCACCGCCGTCACGAAGACGATTCCGGCGGGCAGCATCAGGAAAGGCATCAGGGCCTTCTTCGTGACCCAGAACAGAAGGTCGGCCTTCGCGGAGGGATGGGTGATGACCTCACGCGGGACGGCGAACTCGAAAAACTCCTTCCAGCTCTTCTCCTCGGCCGTGCGCCAATAGGCCACAAGCGCGCTGACAAAGGCAGTCAGCAGCAAAAGCCCGGTCGCCAACAGACTGGTGCCCGAAATCTTGTCGAGGATCTTGCCAACCAGATCGTCCAGCATTCCTACCGCCACGGTGAATCCCAAATACCAACACGCCTTTACTCGAAAAACGTCAACTAAACGCAATCGAAGACAGTTAAGAAACCTGAGCCCTGCTCTGCGAGCTATAGGCTGCTGCTGGCAGAACATCGGTGTTCATGGCCAACGATTTCCCGGCATGAGGTCCGCATCCTGGAGATTTTCGCGCAACTTCTTGCCCGTGCTGCGTGCATTCGGCGCCGCGCAGTCGGCACGGCAAAACTTTGTTAACCCTAATAATGTGTAATCAGGCTTGTCGTTGATCCCCATAACGAAAGCTCCGTCCCGTGAAACAAACCGGTCAGTCAGCGGTCTTCGGCAGGCGCAAGGAACCGCACACGGTCATCATCGCCCGGGGCAACGAGATAAGGCATTTCACCATCCGCCCCTGGCTCGCCGCGTTCATCGGCTCGGCCCTGGCGGCGATCGCCATCGGCTACTTGCTCGCGACGTCCTATCTGGTGCTGCGCGACGACCTGATCGGCGCCACGACGGCCAGGCAGGCGCGCATGCAGCAGGCCTATGAGGACCGCATCTCGGCGCTGCGCGCTCAGGTCGACCGCATCACCAGCCGCCAGCTTCTCGACCAGCAGCTGATGGAAACCAAGGTCAGTGAGCTGCTGGCCAGGCAGACCCAGCTCAGCGAGCGCCACGGGCGGCTCGGCCCGATCCTCGAGCGTGCCGAGAACGAGGTTGGCGACGCCACAGGCGCCGCGGCGCCCAAGCCCGACGAGCACGCCGAAGTCACCGGCAGCCTCTCGCAGGCGCCGACCTACTCCGTCGGATCTTTGGGCGCGGGCGACACTAGGCCCTTCTCGCTCTGGTCGACGAGGTCCGACCCGCTCGACGGCGAAACGGCCGCAGATCGTGCAGACAAGCTGTTCGTCTCGATCAATGCGTCGCTGAAGGCCATAGAGAACCAGCAGCTTTCCCGCATCACCACTCTGGCCGACAACGCCTACAAGAATGCGGATGGCATCGTACAAGCGCTGGAAGCGGCGGGGCTGCCGGTCGACAGCGAGTTCGACAAGGGCGATGTCGGCGGCCCGCTGGTTCCGCTTGATCCCTCAATGGCTTTCGACAGCAAGGTCAAGGAGTTGGACGAAGCGCTTGACGCGCTCGACCAGGTCAAGAAGGAGGCGCGCAAGCTGCCGCTCGCCAACCCCGCCCCGGGCCATACGGTGACCAGCCCGTTCGGCGTGCGCACCGACCCCATCCTTGGCAGCGCCGCCCTGCACACCGGCATGGATTTCAGGGCGCCGATCGGCATGCCGGCCAAGGTCACGGCCGCCGGCACCGTCACCAGGGCCGGCTGGGCCGGCGGCTACGGCCGCATGGTCGAGGTCGACCATGGCAACGGCTTTGCCACACGCTACGGGCATTTGAGTGAGATCGATGTCACCGTCGGCCAGAAGCTTGCCGCCGGCGAAATCATCGGCAAGACCGGCAGCAGCGGCCGCTCGACCGGCCCGCACCTTCACTACGAAGTGCGTCACGACGGCGAAGCAGTCGACCCGTTGCGCTTCCTGACCGTCGGCAAGAAGGTCGCGCAGTATCTTTGACCGGCTGATCCGACACCGGCGCCGGCGAAACGCTAAGCGCCGGGATCTTCCTGCCCGGCCAGGTACATCGTTGCCGCCGAAACCAGAGTAAGGACACCGCTCTTTAACGCGGCCTCGTCGACGCGGAACCTGGCGTGGTGAAGCGGGTAGACCGACCCGACCTCCTCATTGCGGATGCCGAGTCGGAAATACACCGACGGGCGTTTCTCGCTGTAGTAACCGAAGTCGTCGGCAATGCTCCATCCCTGCACGTTGAGAGCATTATCTACGCCGATGCTGGCCCTGGCGCCGGCCATGATCAGGGCCGCCATCCCGGTATTGTTGATAACGCCGGGTTCGCCCCGGTGGATGTCGATCTTTACGTTTGCGCCGTGGCTTGCAGCTATTCCTTCAAGCACCTCGCGGAGCCGGCGCCAGGCACGCTCGCGGGTGGCGTCGCTGCCGCTGCGTATTGTGCCTTTGAACGCAACCTTGCCGGCGGTTACGTTGTAGGCGTTGCCGCCGTCGATGGCGGTCACCGATATGACCAGCGGATCGTAAGGATCGGTCTCGCGCGAGACGATCTTCTGTAGCTCGCCCACCATGGAGCAGGCGATAGCTAGCGCGTCGATACCCTCATAGGGTTTTGCCGCATGCGCCGCCGAGCCGGTGACCAGCACGTCGAACGTATCGCACGCCAAAGTGTAGGGGCCGGAGCCGACGGCGACCTTGCCGGATGGCGTATAGGGGTCGACGTGGACGCAGATCGCGGCATCGACATCGTCGAGAAGCCCCTCCTCCACCACCCGTTTGCCGCCAGACGGCTCGTCCTCTTCTGCAGGTTGGAAGATGAGGCGGACCGTTCCGCCGAAACTGTCGGGTGAGCGATTGAGATGCGCGGCGACCGCGAAGCCCATCGCGGCATGGGCATCGTGACCGCAGGCATGCATCACGCCCGGATTTTCCGACGCGAAGTCGACGCCCGACTCTTCTTCGATCGGCAAGGCGTCGATATCGGCTCGGATAGCCACCTTTCGGTTCGAAGGCCGGCCGGTGYCGACGATATCGACGGCAAGCCCGTAGCCGGCCACATCGCGAATCTCGGCGATCCCCTCCTTTGCAAGCATCTCGCGCAAATAGCGCTGCGTGCCCGCTTCGCGGTTCGAGAGCTCCGGGTGGCGGTGCAAATGGCGACGGATCTCGATCATCCGATCGAGAATCCCGGCATCGATGTCGGGAGCGGTGTCGCTCGCTGAAGACGGCCGGTCAGGATTTGACATGGATATCCCGCGGGAACTTCGTCAGCGTCTCGTTGCCGGTCTCGGTCACCAGGATGGTCTCGCTGATCTCGATGCCCCAGCCGTCCATCCACATGCCCAGGATGGAATGAACGACATTGCCGGGTTGCAGCACCGTCTTGTCGCCGGGCCTCAGGCTGATCGTATGCTCGCCCCAATCCGGCGGATAGGCAACGCCGATGGAATAGCCGATGCGCGATTCCTTCTTGAGCCCGTGACGCTCTATAACCTTGCGCCAGGCAGCTTCGACCGCTTCAGCGGTCGTGCCCGGGCATACGGTATCGAGCACAGCATCCATGCCTTCGATGACGGCCTTTGCCGTGTCCGCGACGCGCGCCGGCGTCTTGCCGAGCTGCATGGTCCTGGCGAGCCCGGCGGCATAGCGGCGGCAGACGCCGGCTAGCTCGAGCGCGATCGTTTCGTCCTTTCCGAACCGCCGGTCGCTCCACATGATGTGCGGCGCGGAGGCGTTTTCGCCGCCGAGGATCGTCGGCGGCAGCGCGGTGATGTCGCCGGCAAAATCCGGGCTGCCGGCGATCTGCGCCGCCTGGATGGCGGCGATCGCGTCGCACTCGCGCACACCTGGCGCAATGACTTCGTAGGCCCGCGCGACCGCCGCCTCGGCCAGCCTTGACGCCTTGCGCAGATAGGCGATTTCAGGCGGCGATTTAACCGCGCGGATCCAGTTAACGAGCAGATTGGCGTCGTGCCATTTCGCTTTGGGCAGTCCGGCGACGAGCCGCGCATGCGCCTTCGGTGAAAAATAATAGGCTTCGAGCTCGATGCCGATATGGCGATTGCCCCAGCCCTTGGCGACGATCCAGGCCGCGATCCAGTCCATCGGATGACGGTCGGCGCGCTGAACATGGTCTTCCGGGAAGCCGACCACGTTTTCCGGCTTCATCCAGGCCGTCAGCAAGCCGCCGGCAGCATCCATGGCGCGGCCGATCCAGACCGGCTCGACCTCCTCGATCGGAACAAGCACCACCTGAGGCGTGTAGAACGACCAGCCGTCATAGCCGGTGATGTAATGCTGGTTGGCGACGTCGTTGACGATCAGGAGTTCGATACCACGCTTGGCCATCTCGGCGCGGATCTTTCCGAGCCGCTGCTGGTACTCTTCGCGGGCAAAAGGCAGTTCAATCATCTTTTCTCCTCACCGGATCGATCGGGTCGGGGGCGGCTTCCCCTGCCGCCACCATCGCGGTGGTTTTGGCGGTCGGCAATCGGCCAGGACAACGCATAGGCAGGGCCTAGCACAACAGACACGGCCTTCCCGACCGACACGGTCAGCTCCCTTACTTGAGCCGATGACGTGATCGCCGAACACGAGGGGCGATTGACTTGAGGTAAGTTGTAGGATGATATGTATCACCCAATATCCAGACATAGACGCTCATGACTCTCCAACGCCTTTCACCGGAAATCCTTGGCGCCATGGAAAGCGCCGTCGGACAGAACGGCATCGCCGCCGATCCGGCCGGAATGGCGAAGTATCTGGGCGACTGGGCCGGCGACTATCGCGGCGGGGCTCTCGCCGTGCTGCGGCCAGCTTCGGTGGCCGAGGTTCAAGCGGTAATGCGTTTGTGCGGCGAACTTGGGCTCGGCGTGATCCCACAGGGCGGCAACACCGGACTGGTGTCGGGCGCCATCGACAGCAAAGGCGGCGGCTTGGTCGTCGTCAGCCTGGAGCGGCTCAGCTCCATCCGGCAGATCGATACCGAGAATTTCACGCTGCAAGCCGATGCCGGCTGCGTGCTGCAGACGATCAAGGACGCGTGCGAGGCGCGGGATTGCCTCTTCCCGCTCGCGCTCGGCGCGCAAGGCAGCTGCCAGATCGGCGGCAATGCGGCCACCAACGCCGGCGGCGTCAACGTGTTGCGCTACGGCATGGCGCGCGACCTGATCCTAGGTCTCGAAGTGGTGCTGGCGGATGGCGAGCTCTGGAACGGCATCTGCGGCCTGCGCAAGAACAACAGCGGCTATGACCTCAAGCAGCTTTTCATCGGCTCGGAAGGCACGCTGGGCATCATCACCGGCGTCGAGGTCAAGCTGTTTCCGAAGCCGGCCAAAACAGAGACAGCCTATCTCGGCCTGGCCTCGTTCGAGGCGGCCGTCGCGCTTTTCAATCGGGCGCGCCGCGACTGTTCGGATCTGATCTCCGCCTTCGAAATCATCGGCTCGGAATGCATCGAGCTTGCCCGGCTGGTCGACCCCGCAATGAGAGCGCCGGTCTCGGCRCCAGTCCATGTGCTGATCGAATTGTCGTCCAGCGCCGCCATCGACCTCAACGGCTTGCTTGCCGGTTTCCTCGGCGATGCCATGGAAAATGGCTTGGTGACCGACGCGGTCCTCGCCGCGAGCACCGCGCAGGCCAGGAGTTTTTGGGCGATCCGCGAGGGCCTTGTCGAAGGCCAGGCGAAGCGCGGCTATCATGTGCGCACCGATCTGTCGGTAAAGATTTCCGGCATCCCTGCCTTGATCGAGCAAGCCCGCCGCTTCGTCGCGAATGACCACTCCGGCTGGATTCCTCTCGCCTACGGCCACGCCGGCGACGGCAACATCCATTTCAACGTGCTGCCGCCGCTCGAACTTGCCGAGCGCGAGGCTCGTGCGCGTGGCGCTGAGATCATCGCCGGGCTCTATGAAATCGCCATCGGCCTCGGCGGCTCGATCAGCGCGGAGCACGGAATCGGCCGCAGCCGCCGAAAGGAATTCTGGGCCGGGCTTTCGCCGACGCATCGCCGCATGGTCGCGGCACTGAAGAGCGCCCTCGACCCTAAGGGCTTGATGAATCCCGGCTGTCTGTTGCCCGTGACGGAGACTTTTCCATGAAGCAGAGACTGGCCGCCATCGGTACCGTCGAAACGCTGCCGCACCGGGTCGCGGCCTTCCTCAGCCGCGAGATCGAATCCGGCGAACTGAACCCCGGCGCGCGGCTGCCGACCGAGCAGGAGCTGTCGGAAAAATTCGGCGTCAGCCGCAACGTGGTGCGCGAGGCGATCGCCCAGCTTCGTGCCGACGGCATGATCGAGGCGCGCCAAGGCGTCGGTGCCTTCGTGCTGGCGCCCGAGCAGCGCGCCGCGATCCGCATCGACCGCGAGGCGCTCAAGGACACGCACAATATGGAGCGGCTGTTTGAGCTGCGCTGCATCCTCGAGGCCGAGTCGGCGGCGCTGGCGGCGGCGCGGCGCGGCAAAGAACATCTCGATTCGATCAAGGCGGCGCTCGACCGCATGGGCGGCGAGGAGCGCTGGGAAGAAGGCAGCATCGACGCCGACCTGCTCTTCCACCGCGAGATCGCGCGCGCCACCGGCAACAGCTACATCCACACCTTCATTTCCTTCGTCTGCGAGCAGATCCGCCACTCGATCCACTACGCCCGCATGACCAACCCGCTGCACGACCTCGTCGAGATCAATGTCGGCGAGCATGTGCGCATCTACGAGGCGCTTGTGGCGGGCGATCCTGCGGCTGCAGAAGCAGCAATGCGCGCTCACATCGTCGGCGCCGCCAACCGCGTCGGCGTCAAGTTGCCTATCCACAAAGCTGGCGGAGCGAAATAGCCATGTCGGCAAACATCACGCGCATCTCCGACGTCTGCCTGCTGGTGGAAGACATCGAGCGTACCGTTGACTTCTACGTCGACAAGCTCGGCTTCCGCCTGCGCCGCCGCGCCGAGGGCTTTGCCGATTTCCATGGCGAGGGCGTCACGCTCGCCGCCTGGGAACTCGACCACATCAACCGCCATACAGGCGTGTCGAACCTGAAGTCGCCGCGTCGCGCGCACAAGGTCTGCGTCGCCGTGCAGCTCGATGCGCCGGCCGACATCGACCGCATGCATGCCGAACTCAGCGCCAGGGGCGTGCCCTTCTACGGCCCACCCGAAGACTACGTCTGGAATGCGCGCTGCGCCTATTTCACCGACCCGGACGATACGCTCTGGGAGCTTTACGCCTGGCTCGACGGCGGCCCTGGCGACTACCACGACGAACAGCCGTAGACGACGCCGCGCCGAAGGGAGCGGCGCCTGAAGAAGAGACGAGAAAAGTCTGTAACAGGAGCGAAAAATGAGTGGGAACAGTGACTTCGAATTGAATCGTCGCGCTTTCGTGAAAGGCGGCATGGCAGCCGTGGCGGCTGCGTCCGCCGGCATGCAGCTGGTGTTGACCCCCGGCGCGAAAGCCGCCGGCAAGGTCGTCATCCAGTATGACTGGCTGATGTCCAACGGCCAGATCGGCGATATCGCGGCCGTCGCCAACGGCTATTTCAAGGATGCCGGGCTGGAGGTCGAATTCAGCCCCGGCGGCCCCAACGCTTCGACCGTTCCGCCTGTCATTTCGGGCGCCGCGCAGCTTGGACAGTTCTCGGAAACGCCACAGCTTTATTCGGCCCGCGCCAGCGGCGTGCCGATCAAGATCATCGCCTGCGGCTTCCGCACCGGTCCTTACGCACTGACGTCCAAGCCAGCCAAGCCGATCCGCAGCGTCGCGGACCTGAAGGGCAAGAAGATCGGCATCCAGCCGACGGCGCGCTTTGTCATCGACGAGATCCTGGCTAAGAATGGGGTCGATCCGTCGGAGGTGACCATCGTCAATGTCGGCTTCGACAAGGCGCCGCTGGTTCGCGGCGATGTCGACGCGATCGGCGGCTGGATCACCAACACGCAGGCGCTCAGCGTCGTCGGCGACGACCGCATCGACCTGCTGACGCGCGATCTCGGGCTGAGCTCCTACGCCGATGTCTATTTCGCGACTGACGCGGCAATCGAAAAGGATCCTGAGACGCTGGCGAAATTCATCGGCGCCGTCGGCAAAGGCTGGGGCTGGGTCCACGCCAACCCGCAGGAAGCGGTCAAGAAGATGGTCGCCGCCTATCCCGAAATGGATCTCGGCTGGGAGGAAAAGACAGTCAACCTGGTGCTGAAACTCTCCTTTGACGGCGCCACCGCCAAGGACGGCTGGGGTACGTTCGATCCAGCCTCGATCGAGGAGCAATTGGCGCTGCTCGACAAGGTCGGCCAGTATCCGAACGGTCGCCCAGCGGCCGCCGATGTCTACACCACCAAGATACTCGAACTCTCGGCCGCCGACCGGCCCAAGCTCGACGCGCCCGCCGCGTGATGCCAGACGCGATCGAAGCGCGACAGCTGGATGTCGGCTATGGCGGACGGCGGACGGCCGTCAAAGTGCTCGCCGGCCTCGACCTCACCGTCGCGGCCGGCTCCTTCCTATCGATCCTGGGGCCGTCCGGCTGCGGCAAGTCGACCTTGCTCCGCGTGGTGGCCGACCTGCTCGATCCGCTCGGAGGTACGATCAGCGTGCTTGGCGAAACACCGCACACGGTGCGCTCGCGCCGCGATGTCGGCTTCGTCTTCCAGGATTCGACCCTGCTGCCCTGGCGCACGGTGCGCGATAATGTGCGCCTGCCGCTCGGTGTCGGCCAGGGCAGGCTGACGCGCAAGATCGAGGACCGCAGCGCGGAACTACTGGAATTGATGGGCCTCGGCGGCCTCAGTGAGCGCCTGCCGCATCAGCTCTCCGGTGGCCAACGCCAGCGCGTGGCGATCGCGCGTGCCTTGCTCGGCGAGCCCAAATTGCTGTTGATGGACGAACCCTTCGGCGCACTCGACGAGATCACGCGCGACCGATTGAACGACGAGCTTCTCGCGCTCTGGCGGCGCGCCGGCACGACTATCCTTTTCGTCACGCATTCCATCGCCGAGGCCGCCTATCTCGGCGAACGCGTCATCGTGCTGGCCGCCAATCCGGGACGCGTCGTCAAGGACCTCGACATGCGGCCCTTCAAGCAGGAAGGCAATCGCTGCAAGCGCGAGGATCCGGCGATCGTCGCCGCCATGGCCGATCTGCGCATGGCGCTGGAGCGCGCATCGTGAGACAGGCGCCGCTCTCTCCGCAAATGACCATTGCGCTCCCCGTCCTTGGCGCGGCTTCGATCCTGCTCGCCTGGCAATACTTGCTGCCGCTGCTCGGCGTGCCGGCCTATATCGTGCCGACGCCGACGGCGATATTCGGCGTCTTCCAGAAGAACTTTTCGCTCCTCATCGACAATCTGCGGCCGACCTTGATCGAGGCGCTGGCCGGTTTCGTCATCGGCAATCTGGCTGCCGTGCTGCTGGCCGTGCTCTTCGTCCACAGCCGCGTGCTTCAGGCCGCCTATTTCCCGATCGTGCTGTTCTTCAACACCATTCCGATCCTGGCGCTGTCGCCGATCATCATCCTGATCTTCGGTCTCGGCATGACGCCGAAGATCGTCATCGCCGCGGTGATCTGCTTCTTCCCGACGCTGGTGAACATGATCCGTGGCCTCGATTCGGCCAGCGACAACGAGCACGAGCTGTTCCGGGTGCTGTCGGCGACACGCTCGGAGATTTTCTGGAGCCTGCGCCTGCCGCGCGCGCTGCCGATGCTGTTCTCCTCGCTCAGGATCGCGTCGGCCACCGCCGTCATCGGCGCCATCGTTGGCGAGTGGATCGGCTCGGACAAAGGGCTCGGCGCGCTGATCATCCAGGCGACCTTCAACTACCAGTCCGACCGGCTTTATGCGGCGATCGTGCTGTCGTCGTCGCTGTCGATCGCGCTGTTCTGCCTCGTCGTCCTGATCGAGCGGCGAATCATCAAATACTGAGCAAGACGGCAGCCGCGCCGCGTGCCCACATATCGAGATAGGAACAGCCTCCCGATCAGGCATTCATCGCGCATTTAATCCGCCTGCGGTAGGATGCCGGCGCACAACCAAACCGGGAGACAATTCGTGTTAAAAACTTTTCACGTCTCGATCCGGGCGACGCTGGCCTTGATATGCCTGGCCGGACTGGTCGCCGCGGCGTCCGCCCTTTTCCCCGCCTCCGCCTCGGCGCAGCAGCTGCGGCGATGCGCCAATGAAGGCGGCATATGCCGCTTGCCCTATCCCACCGAAGTGGTCTACGGCGCCCGGGGCCGAACAACCTCGCGGTTTTTCGACCGTCAGGCCGTGCCGTGCTCGAATCGCCTTTTTGGCGACCCCGCTCCCGGCCGCGAGAAGGCCTGTTATTTCGTCGCGCGTGGCGGCGGCTATGGCGATAACGACAATTACGGAGACAATGACTACGGCTCACGCCCGGATCGCGGCGAATGGGTCGCCTGCGCCAGGGAGGGCGAGTTCTGCGATTTCCGCGGCCGCGCGATGGTCAGATACGGCGCACGGGGCCAGTACACGCAGGATGTTTTCAGGAACGGCGTTCGCTGCGGCAACAACGCTTTCGGCGATGATCCCGCCCCGGGCGCTCACAAGCGCTGCTACGTCCGGCAATAGCGGCCTGAACCCGGCTCATGACGGGGTGGCGGCTCTGCAAGGCCGCTGCCCCGTTCTACTTCCTGCTTGTCCAGCGGATTGGTGGGCGATGACGGGCTCGAACCGCCGACATCTTCGGTGTAAACGAAGCGCTCTACCAACTGAGCTAATCGCCCGCTTGAGCGCGGACCTTTAAGCAGTTAGGGCCGCATTCGCAAGGCCAAATGAAGGGATCGCGTGCGCCCTGCAATGCGGATTTCCCCAGGCTCGATGGCGCTGTCAAAAAACCTTCTCCTGATTGCTATAATGCTTGAATGCCGCGCTTGACACCCGCAGGCGAACCCCTTATCCAGCGCCCCAACGACGAACACGACTGACACGTGCTCGTCAGTGCGCGGGTGTAGCTCAGTCGGTTAGAGTGCCGGCCTGTCACGCCGGAGGTCGCGGGTTCGAGCCCCGTCACTCGCGCCATTAGCTTCTTGAAATATTGTATTTTCTGAACTCCCTGCTGACAATCCGACAGCGCCCGCCACCGCGTTGGTCGCCGCCGCTGCCGCCACCTGAGAAAGTCGCAGTGAGGACCCGGGTCCGCGATTGATCTGCTCGCCTAAAGCGTGTCTCCCGAAAGTGGGAACCGGTTTCGGGACAAAGACATGCGCAAAGTCAAAAGCCTAAAGCGCAGGGAGGAATCTGAAAGGTCGCGACGCGCTTTAGGTCAAAAGGGCTTACCCTGCTGCCATTCTTGCCCTGGCCAGACCGAGCTGCCCCTACGGAATAAGGGGCTATATCTTTTCGTTATTCGGACCTATGCCATTGGAAGCGAGGACCTCGGTCGATTGCGGACTTGCTGGCAAATCGACAGTCTGCGCCCGCGCCGGCTGATAAACCCCAAGCCCCCGCCCATCGGTCGGTGCATAGCCCGGCTTGCGAACCTGAAAAACAAAGCAAGCCGGGCTCGCTTGGACCGAAACTTAGTAGCGCCGCATGATCACTAGCATCCTCATAGCATGGCTCATCCTCCAGCCTGCCAGCATCATCGTCGGCAAGTCCATCGCCTTCGGGAGCGAGTGATCGTAATCAGCACCCCGGTAATTGGCGGGAAGAAAAGTCAGCTCGGTCGGCGACGCAACGGCGGGCACATCCCGCCGTCTCGATCTCCCGCCATCACCCGTTCCAGCTGACCAGCCCCAGCAGCCTTTCGCCGAGCGGCGTCAGCTTTGCCGTCTCGGCGTTTCTCTTCTCCCAGCCGCGCGGATCACCCGCAAAGCCGGCGCGCTGCGGCGCCTCGCGCTCGCGCCAGGATCGGATTCGTGCCTCGCGCTCGACGAGATTGCCCTCATCGGCGGGGAACATGGAGATGTACTGCGCCATCCGCACCTTGTCGTCGGACGTGTTCGGCGCCACGCCATGCGCCAGCAGCGAGTTGAAGATCATCAGGTCGCCCGGGAAAAGCTCGAGCTTCTCGATCCTGTCCTCGATTCCCCTCATGTCCGGATGATGCGGATCGCGGTCGGCGGGTTGCGTCTTCACCCACTCGTCGAAATGYTCGAACAGATAGGGCACGCATTGGAAGCCACCTATGTCGCCGCCGTCCTGGTGGACCAGCGAGAGCACACCCTRCACCGAGATCGGCTTGGGCTCGAGCGAGGTATCGGCATCCCAGTGGATGAAGCCGGGAGACGCGCGCTTGCCTTTGTTGGGCGTGTTGAGGTTGGCGCGGTCGATGGCGACCCACAGATCCTCCATGTCCCATATGTCGACGAAAGCGTCGTAGACGCGGCGCGCCATGCGGTTGTCCCACAGGAACTGATGGTTGTAGATCTCGACCATGCCGGCATTGTTGATTTCCTTCAGCGCGTAATCGCGCCGCTGGGTGACGTCCCAGGTCGCCGGATCGCTGGGGTCTTTCTCCTCGAATTGCCAAAGCAGCGCCTTGAGACGCTCGACATTTTCCTGCGGCACCGCATTGCGCACAATAACGAAGCCCCGCTTCTGCCAGTGTGCGAAATCCGCATCTGAAAGCACACGCAGCGGAAGCGTTTTCTTGATTCTGGACAGTTGGGTCGTCGCCCGGCTGGATGTCGGATGATCGTCCTTCGTGATGTCTTTCGCGTGGGCCATCGATTTCCTCCTCGACCTTGTCTTGCCGCACATGAGGCTAACCGAACGACAGGCATGCATGTTGTCCCTGACAGGCCTGAAATGATACTATTCTGGCGTCCATCGTCGTCCTAACGCCGTTCGAGGCGATTTTTTTGGAGGCCGGCCGTGAAGCCATATCTGGAGAAAGTCACCGTCGCCGATGACGCGTCATGGTCGATGGTAAGGGTGCCGCGCGACCCGACCATTCCGTTCGAATGGCACCATCATCCGGAATATGAGCTGACGCTCACGCTGAACTCGCGCGGCCGCCGCTTCATCGGCGACCATGTCGGCGGCTATGACGATGGCGATCTCGTGCTGCTCGGCCCTAATCTGCCGCACACCTGGTCGTCGACGAGCAAGCTCGATGGCGGTAGGCCGCATCTGGTCATGGTCATCTGGTTCCGGCCCGAATGGGCGCGTGCATTGACCGGGCTTCTGACGGAACTGCGGCCGGTTGCCGGCTTGTTGGACCGGTCGGCGCGCGGGCTGAAATTCTCCCAAGGCGCAACGGAGCGCGTCAGGGCGCGGATCGAAGCGATCTTCGACAAGCCGCCCGCGGACCGGCTGCTCGACCTGATCTCGGTGCTGCTGACGCTCGCCGAGGACGACGCGGCCGAGCCGCTTACGGCGCCGTCCCGTTCGCCCCAGTCCACTCTCGCCTCGAGCGGCGCGCGCATAGACCGCGTCCTGGACTATCTGCACGCGCACTACACTGACGATCTCAGGATTGATCACCTCGCGCGCCTCGCCGCGCTCAGCCCGTCGGGTTTTCACCGCATGTTCACGCGGCACACGCGCCTGACCCTGGTCGAATATGTGACGCGGCTGCGCATCGGCGAAGCATGCGCCCTCCTCGCGGAACAAGACAAGCCGATTGCCCACATCGCCGAGCTGGTCGGCTATCGATCRCTGGCCAATTTCGGGCGCCAATTCAAGGCGTTGAAGGGGCTGACGCCGCGCGAATATCGCAACCGCTTTGCCGGCTGATGCCTTTCTCGGAACCATTCCAACCTTGTCCCGTTCAGCCCTCGGGCGAAAAACGGGAGAGATCAGATGGCTGTGAGATGCCGTATTTCCATCGACGATGCCAGGGATGTGGACGAGTTGGCGTTTCAGGAATTGCCGCGCGTYGGCGAAAGCGTTTCGATGCCGGTTGAAGGATCGAACCAAGACCTCAGGGTTCTGCGCGTCGTGCATATGCCCGGCAGCGAGCAAGGCGCGACGACGATGCTGGAGCTGACCAGCAGGATTCTGTAACGCAACATCCGAGATCATTCGCCCAATATGACGCCGGAAGCGATAATCTGGGCCGTCCGCGCGGTGAGCTTCTGGCGCTTCACGAGCGTGGGTTTTTCGTATGGTTTTTTCATCCTGCCGTTCCGGTGTCGCCGACCAGGAGGATGAACGCGCTCGGCTCAGCTGCGTTCCGGGTCAAGAAGCCGCTAATAGACCGCGCGAACCATGAGTTCACGTCTTAACGAGCAGCGCCTCGACCTCCTGCAGCGTCGGCATCGACGGCGCGGTGCCGTGGCGCGTCACCGAAATGCCGGCGACCGCGCAGGCAAAGCGCACGGCCTCGAGTGGCTCGACGCCCTTTGCCAAAGCGGCGGCGAGACCGCCATTGAACGCATCGCCCGCCCCCGTCGTCTCGATCACCGGACCGGCATTGAACGCGTCGACATGTTCGGATCGGTCCTTGGTGTGCAACAGCGCGCCTTTTTCGCCGAGCGTCACGATGACGGCGCCGACACCCTTGGCCAGCAGGGCGTCGGCGGCGCGACGGGCATCGTCGATCGAGGAGACGTTGATGCCGGTCAAACCTTCGGCCTCGGTCTCGTTGGGCGTGACATAGTCGCAGAGCGTATAGATCCGGTCGGGCAGGCTGGCGGMCGGCGCGGGATTGAGGATGGTCGTCACCCCTGCCCCGCGCGCGATTTCCAGCGCCTTCAGGGCCGCATCGATCGGCTGTTCGAGCTGGGTGACGAAGACGCCGGCGGAGCGAATGAGCTCGGCATGCGCCTCGATGTCGGCCGGAGAGATCAGCATTGCCGCGCCCGGACTGACGATGATGGCATTGTTGCCGGTGCCTTCCTCGACGAAGATATAGGCAGCGCCCGTATAGCTGTCCGGCGTGTCGATGACGGCGCTTTTCACGCCCGCGTCCTTCCAGGTCTGTTTGGCCATGTCGGCGAAAGCGTCGACGCCGAGACGCGTCAGGAAGGTGATGTCGGCGCCAAGCTTACCTGCCGCCACCGCCTGGTTCGAGCCCTTGCCGCCCGGTCCGAGCTTGAAGGAATTGCCGAGGATCGTCTCGCCCATCCGCGGCTGGCGATCGGCGCGATACGCCGTGTCGGCGACGAACACGCCCAAAATCACGACAGGCTTCATGACGACGGGCTTGCCGGTGGCCATGTCTTTACTCCGCATCCGGCGGCACGACGCCCTTGCGGAAGGCAAAGCAGCCATAGAAGCGGCGCTCGCCGGTCTGGATCACGCAATAGGCCTTCTTGGAGCGCTCGTAGAAGGCGTAGCGCTCGATCGAGATCATCGGCCAGGGCTTGCCCTCGGCCGCGTCGATCTCCTTCTGCACCTCCTTCTGCACCGGCGGGATTTCGTTCGGCTTGCCGACGATCTCCATACGCGCCGCCGCGTCGTTGACGAAAGTATCCAGCGGCAAGACCGACAGCACCGCCTTCACCACGTCGGCCGCCGTCGCATCGATGCGCAACAGCTTGCCGAGCACGGTCTGCCGCGCCACTGAATCGGACGGGAAATTGGTATCGGCGATGATCAGGTCGTCGCCATGGCCCATCGCCCGCAGCGCCTGGAGCACATCGGCATTGAGCAGCGGATTGATCCCTTTGAGCATGGTTTCCTCTTGAAGGGTTGATGCGGTCTGGAGCAATTCCAGGAAAAGTGTGAGCGGTTTTCCGTCCGGAATTGGGTAAAGTTCTAAAGACGCTTGCCGGTCCCGGCGTCGAAGAGGTGGACCTGGTCGAGGCGCGGCCTGAGCTTGAGCGTGTCGCCCGGCTTGAAGTCGTGGCGCTCGCGAAACAGCGCCACCATCTCGCCCTCGCCGAAACGCACGAAGGCCAGGGTCTCGGAGCCGGTCGGCTCGACCACCGAGACCTTGGACTCGACGCCGTCCGGATGGATCTCCAGATGTTCCGGCCGCACGCCATAGACGACGGCCTGGCCGTCCTCGGCAGCGACACCCGATGGCATCGGGAACGCCGTCCCGGCGATCTCTACAACCGGCTTCTCGGCTTTCTTTACAGTCCCCTTGAGCAAGTTCATCGAAGGCGAACCGATGAAGCCGGCGACGAAAAGGTTCGCCGGCCGATCGAACAGTTCAAGCGGCGCGCCGACCTGCTCGATGCGGCCGTCGCGCATCACGACGATCTTGTCGGCCATGGTCATGGCCTCGATCTGGTCGTGAGTGACGTAGATGGTGGTCGTCTTCAGCCGCTGGTGCAGTTCCTTGATCTCGGTGCGCATCTGCACGCGCAGCTTGGCGTCGAGGTTGGAAAGCGGCTCATCGAACAGGAACACCTGCGGATTGCGCACGATGGCGCGGCCCATGGCGACGCGCTGGCGCTGGCCGCCGGAAAGCTGGCGCGGGTAGCGCTTGAGATAGGGCGCGAGGTCGAGGATGTCGGCGGCGCGCTTGACCCGCTCGGCGACGACGGCCGGATCCGTGCCGCGCAGTTTCAGCGCGAAGGCCATGTTCTGCTCCACCGTCTTGTGCGGATAGAGCGCGTAATTCTGGAACACCATGGCGATGTCGCGCTTCGCCGGCGGCAGGTTGTTGACGACGCGGTCGCCGATCGAGATCGTGCCGCCGGAAACCGTCTCCAGCCCGGCCACCATCCTCAACAGCGTGGACTTGCCGCATCCTGAAGGGCCGACCAGCACGACGAACTGCCCGTCGGCAATATCGACGCTGACCTCATGCAGGACCTTGACGGTTCCGAACGCCTTGGCCACACTGCTGATCGCGACTTGAGCCATCGTCTCCCCTTTATCTTTTGCGGTGAAGCTAGCCATTGCCGGCGGCAACGGCAAGTCGGTATCTTATAGATAAAAAGCCAATCTTGTTGACAAGGTAATCGATTACGCGAATAGTGGCGAGTGCCAATCCGAGAGCAGGCCTGTTACCCTGAGATCGGAGCTCCGGCGACGCAGGGTGGGGTCCCACGTCCCCGTATGATCGAGGAGAACCGAGAGACGTTTCGACGTCCGAGAGATTGGCCACTTCAATTCAATCGCTGTTGTTCTGGGAGGAACCTGTAGATGAGAGTCGACCTGTATGAAAAACTGATGCGCGCCGGCGCGAGCCGCCGCGATGTGCTGAAGGGTGCTGCCTCCATGGCGGCAATCGCCGCCGCCTCCGGCGCCGGACTCGGTGCGCTGACGAGGCCGGCCGCGGCCGATGACAGCCTGCGTGCGAAAATCCTGCAGATCCCAGGCGTCGGCAAGGGCCAGCCGACCGATGCCGACTTCCAGAAGGTCGGTGAGCTCTGCCTCGAAGCGACCAAGGCCAATGTCAAGGAAGGCGAGTTCGCCGGCGTCGAGCTCACCTTCATGGGCCTCAACAACCAGAACCTGCACAACGTGCTGTTCCGCGGCTTCCTGAAGCCGTGGGAGGCCTATACGGGCGCCAAGATCAGCTGGATCGACCTCGCCCAGGCCGACTACAACGCCCGCCTGCAGCAGTCCATCGCAACCAAGACCGTCGACTTCGACATCATCGAGATGGGCGCGCCTTTCGAAGGCGACGTCTGCGGCAAGGGCCTGACCTCCGAGATGCCCGACTGGGTCAAGAAGCAGATCGACTTCGACGACCTCGTCAACTACCTGAAACCGCCGGTCGGCACCTGGGACGGCAAGCAGTATCGCGTGACCATCGACGGCGACACGCACAATTTCAACTACCGCACCGACGTGTTCTCCGACTCCGAGCTGGCGGCGGCGTGGAAAGCCGATGGCGGCGACAAGGCCGGCCTGACGGAATGGGGCGTGCCCAAGACCTGGCAGCAGGTGCAGGCCGTGACCAAGTTCCTCAAGGGCAAGAAATTCAAGGGCCAGGACGTCTACGGCTATCTCGACGCGCCCAAGCCCTGGGGCGGTTTCGGCTTCTATTTCCTCGGCAGCCGCGCCACAGCCTATGCCAAGCATCCCGATGACAAGGCCTGGCTGTTCGATGCCGACACGATGAAGCCCCGCATCAACAATCCGGCCTGGGTGCGCGCCATCCAGGACGTGATCGACGCCTTGCCGTCCGAACCCGCGGACCAGATCAACGCCGATCCGAACACGACCGCCTTCCAGCAGTTCCTGGCCGGCACCGGCTCGATGATCCCCTGGTGGGGCGACGTCGGCTCGAACGTGAAGACCAATGACTCCTCGGTCATCGGCGATGTCACCGGCTTCTCCATCCTGCCGGGTTCCGACGACGTGTACAATTCCAAGACCGGCAAGTGGGACAAGCTCGCCAGCGGCCCGAACTATGCGCCGAACTGCGCCTATCTCGGCTGGGGCGTCTATGTCATGGCCCGCGTCGATTCCGACGAGAAGAAGAAGAAGGCCGCATGGTCGGCCGCCGCCCATCTCGGCGGCAAGGACCTGTCGATCTGGACCGCGATGTATCCGTCGGGCTTCCAGCCGTACCGCAACTCCCATTTCAACATTCCCGAATGGGTGGCGGCAGGCTATGACGAGGCCTTCATCACCTCCTATCTCAAGTCGGAAGGCGACAGCTACAACCATCCGAACGCGGCGATCGAGCCGCGCATCCCCGGCATCTTCCAGTACTACTCGGCCGCCGAGGACATCCTGGCCAACACCTTCGCCGGCAAGATGAAGGCGCAGGAAGGCGCCGACGCCATCGCGGCGGCCTGGGAAAAGCTGACCGACCAGATCGGCCGCGAAAACCAGATCAAGCTCTACAAAGCCTCGCTCGGCATGTAGGCTGTCTCATCAGACGTCGCGGCCCGGTGGCACATCGTCATCGGGCCGCATCTTTACCGGCCCGGCCGGTTTGATGCTTTAAGAGGCGAGAGTGGCTGAGCAGACTTCGACGGCGAATGCGTGGCCGGCAAATCCGGCCGACCTGATCCCGGCAAGCCGCAAGCGCCTCGGCTGGGGCCTGCTGGCCATCGCGACCCTTGGCCTGYTGGGGATCATCATCGTGCAGGTCCTCTACAAGACCGAGATGTCCACGGTCGGTTTCGACACCTGGCGCCCCGTGGTCTATGCCTACATCTTGTGGGGCATCGCRCTCGGCGCCTGGCAGGTGTTGACGCGTGGCGAGGACGGGCAGCGCGCGCTGTTCCTTTTGCCGGCCCTGCTCTTCACCATCGCCATGGTGATCTTCCCGACGCTGTTCGGCTTCTACATCGCCCTGACCGACTGGAACCTCAGTTCCTTCACCGGCCGCCGCTTCAACGGCCTCGACAATTTCTGGCAGATGCTGGCCGACCCCTATTACCGCAATGCGCTGTTCAACATGGTGCTCTATGTGCTTGCGGTGCTGGTCGAATATGTCATCGCCTTCGGCCTGGCGCTGCTGCTCAATGCGCAGATCAAGGCTCGCAAATTCTTCCGCGTCGTCTTTCTTTTGCCGCTGATGCTGTCGCCGGTCGCCGTGTCCTGGATGGTCGGCAAATCGCTGATGGAATACCGGTTCGGACCCGCGGCGACGCTGGCGCGTCATCTCGGCTGGGACAATCCCGCCTTCTTCTCCGACCCGATCACCGCCCGCATCTCGATCATGATGCTCGACGCCTGGACCTTCATCCCGTTCATGATGATCATGCTGCTGGCCGGCCTGCAGGCGATGTCGCGCGAGGTGCTTGAAGCCGCCCGCGTCGACGGCGCGACCGCGTGGCAGACCTTCTGGCAGGTCACCTTCCCGCTGATGCTGCCGGTATCCGTAACGGCCGTGATCCTGCGCATCATCTTCAAGCTGAAGCTCGCCGATATCATTATCACCCTGACCTCCGGCGGCCCCGGCGGCGCCACCGATTCCGTGTCGAGCTTCATCTATCGCGAGTATCGCGACCGCTCGAATGTCGGCTATGGCACCATGTTGGCCATGGCCTATCTGATCATCATCGTCGTGTTCGTGACCTGGCTGTTGAAAGTCGCCAGTCGCTTCGTGCGCAACGTCAACTGAGCGGCATCATGAGCGTCCAGACCACCGACTACACCGTTTCCGATATCCGCTCGCCGGCCGCCTTCATCACCAGCCGCGTCTTCATCTACGGCGCGCTTGTCTTCTGGGCATTCGTGTGCCTGTTCCCGATCTACTGGACGATCACCACCTCGTTCAAATCGGCGGTCGACGTCACGCAAGGCCATCTCATTCCCTTCGTCGACTTTACGCCCGACTGGAAGGGCTGGCGTTCGCTCGGCCTGTCGCCGGATTCGATCTTCCAGACATCGACCGTGCGCGACGAATTCCTCAAACGCTTCATGAACTCCGTCATCACCTCGGTCGGCGCATCGAGCCTCGCCATCATCATCGRCAGCCTCGCCGCCTATGGCCTCGTTCGCTACCGCTACAAATTCGCCTGGTTCAAGAACGAGGACATCTCCTTCTTCTTCCTGTCGCAACTGATCCTGCCGCCGGTCGTGCTGGCGCTGCCTTTCCTGGTGCTCTACCGGGAAGTGGCCCTCCTCGACACGCGTATCGGGCTCGTGCTCCTCTATACGCTGATGGTGCTGCCGATCGTGATCTGGATCATGCGCGACCAGTTCAACTCCATTCCCGTCGAATTGGAGGAGGCGGCTTTGGTCGACGGGCTGTCGATCTGGGGCGCCTTTTTCCGCATCGTCATGCCGATCGCGCTGCCAGGCATGGTCGCCGCCTTCATCCTGGCGATGGTGCTGTGCTGGAACGAGTATTTCTTCGCTGCGCTCCTGACCTCGACCGATGCGAAAACCATCCCCGTCATGGTGGCGAGCCAGACCGGCTCGCAAGGCATCAACTGGTGGTCGATGGCAGCCCTCGCCACCGCCGCGATCGCGCCGCTGGCGATCATCGGCATCGCGCTCGAGCGCTACCTGATCATGGGCATGACGGCCGGCTCGGTGAAGTAGCTGGACCTCTCCTTCTCCCCTTGTGGGAGAAGGTGGATCGGCGCGTTAGCGCCGAGACGGATGAGGGGTGTTCCAGCGGAGTGAGGCGTCGGCGTTCCCTGGAAGAGGGTGCTAGGCCTGCAATATCGCCCTTAAATGATCGAGGATCATCGCGACGCCGATCTTGCCGAGGCCCGCCGAGGCCTCCGCCGCGTCTTTCGTGTACCAGCCGGTGTTGTCGGCGAAATGCTTCTCGTCCACGGCCTCGGGGCACAGCGCCAGCATCAGCGAGGTTTCGCCTTTGCCGGCATGGTCGAACGGATATTTGCCGTTCATCGCGGCCGGCATCAGCGGGTGCACCTGCACCCAGTTGAAGACATTCTCGCCCTGCGCATGGCCGGCATAGTAATCGGCCATGCTGTTCGATCCCCACCAGCCCTCGCCGCGCTCCTTCTCCAGAAAGCGGAAGATCGCCTGCCGGCCGGCGGTCTTGAAGGCGAGATCGGTCGGCATGCCGGCCACGAAATTCTCGGTCTGGTGGTGGATGATGGCGTGGATATTGCGGAAGCCGATGCGCAGCAGGCCGTAGAACAATTCCTCCGCGAAGGGCGAAAGCACCGGACCGCCGACCTGCACCGAGCCGCTGCCTTCCGGCGGAGCCACCGCATAGCTTGCCGCGCCGTAATAGAAGGGCGGCAGGATGACGATATCCCTCTCCTTCTCGATCAGCTCCACCGTCTTGATGACCGCCAGCGTGTCCATGCCGACCGCCATGTGCTCGCCATGGTATTCGAGCACGCCGAGCGGCAGCACGACCGGCCAGTTCTCCTCGATCGCCTTGCGGATCTGGTGCGGCAGCATCAGCTCGTAGCGCATCCCCTACTCCATATTGGTGTGCCTGGCGCGCATCGCCTCCGGCGTGGCTTTTGTAAGCGCCTTGAGCTTCAGCACCATGATCTCGAACAAGAGGAACAGCGCGCCCTCGAACAGCGAGCCCATCGGCAGCACCGAGGTCCTTGCCGCGCCCTGGTCGCTGGCCATCGTCTGCGCCGGGATGAGCAGGGTGAAGTCGGCGAGCTTGACGGCGCTGGCTGCCGGCTCCGCCGTCAAGAGCAGCACCTTAGCGCCAGCCGCGCGGGCAACCCGCATCAAGGTCAGCACCGTGGTGGTCTCGCCCGGCCCTGAACTCGCGAGGAAGACGTCTCCCTGCCCCAGCGGCGGCGTGGTCATGTCGCCGACGACCGACACCGGCAGGCCGAGATGATAAAGCCGCATGGCGAAGCCCTTCAGCTGCAGCGCCTCGCGGCCGCAGCCATAGACGGCGATCCTGCCGGCGCCGGCCAGCATTGCACAGGCGGCATCGATCCGCGCTTCATCCGTGCGCGCCAGAACCGCGCCGAGCTCGTCCAGCGCGGTCGCGAACATGCCGGATCCGGCTTTGGTCATGACGGTTCACCCCTGTCTGCGCGATATCGCTTGTCTCTACGGATTTGGCGCCTCGCCGGCCGCGAACGGCTTGTTTTTGTTCATGCTATCATTGCGAAAATCGCTGTCCAACGAGCCTCGGCACTTTTGCTGGGCCACGGGCGTGATAGTGTCATGTCAGACAAATCACTCCGGGACATCGTCAGACATGAAGACACGGCATTTCGACCGCATCGGCAATGGCGGCATCACCTTCACCGAGCTCGGCTTCGGCACCGCGCCGCTCGGCAATCTCTACCGCGCCGTCTCCGACGAGGACGCCAACGCCACCTTGGAAGCGGCATGGGCGACCGGCTGCCGTTACTATGATACGGCGCCGCTTTACGGCCTTGGCCTGTCGGAAACCCGCCTCAACCCCTTCCTGCGCGCCAGAAAGCGCGACGACTATGTGCTGTCGAGTAAAGTCGGCCGCATCATGCGCGTCGCCCCRCCCGACCAGCGCACCGGCATCGGCAAGTTCTTCGAGACGCCGTCGCGCCGGGAAGTCTACGACTACTCCTACGACGGCGTCATGYGCTCCTTCGAGGCCTCGCTGGAGCGCCTGGGCGTCGACCGCATCGACATCCTCTTCGTCCACGACGTCGACATCTTCACCCATGGCAGCAAGGAAGCCTCCGACGCCCGCATCGAGGAGTTCATGTCGTCCGGCTATTACGGCCTGCTGTCGCTGCGCGACCAGGGCGTGATCAAGGCCTTCGGCGGTGGCATCAACGAGTGGCAGGTTGCCCAGACGCTCGCCGAGCGCGGCGACTTCGACCTGTTCCTGCTGRCCGGCCGCTACACGCTGCTTGAGCAGGAAGCGCTTCAATCCTTCCTGCCGCTCTGCCAGAAGCGCGGCATCGGCATCGTGCTGGGCGGCCCCTACAATTCCGGCGTGCTGGCCACCGGGCCGAAGCCCCGCGCCTTCTACAACTACAGCGAAGCGCCGAAGGAGATCCTCGACCGCGTGGCGCGTATCGAAGCCGTCTGCAAGCGCCACAATGTGCGGCTGATCGAGGCGGCGCTGCAATTCCCGCTGCAGCACCCTTCGGTGATGTCGGTGATCCCCGGCGGCCAGCGGCCGGCCGAAGTCGAAAGCAACCGCGCGCTGCTCGACACCAAGATACCGGCGGCGCTCTGGGCGGATCTGAAACAGGAAGGCCTGATGCGCGCGGACGCGCCGACAGCCTGAGCAATTCCAGGAAAAGTGCGGGTTCGATCGCCGCAAAAAGAAAAGCCGGGCAAGCCCGGCTTTTCTGCACTTAAAGAAAAAGGTCTTAGTTGACCGCGTCCTTGAGGCCCTTGCCGGCCGAGAACTTCGGCACGGTGCGCGCCGGAATCTTCACTTCCGCGCCGGTCTGCGGATTGCGGCCGGTCGAAGCAGCGCGTTTTGACACGGTGAAATTTCCGAAGCCGACAAGCCGGACATCGCCGCCCTTCTTCAGTTCGCCTGTGATCACGGAGAACACCGCATCGACGGCAGACTGCGCATCAGCCTTCGAAATGCTTGCGGCATCGGCGACAGCGGACACCAGTTCGTTCTTGTTCATCAAAATTCCCTTCCATGAGAAAACCGGAACTTACGACTCATCCGGCAGGAAACGGACTTTAGAAAGAAGCGATCCGGAACCCAAGCCAAAAACCGCGGAATTCCGGGCTTTTTTGAATTTTTTCGTGGCTTTTTCACATGAAAAAGCCGGGCTCGAAGCCCGGCTCTCTCATTGTGCACTGCAACTTTAACTTTTGTTAGTGCGCGAGCGACTTTCCGGCATCGTCGCCGGTGTCGACCGGAGCCGGCGCATTGACCGGTTCGACCCACTCGATCGGCTCCGGCATCCGCGTCAGCGCGTGCGCGAGCACCTCGCCGACCCGCGAGACGGGGACGATCTCCATGCCGTTCTTCACGTTGTCCGGAATGTCCGCCAGATCCTTGACGTTCTCTTCCGGGATCAGGACCTTCTTGATGCCGCCGCGCAGCGCCGCGAGCAGCTTCTCCTTCAGGCCGCCGATCGGCAGGATACGGCCACGCAGCGTGATCTCGCCCGTCATCGCCACATCGGCCCGGACCGGGATACCCGTCAGCACCGACACGATAGCCGTGGCCATGGCGGCACCGGCGGACGGGCCATCCTTGGGAGTCGCGCCTTCCGGCAAGTGGACATGGATGTCGCGCTTGTCGAACAGCGGCGGCTCGATGCCGAAATCGAGCGCCCGGGAGCGGACGTAAGAAGCCGCCGCCGAGATCGATTCCTTCATCACGTCCCGCAGATTGCCGGTCACCGTCATGCGGCCCTTGCCGGGCATCATGACGCCTTCGATCGTCAGCAGCTCGCCGCCGACTTCCGTCCAGGCAAGCCCCGTGACCACGCCGACCTGATCGTCGGCCTCGACCTGGCCGAAGCGGAAGCGCGGCACGCCGAGATAATCGGCAAGGTTGTCCGCCGTTATCTTCACCGTCTTCTTCTTCGTCCGCAGGATCTCGGTCACCGCCTTGCGCCCGAGCTTCATCAGCTCGCGTTCCAGGCTGCGCACGCCGGCTTCCCGCGTGTAGGTCTGGATGATGCCGCGGATCGCGTCCTCGCCGACCGAGAACTCGTTCGGCTGCAGGGCATGGTCGCGGATCACCTTGGGCATCAGGTGACGCTTGGCGATCTCGATCTTCTCGTCCTCGGTGTAACCGGCGATACGGATGATCTCCATGCGGTCCATCAGGGGCGCAGGGATGTTCAGCGTGTTCGCCGTCGTCACGAACATCACGCTCGACAGGTCGTATTCGACCTCGAGGTAATGGTCCATGAACGTCGAGTTCTGCTCCGGATCGAGCACCTCGAGCAGGGCCGATGACGGATCGCCGCGGAAGTCCTGGCCCATCTTGTCGATCTCGTCGAGCAGGAAGAGCGGATTGGACTTCTTGGCCTTCTTCATCGACTGGATGACCTTGCCGGGCATCGAGCCGATATAGGTCCGCCGATGGCCACGGATCTCGGCCTCGTCACGCACGCCGCCGAGCGCCATGCGGATGAACTCGCGGCCGGTCGCCTTGGCGATCGACTTGCCGAGCGAGGTCTTGCCGACGCCGGGCGGGCCGACGAGGCACAGGATCGGCCCCTTGATCTTCTTCTGGCGGCTCTGCACGGCGAGATACTCGACGATGCGCTCCTTGACCTTGTCGAGGCCGAAATGGTCGGCGTCGAGCACGTCCTGCGCATAGTTCAGGTCCTGCTTGACCTTGGAGTTCTTGCCCCACGGGATCGACAGCAGCCAGTCGAGATAATTGCGCACCACCGTCGATTCAGCCGACATCGGCGACATAGAGCGCAGCTTCTTCAATTCGGCTTCCGCCTTCTCGCGGGCCTCCTTGGAGAGCTTGGTCTTCTTGATGCGCGCCTCGATCTCGGCGGCCTCGTCGCGGCCGTCCTCGCCCTCGCCGAGCTCCTTCTGGATCGCCTTCATCTGCTCGTTGAGGTAGTACTCGCGCTGCGTCTTCTCCATCTGGCGCTTGACGCGCGAGYGGATGCGCTTTTCCACCTGGAGCACGGAGATTTCGGCCTCCATGAAGCCCATCGCCTTCTCGAGCCGTTCCTTGACGGAAAGCGTGGCGAGCATCTCCTGCTTTTCGGGGATCTTGATGGCGAGATGCGAGGCAACCGTATCGGCGAGTTTGGAATAGTCGTCGATCTGGCTGGCCGCGCCCACCACTTCGGGCGAGATCTTCTTGTTCAGCTTGACGTAATTCTCGAAGTCGGTGACGACCGAGCGGGCAAGCGCCTCGATCTCGACCTCTTCCTCTTCCGGCTCCGCAAGCGCGGTGGCGCGGGCCTCATGGAAGTCGGGGCGATCGGTGAACGAGACGATCTTGGCGCGCGAGGCGCCCTCGACCAGAACCTTCACGGTGCCGTCGGGCAGCTTCAAAAGCTGCAGCACATTGGCGAGCGTACCGATGTCGAAAATCGCATCGGGCTCAGGATCGTCGTCGGCTGCATTCATCTGGGTGGCGAGCAGGATCTGCTTTTCCTGACCCATCACCTCTTCCAGCGCCTTGATCGACTTTTCACGGCCCACGAAGAGCGGAACGATCATATGCGGGAACACGACGATATCGCGCAGTGGGAGGACTGCGAAAACGCCGTCGCCGGAAGCCTTGGATATCTTGGCCATTGTCCAACCTTTCATGTCGCGGCCGCTTATTTTAGCCAACCGCGAATCTCATATTAACGACCGAGTGTCGTTCCGCCTACCACCGTTTGTGACGGGAGTTTTACAGCACAGAATTCGGCGCCTCGGCCTTCTGCTGTTAGGTGGATGCAGCCGGGGCAAAGATCAAGGGTTAGCATGGTCGCTCGAGCCGTTCCATCGCCCGCCTCCCCGCCTTTGACAACAAAACGGCGCCACGCGGGCGCCGTTCCGTGAAAATTGACAGGTCCAGTGCCATTTCAGGCGCTGACATTGCCCTTCTTTTCCTTCTGCTCGGAGTAGATGTAGAGCGGCCGGGCGTTGCCGGACACCACCTCTTCCGAAATCACCACCTCGCGCACGCCTTCCAGCGCCGGCAACTCGAACATGGTGTCGAGCAGGATCGCTTCCATGATCGAGCGCAGGCCGCGCGCGCCGGTCTTGCGTTCGATGGCGCGCTTGGCGATCGCCGACAGCGCGTTCTCGTGGAACGTCAGATCGACATTTTCCATCTCGAACAGCCGCTGATACTGCTTGACCAGCGCGTTCTTCGGCTCGGTCAGGATCTGGATCAGCGCCGGCTCGTCGAGATCTTCCAGCGTCGCCAGAACCGGCAGACGACCGACGAATTCCGGGATAAGGCCGAATTTCAACAGATCCTCGGGCTCGACCTGGCGGAAGAGATCGCCGGTGCGCCGATCCTCAGGCGAGGCCACGGTCGCGCCGAAGCCGATCGAGGTCTTGCGGCCGCGGTCCGAGATGATCTTGTCCAGGCCCGCGAAGGCGCCGCCGCAGATGAACAGGATGTTGGCGGTGTCGACCTGCAGGAACTCCTGCTGCGGATGCTTGCGGCCGCCCTGCGGCGGCACCGAGGCGACCGTGCCTTCCATGATCTTGAGCAGCGCCTGCTGCACGCCCTCGCCCGACACGTCGCGGGTGATCGAGGGATTGTCCGACTTGCGCGAGATCTTGTCGATTTCGTCGATATAGACGATGCCGCGCTGGGCGCGCTCGACATTGTAGTCGGCCGACTGCAACAGCTTCAGGATGATGTTCTCGACGTCCTCGCCGACATAGCCGGCCTCGGTCAGCGTCGTGGCGTCGGCCATGGTGAACGGCACGTCGATGATGCGGGCGAGCGTCTGGGCCAGCAGCGTCTTGCCGCAGCCGGTCGGGCCGATCAGCAGGATGTTCGACTTCGCCAACTCGACGTCGTTGTTCTTGCCGGCATGCGCCAGGCGCTTGTAGTGGTTGTGGACGGCCACCGACAGCACGCGCTTGGCGTAGGGCTGGCCGATGACGTAATCGTCGAGGACCTTGAGGATCTCCTGCGGGGTCGGCACGCCCTCGCGCGACTTCACCATCGAGGTCTTGTTCTCCTCGCGGATGATGTCCATGCACAGTTCGACGCATTCGTCGCAGATGAAGACCGTCGGTCCGGCGATCAGCTTGCGGACTTCGTGCTGGCTCTTGCCGCAAAACGAGCAGTAAAGCGTGTTCTTTGAATCACCGCCGCCGTTGCTGACCTTGCTCATTTTTCTGTCCTTTCACCAACGCCCGCCGATCGCCTGGCTTCGAGTGACGTCTCACCAATCTATCGCGGGAATCCGCCACCGCCAGTGTCCCGGCTCACACAGCGCATTCCTTACGAAACACAATTCAGAAAACGCGGCAATGATTCGCAGCAACCCCACGCAAAGCTAAGCCGTCGAAAATCAACATAGCCTTAACGTAGGCAATCCCAACGCCTGAGGGAACAGCCAATTGTGGCCGAAATGCCGCAAGACGCGCCAAAACCGCGTTATGCTGTCATTTGCCGCCGATGTCAGGCTGAAGCCGTGGTTGCCTCGGCGGCCTCGCGGCTCGATATGACCTTGTCGATCAGGCCGAAGTCCCTGGCCTCGTCCGCGGTCATGAAGTGGTCGCGGTCGAGCGTCCTCTCGATCTCTTCATAGCTCTTGCCGGTGTGCTTGACATAGACCTCGTTCAAGCGGCGCTTCAGCTTGATGATGTCCTGCGCATGACGTTCGATGTCCGAGGCCTGACCCTGGAAGCCGCCCGACGGCTGGTGGACCATGATCCGGGCGTTCGGCGTGGCGAAACGCATGTCCTTGTGGCCCGCGGTCAGAAGCAGCGAACCCATCGACGCGGCCTGGCCGATGCAGAGCGTCGACACCGCCGGCTTGATGAACTGCATCGTGTCGTAGATCGCCATGCCCGACGTGACGACGCCGCCCGGCGAATTGATGTAGAGGTTGATTTCCTTCTTGGGGTTCTCGGCTTCGAGGAACAAAAGCTGTGCACAAACCAGCGTCGCCATCCCATCCTCGACCGGACCGGTAATGAAGATGATGCGTTCCTTCAAGAGGCGCGAGAAGATGTCGTAGGCGCGCTCGCCGCGATTGGTCTGCTCGACCACCATCGGAACGAGGTTCATGTAGGTTTCAACGGGGTTCTTCATGGACTACCCTTGTTGGAGATGGATTCCGGCACCTTGGCATTATCGGCAATCGCGCGGAATCGTTCTGGATCGGTTACGACCTAAATAGGATGCCGGCTCACCCTAGCGCAAGGCCGCCTCTCCTAGCCATCTGGTTAAGTCGAGTAAAGCGCTGCGGCGCCGGCGAAGCCCAGGCGGATTGGCCCTGTGAGGCGGGCTCGGTCCGGTTGGCCGAACCGAAGCCACTGGCAAGGTAGCAATTCCTTAACCGCGCCGCTTAACGAAAAGCCTCGAAATCGCTGTCGGCTCCCGGACCTTCCGCTACAGTCCTGCGTTGTGAAGGCGTCCTTTTTCAACGGGGGAATGTCATGATCCGCAAAAGCTCCGCATCGCTGGCGGCCGTCGCGATGCTTGCCAGCGTCTCAGGAACCGCCGCCGGCAGCCGCGCGCTCGAATGCTATGAGCCGATCCATAGGCCGGCGCTTTACGACACCGTCTACGAGGATGTGATGCTGAACCCCGGCGGGCAGGTGGTCGATTACGACGCGCCGATCTACGGCACATATCAGGGCGTGGAGCAGATCGCACCGCCGCGCGTCACCTACGAGACTGTGCCTGCGGTGACACGCACGGTCTACCACACGGTCAAGGTCGACGATGGCGGCTATGCCTGGGAATGGCGCGTCATCCATGGCCGCAAGGTGCTGTGCAAAGTATGGCGCAAGGCCCGCTATGCGCGCGTGGCGGAAAGGGTAGTAGTCCAGCCGGAGCGCGTCCGGCGCGTGGTCCTGCCGGCGGAATATGAAGCGGTTGCCCACGAAGTGCTGGTGCGGCCGCAGCAGGTACGCATCCGGCAAATCCCGCCCTCATACGGGACAGTGGCGCGCCGGGTTGTAGTGAGGGAAGGTTCGACAAGCTGGCGGCGGGTGCATATCCCGCGGCATTGCCCGGATTAATGCAATTCCAGGAAAAGTGCTTCGCGGTTTTCCGTCGGGAATTGCGTCGGAACAGAGCCCCGCGGTCTGCGCCTGCAGGCCAACTCGGCGGGCGGCGGCACCGCCCGGCCGGAAACCGGTATGAATTAAGCCAGATCGATGTCGAGAATGGCCATCGAGAAATTATAGTCGCCATCGTCCTCGTCCTTGAAGACGATGCCGAGGAACTCGTCGCCGACATAGACTTCGGCCGAGTCTTCCTTGCGCGGACGCGCCTTCACCTGCAGCTTGGGGTTCTGGAAGACGCGCTTGAAATAGGCGTCCAGCTTTCTGATCTCGTCAGGCTTCAAAAGTCTTCTCCGAAATGTCGGCCTCGTTCGATGGAACGCGCTTCTGACACGCCAACGATGGCCATGTAAAGGCAAGCCGGGACAATTGCATAGGACAAAAGCCGCCGAACCTGGCGGCCGGATTTCGGCGGTTTCCGCGGATGGCGGAGGTCAGATGTCGAAGCTGACCACGTGGTCCATGCTCTGCGACGGCAGAAGCTGGTCCATCTGCCGCGAAGGCTGGTCGCAGCCTGTCTCGCCGACGACGCGCGCGGGCACCCCGGCGACCGTCTTGTTGTGCGGCACAGGCGACAGCACCACCGAGCCGGCCGCGATCTTGGAGCAATGGCCGATCTCGATATTGCCGAGGATCTTGGCGCCGGCGCCGATCAGCACGCCGCGGCGGATCTTCGGGTGGCGGTCGCCATTGGCCTTGCCGGTGCCGCCCAAAGTCACGCCATGGAGGATCGAGACATCATCCTCGATAACGGCCGTCTGGCCGACGACCAGGCCCGTGGCATGGTCGAGGAAGATGCCCTTGCCGATGCGGGCGGCCGGATTGATGTCGGTCTGGAACACCGAGGACGAGCGGCTCTGCAGGTAGAGCGCGAAGTCCCTGCGGCCCTGGTTCCACAGCCAATGCGCCAGCCGGTGCGTCTGGATGGCGTGAAAACCCTTGAAATAGAGAACCGGCATGATGAAGCGGTCGCAGGCCGGGTCGCGGTCGTAATAGGCCTGGATGTCGACGCGAACCGTCGAGCTCCACTCCGGATCGTCGTCCAGCATCGCCTTGAAGGTCTGGCGGATGAGATCGGAACCGATATCCTGATGCGCCAGGCGCTCGGCCAGCCGGTGGATCACAGCCTCTTCCAGGCTCTCCTGGTTGAGGATGGTCGAATAGAGGAAGGCCGCGAGCAGCGGATCGCGGTTCACCGCCTCCATCGCCTCGTCGCGGATCGACCGCCAGATCGGGTCGACCGGCTGCACCATGCTGGGGCGGGCAATCGTAACGCTGTTCATCGACGCTCTCCGGCCTTGCTCATTCTCCGGCGGCACATATAGGCCAGATCGTAGCACGGTTGAACTCAATTTTCCTTAGTGCTTTGTCAAATGGACCTGGTTCACCCAAATTCAAGCGACGATGGAAAACGAACCCTTGATCGACGACGCGCTGAAAAGCGAGCTTGCAGCGCTCTACCAGGCAGCGGATCGCCAGTATCACGGCTTGGCCCATATCGAAGCGATGCTGGCGCTGGCAAGCGAATACCGGCACCTTCTCGATGATCCGCAGGCCGTCGAGGCGGCGATCTGGTTCCACGACGCCATCTATGACAGCCGCGCCAAGGACAATGAGGCAAAAAGCGCCGAGCTGGCCGAGAGAAGGCTCGCCGGGCGCGTCGTTCCCCATCGCCTCGCCCGCATCGCGGCAATGATAAATGCCACCGCCACGCACCAGTTGCCGCCTTTCCGCGACGACGGCGCGCTCAGCGATGCGGCCCTTCTGCTCGACATGGATCTGGCGATCCTCGGCGCCGAACCGGCGGTCTTCGATGCTTACGAGAAGGCGGTCCGGCTGGAATATGGCTGGGTCGAGGAGCCGATGTGGCGCGCCGGCCGCTCGGCCGTCCTGCAGAATTTCCTCGCCCGGTCGCATATTTTCTACACGCAAGCGTTCCGCGACAGGTTCGAGGCACAGGCCATAAAGAACCTGAGCCGATCGCTGCAGGCTCTGCAAAATCCGGCCTGATCGATCAAGGACGGACTGCCGGATCGCGCGTCGTCCCGGATTTCGTCGCCTGCGCCGGGTCGAAGAGCGCCTCGAGAAAGGCTTGGACCAGCAAACTCTGGGCATCGGCCTTGCGGTAGGCGACGCGGTGGACGGAGCTGAATGCGTAGGCTCTCGGCCGGATCGCCCGCATTTCGCCCTTTGCCACCCATGGATCCGCGAAATGGCAAGGCAGGAAGCCGATGAAGTTGCCCGAAAGGATCAGCATCAGTTGTGCCTCCATATGGACGACGGACGCGCTCGCGCGCGGATGGCCGACGAGATAGAGGTCGTCGAAATGCCGGTAGCTGCGGACCGAAAAACGGGCGGTGTCGATAGCCGCCTTGTCGATCGTCGAATCCGGCACGGCAAATAGGGGGTGGCGCCGCCCGCAGTAGAGGAGATGCGGCTCTCCGCAATAATCGCGGTAGACGACGCCCGGCGCCTTTTGCGACAGCGGTCCGATGACGACGTCCCGGCCACCGTCGGCGACCTGTTGTTCGAGCTCGGACGGCGTGCCCACCGTCAGGTCGATGAAAACATCGGAATCCGGCCCCATGAAGCGGCTCAGGGCATGTTGGATGCCGAGCTCCGCGCTGGTGAACACGCCGTCCGACGTGCCGAGCCGCAATCGCCCCGACAGGCTGCCGCTGGCCGCGCTGATGCGATGCCCGAAATCGTCAAGGTCGCGAAACAGCTTCTGCGCGGCATCGTAGGTGGCCCGGCCGACCTCGGTCAGCCGGAATTGCTTGCGCCCGCGATGGCAGAGCTGCGCGCCGATGCGCTTTTCCAGTTCGGCCAAGTGCGTGCTCAGCGTCGGCTGTGACAGATTGAGCGTGATCTGGGCGGCCGCGAAGCCGCCGCAGTCGGCCAGCGCCACGAAGACGCGAAGCAGGCGGATATCGATATTGTCCAGCCGGCGCATACTTTTCCCCCGGTCACATCGATGTTCTTCGATGTATGCTTCTAAATAAACTCATTTACATCAATGTTGAAAGCCGCGAGCCTGCGCAAAACAAACACAAAACATTGGGGAACAATCATGAAGTCATTCAGGGCCTTCGCCTTGTCCGCCGCGCTCGTGCTCGCCAGCGCGCAATCCGCCTTCAGCGCCGACCAGATTCGCATCCTGGCGCCCACATGGTTGGGATTTGCACCTGTCCACATTGCTTCCGATCTTGGCTGTTTCGCCAAGAAGGATCTCGATGTCAGCATCAAGTTCGAGGACGACCTGACGAACGTCATGGCGGCGATGGCGCGCGGCGACATCGAACTGCAGATGCGTTCGGTCGGCGAATATCAGGGCCGCCCGCGCGATGCCTCGACCCCCGGCATCATCATCGGCACGATCGATGAATCGGTTGGCGGCGACGGCGTGATCACCGACGACAACGTCAAGTCGGTGGCCGACCTCAAGGGCAAGGTGGTGGCCGCGGAGCCCAATATCCCCGCCCGCCTGCTGCTGCAGATGGAGCTGAAGCAGGCGGGCCTGTCGCTGAAAGACCTTCAGATCAAGGATATCGCCTCCGCCGACACCGGCGCGGTGTTCGTCGATCCCTCGATCGCCGCGATCGCCACCTATGAGCCGTTCATGTCGCAGGCGCTCAAGGCCTCGACCCGACCGGGCGCGCGCATGCTGATCTCATCCAAGGATCATCGCGGCATCATCATCGACGCGATCATCGTGCGCAACGATGATCTCAAGGCCAACCCGGACAAATATGCCCGTTTCCTCGGCTGCATCTATGAAGCCGTCGATTTCATCAAGGCCGAGCCGGACAAGTTCGCCGAGATGGCGTCCAAGCATTTCGGGCTGACGCCGGATGAGGTGAAGGGGATCGTCAACGGCTCGCTCTCCTACACTACGCTTTCCGAGTCGCTCGCCTATATGGGCAAGCCGGGCGAGAAAGGCACCCTGCACGGCATCTTCGACACCGTCATGCAGCTCAACCTGGAAAACGGCGCCGCCGACAACAAGCTGATCGCCGCCGATCAGATCGACAATTCGGTGATCAACAAAGTGCCTGCGAAGTAGGTCTTCCGATACGCGCCGCAGCCTCCCCCATCACCCCAGGGATAGCGATTTTGTTCAGCAATCTGTTCGTCTTCCGCGGCCGTGTTGCGCCGATGGTGGAACTTTCGGTCGGCATCGCCGCGGCTTTCCTGGTGGTGGCGGCCTGGGAGGCGGCCGCGCGCTCCGGCATCATCGCGCCGCAATTCCTGCCCTCGCCCACCCGCGTGGTCGCCGCCCTGTGGACGATGCTGACCGAACAGAACCTCGTCTGGCACGTTGCCGTGTCGACCGCTCGCGTCTGGATCGCGTTCCTGCTGGCGGCGGCGATGGCGATTCCAATCGGCATCATGATGAGCTCCTATCGCATCATCGGCGCCGTGCTGGAGCCGATGATCGACTTCATCCGCTACCTCCCGGTTCCGGCGCTGGTGCCGTTGTCGATAATCTGGTTCGGCGTCGGCGAGGAAACCAAGGTCTTCCTGTTGTGGCTGGGCACATTCTTCCAGCTCGTGCTGCTGGTGGCCGACGACATGCGGCGGGTGCCGCAGGAATTCGTAGAGGTGGCCCGCACGGTCGGCGCCAATTCGCGGCAGGTGATGACGGACGTCGCCCTGCGCTGGATGGGACCGACCCTCATCGACAACCTGCGCATCACGCTCGGCTGGTGCTGGACCTACCTGATCATCRCCGAGATCGTCGCCGCCGATTCCGGCATCGGCTACGTGATCTGGACGGCGCGCCGCTTCGTCAAGACGCCCGAGGTCATGGCCGGAGTCGTGGTCATCGGGCTGATCGGCCTCGTCACCGACCAGTTGCTTCGCCTGCTTCACCGCCGGCTGTTCCGGTATCTGTGAGGGCACGACGATGAGCGCCTATGTCCAGTTCGCCGATACGGCGAAGTCCTTCGGCCCTGTCGAAGTGGTGCGGAAAACCAACCTAGGCCTGGAGCGCAACTCGCTGGTCGTCTTTCTCGGCCCGTCGGGCTGCGGCAAGACCACGCTGATGAGGATGGTCGGCGGGCTCGACGAACCGACCTCCGGCTCCATCCTGCTTGGCGGCGAGAAGGTCGTGCGGCCCGACCGGCGACGCGGCATGGTGTTCCAGTCCTACTCGTCCTTCCCCTGGCTGACGGTTGAACGCAACATCGCCTTCGGCATGCGCTACCGCAACGACATCACGTCGGCGCAAAAGTCGGAGCGTACACGCCACTATCTGGACCTGTTCGGCCTTGCTGATTTTGCCGCTTCCTATCCGAACCGGATCTCAGGCGGCATGCGCCAGCGGGTCGCCATCGCGCGCACGCTTGCCGCCGGCTCCGACGTGCTCCTCATGGACGAGCCCTTCGGCGCCCTCGACGCGCTGACGCGCGAGCGTCTGCAGGTCGAATTGCGGCTGATCCAGATCCGCGAGGAAAAGACCGTCATCTTCGTAACCCACGACGTCGAGGAAGCGGTGTTCCTCGCCGATCGGATCATCCTGTTCTCGCGCCGGCCCGCCTCGGTCGTCGCCGATATCGACGTGGCGGCCGAGCTCGGCCCGCAGCGGCCGCTGGAAATCCGCGAAACGCAGAAGTTCTTCGAGCTGCGCAACAAGGTGCTTCATCTGATCCGCAACGAAACCGGGACAGCGGTATGAGCCTCACCTTCTCCGGCAGGGTCGTGGTGATCACGGGGGCGAGCCGAGGCATCGGGCTCGGCATAGCGCGCCGCTTCGCTCAGGCCGGCGCCACGCTGCACCTGATCGCCAACGATGCGGCCATCCATCAGCGGGCGCGTGAACTGAATGCCACCGGCGCCGAGGCCGACATTGCCGATCGCGAGGCGGTTGCGGCGGCGCTCGCCCCCCTCGCCCGCATCGACGTGCTCGTCAACAATGCCGGCCTCGAGCTGATGACGCCGGTCGATGACGCCGGCGACGACAACGAGGCTGCGTTCCGCCGCATCGTCGAGATCAATGTGATCGGAACCGCCCTGGTCACGGCGCGAGCCTTGCCGCGCATGCCGGCCGGCGGTTCGATCGTCAACACGGCCTCGATCTGGGGGCGCGTCGCCGAAGCGAGGTTCGGCGCCTATGTGGCCTCCAAGCACGCCATCATCGGCCTGACGAAAACCTGGGCCAGGGAACTCGGCCCGAAAGGCATTCGCGTCAACGCCGTTTGCCCTGGCTGGGTGCGGACCGAGTCTTCCATGCGCTCCCTCGGCCGCATGGCCGAGCATGACGGCCGCGGCGAGGCCGAGCTGCTCGACGCGATTGTCGATGGACAGGCGCTGCCCGGTCTCATGGTGCCGGATGACGTCGCCGGCACCTACCTCTTCCTGGCCTCGGAGCTTGCCGCCAACATCACCGGACAATCGCTCGGCGTCGACAGGGGAGAAGTGCCTTGGTAGCTGCACTGCATGGAAGGCGCGCGCTCGTCACCGGCGCCGCCAGCGGAATCGGGCGGGCGACGGCGCTGGCGCTGCGGGAAGCCGGCGCCACGGTCATCGGGCTGGATCTGATCGGATCCGAGCGGGACCTGCCCATCCTTGCCTGTGACCTCGCGAGGGAAGGCGATATCGTCGCTGCCGCCGCCGAAGGCGCGCGCCGGCTCGGCGGCTGCGATATACTGGTCAACAATGCCGGCATCCTTCAGGAAGCACCGCTCGGCCGGATTTCGGCTGAACACGTTGACCGCATGTTCGCGGTCAACGTCCGCGGCGCCATCCTGATGACGCGGGAAATGCTGCCTCACCTCGCCGATGGTGGCCGCATCATCAACATCGCCTCGGAACTCGCCTATCTCGGCCGCGCCGAGGCTTCGGTCTATTGCGCCACCAAGGCCGCTTTGCTCGGCCTCACCCGTTCCTGGGCGCGGGAACTCGCGCCGCGGATCCTGGTCAACGCCGTCGCGCCGGGACCGACCGACACCCCGCTGCTGGGCTTCGACGCCCTCAGCGAGAACCAGCAGGCTCAGGAGACGATGCATCCGCTGCGCCGGATCGGCAGGCCTGAGGAAATCGCGTCAGCCGTCGTCTTCCTCGCTGGTCCCGGCGCGACGTTCTTCACCGGACAATGCCTCGGCGCCAATGGCGGCGCGGCCATGCTTTGAGATGGGAAAGATCGTGATGGACAGCGTTTTCCTGGCCGAATTGCCTTGGCCCGAAGCCCAAAGGAGGATATCGGCCGGCGCGCCGATTTTCCTGCCGCTTGGCTCGACCGAGCAGCATGGCCACCATATGGCGATGAACGTCGATGTCGTGATCCCGACCGCCATTGCCGCGAGTGTGGCGTCGGAAGTGGGCGGCCTCGTMGCACCGACGATCGCCTACGGCAATCGTTCGCAGCCGAGAACCGGCGGCGGCCCGGCCTTTCCCGGCACGGTCAACATCACCGCGCACACCTTTTCGCTTCTGGTCAAGGACGTGATCTGCGACCTGCATCGTCAGAAGGTGCGGCGCATCGTGGTGCTCAACGGCCATTACGAAAACATCGGCCCGTCCATCGAGGGCATCGAACTGGCGCTCGACGCGATCGGTCGCGACCGCGCCGCGGACATGACCATCCTGCGTATCGATCATTGGGAAATGCTTCGCCCTGAAACCCTCGCCCGGGTGTTTCCCGACGGTTATCCCGGCATCGAACTGGAACATGCAAGCGTGATCGAAACCTCGATGATGCTGGCGCTGCGCCCGGAACTCGTCGATCTCGACCGGGCCTTGCATGACGGCCCGGCCCGCTTCAAGCCCTATGACCGTTATCCTCGCCCTGCCGAAGAAGTGCCGCCCTCGGGCGTGCTGTCGCTCACCGAAGGCTCCTCTGCCGAGAAGGGCCGCTGGCTGCTGAGCGACTGCAAAACGCGCATCGCCGAAATCGTCAAACGTGAATTCGCCTGAGATGACCAACACCATGCAGAACAGCTTCCACCAACCCGTCGACGCCGCGCAGGTGCCGCGCTTTGCCGGACTTTCCACCTTCATGCGGTTGCCGGCCGTGCCGACGGCGAAGGGGCTCGACATCGCGCTTGTCGGGATTCCCTGGGACGGCGGCACGACGAACCGGGCCGGCGCCCGCCATGGTCCGCGCGAAATCAGGAACCAGTCGAGCCTGATGCGCCGCGTCCACCACGTCTCGGGAACGGAGCCGTTCAGCATCGCCAACATTGCCGATGTCGGCGACCTGTCGGTCAATCCCATCAATCTGCTCGACGGGTTGAAGCGCATCGAGGACGGCATTGCGGCCATCGTCGCCGAGGGAGCGCTCCCCCTGGCCGCCGGCGGCGATCATCTGACGACGCTGCCGGTGCTGCGCGCGGTGGCCCGCAAGGCGCCGGTCGGCATGATCCACTTCGACGCCCATTCCGACACCAACGACCGCTACTTCGGCGACAATCCCTATACGCACGGAACGCCTTTCCGGCGCGCGATCGAGGAAGGCCTTCTCGACCCCAAGCGTGTGGTCCAGATCGGGATCAGAGGGTCGATCTATGAGCCAGGCGAGCACGACTGGGCGACCGCCCAAGGCGTGCGCGTCATCTATATGGAAGAGTTCGTCCGGCGCGGCGTCGCTTCCGTCATGCAGGAAGCGCGCGATCTTGTCGGCGACAGCCCGACCTACGTGACGTTCGACATCGATTGCATCGATCCGTCCATGGCCCCCGGCACCGGCACGCCGGAGCTCGGCGGCTTCACGACGCGCGAGGCGCAGGAGATGGTTCGATCGCTGGACGGATTGAATTTCGCAGGCGCCGATGTCGTCGAGGTCTCGCCTCCGTTTGATCTTGCCGGCATGACGGCGCTGGCCGGCGCGACGATGATGTTCGAGCTGTTGTGCGTCATGGCGAGATCCCTGGCCGATAGGAGAGCCCGCGCCTAGATGGCTACGGAAAGCGCGCGGCGCCTTCCGACTAGTCTGGAAAGGTCTCGATCCTCTCCGCGTAACCTCTGAAACCCGCGCGCTCGTAAACCGACCGGGCCGCCGGATGATCATAGGTGTCGGTGTGAAGCCACAGTCTTTGCGGCCGATGCGACCATGCCGCGCGCAACGCCTGATCGAGCAGGAACGGACCCAAGCGCTTGCCTTGAAAGGCCGGGACCAGCCCGAAGTGGACGAGCTCGATAGCCGCTTGGCCGACATTGTTGAACTCGCAGAAGCCTGCGGCCTCGCCATCGACGCGCAGCACATGGATATGCGTAGAAGCGCCGGCAAGCAGCGTTTCGAGGTCCGCTTCCGGCATGCGCAGGCGCTGGTCCCATTGCACCGGTCCGCCGACCGAGCGGTAGAGGTCGAGATAACTGGCAGGATCGAGCCTTTCGCGCGTCACGATCGCGTCCGGCGACGGTGACGCAAGCGGCGCGCCCTGCGGGGGCGTCAGCATCTCCATATAGGTGACGAGAAGATCGACCATTGTCAGGCCAAAGAGCGCCCCGCTCAGAGCGGGTTTTCGGYGTAGAACTCGAGCACGCGCTGCTTGAAGCTCTTGTCGCCGACGGCGAGCATGTGGTCGCGGCCCTCGATGTGGAAGGCCCTGGCGTTGGGCATCAAAGCGGCAAGCTCGTCCGGCGAGCCGCCGATATCGTCCTTCGTGCCGACGGCGATCAGCGTCGGCTGAGCGATGCGAGCCATGTCGTCCTCGCTGAGCAGCTCGCGCGACTTTGCGATGCAAGCCGCGAGCGCGCGGCGGTCGCTGCGCGTCTGGTCGGCGAAGGCGCGGAAGGAACGRCCGCGCGGATGCGTGGTCTGGGAAGGGTCTTCCGCCAGCAGGGCGGCCGCGATCGGGTCCCAGTCGCCGACGCCGTCGACCATGCCGATGCCGAGGCCGCCGAACACCAGCGTCGCGACCTTCTGAGGATCGGACAACGCCAGGAAAGCCGAAACACGCGCGCCCATCGAATAGCCCATGACATGCGCGCGCTCGATGCCGAGATGATCGAGCAGCGCGGCCGCGTCGGATGCCATCTTTTGCGGCGTGTAATCGGCCTCGTCATAGCTCTTGGACGACGAGCCGTGGCCGCGGTGGTCGAAAGCGATCGCCCGGTAGCCGGCGTCGTTCAGCGTCTTGAACCAGCCCGGCGAGACCCAGTTGACATAGTGGCTGGAGGCAAAGCCATGGATCATCAGCACCGGGTCGCCCTGCCCCGAGGCCGGCTGGCGATCGAGATAGGCGAGCTCGAAACCGTCATGCGAAAGGAATTGCATCAAACCGCTTTCAGTTGGAACCGGCGCTGATGGCCGGATGGCGCAAGAGATCGCCTTCCTTGATGCCGTCCCTGGCGGCCGTGCCTGCCTTCAGTTCAAGCACGAAGCGTACCGGCTGTCCGGGCGAGATGATCGCTTCGGATTCGGGCTCGCCGCGCTTGATGGCCTTGATCCTGCCGTCCGGGCCGACAAAGATGAGGTCGAGCGCCATCGGCGTGTTCTTCATCCAGAAATCCACCTCGCCGGTTCTTTCGAAGACGAACAACATGCCGTGATCGTCGGCCATCGTCCGGCGAAACATCAGTCCCGCCTCCCGCTCGGCGGAGGTGTCGGCGATCTCGATGGAGAAGGAACGCTCGCCCGAGCCGGTCGCCACCACCAGCGGCGCCCGGTCGATGGGCAGCAGCATCGCATCCGCCGAACTCGGTCTCGCGGCGATGAAACAGGCGGCGAAAACGATCGCGGCGCAGAGCGCGCCCGCGGTCAGCCAATTGCGATGAGCCATGGGGTACCTCGTCCAGACCCTCGTCCTAGACCATGATCCGGAGAAGTGGAACCGGCTTTCGGACAATATGCTCGATCCGCGGCGCGGGGACTGTCGACGGCGTCGAGAGGCCCTTAGTGCGAGACCGACAAGGTACCCATATCGGGGTGGATTTCGGCGGCCATAAGGCCTTTGTCGCCGCGTCCGAAGCGGACGAGCACGACCTGGCCCGGCCGGAGCTCGGTTATACCGTAGCGCCGCAGCGTCTCCATGTGGACGAAGATGTCTTCCGTTCCCTCGCCCCGCGTCAGGAAGCCGAAACCCTTGGTGCGGTTGAACCACTTGACCAGGGCCCGCTCGAGACCGCTCTCCGGGCTGACGGTAACGTGGGTGCGCTGTTCCTGCTCCGCCGGGTGCACGGCCGTCGAGGCATCCATGGAAAGGACCCGGAAAGCCTGCAGCCCGCGCTCGCCTTGTTTCACAAGGCAGACGACCCGCGCGCCCTCGAGCGCCGTCTGGAAGCCGTCCTTTCGAAGACAAGTCACATGGAGGAGGATATCACCCGAGACACCGTCGTCCGGAAGAATGAAGCCGTAGCCCTTGGCCACGTCGAACCATTTGATAGCGCCGGCGATTTCGACAAGCTCGGCGGGGTCGCCGCCATTGTCCCGTCTCAAGGCGTCGTCAAGGCTTCCGTCCCGCCTCGTAAAAGAGGCCTTTTCCCCCATAAGAATGCCCCCTTTTTCCAACCAAACCGCAACTGATTCTTGCCAAGAGATTAACACTGCGGCTTCCGGGGTGTGCAAGGGCTGACGTGCCTTTTTTCACCGTTCAGCACCGGAAAGGCTGAAATGTTGTTTGCCGGCGCTTGCCGAACACGAATCGCGAGGCCGAAAATCGATCGCTCCGCCGCTATTGTCGGACGATTGCCCTTTCGCCGAACGGCTCCTATGGTGCCTGGCAACCCCAACAATCCCGAGGAAGCCGCCATGCGCTATCTGCACACAATGGTCCGCGTCGCCGATATCGACCAGTCTCTCGATTTCTACTGCAACAAGCTCGGCCTGAAGGAGGTGCGCCGTTACGAAAACGAGCAGGGCCGCTACACGCTGATCTTCCTCGCCGCGCCCGAAGACGAGCAGAGCGGCATCAATGAGAAGGCGCCGCTGGTCGAGCTGACCTACAATTGGGACCCGGAGGATTATAAGGGCGGCCGCAATTTCGGCCACCTCGCCTATGAGGTCGACGACATCTATGCCACCTGCCAGAAGCTGATGGACAATGGCGTGACCATCAATCGTCCGCCGCGCGACGGCAACATGGCCTTCATCCGCTCGCCGGACGGCATCTCGATCGAGCTGCTGCAGAAGGGCCCCGCCAAGGCGAAGGCCGAGCCGTGGGCCTCGATGGCGAACACCGGCGTCTGGTAAACCGGCGATCGACGCCGATTTGACCGGCGGCCGCTAGCGTTTGGCCAGGCTGTGCCTATCTATCTGCCATTGGCGCCAGCCTTATCGGGGCTGGCGTTTCTTCATCCGCCAGGAGAATCTCATGCCGACCAGCCGCGCCGATGTCGCCACCGAACATGCCAGCCGCTATCTGCAGCAGCTCTGCAAACACTGGTCGCACAAATTCCCGGTCGAGTTCGACCTGTGGCATGGCGCCATCCAGCTTTCGATCGGCCGCACCGTGATGGACGCCGACGATCATGCGCTGCATATCGCCTTGGCCGCCGACGATACGGCTTCGCTGGAGCGGCTGGAGAGCGTGGTCGCCGACCACATCAAGCGCTTCGCCTTCCGCGAGGAATTGAGCTTCGACTGGCAAAAGGCTGCTTAGCTCTACGGCTTCAGGCGCCGCCGGCCTTGCCGGCCATTTCCAGCAGCGCCAGCACGCTGCGCCAGTTGCGCGCCGTGCCCGGCACCTTCAAGGTACGTGGAATGAGGTTGGCGAACACAGATTTGCCGAGCCCGTCCGGCGCATGCAGGTAAAGCACGTCGCCCTTGATCTCGAAGCGCTCGGGTCCGGTGCATTTGTCGGCGAGCCGCTTGATTTCCTCTGCCGTCGGCTCGCGCTCCAGCGCATAAGCGTGCAGCTTGGTCGGCTCGCCGGCGACCTCGGGATAGGGATTGTCCTTCGCCAGCCGCTCGAGCCAGCCGGCGTCGCGCACCAGGATGCGCGAATTGAACCCCCACTTCTTCTCGAAGGCTGTCTCGAGTTCCTTGGTCAGCGCCGCCGCGTCCCCGTTCTTCGCCCGGAACACGACATTGCCGCTCTGCACATAGGTCGCGACACCGCTGAAGCCGAGACCTTCGAAGAAGGCCTTGAGTTCCGCCATTTTGACGATGCGGTTGCCGCCGACATTGATGCCGGAAAACAGCGCCACGAAAACCGTGCTTTGTTTTGCGCTCATATGATGAATCCCGCCAGCGTCTCGTTGTCGGTGATGTCCTGATATTGCACGCCCTCGGCGTCGAAATTGGCCTTCAGCAGGTCGAAATTGCGCCGGTCCTTGGTCTCGATGCCGATCAGCACCGAACCGAAATTGCGCGCTGACTTCTTCAGGTACTCGAAGCGGGCGATGTCGTCGTCGGGACCGAGCATTTCAAGGAAATCGCGCAGCGCGCCCGGCCGCTGCGGAAAGCGGATGATGAAGTATTTCTTCAGCCCCTCGAAGCGCAGCGCCCGCTCCTTCACGTCCGGCAGCCGCTCGAAGTCGAAATTGCCGCCGGAGACAACGGCGACGATCGTCTTGCCCCTGATCTCCTTGCGCGAAAAATCCTTGAGCGCGTCGATCGCCAGCGCTCCGGCCGGCTCCAGCACGACGCCCTCGACATTGAGCATCTCGATCATGGTGGCGCAGAGCCGGTTCTCCGGCACCAGGCGCACGGCGTCCGCGGTGAACTCCTTGAGATGGCGCAGCGGCTCGCGGCCGATCTCGGCCACCGCGGCTCCATCGACGAAATTATCGACCTTGGCGAGCTTGACCCGCTTGCCGTTGGCAAGGCTCTCGGCGAGGCTCGGCGCGCCCGCCGGCTCGCAGAACACGAAACGCGGCTCGCGATGCTGGTCGGCGAAATAATGCGTCACCCCGGCGGCAAGGCCGCCGCCGCCAACCGGCAGCATGACGATGTCGGGCACGCGCCCGCCCGGCATCTGCGCCGCGATCTCACAGGCAACCGTCGCCTGGCCCTCGATGATGTCCCTGTGGTCGAAAGGCGGCACCATATGCGCGCCGGCGCTCTCGGTGAATTCGAAGGCGGCGCGGTAGCAATCGTCGAAGAAGTCGCCGACCAGCCTGATCTCGACGAAATCGCCACCGAACAGCCGCGTCTTGTCGATCTTCTGCTGCGGCGTCGTCACCGGCATGAACACGACGCCCCTTTTGCCGAAATGCCGGCAGACGAAGGCGAAGCCCTGTGCATGGTTGCCGGCAGAGGCGCAGACGAACAGCTCGGCATTGTTGCCTGCGGCGAGCGCCTTGCGGAAGAAATTGAAGGCGCCCCTGATCTTGTAGGAACGCACCGGTGTCAGGTCCTCGCGCTTCAAAAGCACGCGGGCACCGGTCTTCTTCGACAGATAATCGTTCTCCTGCAGCGGCGTTTCCGGAAAGATTCCGCGGATCGCTTCAGCGGCAGCGGCGACGCGAGAAGAGAAGCTGTTCACAGAAGTCCCTCATTTGATCTCGGCGGCACACGCCAGGACAGCCATCGACCGGGCCGGTAAACCTTCCTGCCGCCGTTTTGGCTTTCGCGCAACACTCCGATGGTCCTCGCCCGGCGCTGAGCCAATTTCCGCTGGACACGACTTACTTTAGCCGCACTTCGGCTGTCCGGGAGATTTTCGCGGAGGTGGACGGCCAATTGTGGCCGCGGTGGAATTGCAGTGAAAGTGTCGACGTGCGGTTGAAGACAATTCTGATCATTGCCCTTGCCCTGCTGACGGCAGGCTGCGCGGGCCACCCGGCGCAGGAAATACTGGGCAGCGTCGTCGTGCCGACGCAGGCGACCGAGATCGCCGGCAACCATTCGATCTTCATCGCCACCACGCGCAAGCGGTCCGACGACCCGAACAAGGTCTTCGACGGCGAACGCTCCGCGACGCTCAACTACGCCCGCGTCAACGTCACGGTTCCGCCGGTTCACCAGACGGGCCAGATCGAGCGCCGCTCGCGCGGCAAGTCGAACGACCCGACGAAGTATTTCATGGCCTCCGAAGTCGTCGGCTATGACACGCAGCCGAAATTCGTCAACGCCCTCAACGCCGACATCGACGCCCGCGGCGGCCGCGTGATGGTCTTCGTCCATGGCTACAACACCGGCTTCGACGATGCGGTCTACCGGCTGACCCAGATCGTCCACGATTCCGGTTATCCGGGCACGCCGGTTCTGTTCTCCTGGGCGTCCGGCGCCAAGACCACCGACTATGTCTACGACAAGGAAAGCGCCGCAGCGGCCCGCGACCAGTTGGAAGTGACGCTGAGGATGCTGGCGCAGACCGGCGCCCGGCGTATCGACATCGTTGCCCATTCGATGGGCACCTGGGTGACGATGGAGACGCTGCGCCAGCTCGCCATCACCGGCGACCGCGATCTCAGCGGCAAGCTCGGCGACGTGGTGCTCGCCTCGCCAGACATCGATGTCGACGTCTTCAAGAGCCAGATGCGCCGCTACGGCAAGCCGGACAAGCCCTTCATCCTGCTTCTGTCGGACGACGACCGGGCGCTGCGGCTCTCCGGCCTGATCGCCGGATCGCGGCCGCGCGTCGGCGACTATAGGGATGCCGCCGACCTCGCCTCCTACGGCGTCACGGTGGTCGACCTCTCCAAGATCAAGGGCGCCGACAGCTTCAATCATACCAAATTCGCCGACAACCCGATGATGGTGCAGATGATCGGACAGCGGCTGCGCGAGGACGACGGCTTTGCCAGCGATCGCGATGTGACGGACCGCATCCGCCAACTGGCCGCGCAGTAACCCTATCGGTGCGGGTTTCCGCGTCGCATGGACTTTGAACTGGACCCGGCAGCCCTCTGGCTTTATCGGAGTAATAGAGAGTTTGCCGCCCTTGGGGGACCCCGGGTGACTGTGCATGTGAAGATCGTTGTCGGCCTTGCCTTCGCGCTCGCCCTCGCCGGCTGTGCCGGTCCCACGCACGATCTGCTCAACCGCAAGGCGGTTGCGGCGCCGGCCTCCGACATTGCCGCCAGGCATGAGATCTTCGTCGCCACCACCCGCCAGCAGGCGACCAAGGATCCCCGCCAGGTGTTCGACGGCGACCGTTCGCTGACCACCAGCTATGCCCGCGTGGACGTCACCGTGCCGAAGATCCATCAGGTCGGCGCGATCGAGCGCGCCAAGGGCTCGGCCGACTCCAACCCGGCCAAGCAGTTCACCGCCACCGATGTCGTCCACTATGGCGACGCGCGGCAATTCGCCAAGGCGGTTGGCGCCGACGTTTCCATGCGCGGCGACCGCGCTTTGGTGTTCGTGCACGGCTTCAACAATGGTTTTGACGACGGCGTCTACCGCATCACGCAGATCGCGCACGACACCAAATATCCCGGAACGCCGGTGCTGTTCTCATGGGCATCGAGCGCCAAGGCGACCGGCTACATCTACGACAAGGACAGCTCGACCGCCGCACGAGACGACCTCGAGGCGACGCTCAGGATGCTCGCCAAGACGCGCGTCAAGAGCATCGACATCATCGCCCATTCCATGGGCACCTGGCTCACGATGGAAGCTTTGCGTCAGCTCGCCATCACCGGCGACCGCGATCTCGGCGGCAAGCTCGGCTATGTCATCCTCGCCTCGCCCGACATCGACGTCGATGTCTTCAAGAAGCAGATGATCCGCTACGGCAAGCCCGACAAGCCCTTCGCCATCCTGCTTTCGGGCGACGACCGCGCGCTGAAGCTGTCGAGCTTCATTTCCGGCGACAAGCCGCGCGTCGGCGATTACGGCAACGCCGCCGATCTGGCCAATTACGGCGTGACGGTCGTCGACCTGACCCAGGCCAAGGGCGGCGACGGCGGCCTGAACCATGCCAAATTCGCCGACAACCCTTTCCTGGTGCAATTGCTGGGCAACCGGCTGCGCACCCCAGCAGGCCTTGCCTCGGATGAGCCCGACCCGACGCAGCTCAACAATATCGGCCAGGGCCTGGGAAAGGCGGTCGGTTCAGTTGCGGAGGTCGTCATCACCACGCCGTTCAAGGTGCTGACCATCGCGACCGGCGGATGATCTGCCCTAGATAAAAAGGTCGACCTTCTGGAACGTCGTCACGTCGACCAGGCCGACATCCGAAATCCTGAGCTCCGGAATGACCACCAGCGCCAGCAGCGAATGCTGCATATAGGCGTTGTTGAGCGAGCAGCCGACCTTGCGCATGGCCTCGGTCAATTGCTCGGCCTTCGCGGCGACGATCTCGGCGCGTTCGTCGGACATCAGGCCGGCGATCGGCATCTCGACCAACGCCAGTTCCTTGCCCTTGGAATAAAGCACGACGCCGCCGCCCACCTCGCTCAGCCGGTTGACGGCTAGAGCCATGTCTTTCTTGTTGGTGCCAACGACGATGATGTGGTGCGCGTCATGCGCCACGCTTGACGCCATCGCGCAGTCCTCCACGTAACCAAATCCGGAAACGAAGGCGTTAGTGACGCCGCCCGTGCCGCGATGGCGCTCGACCAGCGCGATCTGGCAGATGTCGTTGCGGYGATCCATGGCGACCAACCCGTCCTCGACGGCGAGATCGGCCTCGAGAGCCCGCGTCGGCGCCTGGTTCTCGATCACGCCGATAACCCGCGCCCGCACCTCGTTGGCGCCCTGCGGCGCAAAAATGTCGAAGTCTTTCGCCGCGAGCGCCTTGCCGAGCCTGACGGTGTTCTTCGCGGATTGCGGATAGTCATAGGCAGGAATGTCGATCTCGAGCTTGCCGGCCTTCGCCAGCCGGACGCCGCGGCCATAGACTTCGTCTATCGTCATCTGGGCAAGGTCGGAAACGATCAGGAGATCGGCCAGGCGTCCCGGCGCGATGGAACCGATCTCGCGCTCCAGTCTGAAATGCTGGGCGGTGTTGAGCGTCGCCATCTGGATCGCCGTCACCGGCTTCAGCCCCTGGCTGATGGCATGCCGCACCACGCGGTCCATATGGCCTTCATGCACGAGCGTGCCGGAATGGCTGTCATCGGTGCACAGGATGAAGTTGCGCGGGTCGATGCCGCCTTCAGTCACTGCCTTGATCTGCGCCGCCACGTCGTACCAGGCCGACCCGAGCCGCAGCATCGCCTTCATGCCTTGGCGCACCCGTGCGATCGCGTCCTCCGCGCGCGTGCCTTCATGGTCGTCCTCCGCCCCGCCCGCGACATAGCCGTGGAACGGCAGACCAAGATCGGGCGACGCATAATGCCCACCCACCGTCTTGCCGGCCCTGACCGTCTCGGCGATTTCGCCCGACATCACCGGATCGTTGGCGGCGACGCCAGGGAAATTCATCACCTCGCCCAGCCCGATGATGTTTTCCCAGGTCATCGCCTCGGCCACGTCGGCGACCGTCAATTCGGCGCCGGCGTGCTCCAGCCCCGGCGCCGAAGGCACGCAGGACGGCATCTGCACATGCACGTTGATCGGCATCGCGACGGCCTCGTCATGCATCAGGCGAACGCCCGGCAATCCAAGCACATTGGCGATCTCGTGCGGATCGATGAACATCGACGTCGTGCCGTGCGGGATCACGGCTCGGCAGAATTCCGTCACCGTCACCATGCCGCTCTCGACATGCATGTGCGCGTCGCAAAGGCCGGGCACCAGATAGCGTCCGCCGGCGTCGACCACTTTGGTTCCCTGCCCGATGGCGTGGCCGGCATTCGGCCCGCAATAGGCGAAGCGGCCGGCGGCGATCGCGATATCGGTGCGTGGGATGATCTCGCCCGAATGGACATTCACCCAGCGCCCATTGCGGATGACCAGATCCGCGGGCTTTCGGCCCATCGCGACATCGACCAGATGTGTCGCCGCCTCCGTCCACGGCTTCGGCTTTGCGGCGCTTGTCGGCTTGGCGTTCGTCATTGGCTGAGTCCTCTGCATGGGCCAGTTTCGCAAATGTCGGCGCCCGGAGCCAGAGCGTCAGGTCGTAAACCACTGTTGCAGAGATACAATTCCGTTTGGCGATGAATGAGGCTAGTTTACGCTCAGGAGTTTTTCGGAACCGCCATTTCGGAGCGCTCGATGCGTCGACTGACGCTTGCCAGTGCCGGCTTTCTTGCCCTGTCCGGGTCTGCCTGGGCGGCGGACTTGGGCGCTGATCTGCCGATGACCGCGCCCGGCTTCGACTGGACCGGCTATTATGCCGGCATGCAGGCCGGCTATGGCTGGAGCCGGTCCGACATCACCGTCGATGGCGGGTCGGTGAAGCCCGACATCGACGGCGGTTTCGTCGGCGGCCATGTCGCCGGGCTCTGGCAGTTCGACCAGGCCGTGCTCGGCGCCGAGGCCGATCTCAACTACGCCTCGATCGACGGCACCGCCGACGCCGCGCCGGGAAACACGTTCGGCACCGACGTCAAGTGGTTCGGGTCGATCAATGCCAAGGCAGGCTATGCCATGGATCGCGTGCTGATCTATGGCATCGGCGGCGTCGCTTTCGCCGGCATCGAGACCTCGCAGGCGGCGGGCACCACCTTTGCCCGAACCCGCACCAGCACCGGCTGGACGCTCGGCGCCGGCGTCGACTATGCCTTGACCAACAATGTCGTCGTCGGCGCGCAATACCGCTACTACGATTTCGGCAAGGAGCATTTCGACGCTTCGGACACCTTCACCGAGCGCGACCAGGACGTGAAGCTGCAGACGCTAGGCGTGAATTTCAGCTACAAATTCTGAGGCTTGCGGCGCCGCAGCGATGCGGAAAACATCTCCCGCATCGTCTTCCGAAAATTCAGGTGGCCGGCGCCCGCAGGGGGCGGGGGAATGGGTAGGGGCCTATGGACGCCGGCCTCGGCGGATCGACCGCACCGCAAAACCTAGCATTCCTTTAGCAGATCGTAATTCCGCGATCGCGCCATTTTCCAATCGCCCGCTCGCGCTGGGCCCGGACAATGGCGGATATGCCGAGGATTGCGACCGGCCGGTCAGGATCGGTCCGAAGCCCTCTTTCCTTCAGRCATGGCGGCGAGGCACTCCTCCAGACGCCGCAGCCGCGCTTTTTGCCAGCGCAGCGTGTGCGCGACCTCATGCAGGTTCCATTTGGCCTTCGAGTTGGCGGCCTCGATCAGCCCTCGTTCGAGCCGATCGATCTCGCAGCGCAGCTGCCGCGCCTCCGCCTCCCTGAGTCCCCTGATCCAGCCTGCCCCACGCATGGTCCCACCATCAATGCCGGCCCGATGCTCGCAGACAAAGGCTAATGAGATCGGTTTGGAGAACTTGGCATTTTAAACATCACTAATGTTAAATCTATGCAACAGCCGCCCGCGCAAACTGCGGACGACCCTAAACATCGCTTGACGGCTCATATCAGGCATCTGAAAAGGGCACGCCTGCGGACGTGGCGGAATTGGTAGACGCAAGGGACTTAAAATCCCTCGATCTATGATCGTACGGGTTCGATTCCCGTCGTCCGCACCACCATTCGCTCTTTGACGACTCCTTCGAAGCCTAGGCGAAGGAGGAGCTTCGGGTAGCAGGCCACCAACACCGAAGCACGTAGCCGAAGACAGGCTCAAGCCTTGATCAGGTTGAGCTTCAGGTGCTGGATCAGGATGATGGTCTTGGCATCGACGATGCGGCCGTCGGCGATACCGGCCAGCGCCTCGTCCAACGGCATTTCCAGAACCTCGATGTCCTCGCCCTCTTCCGGCGCGCCGCCGCCGTCGGAAATGCGATCGGCCGGCGAATAACGCGCGGTGAAGAACCAGAGCCGCTCCGTCACGCTGCCCGGGCTCATGAACGGCGCGAACAGCCGCTCGACATCCTTCAGATGATAGCCCAGTTCCTCTTCCGCCTCCTTGCGGATGGCGGTTTCGGGATCGTTTTCGTCGAGCAAGCCGGCGCAGGCCTCGATCAGCGGCTGGCGATGGCCCACGGCGTAAGCCGGGAAACGGAACTGCCGTACGAGCAGCACGGTCGAGCGCTGCGGATCGAAGGGCAGGATCACCGCGCCGTCGCCGCGATCGTAGGTCTGTCGGATCTGCGTCTCCCATCGCCCGTCGCGGCGACGATAGTCGAGCACCGTCTTCTTCAGCACCGCCCAGTCGTCCGAAAGGATTTCCTCCGAACGGATGCGAATGCGATCTTCCATGACGATCTCCATGTTGGCCGCAAAGGGGTAGCGGCGAACGATAACCCGCGCAATCCTGGAAACCGACTGGTCCAGCGGCAGTTTCACCGGCTCGTGTCTGGCGCGACGCGCCGCGACTGCCTAGATAGCGGTATCTCGCCAGGAGCCCGTTTCATGACGTCATCGCTTTTCCAGCCGATCACCCTCGGCGGCCTCACCTTCCCCAATCGTATCGCGGTTGCCCCCATGTGCCAGTATTCGGCCGAGGACGGCTCGGCCAGCGACTGGCATCTCCATCACTGGATGAACCTGGCAATGTCGGGCGCCGGCATGGTTACCGTCGAAATGACCGATGTCGAGCGGCGCGGACGCATCTCGCATGGCTGCCTCGGCCTCTATTCAGACGACAACGAGGCGGCCGCCAAGCGCACGCTCGACGCCGCCAGGCGTGTCGCCGCGCCTAACACGAAGTTCGGCGTCCAGTTGGCCCATGCCGGCCGCAAGGCCTCCAACCGCAAACCCTGGGAAGGCGGCGGTCCACTGCAGCCTGGAGAAGACCCGTGGCAGACGGTTTCCGCCTCGGCCATTGCCTATGACACCGGCTGGAATGTGCCGCACGCGTTGGAGGAGGATGAGATCCTGGGTCTCATCGGGCGTTTTGCACAGTCGGCCGTGCGCGCCGAACGTGCCGGCTTCGACTTTGCCGAGCTGCATGCCGCGCATGGCTATCTGATCTTCCAGTTCCTGTCGCCGCTCTCCAACCGGCGGACTGACCGCTGGGGCGGGTCGCTGGAAAACCGCATGCGCTTCGCGGTCGAAATCGCCAGGGCGGTGAGGAAGGCCGCTCCATCCATGATGCTGGGCGCGCGCCTTTCGGTGAAGGAGTGGGTCGACGGCGGTTTCGACGTCGAGGACGCGATCGAGGTGGCCAAGGCGCTGAAGGCCGAGGGCATCGCCTATATTTGTTGCTCCAGTGGCGGCAATTCGCCCCTGCAGCAGGTGCCGCCCGGGCCCGGCTACCAGGTGCATCTGGCGGAAGCCGTGCGCAAGGGCGCCGGCATTCCGACGCGCGCCGTGGGGCTGATCGACGATCCGAGCCAGGCCGAGGCGATCGTCGCCGACGGTCGTGCCGACATGGTGGCGCTGGCGCGCGCATTCCTGGCCGACCCGCGCTGGGGCTGGCGCGCGGCGGCTGCCTTCGGCGAGGAAATCCATCCCGCGCCGCAACTGGCACGTTCGGTGACGACGATGCAGCATTGGATGAAGGCCGCCGGCTAGAGCAATTCCAGGAAAAGTGTGACACGGTTTTCCGTCCGGAATTGCGTCAAAACAAAGCCGGGGGGACGAGGGTCCTGAGACGTTTGGGCGCAGGATCCTCGCCACAACTGCAACCAATTTGGCCGTTTTACGTTGGCGGCCATGATAGACAACAAGCCCTTTGAAAAGCCGGTGGTGGTCGAGCTCGGCCATGTCGGCAAATATCGCCAAATCCGAAGCACCCGCGAGGCCGCCGAGTGCCTGATGACCGTTTGGCCGCTCAATCGCGGCGAGCGCCATCGTGATGCTCTCGACACTTGCCTCAAAGCGTTGGAAGGTTATCGTTCGACAGCGGACGCACGTCGCGCCCTCGTCGAGGCGGCCAGGGAATCGGACGTGCTGGTTCCTGAAGACAGGCTGCCCGACGCAAAGCTGCACTGAGCAATTCCATGAAAAGTGTGAGCGGTTTTCCGTCCGGAATTGCGTATAACAAGGAGACGGGGCGTTTCACCGTTTCCGTGAAACGGTGAAACGCACTAGCGGGTTTCTTAACCGGAGGATTCCATGGCGAAGCTGACTTACAAGATCGTCGAGCATGATGGCGGCTGGGCCTACAAGGTCGGCTCGACATTCTCAGAAACTTTCCGCACGCACCAGGAAGCGCTGCGCGCCGCCGAAATCGCCTCGGCCGAGCAGCAGGTCGCCGGTACCACGGACGGCATCCAGTATGAGGATTCCGAAGGCAAGTGGCACGACGAACTGGCCGACGGCCGCGATCGCCCGCAGACCGAAGTATCCGACTAGCATTCCAGGAAGTGTGAGCGGTCGGGCTTCCGCCCGGAATCGGGTTCCACCGTTCACGGAAACGGTGAAACGCTCTGGCCTAGGAGGCGGCGTCTCCGGGACCGGCAAAGCCCAAGGCTTCATACCGGCCGCCGGCGACTATGCGGTCCTATTTGCCGCAGTAATGGTCGTTGACGTTCTGCTGCGAGTTGGCATCCGGACCAGGCGTGGTGTCCGCGCACGGGCCAAGGGTGCCGGTATTGCCGTAGGTGGTCAGCCCAGAGCCACCATTGATGCTGCCTGTGGTATAAGGGTCTACCTGCTCGCTCGCCGTGGGACGATTGTCGCGGTGCCACCACCACCAGTCATCGGATGACTGCGCCATCGCCGCGCTCCCCATGGCCAGCACCAGCGCCGAGGCTGCGATAAGTCTTGTAAGCATCGGATTTCTCCATTCTCTTGATCGCAAAAAATACGTGGGGCCGAAGCCCCACAGCGATACTGACGAAACCGTGCGGCGGGGGCTAAAGTTCCATTGGAAATCCCGGGTGGGACAGAATGTCCGACACTTTTATGTGACGTCTCGTGAACGGCCGTGGGCGGCGCGGGGCGCCAGCCGAAATCATTGCGCGACAGCGAAGGCACGCATGGCGACACGTTGGATAAAGGCCACGACCCGTTCAGGTTCCACAAATTGCGGCATGTGGCCGAGACCTTCGACCCGTTCGAAGTCGAGGCCCTTAATCTTGTCCAGCATCGGTTCGCCATGAACGGCCTCGCCGATCACCTGATCGCTGGTGCCGAACAGGATGCCTGACGGCATCGCTATGTCGCGGTAACGCCGTTCGATTTCGCCAAGGTCCCGTTCCACGGCCACGACATCGGTGGATGTGGCGAAATAGTGGGACGGACGCAAGCCGAGCCATCCCCCGCCGGCGACCATGTAGTCCGCGGGGACCGCTTGCGGCGCGAAAATGAACCTCAGCGTCGGCCGCGCGTAACGAAGGCTGAGCGGTATCGCCACCGTATAGGCCAGGACGCGGCGCAGCAGCGGCGATGGAACATAGAGCAGCTCAAACCGCTGGCGTATCCTCGCTTCGTGATGCGTCAGCGGCGAGAGCAGCGCAATGCCAGAAATTGCCGTCGGGTGCCCGGTTGCCAGAGCAAGCGCGATGGCCCCGCCGAGCGAATGGCCGACGACGAGCGGCCGCTCCAGGCGCAATTCCTCGATGAAGCGCCGCACGATGTCGGCCTGTTCGGGCAATCGGCCGGTCGCGCCCCTTGCCCGAACCGAATAGCCGGAACCCGGCCGGTCGAGCGCGATCAGCCGGAAACCAGGACCGAAACGCCCGAACATCGTGTGGCGGAAATGGTGGAGCTGAGCGCCGAGCCCGTGCACGAAGACGATAGGTCTGCCTTCGCCCTCTTCCAAATAGTGGATGCGGTTGCCGTCGATCTCGATGAATTTCCCGCAAGGCGGCACCAGTCCTTCGGCCTTTGCCGCGATCCTCCAGGTCGCAAGCAACAGGGCGAGCACGGCAAGGGCCGCTGCGGCAAGCAGGCCGGCGAGCAGCCACAAGACAATCGATATCGGCATGTTTTCACCCCGGCCCGACCGACCGCACCATATCCGCAACGGCCGCCGCCACAAGCGCGCATCCGACACATTCCCGGTTTCGATTGCGGCCGACCGCCGGCCGCGTTATCTCAGGCGACCTTTTGCGCCGGAGCCCGCCATGCCTGAAATCGTCACCGCCGCCATGCTCGTCATCGGCGACGAGATCCTCTCCGGCCGCACCAAGGACAAGAACATCGGCCATCTCGCCGACATCATGACGGCGATCGGCATCGATCTGAAGGAAGTGCGCATCGTCCCCGACGAGGAGGACGAGATCGTTGCGGCGGTGAATGCCGTGCGCGCCCGTTATACCTACGTCTTCACCACCGGCGGCATCGGCCCCACGCATGACGACATCACCGCCGACTCGATCGCCAAGGCCTTCGGCGTGCCCTGCGAATACGACGCCAAGGCCTACGCGCTGCTCGAGGCAAGCTATGCCGGGCGCGRCATCGAATTCACCGAAGCGCGCAAGCGCATGGCGCGCATGCCGCGCGGCGCCGACCATATCGACAATCCCGTCTCCGTCGCGCCGGGCTTTCGCATCGGCAATGTCCATGTCATGGCCGGCGTGCCGTCGATCTTCCAGGCCATGCTCGACAATGTCGTGCCGACGCTCAAGGCCGGCACGAAGATGCTGTCGGCCACGGTGCATTGTCCCTTCGGCGAGGGCTTGATCGGCGGGCCGCTGGCTGAGATCCAGAAGGCGCATCCCGACACGATCATCGGCTCCTATCCCAAATATGGCGACGGCAAATTCTGGACCGAGCTCGTCGTCCGAGCCCGCAGCGAGGAAGCGCTCGAGGCCGCGCGCAAGGACGTCGAGGCGATGGTGGCGGGCTTCGTCAAGGCCGACTGACCGCCGTTCGGCTGGAACCAGTCAACGCGCTGAGGCGTTCCTTCGCTGCGCACGCGCGTAGCGCAAACAATTGAGGGACCGGTCATGCGCTTCAAGACAATCGTTGCCATTTTGCAGAACGAACAGGACGCCGAGCGCGTTCTCGATTGCGCCCTTCCGCTTGCCGAGAGGTTCGAGAGCCATCTCGTCGGCATCCATGCCGAGGCGCTTCCCGTGCCCTACACATCGGCCACCGGCTTCCCGGATACCGAATTCCTCCAGGTCTCGGCCGAGATGAACAAAGAACGGGCCGACAAGTTGCAGGCCTATTTCCTGAAGCGGATCGAGGAATCCGGCCTGTCCTTCGAGTGGCGGAGCCTGGAAAGCTTCTCCGGCGACAGCGCGCTGACCGGCATCTCGAGCGTGCGCGCCGCCGATCTGATCATCGCCGCGCAGCGCGATACCGGCGGCGACCCGAGCGCCGACGTCGACACGCTGGTCTACGATGCCGGCCGGCCGGTRCTGGTCGTGCCCCACGCCGGGCCGCTGGTCACCACCTTCCGGCGTGTGCTGCTTGCCTGGAACGGCAGCAAGGAAGCGGCTCGCGCGGCTTTCGATGCCCTGCCCTTCATCGCCGAGGCCGACAAGACCGACATTCTCGTCATCGACCCGCCGGAGACACTCGATGAATCTCCGGAAGCCGCCGGCGCCGAGATCGCAGCGGCGCTGTCGCGTCACGGCGCCAATGTCGGCGTCTGCGTGCAGAAATCGGACGGCTCCTCGGTCGACGATATCATCCAGTCGCGGATAACCGAGTCCGGCGCCGATCTTCTGGTGCTCGGCGCCTACAGCCACTCCTGGCTGCGCCAGCTCTTGTTCGGCGGCGTCACCCGCACGGTGCTGCGCACGACGAATGTGGCGGCCTTCCTGTCGCGCTGATTCATTTTAGCGCGACGCGCCTAGAGTCCACAGCCCTGGCCAGCCCTCCCCTTGCCAAGCCCGGCGCTTTCCGGCTAATTCCGCCTGCATTCCAGTGTTTCTGCGCGCCGACGGCGCGCCTTGCGGAGTGCGAACCATGTCCCTTCCCGAAAAAGCTTTTCCCGTCTCGTGGGACCAGTTCCACCGCGACGCCCGTGCGCTTTCCTGGCGGCTTTCCGGCGCCAGCAAGGGACAATGGAAAGCGATCGTGTGCATCACGCGTGGCGGACTGGTGCCCGCCGCCATCATCGCGCGCGAGCTCGGCATCCGCATTATTGAGACGGTCTGCGTCGCCTCCTATCATGACTACACCAGCCAGGGTCAGTTGCAGGTCCTGAAGGAGATATCGCCTTCGCTGCTTGCCGATGACGGCGCCGGCGTGCTCATCATCGACGACCTGACCGATACCGGCAAGACCGCGGGCATTGTGCGCGCCATGATGCCGAAGGCGCATTTTGCGACCGTCTATGCCAAGCCGAAGGGCCGGCCGCTGGTCGATACATTCGTCACCGAGGTCAGCCAGGACACCTGGATCTACTTTCCCTGGGATATGGGCTTCACGTACCAGAAGCCGATCGCGGATGATCACGCGGGCTGAACGGCCGCTATTGCCTGAAAAATCTGGCCGGAACCGATCACGGACGATCACGCCGGCCGAGCGGGCCCTCATGTCACCAGAGGAACTGCCTCAAAAGCCGGTCCTGTAACCGCGCCAATGAACGCAACTACTTGGGCAGATGACCTTTTCTGGTGGTATTTCCCGATAGAGTGAAGTTTTTTACTTTTAAAGCCCACAATTCGCCATAAGATTCGTAAGGTGGCAAACGATTCTGGAGGCTGGGGCAGCTTCTCATCATGTTGACGAGGCCGGCGACGCACAACCAGATGGCCGAAAGAGTCCGGCGGCTCTTTGGCGTCGCGCCTTGTCGCCTGCAGGTTGCCGCCTTGCCCTGGCGTGAGGGCGAGAACGGCGTCGAGATCATGCTGATCACCAGTCGCGACACCGGGCGCTGGGTGCTGCCAAAGGGTTGGCCGGAGGCCAGGGAACCGCTTTGCGAGGCCGCCGCGCGCGAAGCGGGCGAGGAAGCCGGGCTGCGCGGCACCGTCTCGCATCTCGAAGCCGGTCGCTATTTCTATGCCAAGGTCCTCGCCTCAGGCGAGGAAGTGCCTTGCGAGGTGCTGGTCTTTCCGCTGCATGTCGAGCGCGTGGCGGATCGCTGGAAAGAGAAGCGCGCGCGCACGCGCAAATGGGTCGGCCCGGACGAAGCCGTCAATATGGTCAACGAACCCGACCTTTGCCAGATCATAGCCGGCTTCTGCGCAGCGCCGCACAAGTTCGCCTGATTCAAAGCAATCCCAGGGAAAAGTGCGCGGTTGGGCTCGGCGACTTCGCCATAGCCTTCCGTCCGGAATTGCGTCGTATCGCAAGATCGTCAGACGCGGCCGAAATCATCGGAACTGAGCCGGGTCCAACGATCGCCCATCAAACCGCCGATGAAGATGTCGCCGGAGCGGACCGCTTCCGTGACCTCGGCAATGCGCGAGCGCACCATCGTGCCCCCGGCATAGTGGAAGAAGACGTTCTTGTAGCCGAAGAGTTGAGGCATGAACCTGCTCTGGGTCTGGCCGGCAATGCCCACGCAGCCCAAATCCCGCGCAGCCGCAATGAGAGCATCCAGCGTTGCCCCCCAGTGGGACCCGGACGCCTGGATTTGCAGGAGGTTCGCGATGCCGCCGGCCTGGCCATAGAAGGCGTAGCATCCCAGCATCTTGCCTGTTTCATCGTGAATTCCGCCGAAATGAAGTGGCCCGTCGGCTTGCTTCTCAGCCGCCAGCGCGAGCAACCGCGGCAACTCGCCATCCCTCCAGCTCGGACGCAGGGAATAATCGGCCATGAGGACAGGCAGCCGCTCCGCGAACCGGGCCGCATCGATCGRCTCCCGATGGATCCGTTGGCTTGACGAATGCTGGGCCGCCGGCTCGAACCTTTTTCGTGCGAGCGCATCCAACGCTCCCGCGAAGGGATCGAGCGCAAGACGAGRCATCCCCGGCCATTTGCGGCGCAGCATGGCGACGGCCATAGCGCCCGGCCGGAAAACACAGGTCCATTCCAGACAATGCACCGGCAGGAGCTGATACTTCATCGGACGCGCGAAGGCCAAGGATGTCCGGTTGGCGGAATCGGTCAGGTACAGGTCGAATTCGCCTTGATGCAGGGCACGCAGCAATTGTGGCCCGGCCCAACCGTGGTCGATGCTGGAGTCGGTCATGAATGGACCGATGATGGCGGCGTTCAATGCCGTTCCGTTGAGCTCATAGCGGGCCCTCAGGACGCCCATGAAGCCACCCAATCGGCCCTGCGGGTCGATCTGGACAAGAGCCTTGCTCTCATCGCCGCCGAGGTAAAGCTCCCTCATATAGTCCGCCGTCCGCGCGATGGCGCGGTCGCGCTGGCGGCGACGATGGCGAAACTTCGTCAGGAAGAGCGCGGCGACATGCTCGAGATCCCCGGCGGCCAAATGCCGGACCAAGCCATGGGATTCCAGCGCCGACGGCCCGACCACCTTGCCCGGGCCCGCTTTTGCGGAAACAGGATTCATCGTGAATGCCTATGCGAAAGCGCTGAAGGCTGCCGTTGTTCCCAAAGGAATCTCCATCCGGTCGCTTCCTGCAAAAAAATCTCAAAGAGGCCTTACTCTGCCACTCCCAGTTTTCTTTTCTGTAAATACATCAGGATAATTGCTTAAAGCTATAAACATACATAAAAACTAAAATAGAAACTCATAAATGTTAGGTATATATAAAGTAGTTTGAACAGTGTATTGAGCCGCCCTAACCGCATGACGGGAGGGCGGTTGCAAATGCAGGCGGACTGCCCGGACGATCCTGGCGGGGTAGCAAGGGTCGGACATAACGCCCCGCGGCCGTTTCCGTGAAACGGTGAAACGCTCCAGCGAGATTGATCCCGGGCCGCATGGCGTCTGACTGCGCCCGGCTAAAGCCGGGCGCAGTCCTTTCCTCAGGCGACGAGGCCCTTGGTCAATTCGAGCGCCTGACGCTCGAAGAGCCGCCGGTAGATGCCGCCGTTCAGCCGGATCAGGTCGTCATGCGAACCTTCCTCGGCGATACGCCCGCGATCGAAGACCAGCAGCCGGTCGAGCGCCCGCACCGTCGAGAGCCGGTGCGCGATCACCAGGGTCGTGCGCCCGACCATCAGCCGCTCCATCGCCTTCTGGATCAGCACTTCCGATTCCGAGTCGAGGCTCGACGTCGCCTCGTCCAGGATCAGGATGCGCGCATCGGCCAGGAAGGCGCGGGCGATCGCCACGCGCTGGCGCTCGCCGCCCGACAGCTTCACGCCACGCTCGCCGACCAGGGTTCCATAGCCCTTGGGCAGGCTGGTGATGAAATCATGCGCGCTGGCGAGCTTGGCTGCGTGCTCGATCTCGGCTTGGCTGGCGCCGGGCCTGGCATAGGCGATGTTCTCGGCAAGCGAGCGGTGGAACAGGATCGGCTCCTGCTGGACGATGGCGATCTGGCCGCGCAGCGAGGCCTGCTCGACCTGCGCGATGTCCTGCCCGTCGATCAGGATCCGCCCGGCATTCACGTCATAGAGTCGCTGGATCAGCTTGACGAAGGTCGTCTTGCCCGAACCCGAATGCCCGACCAGCCCGATGCGCTCGCCCGCTGCGATATCGACCGAGAAATCGCGGTAGAGCGGCAGYCGATGATTGCCGTAGTGGAACGTCACCTTGTCGAAGGCGATGYGTCCATCGGTGATCCGGATCGGCTGGGCGCCGGGCCGGTCCTCGATGCCGAGCGGCTCGGACTGGAAGTCGACCAGTTCCTCCATGTCGTTGATCGAGCGCTGCAGGTTGCGGATATGCGTGCCGATGTCGCGCAGATAGCCCTGCAGCACGAAGAACGAGGTCAGCACGAAGGCGACATCGCCGGCGCTTGCCTGCCCCCAGGCCCACAGCATGAGGGCAAGCCCGATAACCGCCGCCCGCATCACCAGCAGCAGCACCCCTTGCGTGGTGCCGTTGGCGGTGCCGCGCATCCAGGTGCGGCCGGTGCGCAGACGCCACTTGGCGACGACGCGCGCCAGCCGCGTTTCCTCGCGGGTCTCCGCGCCAAAACCCTTGACGACGGCATTGCAGCTCACCGCGTCGGCCAGCGCGCCGCCCAGCCGCGTGTCCCAGCTGTTGGCGAGCCGCGCGGCGGGCGCGACATAGCCGAGCGACAGCATCGCCGTGACGGCGATGAACAGCGCCGAGCCGGCCGCCACGACGGCTCCCATCAGCGGCCAGAACCAGCCGAGTAGCAGCGTCGATCCGACCAGCATGACGACCGACGGCATCAGCGCGATCAGGATGGTATCGTTGAGCAGATCCAGCGCCCACATGCCGCGCGTTATCTTACGCACCGTCGACCCGGCAAAGCTGTTGGCGTGCCAGTCGGTCGAGAAACGCTGCACCCGATGGAAGGCATCAGCGGCGATGTCCGACATCATCTTCAGCGTCAGCTCGACGATCCACAGGAAGGCGACATTGCGCAGCACGACGCCTGCCAGCGCCAGCGCCATCAGGATCGAGAACGCCACCATCGCCGCATTCCACGCGACTGCGTCGGTTCCGGCGCCGCCGGCGACGGCATCGACCAGGCGGCCGGAATAGAAGGGCGTCAGCACATCGGCCAGCGTCGAGAGCAGGAAGGCGCCCATGATGAGCGAAAGCCGCCACGGCTGGCGCCGCCAGTGGCTGAACGTGAAGCCGAGCACGCTGCGAAAGGCGCTCGCGCGCAGATCAATCTTGAAACGAGCCATGATGTCATCCGGGCGCAAACGAGCCCGGTCCCGGAAAAATCGAATTGGAAAACCCGCATCAGCGCCCTGCGGCGCCGCAAAAGAGCGGGAGGTTCAGTATGGTGGACCGCCTGCCCTGAGGCGGCGACCGGCAGCGGCAAATGCCCGTCCTGCGTCCGGCTCTCCGAAAAAGCTTCGGAAAGCCCGAGCAGACCTAGGCTTCGCGGCCTCGCATAACGATGTCAAATCCTGCCATACGGTCCTCCCGGAAGGGAATCGCGGAGACGCCCTTATAGGGAGACATCAGCCGGTCGCCAAGCCGGCCTATCGCCAAAACGGCATCTGGTCCAAGCACTGAGACGAATTTGCAACAACGGCGGGTTGTAGCGGGACCTCAGGCAGCGGGTGAGCGATCCAGCCGCATGTAACGACCCTCCGTCCGGAATCCGAACTTCTGATAGAGGCTGTGAGCGTCGTTGGTTGTGAGGCTCCAATGAGAAACGGTCTTCATATCGGGATGATCGAGGAGTGCTTGCACAAGCTGTTTGCCGATCCCATGCCCGCGACGCTCCGGCCAGACGATGACGTCGAGTAGATAGGCAAAGACGGTATAATCGGTGATCACGCGGGCGAAACCGACCTGCTCACCATCGAGATAAGCCCCGGCGCAAAGCGAGTTCTCGAAAGCGCGGCGGTTGGCCTCGTCGGTGCGGGACGCACCCCAATAGCTTCGCATGAGCTGGTCGGAGGTCGCCCGGAAATCGATCCGCGACAGGTCGAAACTGATTTCAAGCATGCGAAGGCTAACCGCGGTCCCGGAACCGGTTGGTGATCGGGTAGCGGCGGTCGCGGCCGAAATTCTTCCTCGTGATCTTCACGCCGGGCGCCGCTTGGCGGCGCTTGTATTCGGCGATGTAGAGCAGGTGCTCGACGCGCGTCACCGTCGCCCGGTCGTGGCCGCGCGCGACGATGTCGTCGACGCTCATCTCGTTCTCCACCAGACATTCCAGGATGTCGTCCAGCACCGGATAGGGCGGCAGCGAATCCTGGTCGGTCTGATTTTCGCGTAGTTCCGCCGACGGCGCCTTGTCGATGATGTTCTTTGGGATGACCTCGCCCGAAGGGCCGAGCGCGCCCGGCGGCACATGCGAATTGCGCCAGCGCGACAGCGCGTAGACCTGCATCTTGTAGAGGTCCTTGATCGGATTGAAGCCGCCGTTCATGTCGCCGTAAAGCGTGGCGTAGCCGACAGACATCTCGCTCTTGTTGCCGGTGGTGACGACCATCGAGCCGAACTTGTTGGAGATCGCCATCAGGATGGTGCCGCGCGCGCGGCTCTGCAGGTTTTCCTCGGTGATGCCTTCCTGGGTGCCTTCGAAGAGCTGCGTCAGCGCATGCTTGAAGCCTTCGACCGGCTCGGAGATCGRCACGATGTCGTAGCGGCAGCCAAGAGCGCGCGCGCAGTCTTCCGCGTCCTTCAGCGAATCCTTCGACGTATAGCGATAGGGCATCAYGACGGTGCGCAGCCGCTCCTCGCCCAGCGCATCGACGGCCAAAGCCGCGCAGATGGCGGAGTCGATGCCGCCGGAAAGGCCGAGCACCACGTTCTTGAAGCCGTTCTTGTTGACGTAGTCGCGCAGGCCCAGCATGCAGGCCCGATAGTCCGCCTCTTCGCGCTCCGGGATCTTCGACATCGGGCCTTCCGAGCAGACCCAGCTGTCTCCCTTTCTCTTCCAGGTGGTGACGTCGACCGCCTCCTCGAACTGGCTCATCTGGAAGGCAAGAGTCTTGTCGGCCCCGATGGCGAAGGACGCGCCGTCGAAGATCAGCTCGTCCTGCCCGCCGAGCTGGTTGGCGTAGATCATCGGCAGTCCGGTTTCGATGACCTGGCGGATCACCACCTGGTGGCGGACGTCGATCTTGGCGCGGTAATAGGGCGAGCCGTTCGGCACCAGAAGGATTTCGGCGCCGCTTTCGGCCAGCGTCTCGCAGACGGCGATGTCGCCCCAGATGTCCTCGCAGATCGGAACGCCGATGCGCACGCCGCGGAAATTAACCGGACCCTGCAGTTCCGGCCCGGCCTGGAACACGCGCTTCTCGTCGAACTCGCCATAATTCGGCAGGTCAAGCTTGTAGCGCTCGGCAATGATCTTGCCACCGTCGGCGAAGACGATGGAATTGTGTGTGCCCGACTTGCGCTTCAGCGGCGTGCCGATGATGACGCCGGGGCCGCCATCGGCCGTATCCTTGGCGAAATCCTGCGCCGCTTTCTCGCATGCCCTCAGGAAGGAAGGCTTGAGCACCAGGTCTTCCGGCGGATAGCCGGCGAGGAAGAGCTCGGTATAGAGCACCAGGTCGGCGCCCTGTCGCGCCGCGTCCGCCCTTGCCTCGCGCGCTTTTGCCAGATTGCCGGCGACGTCGCCGACAGTCGGGTTGAGCTGGGCGACGGCGATGCGCAGGATATCGGGAGCGGTCTGGGTCATGGAACGGATGTAGCGTGGCTCAAATCGCCCCGCAATGGCGTTTGGTTGTGCCACTCAGGATCGACCACAGGTCGTATCCTGATAGATCGGCAACGCTGATCAGTCCTGGCCACCTAGTCGCCCATATACTCGCGCAACGCCTCCGCCGAGCGGTTCTCGCCGATCGACATCGCCAGGATGCGCGAGATGTGGCGGCGCGGCAGTCCGGTCTCGGCCGACCATTGGTTGATCTGCGCCTGGATCTTGTCGAGGTCCCGCTTCGAGGTCGGGTTCTCGGCGATATCGAGGCCGGCGTCGCGCAGCGCCGCCGCCATGTCCGACGAGACGACGAACGTGTCCCATTCCAGCCAGCGCAGGAAATACTGGCCGGTGTTGCCGCCGAGACGGCTGCCATGCTTGGCGAGATAGGCGGTCAGGCCGACCTGATCATCCGCAGGCCATCCGGCGATGAATTTGCCGAAACTGCCATGCTCCTTCGAGACGCGGTCGACGAAGGCGGCGTTGTCGCGCACCGACTTGATCTTCTGCGGGTTGCGCACGATGCGGCTGTCGGACGCCAGCTCGTGCCAGAAATCGTCGGGCTGGAACAGAAGCCGCTTCGGCTCGAAGCCGAGGAACGCTTCCTCGAAACCCGGCCATTTCTGCTCGATGACCCGCCACACGAAGCCTGCGGCGAAAATGCGCTCTGCCATGGTGGAAAGAATGCGATCGTCGGGTACTTTCGCCACCGCCGCATTGTCGGGCCTAGGGCCAAGCAGCGGCTCCAGCACCGCCTCGCCGCCCTTGCGCTTTGCCGCCCGTGTATGGATTTTCCGGAAATCGAGCATCTTTGTCCTCGCCCTGTTCGCCGCAATCTAGCACTTCACGTCCGGCCCGGCAGCCTCTACGTCTATCGACGCCCGGGCGAAGGAGAAGACAGATGAACAAGATCGTCGAGGACATGGCGAACCGTTTGCTCAAGCGAAAACCGGAAGGTTTCGGTCCGCTCGAGAGCCGCGTGCTGCAATCGACGCTTGAGCGCACCACAATCACGCGCGACACCAACAAGGCCGTCGCCTTCCACGCGACCTATGGCGACCGCGTCGCCGACACGATCGCCAGGATCGGCGGCTCCTGGTCCTTCATCCTCGGCTTCCTGGCCTTTCTCGCCGTTTGGACTGTCGGCAACGCCTGGCTGCTCACGCGCGACGCCTTCGACCCCTACCCTTTCATCTTCCTCAACCTAGTGCTGTCGATGCTGGCGGCGATCCAGGCGCCGGTGATCATGATGTCGCAGAACCGCCAGACCGAGCGCGACCGCATCGACGCTGCGCATGACTACGAGGTCAATCTGAAGGCCGAGATCGAGATCATGGCCTTGCATGAAAAGCTCGACGAGCTGCGCCACAGCGAGATCATCGGCATGCGCGACGAAATCCTGCGCATGGCCGAGCAGATCAGGCGCATCGACGAGAAACTGTCGGCGCGGCCAGCAACGGAATGAGCGAGACCATCCATCATCTCATCGAGCAATACGGGCTGATCGCGGTCTTCCTGGGTTGCGTCGCCGAAGGCGAAAGTGCCGCGATCCTTGGCGGCTTCTTCGCCCACCAGCATGTTTTCGTGTTGTGGCAGACTTTCCTCGCCGCCTTTCTCGGCGCTTTCGCCGGCGACACCTTCTTCTTCACCCTGGGACGTAGCTTCGCCGAACATCGCTATGTGAGAAGATTGCGCAGGCGTCCGGGCTTCAGCCGCGCCTATCGCCTGCTTAACACCCATCCCAACATATTCGTACTGACCAACCGCTACATCTACGGCATGCGCCTGGTCGGCGGCATCGCCGCCGGCCTGTCGACTGTGCCCGTGCCGCGTTTCGTCATCTTGAATGCCATCTCCTCTGCGGCCTGGGCGGCCCTGTTCAGCGGCATCGGCTATATCTTCGGCCTGGGCGCGGAACAGATGGTGGGTGAGGCGTTCGCGCGGCATGAACGCCTGCTCATTGCCCTTGGTGTTGGCCTCGTCGTCGCTGTTGTTGCCTGGCTGGTCGGCCATCATTTTGCCGGACGCGAACGCGCCAAGGAAGATCAGGCAGGGTCCTGATCCGCAAATTCAGATCGGCGCGCCGATCAGGCGCTCGATCAAGGCGATGCCCCAGACGCCGCCGGCGATCACGATCGAAATCAGCACGGCCAGTGAGCCGCAATCCTTGGCGAGCTGGATCTCGATGTGGAATTCGCGCGAGATCGCGTCGCAGGCTGCCTCGATGCCGGTGTTGAGCACTTCGACCATGATCAGCAGCAGCACGGCGCCGATCAGCAGGGCATAGCCGCGCCAGGAGACCGAGATGAACCAGCCGGCAGGCAGGGCGAGCGCAAGCAGCATCAGCTCCTGCTGGAATGCCTTCTCGTGCGCGGCAAGCTTGCGAAAGGCTCGTACCGAATTGATGAAAGCGTCGATCAGCCGCTGCATGCCCAGCCCCGTTTCGAGTAACCGTCAGGGGGATATCGCAACGGCCGGATCAAGGGAATAAGGCAGCCGCGTCAAAAATCATTCGTCCGCCACCTTTATCGACGGCGTCGACTTCTCGAACTGCGGCAACCCGTCGTCGATCGAATAATAATCGCCCTTGTCGCCGACGAAGATGTGGCTTTCCGCGGAAAGGCCACTTGGCCTCTCGAAGGATCCGGCCATGATCGAGATCGTGTCCAGTTCATTGTGCTTCCAGAATAGCAGCGAACCGCAGGTGCGGCAGAAGCCGCGTTTCGCCACGTCGGACGCGCCGTACCAGTTGAGCGAATCGGCGCCCTCTATGACGATATCGGCATCCTTGGAGGCAGTTGCCGCGACGAAATGGCCGGTTTGCCGGCGGCATTGCGAGYAGTGGCAGTAGACGACGCCGCGCAACGGGCCGCTCGTCCTGAAACGCACTGCCCCGCACAGGCACGATCCGCTGTGATTGTCGTCCATCCGGGCCTCCTTCGACCTTCCGCTGATCCATTGCCGGACAGAATTTCAGGTTTGAAATGGCTGGGCGCAGGCAAATGCGACACCGAAGCGGCGCGTTTCAAAAGCTGCGCCTCACACGGCTTTGCACCCTGCGGTAGCAGGGACATCGAGGAAATGCAGGCCATTAAGGAAACTTTAGCGCAACTGCATCTATGATTCCTGCAAGCGAAAGTCGTGTTGGGGACGCGCCGTCGCATTTATGGTTCCGATTCAAATCCCCGCATGCGCGACACCCGGCGGTGGCAGGTCTCCGGTCGCACTGAAGGGTAGTGAACAGAACATGCAGCCGGCAGCCGTTCCGACCGACAGGAATACCGACATCGCCAGCACCGTCGTGGCGACGATGCGTCAGCTCGGCGTGCTCGGATTGCCGCGCAACTATGAGATCTTCTACGAGGCGCTGAGCGGCAGCAATCATGAGCTCAGCCTTGCCGTCGTCTCGTTGAGCAACCGCCCGACCCAGGAGGACCTCGACGGCATCGGGCGCACCTTCTTCCCCCAGCATCACGGTCCGGCCATCGTCGAGCACGCCCGCGAGATGGTTGCGAACGAGCTCGAGGAAATCGCCGCGCTGTTGCGCAGCGAACGTTCGCATATCGAAAAATATGGCCGCATCCTCGATGAGACCTCGATCGGCCTGAGCAACCGCAGCCTGCTTTCCCAGGAAATCCTCCAGAAGATCGCCGGCGCGATGTCTGCAGCCACCAGCTCGACGATCGACCATGGCCGCCAGATCGCCAGCACGCTCAGCGAAAAGACGGCCGAGCTTGAAAGCGTCAAGTCGAAGCTCGAGGAATACAAGCGGCTTGCCGACACCGATCCGCTCACGCAGCTGTGGAACCGACGCGCCTTCGACAAGGAGATCACCCGGATCTACAACAGCAACCGCGGCATCCTGTTCAACGCCTTGATCCTTGCCGATATCGATCATTTCAAGGACATAAACGATCGCTACGGCCATCCGGTCGGCGACAGGATCCTGCAGATCATCGCCGAGATCTTCCAGTCCAGCGTCCGTTCCGACATGTTCGTCGCGCGCACCGGGGGCGAGGAGTTTGCGTTTATCGTCGAGGGAGCCAGCGAGGGCGCCACATACGAGATCGCTGAGCRCATCCGCGTGCTGATCGAGCATACCCCGTTCACCAGCAGCCAGACCGGCATCAATTACGGCACCGTTACCGTGTCGCTGGGCATCTGCATGGCCTCGGAGGCCGAAAACCCCGAAGATCTCTACGCCAAGGCGGACCGCGCGCTTTATCGTTCCAAGGTCGGCGGCCGCAACCGTGTGACGAAGCACTCGGCCACGGCCGGCCGGGCCGGTAAAGGCTGGCTGCTTTACAAGAAAGATTGACGTCGCCCTTTCCAGATGAATTTTTGTGGATTATATTTTCCATAGAAATGAAAGGGTGCGCTCATGCAACGTCCAGTCGCGGCCGCGGCGGCGGCCGAAAACGCTGTCATCACCAAGGCCACGCTGCGCGCGGCAGATCTGCTCGACATCACCGCCAGGACGCTCGCTCTGGTCATCGGCGTGTCGGAAGCGACGGTCTCGCGCATGCGCAAGCAGGAATTCCTGCTTGAACGCGGTACCAAGCCGTTCGAGCTGGCGGTGCTGTTCGTCCGCCTGTTCCGCTCGCTCGACGCGATCGTCGGCGGCGACGAGACCGTTGCCCGGGCATGGCTGAAGAACCCCAACACCACGCTCGACGGCACGCCGCTCGAAAAGATCCTGACGATTGCCGGACTTGTCGATGTCATTGCCTACCTGGACTCCCGGCGCGCTCTCGTCTGAGGCCGTCAGGCTCGAAGGCAAGTACTGGCGCATGGTCGAGGCGCAGCATCGCGTCTCGACCCTCAAGCTCGTCGACACGCTCGACGAGCAGTCGCTGCTGGAAGACCTCATCGAGGACACCAAACCGCATATCCCACTGGAATGCCGCCACCTCCATTACGTGTTGTCGACGCCTTTTCGCTATGGCTCCGTCTATCCATACGGCTCGCGCTTCCGCCGCGCCGGCAAGACCAAAGGCGTTTACTATGCCGCCGAGACGGTGCTGACGGCGGTGGCGGAAATGGCCTTCTACCGCTTGCTGTTCTTCGCGGAGTCGCCGGCGACGCTATGGCCGAACGACGCCGCGGAATACACTGCCTTCGCTGCTGCGATAAAATGCGACCGCGCGATCGACCTGACACGGCCGCCGCTCGATCGCGACGAGAAGGCCTGGACCCAGCCCACCGATTACACCGCCTGCCAGGCGATCGCCGATGTCGCGCGCGAAGCCGAACTGCAGGCGATCCGATATCGCTCGGTGYGCGATCCGAAGGGCGCCAACATCGCGCTGCTGACCTGCAAGGGCTTTGCCAAGGCAAGGCCGCTGGAGCCGCAGACCTGGCGCATCCGGATCGGCTCCTTCGGCCTGCAGGCGATCAGTGAATTCCCGGAGAAGAGGCTGGAATTCTCACGCGCCGCCTTTTCCGATCCACGACTGGCCGGAATGCGCTGGGAGCGCGGCCACTGACATCAGCGGTAAGGCTGTGTCGAGATTCAGGTCAGGCCGAGTCGAAAACGGTGGCCTCCGAGAACCGGAGCGGAGCGTACTAAAGTACGTGAGCACCGGAAGCGCAGGAGGGCGCCGTTTGCAGGCCGGCCTCACCTGAATATCGGCACAGCTAGGCCAGGATGTTGACCGCACGCGCGGCCACCAGTGCGATCGTCAACAGCGAGATCATCGCCTCGGCCATCATCAGGAGCTTGGCGCGCTGCGTGAGCGGCAAGGTGTCGGTCGGCGAGAACGCCGTGGCGTTGGTGAAGGCCAGGAAGACATAGTCGACGAAGCCCGGCAGCCAGCCCTGTATCTCGCGATCGGGCAACGTCATTTGCGGGAACAGGAAATCGGCATGCGCGCGCTTGACCAGGCCGCAGGTCGGCGGACCGCCGCGGTCGGTGCTCCAGAACCACAGCGCGAAGACGATCACATTGGTGACCCAGATGTTGAGCGCGTCGACGAGCAGTGTCGTGCCGGCGCCGGCATGTCCTTCCAGCAGCGCCCGCACCAGGAAGACCAGCGACCCGCAATTCATGATGCTGATGACGCCCGTCATCACCAATGCCGTGCGGCGGATGTAGAGGCGCAATCGGCCGATAGCGTACCAATGCTCATGGTCGACGGCGTTGCGCGTCTGCATCTGTGTCCAGGCCGTTGCTATCGACAACGGCACGAGGAGCGCGGCCTCGACCGTCGGAGCCAGCCAGCGTGGGCCGAAGGACAGGTTGTTGATGACCAAAAGCTGCAGGCAGATGATGACGAGAACCGCCGCGCGCGCCGACCAGAAGTCGAGCCCACGGTGATGGATGACGGCGTGCTGGTGACGCATGGAGGCACCTGGATGACTGGAGCATGATGCCGAAAAGTGTGGAGCGGTTTTCGGACGCATCATGCCCTGCCGCTGGAACCGCGGCGCTCCGAATAGGGGGCCGGCTCAAGCAACGATCAGCCGGGGGGGCCATGCCCGAAGCGCCGGCGATGGGTTCCATCGCAATCTTGGTTTTACAATGTTGCGGAAGAATACATTTTCGTAAGCTTTTGYTATCGGACTGTTCAGCAGTCCACCGGTGTGATTTTAGGCCCGCATGTCGAGAACCACTGAATCCGTTCATCTTTGGCCGTCGGCAATCGCCGCGGAGGGCAATTTGCCTTCGATCTGGAACGGATTGGTCCGGCACCCATGGCGATTGCTGGCGCTTTTATGCCTGGCGCAGATCGCTTGCTGGACCGTCATGCCGGCGATCGTCAATGTCGGGCCGCCCCGCGACGTCGTCGAGGGGTTCATGTGGGGCCGCGAGTGGGTGCTGTTGACCTACAAGCACCCGCAGCTGCCGTGCTGGCTGCTCGAGATCAGCCATCTCCTGACCGGCTCGTTCCGCTGGCCGCAATACATGCTGTCGCAATTGATGATCTCGACGACGTTCGTCCTGGTCTATCTGCTTGCGCGCGACATCATGGGCTCGACCCGCGCGCTCGCCGCCGTGCTGTTGATGCCCTCGATCTACTTCTTCGGCTGGCCGACCCCGCAATTCAACCATGACTACGCGCAGATGCCTTTCTGGGCCGGCATATCGTGGCTGCTGTGGCGTTCGGCGTGCGATGGACGGCCGGGCTGGTGGCTCGCTCTCGGCCTCGTTTCCGGCCTGGGGCTCTACGCCAAATTCTCGACGGCTTTGCTGCTCGCCTTTGGCGGCATCTGGATACTATACGACGCCCGTGCCCGAAGCCGGCTTGCCACGCCATGGCCATGGCTCGGCCTCGCGGTTTTTCTTGGCGTCGTAACACCCCTGGCGATTCAGCTTGCCCGCCTCGACTTCTTGCCGTTGACCTATGCCGCGCATCGCAACGCCTGGGTGCTCGCCAACCGCGCCCGGCTTTACTATATCGGCGTTCAGCTTGCCGGGCTCGCCGCGCTTCCCGTCGTGCTCGCTCTTTCCGGCCTGCTGCGACGGCAGGCCGACTCCGCGCAAGCCCCCTTACCGGCCGCCCCCGAGCGGCGTGCGGTTGTCTACCTGGCATGGATGGGTCTGGGGCCGGCGCTCCTGATCATGGTCGCCTCGCTGTTTACCGGCACCGGCGAGTCCTGGGGCGCGACGATGTACAATCTCGTCGGGGCCCTGGCAATCGCACTTCTGGGCCAGCGGCTGGGACCTGCTGAATTGCGCCGGTTGGCGGTGCTGGCGCTGCTCTGCGTGGTTGGCGTATCGAGCGCCTACGCGGTTACCCGCTGGACAGGTTGCAACGTCCTTGGCCGCCTGCAGCCGATGTGCTGGCCGGCGCGATCGATCTCGCAGACGGCCGAGGCGATCTGGCATGAGACGGTGCCCGGACCATTGGGCATTGTCGGCGGCGATGACGGCGTGGCCCAGCTTGCCGGACTGGAAGCCACGGACCAACCTTCCATCTTCACGACCCTCGACCGGCGCCTTGCCCCCTGGATCACGGACCAGCGCCTGCGGGACCAGGGCATGCTGCTTGTATGGCCGCACGGCTGGAATCTCTCCCCGCAACAGCAGGCCTGGATTGCCGGCCTGCCGGTCAAGACGGTGCCATTCGACTGGTCGCTCAAAGCACCGCCCTTGGAGATCAGCTTTGCCGTCATTCCGCCCGGCAGAGCCAACTTCCCGGGCGACCCGCCCGGACCGCCCGATCCGGAATGACCCGCGATCCGAATTGAAGTTTATCAGCCCGACGTCAAAAGGCGCCGGCGTCGCCGCCAGCGCCTCCAATGATCGGCGTCCGAGCCTCGCTCAGGCGTTGGCGGCCTGCTTGTGCTGGACCGGATGGCTCTTCTTCAAGAGGTCCGACACCAGGAAGGCGAGCTCGATCGCCTGGTCGGCGTTGAGGCGCGGATCGCAATGGGTGTGATAGCGGTCCTGCAGGTCTTCCGCCGTGATAGCGCGGGCGCCGCCCGTGCATTCGGTGACGTTCTTGCCGGTCATCTCGACATGGATGCCGCCCGGATGCGTGCCCTCGGCCCGGTGCACCTCGAAGAAGGTCTGCACTTCCTTCAGGATGCGGTCGAACGGCCGCGTCTTGTAGCCGGCCGCCTCGATCGTGTTGCCGTGCATCGGGTCGGATGACCACACCACGTTGCGGCCTTCCTTCTTCACCGCGCGGACCAGCTTCGGAAGATGCTCGGCGACCTTGTCGGAGCCGAAGCGGGCGATCAGCGTCAGCCGGCCCGGCTCGTTCTCGGGATTGAGCAGGTCGATGAGTTCCAGCAAGCCATCCGGCGTCAGCGACGGGCCGCATTTCAGGCCGAGCGGATTCTTGATGCCGCGGCAATATTCGATATGCGCATGGTCGGGCTGGCGGGTGCGGTCGCCGATCCAGATCATGTGGCCCGAGGTCGCGTACCAGTCGCCGGAGGTCGAATCGACGCGCGTCAGCGCCTCTTCGTAGCCGAGCAGCAGCGCCTCGTGGCTGGTGTAGAAATCGGTCTCGCGCAGCGCGAAATTGGTCTCCGACGTGATGCCCACCGCGCGCATGAAATCCATCGTCTCGGTGATGCGGTTGGCGAGCGCACCGTATTTCTCGCCCTGCGGGCTGTCGGCGACGAAACCCAGCATCCAGCGATGTACATTCTCCAGGCTGGCATAGCCGCCCTGCGCGAAGGCGCGCAGAAGGTTGAGCGTCGCGGCCGACTGGCGATACGCCATTTCCTGGCGCGCGGGATCGGGGACGCGCGACTTGGCGTCGAACTCGATGCCGTTGATGATGTCGCCACGATAGCTCGGCAGCGTCAAGCCGGCCTTGGTCTCGTTGTCGGACGAGCGCGGCTTGGCGAACTGGCCCGCGACGCGGCCGACCTTCACCACCGGCTGCGCGCCGGCGAAGGTGAGCACCACCGACATCTGCAGAAAGACGCGGAAAAAGTCGCGGATGTTGTCGGCGCCGTGCTCCGCAAAGCTTTCGGCGCAGTCGCCGCCCTGCAGCAGGAAGGCTTCGCCGGCGGCGACCGCTGCCAGTTGCTTCTTCAGCTTGCGCGCCTCGCCGGCAAAAACCAGCGGCGGATAGGTTGCAAGCCGCGCCTCCGTGGCTTGCAAAGCCCCAAGGTCCGGATAGGCCGGGACCTGCTTGATCGGCTTTGCCCTCCACGAATTCGGCGACCATTTCGTCATCGCTGCACCCAAACGCCCTTTCGGAGCAACTCCGGGAAAATGCGAAATTTCCGTCCGGAATTGCATCAAACAAACCGGCGAGCGTCCTTGCCCGCCATTCCAGCCTCGATACGAGGTCGCGGCTCCTTACACGAAGCCGACTGCCTATTCTAGCCGGGTTTTTCAGTGGTGGCGAATGCGTTGGGCTATCCGGCTTGCCGAGGTGGGCGTCGTTAGGCGGCTTTGTCGACCAATCTTGCCAATTGGGTCATGACGACAGCCGAGCCGGCAAGCCGCTTCTCCGCATTCGGCCAGTCGCGGATGAAGACGACGCTGTGGTCGGCCCTGATCTTGGCCAGCGAGCCCTGCTCGCCGATGAATTTCACCAGCCCGACCGGATTGGGGAACTCGCGCTTGCGGAAATGGATGACGACGCCCTTGGGACCGRCATCGAGCTTCTCGACATTGGCCTTGCGGCAGAGCGCCTTGATGAAGACGATCTTCAACAGATGCGTCACCTCTTCCGGCAGCGGCCCGAACCGGTCGATCAACTCGGCGCCGAAGCCGTCGATCTCCTCGGTGGTCTCGAGGTCGCCCAGGCGCCGGTAGAGCGCCATGCGGAGCTGCAGGTCGGGCACATAGCTTTCCGGGATCATCACCGCCGTGCCGACCGCGATCTGCGGCGACCAGCCGCCGTCCTGGACTTCGCCGGTGTCCTTCACCTCCGCCACCGCCTCTTCCAGCATCTGCTGGTAGAGCTCGAAGCCGACCTCCTTGATGTGGCCGGACTGCTCTTCGCCCAGAAGATTGCCGGCGCCGCGGATATCGAGGTCGTGGCTGGCCAGTTGGAAGCCGGCGCCGAGCGTGTCGAGCGACTGCAGCACCTTCAGCCGGCGCTCGGCCGTGTCGGTCAGCTTGCGGTTGGCCGGCAGCGTGAACAGCGCATAGGCGCGCACCTTTGAGCGACCGACGCGGCCGCGCAGCTGGTAGAGCTGCGCCAGGCCGAACATGTCGGCGCGATGGATGATCAGCGTGTTGGCGGTCGGGATGTCGAGGCCGGATTCGACGATGGTGGTCGACAGGAGCACATCGTACTGGCCGTCGTAGAAGGCGTTCATGATGTCGTCGAGCTCGCCCGGCGGCATCTGGCCATGGGCCACCGCCACCTTCAGCTCCGGCACCGATTCCTTCAGGAAATCATGGATTTCCGAAAGGTCGCTGATGCGCGGCACGACGTAGAAGGAGTGGCCGCCGCGATAGCGCTCGCGCAGCAGCGTCTCGCGGATGACCAGCGGATCGAAGGGCGAGATGAAGGTGCGCACCGCCATGCGGTCGACCGGTGGCGTGGCGATCAGCGACAGCTCGCGCACGCCGGTCAGYGCCAGCTGCAGCGTGCGCGGGATCGGCGTCGCCGACAGTGTCAGCACATGCACATCGTTCTTGAGCTCCTTCAGCCGCTCCTTGTGCTTGACGCCGAAATGCTGCTCCTCGTCGATGATCAAAAGCCCGAGATTCTTGAACGAGATCGAAGACCCAAGCAGCGCATGCGTGCCGACGACGATGTCGACCGTGCCCTCGGCAACGCCTTTCTTGGTTTCGGCCAGTTCCTTGGAGCCGACGAGGCGCGAGGCCTGGGCGATGCGGATCGGCAGGCCTGAGAAGCGCTGCGAGAAGGTCTTGAAATGCTGGCGCGACAAAAGCGTTGTCGGCACCACGACCGCGACCTGGAACCCTTCCATGGCCGCGATGAAGGCGGCGCGCAGCGCCACTTCCGTCTTGCCGAAGCCGACGTCGCCGCAGACCAGCCGGTCCATCGGCTTGCCGGCGCCGAGATCGTCCATGACGGAATCGATCGCTGTCTGCTGGTCGTCGGTTTCCTCATACGGGAAACGCGCGGCAAACTCGCCATAGAGCCCCTCGGCCGGGATCATCGCGGGCGCGGAACGCATCTGCCGCTCGGCGGCGATGCGGATCAGTTGCCCGGCCATGTCGAGCAGGCGCCGCTTCAGCCGCGCCTTGCGCGCCTGCCAGGCGCCGCCGCCCAGCTTGTCGAGCGTCGCCTCCGCCGAATCCGAACCGTAGCGCGACAAAAGCTCGATGTTTTCCACCGGCAGGAACAACCGGTCGTCGCCCGCATAGTGGATTTCCAGGCAGTCATGCGGCGCGCCCACCGCCTCGATGGTGCGCAGGCCGATGAAGCGGCCTATGCCGTGATCGGCATGGACGACGATGTCGCCGGAAGACAGCGACGACGCCTCGGCGATGAAATCGGAAGCCTTCTTCTTGCGCTTGGAACGCCGGATCAGCCTGTCGCCGAGGATATCCTGCTCGGCGACGACGACCAGACCGTCGGTCTCGAAGCCGGATTCGAGCGGCAGCACGGCAAGGCCCGCCTGCCMCGGCTCGAGCTTTTCGACCTCGGCAAGCGTCGCGACGGTCTTCAGATTGCCGAGATGATGCTCGGCGAGAATTTGCCCGAGCCGGTCGAGCGAGCCTTCGGTCCAGCCGGCAACGATGACACGGCGACGCGCCGCGCGCTCGTCGGCAATGTGTTTTACGACGACGTCGAAGACATTGATGCTCGGATCGGCGCGCTCCTCGGCAAAGCTGCGGCCATGGCGCGAGCCGGCATGAAAAACCTTCTTGCCTCCGACATCGGGCGCATCGAACACGGTGAAGTCGATGTCTTCGCGCGGGCCGAGCGAAGCCTTGAGATTGTCCGGCGACAGATAAAGCAAGTCCGGCGCCACGGGCTTGTACGGCACGGCGTCCTTCAGCGCGCTGTCGGCCTGCTTCCGGCGCGCCTCGTAATGGTCGAGGATCAGCGTGTGCCGCTCGGCCAGCGCCTCATGCGCCAGATGGTCGAAGACCACGGGCGCGTCCGGCAGATAGTCGAACACCGTCTCCAGCCGTTCGTAGAAGAAGGGCAGCCAATGTTCCATGCCTGCGAAGCGTCGTCCTTCGCTGACCGCCGCATAGAGCGCGTCGTCGCGTGAGGGCGCGCCAAAGGCCTCGATGTAGGAGCGGCGGAAGCGGCTGATCGTCTCGGGCGTCAGGGCCACCTCGCTCATCGCCTGCAGCGACATCGACTTGCGCTGCCCGGTGGTGCGCTGGGTCGCGACGTCGAAGACGCGGATCGATTCCAGCGTGTCGCCGAAGAAATCGAGGCGCAGCGCCTCGCTCCAGCCAGGCGCGAAGAGGTCGAGGATGCCACCGCGTACGGCGAATTCGCCAAGGCCGCGCACCGTCGGCACGCGTTCGAAGCCGGAAACCTCCAGCCGCGCGATCAGCGCGTTCATGTCGATCTGGTTGCCGGGCCTGGCGTGGAAAGTCTGCGCTTCGATCAGCTCGGCCGGCGGGATACGCTGCAAGAGCGCGTTGGCGGTGGTGAGGATCACGGCGCGATGCGGCCTCTTCGCCAGCGCGATCATGGCCGAAAGCGCGTCGAGCCGCCGCGCCGCGGCGTCCGCTCCGGGCGAAACGCGATCGTAAGGCAGGCAGTCCCAGGCCGGCAGTTCCAGCACCGGCAGGCCTGGCGCGGCAAAGGCGAGCGCCTCGATGATCGCCGGCAGCCGCTGGCCGTCGCGCGCGACGAACAGCACCGGCTTGTCGGGCGCGATTTCCCGTGCCGTCTCAACCAGGGCGAAGGCTTCATAGCCGTCGGCGACACCATCGACGGTGAACTGGCCAACGCGGCCCTTGGGCAGGCCGATGGAAGGGATGAGGCTCATGGATAGGCGTTTTTCAAAATGTCATGGTCCGGCGCGACGCCAGGATCTTTTGCAGAACCGCGCAATCGATATCGGGCGGAACCGGGCGTTCGCCGGTGACCATCGGGAAAAATTCGGTGTCGGGAATTTCGAGAAGTCTCTCATATTGGTTGATTTCATCGCCGGTCAAGGCGCCGATCTCGGCGTCGGCGAAGGACCCGAGGATGAGGTCCATCTCGCGCATGCCGCGATGCCACGAGCGGAATAGGAGCTTGCGGCGGCGGGCATCCAGCCCCTCGCTTGATCGCTGTGTTCCGGTCATGTCGCCGCATCCCTGTCCAAAGCGGCGCATATAGCGTGGATAGCGGGCGGTGTCAGCCTTTGCGCTGCGGCTGTCGCGACATAAGCTGACACGATGCGTCCCACCATCCTCGATCCTCTGTTCGTCCCGATCACCTCGCTCGCCGGCGTCGGCCCGAAGGTGGGCTTGCTGATCGAGCGTGTCGTGCCGGCCGACCTTGGCGATCGCRCCGCGCGCGCGGCCGACCTCCTGTTCGTGCTGCCCAACACCGTGATCGACCGCCGCAACCGGCCCGGCATCGCGTTGTCGGCGGAGGGCCAGATCGTCACGCTCGAGGTGCGGGTCGATCGTCACCAGCCGCCGCCGCGCGGCAACAGGTCGGTGCCGTATCGCGTCTACGCCCATGACGACACCGGCGAGGTCGCCCTGACCTTCTTCCATGCCCATGCCGCCTATCTGCAGAAGATGCTTCCCGAGGGCGAGCGCGTCGTGGTTTCGGGCCGCATGGAGTGGTTCAACGGCCGCCCGACCATGGTCCATCCCGACCATATCGCGCCGATCGACGAGGCCGAGGGCTTGCCGCTGGTCGAACCGGTCTATCCGCTGACGGCCGGCCTGTCGGCCAAGGTGCTGCGCCGCGCCATCGGACAGGCACTCGGCCGCCTGCCGGAACTGCCGGAGTGGCAGGACGACGCCTTCATGCGCCGCCATACCTTTCCATCCTTCGGCGATGCTCTCGCCCGCATCCATTATCCCAAGGACCCGATCGACGTTGCCGTCGAGGGACCGGCCTGGCGCCGGCTTGCCTATGACGAGCTGCTGGCCGGACAGGTTTCGCTGGCGCTGGTGCGGGCGAGAATCCGCCGCCTCTCGGGCCGGCCACTCGTGGGCGACGGCCGCATCGTCGAGAAGCTGCGCGCCGCCCTGCCCTACAAGCTGACCCCCAGCCAGGAATTCGCGCTCGGCGAGATCAACGCCGATCTCGCCGACCCCGAGCGCATGCTGCGCCTGCTGCAGGGCGACGTCGGCTCAGGCAAGACGGTGGTGGCGCTGCTTGCCATGGCGCGCGCGGTCGAGGCCGGCGGCCAGGCGGCGCTGATGGCGCCGACCGAAATCCTGGCGCGCCAGCATCTGGCGACCATCGCGCCGCTGGCGGAAAAAGCCGGCCTGCGCCTCGCCATCCTGACCGGGCGTGAAAAAGGCCGCGAGCGTGCCGAGACGCTGGAAGGTCTCGCCAGCGGCGCGATCGACATCGTCGTCGGCACGCATGCGCTGTTCCAGGAGACCGTGACATTCCACGACCTGGTGCTCGCCGTCGTCGACGAGCAGCACCGCTTCGGCGTGCACCAGCGCCTGGCCATCACCGCCAAGGGCGATGCGCCCGACATGCTGGTGATGACGGCGACCCCCATTCCGCGCACGCTGGTGCTGACCGCCTTTGGCGACATGGACGTCTCGAAGTTGACCGAGAAGCCGGCCGGCCGGCAGCCGATTCGCACCGTGACCTTGCCGATGGAGCGCCTGGATGAGTTGGTCGGCCGCATGCTCGATGCCGTCGCCGACGGCCAGAAGATCTACTGGATCTGCCCGTTGGTCGAGGAATCCGAGGAAATAAAACTGATGTCGGCGGAGGACCGGTTCGCTTCGCTGAAACCGTTGTTCGGCGACCGGATCGGCCTGGTGCACGGCCGCATGAAGGGCGCCGAAAAGGACGAGGCCATGCGCGCCTTCAAGCAGGGTGAGACGCGCATCCTCATCGCCACCACTGTCATCGAGGTGGGCGTCGACGTGCCCGACGCCACGATCATGGTGATCGAGCATGCCGAACGCTTCGGCCTTGCGCAGTTGCACCAGTTGCGCGGCCGCGTAGGGCGCGGCGACAAACCCTCATCATGTGTGCTGCTTTACAAGGACCCGCTCGGCGAGACCGCGAAACGCCGGCTTTCGGTGATGCGCGAGACCGAGGACGGCTTCAAGATCGCCGAGGAGGACCTGAAGCTGCGGGGCGAAGGCGAGTTGCTGGGCACCCGCCAGTCCGGCACGCCCGGCTTCCAGGTCGCGCGCCTGGAGTTTCATGCGGACCTGCTCGAAGCCGCGCGCGACGACGCGCGGCTGATCCTGTCGCGCGACCCGGAACTGCAGTCCGAACGTGGCGAGGCGCTGCGCCTGCTGCTTTACCTGTTCGGCCGTGACGAGGCGGTACGGCTGCTGCGCGCCGGCTGAGCGGCGCCGACCGCCGGGTTGGCAAGGCCGCCTTCGACGGGCTCGCCATTCAGCGTCACCAGCTTGGCCTTGACTTCCGGTGCCACCATGCCGGCCGACACGATCAGCTTGGCGCCGTCCTCGATCGACATGTCGAGCGGCACGATCTCGGATTTATGCACATACATCAGGAAGCCGGTAGTCGGGTTGGGCGTGCAAGGCATGAAAACCGCGACCAGCGGATCGCCTTCCTGGTCGAGCTTCTGGTTGATCTCGGTTTCCTTCTCGCTGGCGACGAAGACCAGCGACCACACGCCTTTTCGCGGATATTCGACCAGCCCGACCTGGCGGAACATGTCGCCCTTGTTCGACAGCACCGTCTCGAAGATCTGCTTCAGCGAGCCGTAGATGCCGCGCACCAGCGGCATGCGGCCCAGCAGCCGCTCGCCGAAATTGACGATGGCGCGGCCGACGATGTTCGCCGTGAGGAAGCCGATCAGGGTGATCAGCACCAGCGCCACGATCAGCCCGAAGCCGGGCACCGGGAACGGCAGATAAGTATCGGGATTGTAGCGGACCGGGATATAAGGCTTCACCCAGGAATCGACCCAGCCGATGAGCGACCAGGCGATATAGGCCGTGATCGCCAGCGGCGCGCAAACGACGAACCCCGTCAGGAAATAATTCCTCAGCCGGGTCATGCCAGAGGTCTTAAGGGCGTCGGACATGGGTTCACCGCGGCGAAGGTTGCAGCGCCGAGATTAGTGAACCGCGAGCCGGTTTGGAACTGCGAAGTTTTTAAAGGGCGCGCTTATGCGGCTGTGTCCAAAGGCACGATCCTCTCGAGTTCCGACGCTATTTTCCTCGCTTCGGTCTCCAGTTCGTAGGCCTTCTGGAAATTCATCCAGAACTCAGGCGTGGTATTGAAGAACCTGGCGAGACGAAGCGCAGTATCCGGCGTAAGACCAACCTCTTCCTTGACGATGCGCTCGATCCGCGTGCGCGGAAGGTTCAGCTTCTTCGCCAGCGCACCAGCGCTCATGCCGAGCGGCACCAGATACTCTTCACGCAGGAACTCTCCCGGATGGATAGGGCGTGCGAACTTGAGCATAGCTCAGTATCCTCAAAGGGTTAGGGCGAGTGCCCGCTCAATGGTAGTCCACAATCTCCACATCTTCGGCACCGGCGGCAGTCCATCTGAAGCAGATCCGCCACTGATCGTTGATGCGTATCGAATGCTGCCCGGCACGATCCCGCTTCAAAGCCTCCAGGTGGTTTCCGGGTGGCGACCGAAGGTCATTCAGTTGGACTGCATTATCAATCGCCCGGAGCCGTCTTTCAGCACGGGCGACCAAATCCGGCGGAAATCCCTTAGGTGCCCTGCCAGCCGCTACCTCTTCGACCGTCTTGCCTTTGAATGAAACGATCAACAGCCTCCCCCACGCATTGTATCATACCCTGATACGCAGCTGGCCGCAAGATCATGTATCATCAATTGATACAGATCGATCGTAGGAACGCAGCCCTACTCCACCGTCACCGACTTCGCCAGATTGCGCGGCTGGTCGACGTCGGTGCCCATGAAGACGGCGGTGAAATAGGCCAGCATCTGGATCGGCAACGCATAGATGATCGGCGCGATGATCTCCGGCACATCGGGCAGGATGATCGTCTCCATCGTCTTGATGCCGGCCTGCGCCGCGCCCTTTTTGTCGGTGATCAGGATGATCTTGCCGCCGCGCGCCGCCACTTCCTGCATGTTCGAGACCGTCTTTTCGAAGATGCGGTCATGTGGCGCGATCACGATCACCGGCATGTTCTCGTCGATCAGCGCGATAGGTCCGTGCTTCAGTTCGCCGCCGGCATAGCCCTCGGCATGGATATAGGAAATCTCCTTGAGCTTCAGCGCGCCTTCCATCGCCAGCGGGAAATTGGTGTCGCGGCCGAGATAGAGCACATCCTTGTAGCGCGAGAGCTCGCGCGAGATGCGTTCGATCTGCTCGTCGAGCTTCAGCACCTGGGTGGCGAAGCGCGGCGCTTCGGAAAGCTCGCGCACCAGCTGCTTTTCCTGATCGGGCGAGATGGTACCGCGCGCGACGCCCGCGCGGACCGCGAGGGCAGCCAGGACGGAGAGCTGACACGTAAACGCCTTGGTCGAGGCGACGCCGATCTCCGGGCCGGCAAGCGTCGGCAGCACGACGTCGGATTCACGCGCCATGGTCGATTCGCGCACATTGACCACGGCGCCGATCTTCATGCCGGCCTTGCGGCAATAGCGCAGCGAAGCCAGCGTGTCGGCGGTCTCGCCCGACTGCGAGATGAAGAAGGCCGCGTCATTGGCCGAAAGCGGCATCTCGCGGTAGCGGAACTCCGAAGCGACATCGATATCGACCGGCAATCTCGCATAGCGCTCGAACCAGTATTTCGAAATCAGCCCGGCGAGATAGGCGGTGCCGCAGGCCGAAAGCGCCAGGCGCCCGATCCTGGCAAAGTCGAACGGCAGGTCGAGCGGCTTCGACTTGCCGGAAACGAAGTCCACGTAATGCGCAAGCGTGTGCGAGATCACCTCCGGCTGCTCATGGATCTCCTTCTCCATGAAATGCCGGCGGTTGCCCTTGTCGACCATGAAGCTGGTCGACAGCGACTGCTGGCGCTTGCGGTCCACCTTGTTGCCGTCGATGTCGTAGATGGTCACGCCATTGCGACGCACGACCGCCCAGTCGCCATCTTCCAGATAGGTGACCGCATTGGTGAAGGGCGCAAGCGCGATCGCATCGGAGCCCAGGAACATCTCGCCCTCGCCATGGCCGACTGCCAATGGCGGCCCGTTGCGGGCGCCGACGATCAGGTCCTCGTCGCCCGTGAACATGATCGCCAGAGCGAATGCGCCGTGCAGCCGCCTCAGCGCCGCATGGGCGGCTTCCACCGGCTTAACCCCCCTGGCGAGTTCGCGCGCCACCAGATGCGCGACGACCTCGGTATCGGTCTGCGAAGCGAAAGAGTAGCCGTCCCGGGTGAGCTCGTCGCGCAGCTCGGCGAAATTCTCGATGATGCCGTTGTGGACGATGGCGACACCCTTGGAAAAGTGCGGATGCGCATTGGTCTCGTTGGGAACGCCATGCGTCGCCCAGCGCGTGTGGCCGATGCCGATCGTCCCCTCGAGCGGCTCGTCCTTCAGCCGCCTTTCGAGGTTGATGAGCTTGCCTTCGGCGCGGCGCCGTCCAAGCTCACCCCTCTCGATGGTGGCGACGCCGGCCGAGTCATAGCCGCGATATTCAAGCCGCTTCAGCGCGTCGACGATGAGCGGCGCGACCTGGCTTCGGCCGACAATTCCAACGATACCGCACATGGYGCTTGTCCCCGTTTCCCAGCAGAAAACCCAGCGTTATCTATGGATTGCCGGGCGGTGGCGAAAGTCACTTTGCGTTTCGTTCCGTGTCAAAACGGAACCCTGTTCGAGCACCATCATGGCAGAGGGCCATTGCGATCCAGTTACCGCAATCGCTCCGTTTTTTCGGCCGCTTCCGCACCGAAACACACACGCGCATTGCCGTTCGACTGCACTGTGAAGTACCGCTGCTGTGGCGAGTATCATTTGCCGCGGCGGTGCGTCATCCTCCAAATGACGATCCACGCTGGACCGCGCAAGTCGGCTTTGGACGCGGCCGGCGCAGCCCGCGCAACCTATTCCGCCGCCTTCTTCCTGGCCGCTGCGGCCGAGGCAAAGCGCTCACGCAACTCCTTGCCCTTGCCGGGGATCGTCTTCTGGCGGGCGCGGCCGAAGGCCAGCGCGTCGTCGGGCACGCTTTCGGTGATCACGCTGCCGGAAGCGATGTACCCGCCCCTGCCGATCGAGACCGGCGCAACCAGCGAGGAATTCGAACCGACAAAGGCGCCCTCGCCGATATCGGTGAAGAATTTCGAGTAGCCGTCATAATTGCAGGTGATGGTGCCGGCGCCGATATTGGCCGCGGCCCCCACGCGCGCATCGCCGATATAGGTCAGGTGGTTGACCTTGGCGCCCTCCTCGATCGTCGCCTGCTTGACCTCGCAGAAATTGCCGACCTTTGCCTTGTTTCGAAGATCCGCCCCGGGCCGCAGCCGCGCGAACGGCCCGACATCGCAATTGGACGCGATCGTTGCGCCCTCGATGTGGCTGAAGGCGTGAATCCGGGCGCCCGAGGCGATCCTGACGCCCGGGCCGAACCAGACATTCGGCTCGACGATCGTGTCGGCGCCGATTTCGGTGTCATGCGAGAAATAGACGGTTTCGGGCGCGATCAGCGTAACGCCGGACAGCATCGCCTCGCGCCGCCGGCGCGCCTGCCAGATGCCCTCGGCCTCGGCGAGCTCGGCCCGATTGTTGATGCCGAGCGCGTTTTCAAAACTCGCTTCCGTGGCCACGACATCGAGGCCTCCAGCGCCTGCGATCTCGACGATGTCGGTGAGATAGAACTCGCCCTTGGCGTTCTCGTTGCCGACCTTGTCGAGCAGCCGAAGCGCATGCCTGCCCGCCACCGCCATCATGCCGGCGTTGCAGAAGCCAATCTTCTTTTCCTCGTCTGAGCAGTCTTTTTCCTCGCGGATGGCGACGAGCCGGCCGTCCTTTTCGATCAAACGGCCATAGCCGCTCGGGCTTGGCGGGCGGAAGCCGATGACGGCAACGGCAGCGCCGGCCGCGAGCTTCTGCCGCGCGGCGGCCAGCGCTTGCGCATCGATCAGAGGCGTGTCGCCGAACATGACGAGGATGTCGTCGTAACCTTTTGATATCGCTTCGCGAGCGGCGAGCACGGCATGCGCGGTGCCGAGCCGCTTCTCCTGCACGAAAGTCTGCGCCGTCGGCGCGAATTTCTGCGCCGCCTTGCGCATCTCCTCAGCGCCGTGGCCGATCACCAGCGCCACGCCGGTTGCGCCGGCAGCCTCGGCCGCTTTCACAACATGCGCAACCATCGGCAGGCCGGCAATGGCATGCAGCACCTTGGGCATGGCGCTTTTCATGCGCGTGCCTTCGCCGGCGGCGAGGATGATGGACAGGCAGGATCTCTGGCTCATGGATGGGCAACCGTATGAAAAGGTTTGAAACAACGCAGGCTAACAGCGCAGGCCATGCTGCACCAATGCGGTTAAATTCCGGTGCTATGGGGTCGGCAACTGACTTTTAATCGGCCAGTCTATCGGGAGAAACCAGCAATCGCCTCTACAACAGGCCGTGTTTTCTGAATTCCGCCTGCTCGTCGCCGGCGACCCAGCCAAACACCTTCAGGCTGCCGTCGCGCCGTTCGATGAGATAATCAACCTCGAAGTCGATGGTGACCGGACTTTTGTCCTTGCGCTCATATTCGCCCGACCATTGCACCTTGGCCACGCAATGGTCCTGGTCGATGGCCGTCACCGAGACATCCTTGCAGGTCATCGTCTTGCTGCCCATCGCCCGATAGGTCTCAAAACCGTTCTTCATCACGTCCTTGAATTGCGGACCGTTCTCGCCGGTTATGACGCCGGCCGGCGTGACCGATACAAATCCGGTCGAGTACATCGCCCCAAAATCGTCCATATCGACATTGCCGGCGATGGCGTCGTTGTAGACCTTCTCATAGGCCTTGAAGAACTTTTGCACGTCCGCTTCGGCCACCATTTTTGCCTCGCCGCAACTGTTTGAGCACAAGCTTGCAACGCCCAACGTTCAGCCATCGTTCCGGGGTGGCGGCAGCGGCTATCCCAACCGTCCCAGCACCGGGAAATTCTCCAGCAACCAGTAGGATGCGCTCTGCACGCCGCCGGTGAGGAAAAACACGCCGGCGACGACCAGGAGCGCGCCGATCGCCTTCTCGACGCGGCCGAGATGGACGCGGAATTTGCCGAGGAAGCGCATGAAGGCGCCGGAAAACAGCGCCGCGATCAGGAACGGAATGCCGAGGCCGAGCGAGTAGGCGGCGAGCAGCAGCGCGCCCTCGCCCACCGTCTCGCGCCCGCCGGCCAAGGTCAGGATCGGACCGAGCACAGGGCCAATGCAGGGTGTCCAGCCGAAGGCGAAGGCGAGCCCCATGACATAGGCCGCGATCATGCCGGCGGGCTTGCCCTGCGACTGGAAGCGCGCCTCGCGCGACAACAGCGGAATACGCAGGATGCCGAGGAAGTTGAGGCCCATGATGATGATCAGCACGCCCGCCGCCATCGCCAGCGGCTCCTGCCAGACGCGCAGCAAGCGGCCGATGGTCGAGGCGCCGGCGCCGAGCGCGACGAAGACGGTGGAGAAGCCGAGCACGAAGGCCAAGGACGCGTAGAGCAGCGCGCCGCGCGTGCCCTCGCGCGCCGTTACACCGGCATTGCCGCGGAAATCATCGACCGAGACGCCGGCCATGTAGCAGAGATAGGGCGGCACCAGCGGCAGAACGCAAGGCGACAGGAACGAGATCGCCCCTGCCCCGACCGCGCTGACATAGCCGATGTCCAATGCCATCCAATGAGTCCTGATTGTGTTGGCGTCGATATAGCGATGCGGGCGCGCCCCTGCCAATCACCATTGTGTGGCACGTCGCCGCTTCGCGAAGGAAGAAACGGCAGCCTCAATGCGTTGTTCAGGTGAGCGCGCGATTGCCGCGTGCTTGTTCTCAGGGAGATTTATCATGAAAGCGATTGCACTCGGGTTTGCCGCCCTTTTGCTCGGCACCGCCGCGTCCCACGCCGCCGAGGCATGGAAGGAAGCCCAAGTCGGCGGCACCAAGATCTATACCGACGCCAAGGGCATGACGCTCTACACCTTCGACAAGGACGAGAAGGGCCAGTCCAACTGCTACGACAAATGCGCCGCCAACTGGCCGCCGCTGAAAGCCAAGGCGAGCGCGAAGACCGAAGGCGAATGGTCTGTCGTCAAGCGCAAAGACGGCACCCACATGTGGGCCTATGACGGCAAGCCGGTCTACACCTTCGTCAAGGACAAGAAGGCCGGCGACATGACCGGCGAAGGCGTCGCCGGCGCCTGGCACGTGGTCAAGGCTGACTGAACTCACGCTGTTGAACGCTTTGGCTGCCGGCACCCTCGATCCGGCAGCCAGTCGTCTTTTGCCGGCCGTCCGCCCGGTTCGGGGCATGCATGCCTTCATCCCCAAAAATGTGATCTTTGCCATACACTCTAAGAGTGTATCGCCGATCGCCGCTTCCCAAATTGGCCGCTTCCCCTTGACCGATTGCAAAAGCACGGCCATGTGAGCGACGAAAAGAGTGGGATTTCGTCGTGCGTCGCGGAGTTCTTCCGCCACCTCACAGCTGATTAAGAGACCTCATGGACGTCGTCGTCGTCGAATCGCCGGCCAAGGCGAAGACAATCAACAAATATCTCGGCAAGAACTATAAGGTCCTGGCCTCGTTCGGCCATGTCCGCGATCTGCCGGCCAAGGACGGCTCGGTGCGGCCCGACGAGGACTTCGCCATGTCCTGGTCGGTCGACACCGCGTCCGGCAAGCGCCTCGCCGACATCGCCAAGGCGGTCAAGGATGCCGATGGGCTGATCCTCGCCACCGACCCGGATCGCGAGGGCGAGGCCATTTCCTGGCATGTGCTGGAAGTCCTGAAGCAGAAGCGCGCGCTGAAGGACAAGCCGGTCAGCCGCGTCGTCTTCAACGCCATCACCAAGGCCTCGGTGCTCGACGCGATGGCCAATCCGCGCCAGATCGACGCCCCGCTGGTCGATGCCTACCTCGCCCGCCGCGCGCTCGACTATCTCGTCGGCTTCACGCTGTCGCCGGTGCTGTGGCGCAAGCTGCCGGGCGCCCGTTCCGCGGGCCGCGTGCAGTCGGTGGCGCTGCGCCTCGTCTGCGACCGCGAATCCGAGATCGAGCGCTTCACCCGCGAGGAATACTGGCAGATCGCCGCCATCCTCGACACGCCGCGCAACGACAGTTTCGAGGCGCGGCTGACTGCCTATGCCGGCAAGAAGTTGCAGAAGCTCGACATCGCCAACAAGGCGCAGGCCGACGACATCAAGGCGATGCTCGAGGGCGCGACCTTCAAGGCACTGTCGGTCGAGGCCAAGCCCACCAAGCGCAACCCCGGCCCGCCCTTCACCACCTCGACGCTGCAGCAGGCCGCCTCCTCGCGGCTCGGCTTTTCGGCCAACCGCACCATGCAGGTGGCGCAAAAACTCTATGAAGGCATGGATGTCGGCGGCGAGACCGCCGGCCTCATCACCTATATGCGAACCGACGGCGTGCAGATGGCGCCGGAAGCGATTGAGGCCGCCCGCAACGCCATCGTCAGCGAGTTCGGCGCCAAATACCTGCCGGAAAAGCCGCGTTTCTACACCACCAAGGCCAAGAACGCCCAGGAAGCCCACGAGGCGATCCGCCCGACCGATTTCAGGCGCACGCCGGCTTCGGTGCGGCAATATCTCGATGCCGACCAGGCCCGCCTCTACGAGCTGATCTGGAAGCGCGCCATCGCCAGCCAGATGCAGCCGGCCGAGATCGAGCGCACCACGGTCGAGATCGAGGCGGTCAACGGCGCCCGCACGGCGGAGCTTCGCGCGATCGGCTCGGTCATCCGCTTCGATGGCTTCATCGCCGCCTATACCGACCAGAAGGACGAGGACGCGGAGGACGAGGAGAGCCGCCGCCTGCCCGAGATCCGCTCCGGCGAGCAGCTTGCCCGTCAGGCGATCAACGCCACCCAGCACACCACCGAGCCGCCGCCGCGCTATTCCGAGGCTTCGCTGATCAAGAAGCTGGAGGAGCTGGGCATTGGCCGGCCGTCGACCTACACCGCGATCCTGAAGACGCTCGAGGACCGCGACTACGTCACCATCGACCGCCGCAAGCTGGTGCCGCAGGCCAAGGGCCGGCTGCTCTCGGCCTTCCTCGAAAGCTTCTTCGAGCGCTATGTCGAATACGACTTCACCGCCTCGCTCGAGGAAAAGCTCGACGAGATTTCCGACGGCAAGCTCGCCTGGAAGGACGTGCTGCGCGACTTCTGGAAGGATTTTTCCGGCGCTGTCGACGACATCAAGGAACTGCGTGTCGCCGACGTGCTCGATGCGCTCAACGAAGAGCTCGCGCCGCTTGTTTTCCCGGAGCGCGAGGACGGTTCCAATCCGCGCATCTGCCCGAAATGCGGCACCGGAAACCTCTCGCTGAAGCTCGGCAAGTTCGGCGCCTTCGTCGGCTGCTCGAACTATCCGGAATGTTCCTACACTCGCCAGCTCGGCGACGCCGCCAATCCCAATGGCGAGAACGGCAATGGCGAGGATGGCGTCAAGCTGCTCGGCAAGGACCCCTACACGGCCGAGGAAATCACGCTGAGGAGCGGCCGGTTCGGCCCTTATATCCAGCGCGGCGAAGGCAAGGAGRCCAAGCGCTCGAGCCTGCCCAAGGGCTGGACGCCCGAACAGATCGACCACGAGAAGGCGCTGGCGCTTTTGTCGCTGCCGCGCGATGTGGGAAAACATCCAGAGACCGGCAAGATGATCTCTGCCGGACTCGGGCGCTACGGCCCGTTCGTGCTGCATGACGGCACCTACGCGAATCTGGAGAGCATCGAAGACGTGTTCTCGATCGGCCTGAACCGCGCCGTCTCGGTGATCGCCGAGAAGCAGCAGAAGGGCAAGGCTGGCCGCAACGGCGCCACGCCGGCGGCGCTGAAGGAGCTTGGCGACCATCCCGACGGCGGCGGTAAGATCACGGTACGCGACGGCCGCTACGGACCCTATGTCAATTACGGCAAGGTCAACGCGACGCTGCCCAAGGGCAAGGACCCGCAATCGGTGACGGTGGAAGAGGCGCTCGCCCTGATTGCGGAAAAGGAAGCCAAGGGCGGAGGCGCCAAGAAGCCCTTCCGCAGGGCGGCGAAGAAGGGATAGCAGGACGTGGCGCGCAGGATCTCCGGAAGAAGCCACGGCGATCCGCGCCACGCCGACACGAGGGCCAAGGTGGTCAAGGATGATTACCGGCCCTCGCGTGACGAGATCCTGCGCTACATTGCCGAAAATCCGGACCGCTCCGGCAAACGCGAGATCGCCAAAGCCTTCGCGCTGCGYGGCCAGGATCGCGTCTGGCTGAAAGACATGTTGCGCGACCTGCAGGACGAAGGCCTGCTGACCAAGGAACGCAAGCGCCYCAGCCGCGCGGGCGCCGTGCCGCACGTCGCCGTGCTCGATATTTTCGGCCGCGACGACGACGGCGTGCTCTTGGCCAATCCGAGCGAATATACCGGCGCCGGTTCTCCGCCCGTCATTGCCATCCGTATTTCGCGCGGCGCCAGCGGCCCGGTGCCTGGCATCGGCGACCGTGTGCTCGCAAAAACCTTCCCGACCGACGATCCGTCAGGCCCTGCCTATACCGGGCGGGTGATGAAGATCTTCGAGAAACGCAGCGATGCGGTGCTCGGCGTGTTCCGCGTGCTGAAGGACGGCACATTCCGCATCGAGCCGGTCGAACGCCGCCAGCCGGAACTGATCGTCGACAAGGAATTCCAGAATGGCGCCAAAAACGGCGACCTCGTCGAGGTCGAGCCGGCGCGAGCATCCCGTTACGGACTACCGCGCGCCAAAGTGCTGGCGGTGCTGGGATCTTTGAGCAGCGAAAAGGCGGTCTCGATGATCGCCATCCACGCCCACGACATTCCCCATGTCTTTCCGGCGGACGTGATCGCCGAGGCCGAAGCGGTGAAATCGGCGACGCTCGATCACCGCGAGGATTGGCGCGACCTGCCGCTGGTGACCATCGATCCGGCCGACGCCAAGGACCATGACGACGCCGTTTTCGCCACGCCTGATTCGGACGAGAAGAATCCCGGCGGCGTCGTCGTCACCGTGGCGATCGCCGATGTCGCGGCCTATGTGCGTTACGGCACACCGCTCGACCGCGAAGCCTTGAAGCGCGGCAATTCGGTCTATTTTCCGGATCGGGTCGTGCCGATGCTTCCCGAACGCATTTCCAACGATCTCTGCTCGCTGCGCGAGGGGGAGGATCGTCCGGCCATCGCCGTGCGCATGACCTTCTCCTCGGAAGGCCGCAAGGTCAGGCACTCCTTCCACCGCGTCATGATGAAGTCGGCGGCCAAGCTCGCCTATCCGCAGGCGCAGGCGGCGATCGACGGCGTGCCCGACGACAAGACGCGGCCGATCCTGGACAGCGTCCTGAAGCCGCTCTGGGATGCCTATGCCGTGCTGAAGCGCGGCCGCGACGCCCGCCAGCCGCTGGAGCTTGACCTTCCGGAGCGCAAGATCCTGCTCAAAGCGGACGGCACGGTCGACCGCGTCGTCGTGCCGGAGCGACTCGATGCGCATAAGCTCATCGAGGAGTTCATGATCCAGGCCAATGTCGCGGCCGCCGAGACCCTGGAGGGCAAGAAAGAGCCCCTCGTCTACCGCATCCATGACGCGCCGTCGCTCGCCAAGCAGGAATCGCTGCGCGAGTTCCTGCAAACGCTCAGCCTGTCCCTGGCGCGCGGCGCGCAGATGCGGCCGAGCCAGTTCAACGGCATTCTGGAGCGGGTGCGCGGCGCCGACAACGAGGCGCTGGTCAACGAAGTGGTGCTGCGCTCACAGAGCCAGGCGGAGTATTCGCCGAAGAACATCGGCCATTTCGGCCTCAACCTCAGTCGCTACGCGCATTTCACCTCGCCGATCCGCCGCTACGCCGACATGATCGTGCACCGCGGTCTGATCGCGGCGCTTGGCCTCGGCCCCGGTGGCCTGACGCAGCAGGAAGCGGACCGGCTGGAAGAGGTCGCCGCGCTGATCTCGGCCACGGAACGGCGCGCCATGGCCGCCGAACGCGATACGGTCGACCGGCTGATCGCCGCCTATCTCGCCGAGCGCGTCAACGACACCTTCGACGCGCGCATTTCCGGCGTCACCAAGGCGGGACTCTTTGTCCAATTGCCGCAGTATGGCGCCGACGGCTTTATTCCGGTGTCAAGTCTGGGCGGCGATTACTATATCTATGACGAAACCGCTCGCTCGCTGTTCGGAGAACGCACCGGCAAGGGCTATCAGCTTGCCGACCGCGTCGAGGTGCGGCTGCTCGAGGTCGCGCCGATGGCCGGCGCGATGCGTTTCGAGATGCTGACCGACCCGAAGCCCCTGCCCGGCTCGAGGCGGTCGTTCCACAAGGCCAAGGGCCGCGCCCGCGCGTCGCAATCGCGCGTCGGTCCGCGCGGCAGGAGACGGTAATGCCAGGGAATTTCCAGGTGGAAGAACAGGTTTTGGGCGGCGAGCATCATTCGGGCCGCGTCGCGCGTCCGCTGTGGACGGCGATGAAGCGCGGCTTGCTCGGTCGCTGCCCGCATTGCGGCAAGGGAAAGCTGTTCCGCGCCTTCGTGAAGCCCGTGGACAAGTGCGAGGTCTGCGGCGAGGAACTGCACCACCATCGCGCGGACGATCTGCCGGCTTATCTGGTCATCGTTATTGTCGGCCATATCGTGCTTGGCGGCTTCATGGCCGCTGAGGCCACGTCGACGCTGTCGACCTGGCAGCACGCGCTGATCTGGGTGCCGCTGACCATTGTTCTCGCCGTCGCGCTGCTGCAACCGGTCAAAGGCGCCGTCATCGGGCTGCAATGGGCGCTCTATATGCACGGCTTCGGCGACGAGAAGGAAGAATTCGAGGGCCATTCATAAGCCAGGTTGCACCGCTGTCCGCCCTGGTTCAAAGGCCGCGACGCGCAAGCCACTTTCGCATCAGGGAAGTTTCCGCTAGGTCGAGCGCATGGAAGGAATGACCAAGGCGGATGTCGACAAGCTCGATAAGGGCCTGGCCGTGCGCAGCGGCCGGGCGTTGCGTCCGCGTGATGCCGCGACCCTCATTCTGCTCGATCGCCGGGACAAGGAAGTCCTGGTGCTGATGGGCAGGCGCCATGCCAGGCACGCCTTCATGCCCGGGAAATTCGTCTTCCCCGGCGGCCGCACCGATCCCGCGGACAGCCGCATTCCCGTCGCCCAGTCTCTGCGCGGCGAAGAAGAGAAAAAGCTGGTCGCCGGTCCCGGCCGCGCCAGCGCGGCGCGTGCGCGGGCAATCGCCCTGTCGGCGATTCGCGAGACCTATGAGGAAGCCGGCCTGCTGATCGGCCGCAAGGGCGCCTTCGCGACCGCCAAGCGCGACTGGCAGGGTTTCGCCGAACATGGCGTTATCCCGTCGCTGGAAATGCTCCGCTTCATCGCCCGCGCCATCACCCCGCCCAATCGCGTGCGCCGTTTCGACACGCGTTTCTTCAGCGCCTGGCGCCACGACGTTGCCGTGGAATTGCCCGGCGGCGGCCCGACCAACGAGCTGGAGGAACTCGTCTGGCTGCCGCTTGCCGATGCCCGCAAGGCCGACATCCCCGACATTACCGGCATGATCCTGGAAGAGCTGGAAGGTCGGCTTGCCGACGATCCCTCGCTGCGACCGGGGGGCGCCGTGCCGTTCTTCCGGCTCGTCCGCAATCGCTTCGTCCGCGAAGTCCTTTAGAAGCAGAGCATTTTGATCCCATGACGGTCGATACCCAACAACAGGGCGACGAACGCGTACACTGGCTGCCGATGGTCGCGGCGATCTCCTCGATCAGCGTCGTCGGCATCGCCATCGGCCTCGGCATGCCGCTGCTCAGCGTCATTTTGGAAAGCCGCGGCCATTCCGCTTCGATGATCGGCCTCAACACCGCCGTCGCCGGCCTCGCCTCGATCGCCGGCGCGCCGCTGGCGACGCCGCTTGCCATGCGGCTCGGCGTCGCCTGGACCATGCTTTTAATGATCGCCATCGGCGCGCTCGCTTTCGTCGGCTTTCATTTCGCGCCGGATTTCTGGATGTGGTTTCCGCTCCGCGTCGCCCTGCACATCTCGCTGACGGTGCTGTTCATCCTGTCGGAATTCTGGATCAGCACCTCCGCCCCGCCCAGCCGCCGCGGCCTTGTGCTTGGCATCTACGCCACCGTTTTGTCACTTGGCTTTGCCGCCGGACCCTGGCTATTCGCTCATCTCGGCAGTTCGGGCTTTCTGCCATTCGGCGTGACCATAGGGCTGGTGACGCTTGCCGCCATTCCGGTGCTTGCGGCCCGCAACGAGAGTCCGAGCATCGTCGCCGAGAGCGAGACCAGCCATTTCCTGCGCTACATCTGGCTGGTGCCGACCGCTACCTTCGCGGTGCTTGTCTTCGGCGCGGTCGAGACCGGCGGTTTCTCGCTGTTCCCCGTCTATGGCAGCCGGATCGGCTATTCGGAGGCCGACGCAGCGCTTCTGCTGACCATGATCGGGCTCGGCAACGTGCTTCTGCAGATCCCCATCGGCATGATCAGCGATCGTATCTCGGACCGCCGCCATCTGCTTCTGGGCTGCGCCACCGTCGGCCTCGTCGGCACCGTCTTCATGCCGTTCTTCGCGCAAAACTGGCATCTGATGGCGGCGCTGCTGTTCGTCTGGGGCGGCGTCGTCGCCGCCATGTACACGATCGGCCTGGCCCATCTCGGCTCTCAGCTTTCCGGCCATGAACTGGCGTCCGCCAATGCGGCTTTCGTGCTTTGCTATGGTGTGGGCATGGTGATCGGCCCGCAGGCGATCGGCATCGGCATGGACGCCTTTGGCCCGTCGGGATTCGGCTGGTCGCTCGCCCTTTTCTTCGCCGCCTACATGCTTCTGGTCCTGGTCAGATTGGTGCGCAAGATTCTCTAGGCACATGCCCTGAGCGTCGGGCATCCTGACATCACCGTGTCAGCAGCACCCCTGCTATACCTGCCTCCAACGTGAGGCAGGAGAATTGCGATGATCGACAGCGGCTTTGAGACCAAATCCCTCAGGATGGAACTGCTTCTGCTCGTCACATTCCAGGCGCCGGCCGCCGATGTCGAGCGCATCATGGAGGCGGTGGTGGCGATCACGCCGCTGCGCATGGGCAAATATGACGCCAACGCCTATCAGTCGGCGCAAGGCATCGAGCGCTACCGGCCGCTCGAAGGCGCCGCCGCCGGCGCCGAGACGGAATTGCGCCGGCGGCCCGGCACCGTCGAGGTGTCGTTCGAGATCGCCGACGACCAGGCGCTCGCCGCCCGCGTCGTCGAGGCGATATTCCAGGCCCATTCCTATCAAGAGCCTGTCATCCGCATCCAACCGCTGCTCGCCAGCCGTTCCAAAGGACTGGACGACCGCGCCAATCCCAACCGCTGGTGGAACACGACGGGAGACTGGAAAAAGGCGGGCGAGGATCGACCAGGCAAGGCGCCACGGCCGGAATCGGTCGCGGCGGAGTGACGCTGCAACCTTGTAGTGTCCGAGGAAATCGATCGATGAATGACGAGGCAACCCGCAAGCCCGCACGCGATCCCCAGGACCTGGCGCGGCTTTTGGTTTCTCGCCAGCAGGCGGGAGACGCGGAAGGAATGGCTCTCTCTACACGCCCGATGCCATCCTCGATATCGGCGGCGGGCAGCTGGCGCGCGGCAGGGACGCCATCCGCGCGTTCTACGCCAGGTTGGTGATGGCTGGGCCAAAGTTTGAACTTGGGGATCAGCGTCCAGCCATGATCAACGGAGATTTGGCGCTCACGTCCACGCGCCTCCCCGATGGCACCGTGACAGTGGAAATTGCCCGCCGGCAAGGCGACGGGACATGGCTTTGGGTGATCGACCAGCCATCCGTCCTTCCATGAGCATGGCTCGTCGTAGTGCCCGAAACGATCCTCGGAAGGCACCCGGGCTGTCGGTAGCTAATCAAGTTGTCCGGTTTGGTAGCACATCATTTGTCCGCTTCAGTTTGCGTCGAAGCGGTTCACGCAGCTTGCCCAGTGGGG
>NZ_MDDU01000011.1:0-150127 GCF_001854795.2 Mesorhizobium sp. LCM 4577 | reverse complement strand
AAATTTCAATTTGGCGCATGATCCTTTCCGAAGATCGAATCCGATCTTCGGGGTCATGCGCGTGCTCACGGACCTGAATGTCCGCTGCGCTCCGGTTCTCGAAAGTCACACCGGCTGACTCACCGGAGCGAGTTTCAATCCGGGCTTCGTCGACGCTCGGCTCACACCGTCTTCATCCATTTCGCCAGGCGATGCGCCGCTTCGTCGAGCTGATCGAGGCGGCGGTGGAAGCATAGCCTGAGGAAAGCCTCGCCGCCGGGCCCGAAGGCCGTGCCGGGCGCCAGGCCGACATTGGCGTTGTCGACGATGTCGAAGGCGGCTTTTCGAGCATCGGTGAGGCCGTCGACCCTGAAGAACAGGTAGAAGGCGCCCTGCGGCACGGTGAACCGCGCCTTGCCGGTTTCGCCGAGAATGCCGCAGACGAGATCGCGGGCGGCATGCGCGCGCTCCACCTGTTCGGCGATGAAGCCATCACCCTCGTCGAGGGCGGCGACCGCGCCGCGCTGCATGAACTGGGCGACGCCCGAGGTCGAGTACTGGATCAGGTTTTCGAACACCTGCTGCAAGGCAGGATGGGTCTTGATCCAGCCGACGCGCCAGCCGGTCATCGCCCAGTTCTTGGAAAAGCTGTTGACGAACAGGATGCGGTCCTCGGGCGTGGCGACGTCGAGGAAGGACGGCGCGCGGCCATGGCCGTAGTGGAACAGCGAATAGATCTCGTCGGCGATGATCCACAAGCCCTTCCGGCGGGCGAGATCGAGGATCGCCTGGAGCGTCTCCCTGTCGGCGGTCCAGCCGGTCGGGTTGGACGGCGTGTTGATGAACAGCAGCTTCGTGCGCGGCGTGATCGCGGAGGCGATCTTGTCGACGTCGCAGGACCATCCATTGCCGGACTGGTCGAGGGTGACCGGCACCGGCACGGCGCCCGCCACGCCGGCGGCCGCGGCGAAGTTCGGCCAGGCGGGCGAGAGGTAGATCACCTCGTCGCCGCCGCCGGCGATCGCGTCGATGGCCAGTTGGATGGCATGCATGCCGGATCCGGTGACGATGAACTCCTCCTCGGCGAAGGTCTTGCCGAAATGCCTGGCGTAGTAGCGGGCGAGCGCCTGTCTGAGCGCGGGGATGCCCTTCTGCCAGGTGTAGAACGTCTCGCCGTCGGCCAGTCCTTTCGCGGCAGCATCGCTGATGAAGGAAGGCGTCGGCAGGTCGCCCTCGCCGGCCCAGAGCGGGATCAGGCCTTCGCGCAGGCGGCCATGATTGATGACGGCGACGATGCCGCTTTCGGGCGCGGCGCGGGCTTCCGCGCGCAAGGTCTCGATAAGGGTCATTGGCAAAATCCGGATTCGTCTGGTCAGCGCTCTTACCAGATAGGCAAACGGAAAACCCCGGCCGCAAGCGGCCGGGGTTTTGGTCCAGGGCGCCGGCTCTGTGTTATTTCTTGGCGAGCAGGTCGCGGATTTCGGTCAGAAGCTGCACGTCGGCCGGCGGCGGGGCCGCGGCAGCGGCAGGCTTCTCGCGCTCCAGCCGCTTGCGCAGGTTGTTCACCGCCTTGACCATCAGAAAGATGATGAAGGCAAGGATCAGGAAATTCAGCACGACCGTGATGAATGAACCATAGGCGAAGACCGCGCCCTCTTTCTTGGCATCGGCCAGCGTGGCCGAATGGACATTCGAGGACAGCCCGAAGAAGTAATTGTTGAAGTCCAATCCGCCGAAAATCGCGCCGACGATCGGCATGATGATGTCGTTGACCAAGGAATCGACGATCTTGCCGAACGCCGCGCCGATGATGACGCCGACGGCCAAGTCCATCACATTGCCCTTGGAAATGAATTCCTGGAATTCTTTCAGCATTCGACCCTCCGTGACGGACCGCGCTGCCGCCTCACCAGTGTCCTTCGGCGCCGGCCCGGGCCCACCATAACAAAAACCCCCGGTTGCAAAACCGGAAAAARGGCAAAAGCACCGGTTTGTGTTTCCACAGCGTCATCAAGCACATATGCGGCGAAAGCCGCGATGGACTCACGGTGGGAGCTGTGATTGCGTGGTAGAAACCGGATGAGGAACCGGGGTTAAGTCAAGAAACAGAGCATGGTGTCGCCCGAAAACCGCTTCACACTTTTCGGCATCATGCTGTAGGAGGAAGTGCGGACCGTGCAAGGCTGGTTCGTCGTCATCATCGCGATCGCCTATGTGACGCTGCTTTTCGCCATCGCCAGCGTCGGCGACCGGCGCTCGGTGGCAGCCGGGCTCGGACGGGCCCGGCCCTTCATCTATGCGCTCAGCCTCGCCATCTACTGCACCTCCTGGACCTTCTTCGGTTCGGTCGGCCTGTCCTCCGAGCGCGGCCTCGAATTCCTCGGCATCTATACCGGTCCGGTGCTGGTGTTCGTGTTCGGCTTCCCGCTGCTCAACCGCATGATCCGGCTGGCAAAGAGCGAGAAGATCACCTCGATCGCCGACTTCCTCGGCGCCCGCTACGGCAAGAGCTTCACCGTAGCGGCGATTGCGACGCTGATCGCCACCATCGGCGCGGTGCCCTATATCGCGCTGCAGCTCAAGGCGATCTCGGGTTCCGTCAGCCTGATGGTCGAGCACTATACCGGCTCGCCGCCCTCTTTCGATCCGTTCGTCAGCGATATCTCGCTGGTGGTGGCGATGCTTTTGGCGCTTTTCGCGGTGCTGTTCGGCACACGCCATGCCGACGCCACGGAACACCAGGACGGGCTGGTTCTGGCGGTGGCGGTCGAGACGGTGGTCAAGCTCGCCGCCTTCCTCGCCATCGGCCTGATGGTGACTTTTCTCATCTTCGGCGGCCCGGGCGACATGATGACGACGCTCTCGGGCAACGGTCAGGTGCGCAAGGCAATGGGCTACAACACCTCTCTGGCCACCTGGCTGGTGCTGACGACCTTGAGCGGCTTCGCCATCCTGATGCTGCCGCGGCAGTTCTACGTCACCATCGTCGAGAACCGCAGCGAGGTGGAGCTGCGCACGGCGACCTGGGTGTTTCCGCTCTACCTCGTGGCGATCAACCTCTTCGTGCTGCCGATCGCCTTTGCCGGCCTGTCGCTGGTCGGCACCAAGACCAGCAGCGATCTCTATGTTTTGTCGCTGCCGCTGCTCAGCGGGCATGATCTTTTAGCGATGGCCGCCTTCGTCGGCGGCCTGTCGGCGGCGACCGCCATGGTGATCGTCGAGAGCGTCGCGCTGTCGATCATGATCTCCAACGATCTCGTCATCCCGCTGTTCGTGCGGCGCGTGCTCAAGACGAGTTCCTCGGAGAACGAGGACTGGTCGACGCTGATCCTCAATGTGCGCCGCGCCTCGATCTTCATCCTGCTGTTCATCGCCTTCCTCTACTACCGCGAGAGCACCAACAGCGCGCGGCTGTCCTCGATCGGCCTGATGTCATTTGCCGCGATTGCGCAATTCGCGCCGGCGTTGGTCGGCGGGCTGATCTGGCGCCGCGCCAATGGCCGGGGCGCAGCCCTCGGCATGGTCGCAGGCATCGCCGTCTGGGGCTACACGCTGCTCTTGCCTTCACTCGTCGGTCCCTCTACCGACATCGTCGTCCATGGCCTGTTCGGCTTCGAGGCACTGAGGCCGCAGGCGCTGTTCGGCACCGTCGGCGAACCGCTGAACCACGGCGTGCTGTGGAGCCTCTCGGTCAACGCGCTGTTCTTCGTCCTTGGGTCCCTCTCCCGCGCATCGGTGCCGCTGGAGCGCATCCAGGCGGCGATCTTCGTGCCGCGCGAGGCCGGCCCGATGCCCAGCCTGCGCCGCTTCCGCACCGCCGTCACCGTCAACGACCTGAAGGATACGATTTCGCGCTATCTCGGGGTCGAGCGCACGGAGCGGTCGTTCCAATCCTTCGAGCGGGACGCGAAAGTCTCCCTGCTCGGCACCGAACAGGCCAGCATGGATGTCATCCGCTTCTCGGAGCAGCTGTTGGCGAGCGCCGTCGGCTCGTCCTCGGCGCGGCTGATCCTGTCGCTGCTCTTCCGCCGCAACGACCGCGATTCCAAGGATGCCTTCAAGCTGCTCGACGACGCCACCGAGGCGCTGCAGCACAATCGCGACCTGCTGCAGATTGCGCTCGACCAGATGGAGCAAGGCATCACCGTCTTCGATCGCGATTTCCGGCTGATCTGCTGGAACCGGCAATACCGGCTGCTGTTCGACCTGCCGGACGAGATGGGCCAGGTCGGCGTCTCGCTCGACCGGATCCTTCATCACCTCGCCGAGCGCGGCGATATTCCCGCCGACCAGCGCGTGACGATGCTCAACCGGCTGACCAGCTTCGCCGGCCCATGGCAGATGGAGCTGAAGACCAGCGGCCGTATCCTGGAGCTGCGCTCCAACCCGATGCCCGACGGCGGCATCGTCGCCACCTATGCAGACATTTCCGGCCGCGTCGAACAGGATCTGGCGCTGAAACGGGCCAATGAATCGCTGGAGCAGCGGGTCAAGACCCGCACCATCGAACTCACCCGCGTCAACGAGGAGCTGGCGCAGGCGCAGATGCTGGCCGAGGAAGCCAATCTCGGCAAGACGCGCTTCCTCGCCGCCGCCGGCCACGACATCCTGCAGCCGCTGAACGCCGCCCGGCTCTATTGCTCGTCGCTGATCGAGAAGGCCGGCAAGGGACCGGCCGGCAAGGCCGCGATCAACATCGAATCCTCGCTGGAATCGGTCGAGACCATCCTCGGCGCGGTGCTCGACATCTCGCGGCTCGACGCCGGCGCCATGAAACCCGAAAACACCGCTTTCGACCTCGGCGGACTGCTCGGCCAGATCGGCAATGATTTTCGCCCGCTCGCGGCCGAAAAGAAGCTCGATCTGAAGATCGTGCCGTCGTCGCTCGGCGTCATGACCGACCGTAATCTTTTGCGCCGGCTGATCCAGAACCTGGTGTCGAACGCCATCAAATATACGCGCGAGGGCCGTATCCTTGTCGGCGTGCGGCGCCGCGGCGAGCTGGCGGAGATCCAGGTGATCGACACCGGCATCGGCATCGCCGGCGACAAGCTCAACACCGTCTTCCATGAGTTCACGCGCCTCGACGAGGGCGCGCGCGAGGCCGAGGGGCTCGGCCTCGGTCTTTCGATCGTCGACCGCATCGCCCGCGTTCTGAGGCTCGAGATCCGCATCTACTCCAATCCCGGCAAGGGCACGCGCTTTTCCGTCATCCTGCCGGTCGCGTCGGTCGCCGCGCCGCCACGCGAGGCCGGCAAGGCGCCGGCCCGCTCGGCCTCGACGCTTGCGGGCTTGAATGTGCTTTGCATCGACAATGACGCGCGCATCCTCGACGGCATGCGGCTGCTGCTCGAAGGCTGGGGCTGCCGCGTCGAGACGGCTTCGGGATCAGGCGATCTCCTGAAATCCGGCGCGCCGAAGCCGGACCTCGTGCTGGCAGACTATCATCTCGACGGCGGCACCGGACTCGACGCGATCGCCACGCTGCGCGCCGCCTACGGCCAGGACCTGCCTTGCGTGCTCGTCACCGCCGACCGCTCCAGCGAGGTGCGCACGGCCGCCGGCCGGCTCGACATTCCGGTGATCAACAAGCCGCTGAAGCCGGCCGTGCTGCGCTCGATGATGGCGCGCGTCAGGCCGCTGGCGCCGGCGGCGGAGTAGCGCCCAGTCTCAGCTGCGATGGCCGAGGCTTCGGAGATAGGCGCAGAACATGTCGGCGAGCGCATCGGAATAGGCTTCGATCTCGCCGGCCGTTCGTTCCTTTTCAGAGAAATCCGCTCCCACGGCGCTCAGCGTCTTCATGATCAACTCGCCGGTCATGGCGCGAGCAGCCGCTGAAACATCGGGCAGCACTTCCCACAGGAAGGTCTCGACCGTGCGGTTGGCCGTGGCTTTCGCCTCCTGCGCCTCCGGCGCGTCGCGATAAAGCGGCGCGGCGTCGTTCAGCGCGCCGCGCACCGCCGCTTCCTCGCATTCCGAGCGGATGAAACCATGGACCAGCGTTCTTATCCGCTCGAGCGGCGATAGCTCGATGTCTTCGAGGATGCCGCACAAAAGCTCGGTCGTCTGGCGCCATTCGTCGCTCTGGAGCCGGAACAGCAGCGCCGCCTTGTTCGGGAAATACTGGTAGAGCGAGCCGACGCTGACGCCGGCTTTTTCCGCCACGCGCGTGGTGGTGAAACGCTGGGCGCCTTCAGCAGCCAAAACCTGAGCAGCCGCCTGCAGAATGGCCGCGACGAGCTCCGTGGCGCGCGCCTGTTTGGGCTGTTTTCGGGTGGAAATTGAAGGGCTTGGGCGAATGATCACGGACGCGCTCGGGAATGCGAATTGGAAACCTGAAGGATTATTCGTATTTTTCGATGCAACACAAGAACCGCCCGGAGACAGTGATGACGACCCTGACCGAAACCCCTTTGGCCCCGCTGCTCGCCCGCCTGCTCAAGGGAGCCGATGCGGCGACCAGCCCGGCGATCGCCCGGTACTCGCGCGAGGAACGGACGCGCCTCATTCACAGYAAGACCGAGTATCGCCAGTTCTACGGCAGCCTGAAGGACCTGTGGCTCGCGGTCTCACCGGAGACCGGCACGCTGCTCTACATGCTGGCGCGCAGCACCGGCGCGCGCATCATCGTCGAATTCGGCACCTCGTTCGGCATCTCGACGCTCTATCTCGCCGCGGCGCTGCGCGACAATGGCGGCGGCCGCCTGATCACGACGGAATTCGAGCCGTCGAAGGTGGTGCGGGCCAAGTCCAACCTGACCGAAGGCGGCCTCATCGACCTGGTGGAGATCCGCGAGGGCGACGCGCTGGAAACGCTGAGCAAGGACCTGCCCGACCGGATAGACCTGTTGCTGCTCGACGGCGCCAAGGCGCTCTATCCGGAGATATTGAGCCTGGTCGAGAGCCGGCTCAGGCCCGGAGCGCTGGTCATCGCCGACAATGCCGACTTCTCGCCCGACTATCTTGAACGGGTGCGCGCGCCGGCCGGAGGCTACATGTCGACGCCGTTCGGCGACGACGTCGAGTTGTCGATGCGGCTCAACTGAACACGCTCCAACACAGACCATGCTGCTCTTCGGATGGTCGTAGGCGTTCACGTCAACCAACGCGCAAGCCGGCGGCTTCAGATAGGGCTGTCGGCCATTTGCGAGTTGCGGAAGCGGGGACGCGCGCCGCTGGCGGTCGGACGATGCTCGCGAAACGCCATGGCGAGGGTGCGCAACGCATCGCGCGACTGGGCGTCGGAGAGCGTGGACAACAGCACGATCTCCGATGCCGGCAGCGGCGGCAGGCCGAATTTGCGGCTGATCTCGATCGTRCCGGGCGGAACCAGGCGAGACGAGAAGGCGCCGGCGGCAAGGCCCGCCGACACGGCCTCCGCAACCGCGAAGGAGCCACAGCCCAGGAAGACTTGTGTCCACGGTATGCCGACCGCATCGAGCGCGCCGGTGACAACATCGCGGATGCTGCACGACGGCGAGGAGGCGGCCAGCCGCAGCGGCTCGCCTGCGCGGTAGACGAAGTCCGGCGTCGCGTACCAGCCGAAATGCTCGGGCGCCAATACCTCGCCGTCGCGACGGTCGTCCCCACGCCGCACGATCGCCGCATCGAGATCGCCGCGATCGAAGGCGGCTAGCAGCTCGCGTGTGTCGTCAAGCCTGACCTCGATGGTTAGCGCCGGATCATGGGCGCTGAGCCGCGCCAGCAAGGTCGGCACCTCGGCGCCGCCGACATGGGTGGCGATGCCGAGCCGGAAATGGCGGCGGACAGCGGTGAGGCTGGCGACGGCGCGGTCATGCGCGGCGAGCAGCTCGCGCGCCGGCTCCAGGAACACCGCGCCGCGCGCCGAAAGCCGCACCAGCCGCGGCGTCCGCTCGATCAGTCTTTCGCCGATCCGATCCTCCAGCCGCTTCAGCTTGACGCTGATCGCGCCCTGGGTGCTGCCGAGAGCCTCGGCGGCGCGCGTGAAGCTGCGCAGGTCGGCGACGGTGACGAAGGCTCTTACCGCATCTACGTCCAGCGTCATGTCAGCCATCCTGTTTTGTTGTTACTGAAATAGCCAACCATGCAATTCTAAAATGATCAAGCCTCCCCTAACTTGAGTTAGCGCGCAGCGGCAAAGAGCCATCCGATTTCGCCCTGCCTCAAGCAATCCGAGACCAAGAAATTCGAGAGGTTTGATCATGGCACCTGTCCTCACCCGCCGGGGCATCGTCGTTCTGTTCGCCGCCTGTCTTGCCTGCCTGATGTTCGGGCTGGAGATATCGAGCGTCCCGACCGTGCTGCCGACACTGGAACAAGTGCTCGATGCGGACTTCAGGCAACTGCAATGGGTGATGAATGCCTATACGATCGCCGTCACGAGCGTGCTGATGGCGGTCGGCACCATTGCGGATCGTTATGGACGCAAGCGCGTCTTCCTGGTCTCGATCGCCGCCTTCGGCCTCACCTCGCTGATCTGCGGCCTGGCGGGCAACGTCTCRACACTGATCGTGGCGCGGTTTCTGCAAGGGTTGAGCGGCGGCGCGATGCTGATCTGCCAGCTCGCCGTGCTGTCGCATGAATTCCAGGAAGGGCGTGAGCGCGCGGTCGCCTGGGGCTGGTGGGGCGTCATCTTCGGCATCGGCCTCGGCTTCGGTCCGATCGTCGGCGGCGGCATCGTCGCCGTCTCAAGCTGGCAGTGGGTGTTCCTCATCCATGTGGCGGTTGCGGTCGTCGCTTTCCTGCTTGCGCTCACCGGCGTCCATGAATCGAGGGACCCGCAAGCAGGCAGGCTGGACCTCGCCGGTATCCTGACCTTGTCGCCTGCCGTCTTCTGCCTCGTCTTCACCATCACGCAGGGACCGGAGCTAGGCTTCACCCGCCCGGCCGCGCTGGCGATCCTTTGCCTTTCGATCGCGAGCTTCGTGGCGTTCCTCATTGCCGAAAGGGTCAGCGAAAGGCCGATGTTCGACTTTTCGGTCTTTCGCATCCGCCCGTTTTCCGGCGCAATCGTCGGCTCGGCGGCGATGAATATCAGCTACTGGCCGTTCATGATCTATCTGCCGATCTGGTTCCATGCCGGCCTTGGCCTGGACAGCTTCGCCACCGGCCTCGCGTTGCTCGCCTACACGCTGCCGACGCTGGTCATGCCGCCTTTGGCCGAGCGGTTGTCGCTGCGCTACCGACCCGGCGTCATCATCCCGGCGGGGCTGGCGATCATCGGCATCGGCTTCTTCCTGATGAAGTGGGGAAGCGCCGCGACCCATGCCAGCTGGCTGACCATGCTGCCGGGCAGTCTGATCGCTGGCGCCGGCCTCGGCATCACCAACACGCCGGTCACCAACACGAGCACCGGCTCGGTTTCGCGCAACCGCGCCGGGATGGCGTCCGGCATCGACATGAGCGCGCGCATGATCTCGCTTGCCGTGAACATCGCGGTGATGGGCTTCATCCTGGCGAGCGGTGTGCTCGCGCATCTCATCGCGGCGCTGCCCGATCTCGATGGTGCAAGGCTCAACCAGCTCGCCGAGGCGATCGCGGCCGGCAATCCGGCGCCGGGGCTGCCGGACAAGGTCGCGCATGACGCGCTGGCGAACGGCTTTGGCTGGGTGATGCTTTACGGCGGCATCGGCGTATGGATCATGGCGGCGATCGGCTTTGCCGTCTTCAAGGCGCGACCGGCGCGGCAGGAGGCGGCTCAGCGCCTGGACTGAACCGGAGCGATCAGCCCACCGGCTGCAGCGGGTCATTGCCGATCTTGGAGAGCTGGATGACCGCTTGGGTGCGGCTGTCGACGCCGAGCTTCTGCAGGATCGCCGAGACATGCGCCTTGATGGTGGCCTCGGACACGCCGAGCTCATAGGCGATCTGTTTGTTGAGCAGGCCCTCCGCCAGCATGCCGAGCACCCGCGTCTGCTGCGGCGTCAGGGCCTGCAGGCGCTTGATGAGATCGGAGATTTCCGGGTCGCGCTCGATGCCGAGCTCGATGCCGGCGGGCGCCGCGATATCGCCGGCAAGCACCGCCTGCACGGCGGCGCGGATCTCTTCCATGCTGGCCGATTTGGAGATGAAGCCGGAAGCGCCGAGATCGAGCGCGCGGCGGATGGTGACGGGATCGTCATGTGCCGAGACCACCACAAGCGGCACCGCCGGATGGATGCCGCGCAGCGAGATCAGGCCGGAGAGCCCGCTGGCGCCCGGCATCGACAGGTCGAGCAGAACCATGTCGATATCCTCGTTGGCGAGCACCAGCGCCTTGGCGCTTTCGAAATCGCCGGCTTCGTGGATGGCGGCAACGTCGCCGATGCCGGCCAGCGCCTCCTTCAGCGCGCCGCGAAAAAGCGGATGGTCGTCGGCAATGACGAAGGTGTGGCCCGACGGCAAATAGTCCTCCCCCGATCCCATCATCATTTTCGTGCTTCTTGCGGGGACCGGAATGATTATGCGGCGGCGCGGCGCGTTTTCAAGCGGCAAAGGCCGCGCACGGAGTTTTCCCCAACGGTTCGGCTCCCGTTTTGCGCAATTCCGGACGGAAAACCGCCGTGCACTTTTCCTGGAATCGCGCCCCGGTTCAGGTTTTCTGGTTCAGCTTGCCGCCGTCACCGTCTTCCTTGTCCATGTCCTTGACGATGTCCTTGAAGGTCCGGAAGAACTGCTCCATGTAACCCATCGTCTTGTTGAAATCCTCCTGGCTCGGCAGTTGCGATTCCAGCCGGGCTGAGAGCGAATTCTCGAGCTTGGCGACGCGCGCGTCGAGCGCCTTGACCGAATTGTCCAGCCGGTCGATCTCGTCCTGATAAGCGGCGCGCTCGTCGGCGGCCATCTTGCAGACAAGCTGACCGGTGCGCTCCTCGCAGATCGACATGGCGCCGGTCCTTGTGTCCATGCGGACATAACCGTTGGCCGACTTCTCCAAACGGTAGTGATCGGTCTCCTCGGAATAGGCGGAAGCGGCAACCAGCGAGCAAAGCGCCGCGGGGATCAGGATGTGCTGCAGACGCATATTATCCTCCATGAGCCAGTGAAGGCCGGCTATCACAGGTTTGCGCCGGAAATGGGGAAGAGTCGAGCCTCAAGCCTTCCCCGCACCTTCGGTTCGGATTATAGCGCGACAATGTCTCAGATTATCTACAAGATCGCGCCCGAGGCGCTGTGGCGCGAAGCCGAGAAGAACGGGCGCTTCACCGGCGCGCCGATCGACATCGCCGACGGCTTCATCCATTTCTCCACGGCCGGCCAAGTTCGCGAGACGGCAGCCAGGCATTTCGCCGGGCAGACGGGCCTGCTGCTGATCGCGATCGACGCGGCCAAGCTGGGCGGTGCGCTGAAATACGAGGTGTCGCGAGGCGGCGCCCTGTTCCCGCATCTCTACGCCGAGCTCGGCCTCGATGCCGTCCTCTGGATGAAGCCGCTGCCGCTCGGCGCCAATGGCCACGAATTCCCGGCGCTGGAGGGCGAATGAGCGTGCTCGACCGGATCGGCCAGAAGCTGCTTTTCTCCTTCGATCCGGAAACCGCGCATGGCCTGTCGATCGCGGCGTTGCGGTGCGGGCTTCCAGTCGGTGCGACGGCGCCGCGCGACGCGCGGCTCGAGATCAATCTCTGCGGCCTCGACTTCCCGAACCCGCTCGGCATGGCCGCCGGCTACGACAAGAACGCCGAAGTGCCGGACGCCCTGCTTGGGCTTGGCTTCGGCTTTGCCGAGGTGGGCACCATCACGCCGCTGCCGCAGCCCGGCAATCCGAAGCCGCGCATCTTCCGGCTGACGGCGGACGAAGCGGTGATCAACCGGCTGGGCTTCAACAATGAGGGCCACGCGGCCGCCGAAAAGCGGCTTGCCGCGCGCAAGGGGCGGCCGGGCATCGTCGGCGTCAACATCGGCGCCAACAAGGACAGCGCCGACCGCATCGGCGACTATGAGCGCGGCGTCGCCCGCTTCGCGGCGCATGCCAGCTATCTCACCGTCAACATCTCCTCGCCCAACACGCCGGGCCTGCGCAACATGCAGGCGCGCGAGCAGCTTGGCGAATTGCTGTCACGGGTGATGGCCGCGCGTGCCGCAGCCTCTGCCCAGCCGCCTGTCTTCCTCAAGATCGCGCCGGACCTCGTCGAAGCGGAGCTGGAAGACATCGCCGCGGAGGTCGCCGAGAAGAAGATCGATGGCGTCATCGTCTCCAACACGACGCTGGCGCGGACCGGGTTACGGAGTTCAGGGCTGGCCAATGAAACCGGCGGCCTTTCGGGCAAGCCGCTGTTCGAGCGTTCCACCGCGGTGCTCGCCCGCATGCGGAAGCTGCTCGGCCCGCGGATAGCGATCATCGGCGTCGGCGGCGTCGACTCCACCGAGGCCGCATTGGAAAAGATCCGCGCCGGCGCCGACCTCGTCCAGCTTTACACCGGCATGATCTATGCCGGACCGGCGCTGCCCGGGCGCATCGTCGCCGGCATGGCGCGCTTCGTGGAGACGGAGCGGGTTGGGTCGATCCGCGATCTGCGCGATTCCGCTTGTGAGCGCTGGGCTGCAAAGCCGATCAGCTGAACGCCGTGCGTACCCTGAGCCTCAGCACCGCAAGCAAACTCACCCCCCGCACCAGCAGGAAGACATGCAGCGACGCCCACAGGCCGTTGTTGCCGAAGGCCGGCGCCAGGGTGAGCAGCGCGGCGCTGAAGGCGAGGAAGGACAACAGCATCATGTTGCGCATGTCGCGCGACCAGGTGGCGCCGATGAAGACGCCGTCCATCTGGAAGGCGAGCACGCCGCTCAGCGCCGTGAAGGCGGCCCAGGGCAGATAAATGTCGGCGACCGCGCGGACCTCCGGCGACGTCGTCACCAGCGCCACCAGACCGGCGCCGGCGGTCAGCAGGATGAGCGTGGCGATACCGGCAAGGCCAAAACCCCAGATCAGCGTCAGCCGCACCGCCTGCCGGAACGGGGCAGGCGCATGCGCGCCGATGGCGCGGCCGGCCAGCTGCTCGGCGGCGGTGGCGAAGCCGTCGAGGAAATAGCCGGCGATCAGGAAGAAATTCATCAGCACGGCGTTGGCGGCAAGCGTCACCGTGCCGAACTGCGCACCCTGCCTGGTGAACAGCGCGAAAGCGGCAAGCAGCGAGAAGGAGCGGATCATGATGTCGCGGTTGAGCGACAGCATGCGCCGGTAGGCCGGCAGATCCAGGATGCGCCGGCGCGAGGGCCGCTCCAGCTTGCGGAAACGGTTGAGCACGATTGCCAAGCCAAGCAGCATGGCCAGGAACTCGCCGGTGACGGTCGCCCAGGCGACGCCGGCGACGCCCCAGCCGAGCTCGAGGCCGAGCAGGAAACAGAGCACAATGTTGATGCCGTTGAGCACGGCCTGCAGCATCAGGCCGAGCCCGCCTTCGCCGCGCCCCAGCACATAGCCCAGTATGGCGTAGTTGATCAGCGAGAAGGGCGCTGCCAGCAGCCTGATGCGGATATAGACCGACATCGCCGCGCTGACGCGCGGCTCGGCGCCCATGAACCATTGGCCGGCAACGGCAAAGAACGGCGAAAGGGCGGCAAGGATGACGCCCGCGACGACCGCGATCAGCACGGCGCGCCAGAGCACCGCCTGTTCTTCCAGCGCATCGCCGCGTCCGAGGGCCTGGGCGACAAGACCGGTGGTGCCCGAACGCAGGAAGTTGAAGGTGGTGAAGACGACGTCGAAGACCAGCGATCCCGCCGCCAGGCCGCCAAGCAGCGCCGCGTCGCCGAACTGGCCGACGACCGCGGTGTCGACGATGCCGAGCAGCGGCGTCGTCAGATAGGCGAGCGTCATCGGCACGGCGATCGCCAGCACCGAGCGATTGGTGACGGCGAAGGACCTGGGGTTGGCTTCAGTCGCWTCCAAGGGATTGCTGCCTGTTCGATTGCGGCTTGATCGAGGACCCGATGTGCCCCAGTTTGCCGGCCTCGCGCAACCACATCCGCCAGACTGCCAACCGAATTTCAGACTTGGCTCAGGCCTCCCGATCMATGCCGCTGCAGATCGTCCATCACCCCGACTATGACGCCGGCTTCGCCGTCAACCATCGCTTTCCGATGAGCAAATATCCGCTGTTGATGGAGGCTTTGCGCATGCGCGGGCTGGCCGTGCCGGAAGCGCTCTCGATGCCGGAACCGGCGCCGGCTGCACGGCTGAAGCTTGCGCATGCGGCCGACTATGTCGATCAGGTAATCGCCTGCCAGGTGCCGGAGAAGATAGAGCGCGAGATCGGCTTTCCGATCGGCCCGCGCGTGTCGCTCAGGGCGCAGCTCGCCACCGCCGGCACAGTGCTTGCCGCCAGGCTGGCGCTTGAACACGGCATCGCCTGCAACGCCGCCGGCGGCAGCCATCATGCCAGGCGCGCGCAAGGCGCCGGCTTCTGCACCTTCAACGATGTCGCCGTCGCCTCGCTGGCGCTGCTTGCCGAAGGCGCAATCGAAAACGTGTTGGTCGTCGACCTGGACGTGCATCAGGGCGACGGCACGGCGGACATTCTCAAGGACGAACCGCGCGCGTTCACCTTTTCCATGCATGGCGAGCGCAACTACCCGGTGCGCAAGATCGCTTCGGACCTCGACATCGCCTTGCCGGACGGTACCGGCGACGACGCCTATCTCGAGCGGCTCGCCGGCGTCCTGCCGGAACTATCCGGGCAAAGGCATTGGGATATCGTCTTCTACAATGCCGGCGTGGATGTGCATGCCGAAGACAGGCTCGGCCGGCTGGCGCTGAGCGATGATGGCCTCAGCGCCCGCGAAGACATGGTCATCGGCCATTTCCGCAAGCAGGGCGTGCCGCTGTGCGGCGTCATCGGCGGCGGCTATTCCACCGACGTGCCGGCGCTGGCCGCGCGCCACGCCATATTGTTCGAGGTGGCGTCGCTATATGCGTGATCCTGGTCCCAGCTACTTCCTGTAGCTGGCGATCCGAAGCAGGATGAACACCGGCACGACGATCGCCGCGCCGAGCAGGATATAGCCCAGGAAGCGGTCGATGGCGTGGAAGCCRAGATTCCACAAATCGACGAAGAACTGGCGGATGCCATAGAGGACRTCCATCGGCGACCAGCCGAAGGCATGCATGACGAGGCCGACGAGGAAGGAGACCACGAGCAGCTTCAGGAACACCCTGAGCGGCGTGTCGCCAAGAAAGCGCGTCAGTGCGGACAAGGCCATTCTCCGGTTCGAGCCGCCCGATTCGGCGGCGCGATATCAGAGATACGCATTCCGCCGAAAGGCATCAAGCAATGGAGCCGCCTGCTCCGCTTTGCCGATTGCCTGAGGCGGCGCCATCATGGTAACGAGGCTGCTGCGCGGGTATGATGTAATGGTAGCCTGTCAGCTTCCCAAGCTGAACGCGCGGGTTCGATTCCCGCTACCCGCTCCAGCTTGCCAGACAGGATTTGCGCCTCTTATTTGGGCGCTTCCGTGCTCCAGCCTGCCTCCGGCTTGACCACGGCGGTCTCGTGCTTTTCCTGCCAGCCGTCTATACCGGCGGGGAACCAGCCGACATTGGTATAGCCTTTCATCACCAGCCGCTTGCCGACGTTCCAACTGCCCCAGCATTGCGGGCGGCAGAAGGTCACGATCGGCCTGCGCTTGTCCTTCTGCGTCAGTGCCTCGATGCGGCGATAGAACATCTTCTCTTGCGCATCCTCCAGAGAGGCCGCTCCGGCGCCCGGCATCCACACCGCCCCGGGCATTGAACGATGGGTTGGAAGCCACAGCCCGTCCTTGGGGAAATCGTCCGGCTTCCTGTCGGCCGGCCCCACATCGAGCAGGAGCGGCTTACTGGCCATGAGCACCTCGAGGCCGGCGAGGTCGAGCACCCTTGCGCCTGAGAGCGTTTCCGGCGTCTCGCCGTGCATCGGCCCACTCCACAAGCCGCTAGGCTCGGGCACAGGGTCGGCAACGGCCATGTTCGAGAAGAGCGCGACCACGGCAACGACGGCCGCCATCCTGGCAATTTCAACAATGGAACGCATAGCCGGGCCCGATCAGTTCATCGCAGCCGGAATGTCGAAGCCCTGCTCCCAATGGCCATCCTTGGTGTCGGAAGCAACGACCTTCAGCGGCTCTTTCCCGTTCGGGACGAAGGAGAAAGTGATGACCGGATTGGTGGAGAGCGAGATATCGGCTTCGAGGTCGAACACCTTGGCATTGCCCGAGGACACGGACATCTTGTTGATGTAGCGCGGCGGCGTGAAGTATTGCGTTATCGGGTTCTTCTGCATTCCGTTGAAATTGGGATGACGGATCATCAGCGTCGCCTCTACCGGCTTGCCAGCCGTGGCGTCCTCACCGAACTTCATCCGCATCTCGCCCATGCCGGCCATGGCCTTCTCGTCGCTCGCCGCAACCGGCGCCGAGCAGCCGCCGGAGGCCTTCACGAAGGCGGCCGTCTCGAACAGCTTGCCGTCCTTGGTCTCCGCCACGGCATGAACATTCGTGTAGGTATCGACCCGCACGCGCAACTGCACCGATCCGGCGTCGGCCGCAGGACCGAAGGTGAATTTGGCCGCGAAAGGCGCCGGGTTGTCGTCGATGACCAGATAGACCGACTTGATCTCATTCTTTTCGGGCATCGTCAGCGTGATCGGCACGAGCGCGGCATCCTGCGCGCGCTTGGGCGCGTCGAGCTTGATCAGCGTTTCGGTGGGCTCGACCTTGCGGTCGCCAAACAGATACTGAGCGATCTGGTTCCAGCGTTCCTGCCGCTCAGGCTCCATGTTGGCCGGCTCCGAGGCCGACGCTCCTGTGAGCGGCACCGCGGCAAGGACGGCAAGGCATATGGCAAGCGGCAGAATCTTCATGGTCTCCTCCTCGTCGGCCTACTCCCACTCAAGCTCCTTGTAAGCCTGGATGACATTGCGCTCATTGTAATCGTCGAAGAGCACCCAGCGGTTCCGCTCCGATTGAGCGACCGAGCGGGCGGCATCCTCGATCGAAACGCCCGAGGCTATCGCCTTGCGCGTGCCGTCGCTCAAGGCGTGCAAGTAACGCTCCAAGTCGGACATGGCGGGAGCCACATCCACGATCGGCGGGCCGTGGCCGGGCACGGCCCGAGACGCGCCGAGCGCCTTGAGCTTGTCGAGTTCGGAGAGCCAGCCCGGCAAGCTGCCGTCAAGCGAAGGAACCCGGTTTACGAAGAGCAGGTCGGCCGGGAAGAGCACCCCGGTCTCGACATCCAGCATCGACAGATCGCAATCCGTGTGGGCCGTCGCGTGCGCGCTCAGCCGGACGATACGGCCTCCCAGGTCGATTTCCGCGCCATCCTTCACCTCCTGGGTGGGATAGACGACATTGCCTGCGCCCTCGGCGCCGAGGATCTCCGTAAGCCGCTTCCGGTAGAACTCGCCGCGCGCCTCCAACGCCGACCGCAGCGCGTGGTGTCCGACAAAGGCCGGCCGGTCCTCCGCGAAGGCGGCTGCGCCGAAGGAATGATCGGGGTGAACGTGGGTGATCAGCACATGACGGATTGGCCTATCCGTCCGCTTCCTGATCTCGGCTCTCAGCCACTCGCCATCCGTGAGGCTGCCGCCAGAATCGGTGACCAGCACGCTATCGCGCCCGACGATGAAGCCGATATTGGCGATGCCTCCATGGTTGGCGGCGGCGGCTTCCTCGTGCGGGGCTGCGCGAATGAAAATGCCGGGGCACACCTCCGTCATGGTCGCGGCGGCGATGCTGCTCGGCAAACAGCACAGGCAGAATCCGCCAATCAGCGCCGCGCGCCGTGAGATCGGAAGAGCCGATGCGGCCCCGATACGGGGCTGGTCCGGCACATCGTGCGCCAAGGACGAAATATGCATATGTGCGTATAGCATGCCGGCTCGCAGCCGGCATATTGGCCAAAATGCCAACGGACGCTTGCAGCGAAATTTCGAACCGCTTGGAGCAGCTTGCGGTTGTTGCGCGGAAGTATAAAAGCGAAGTATGCCACGCAATCTGTCGAAATATACTATCCGCGAATGGTTCAGACTACGACCCTTGGTCGACCGCAAGAATCATGCTCGCTATCAGGTCCGGGAACAGATCGCGCTGGCAAAGCATGCCAGCCCGATGCGCTTTCCTCATCTCCGTACCCAGAACGTCCTGATTACGATCAGCTTCAACGATCCCCAGGTGATCGAATGGCAGATCAAGATGATCGCAAGAAATGTGTCGGGGGCCATCCAGGTTGTTGCGGACAACTCCACCGACCTGGCGGCAAGGGACGCCATTCGCGACATCTGCTCGGCGGCCGGTGTTGCTTTCGCAGCGGTGCCGGCCAATCCCTGGACAAGGCGAGAGCAGGATGGGGGTAAATCGCACGGCTATGCCTTGAATTGGGCCTGGAGGAACGTCGTTCTCGCGAACCGGCCTTCCATGGCCGGTTTTCTGGATCACGATATTTTCCCCACGGCAACGACAAACCCTTTCCGAATGCTGGATCGAGCCGCCGTCGCGGGGTTGGTTCGAAAAGCGCCGGATGAGCGCTGGTACTTGTGGCCGGGCTTCGCCTTTTTCAACTTGGGCCGATTGCCGACAGATCGGCTCAACTTCGGCAGGGATTGGCTCGACGGGTTCGATACTGGAGGTTTGAATTGGCATTGTCTGTACCGAGCACTCGGCAACGAGGATCTGTGCGCGGCCGACTATGAACGGACCGCGGTCGCCGCCGACGTGGCGATGGACGAGGCGCTTTTCGAGCGAATTGACGGTTGGCTTCATGAAAGCCGCTTCACGACCGACATCGACATGGCGCCGGCGCGCCGCCAGCAGTTGCTTGAGCTCAAGCGGCGCAGCATCCTGCATACCTTGATGGCACTGCCCGCATAATTCGGCTGCTCCAGGCGGTCAGGGTAACTGTACTGATCGATCAGTTCACGTTATCGACCAATCAACGGGGGCAGATTTTCGATGCACGAGACATCATTCGTAAAAGCCAAAATATTTTTGCAAACCTATGGAGACGAGTTCGCCCAAACTGGCGTGCGCGTTCTGGAAATCGGCTCAAAATCCTACGATGCCCAAAATACTTATCAGCCGTTATTTCCTCACCCCAGATTTGCTTACACCGGCCTCGATATCGAGCCGGGCAACAACGTGGACATCGTTCCGATGAACACCTTCGTCTGGCCCGAAATCGCGGATTGCTCTTTCGATCTTTGTCTGTCCGCATCCACCTTTGAGCACAATCCGTTCTTTTGGGTCACATTCGCAGAAATCGCGCGCGTAACTAAGCCGGGCGGTCTGGCGCTCATCATCGCGCCGGGGGCAGGCCATGTGCACCGCTATCCGTATGACTGCTGGCGGTTCTATCCGGATTCGTGGGGCGCTCTTTGCTCCCTGACCGGCATGGAACTGGTGGAAAGCTACTTTGAGACCGACAAGATCGCAGCCGCAAACCCTGAAAACTTTTGGCGGGACAGTGYCGTGGTGGCTCGCAAACCAAAGCTTTCAGGGGTGGATCTGGACGCGTTTCATTCCCGCCTCCAGAAAATCGTGTCACTTTTCGTCGACGAGAGGCCACCGTCGCAGATTGCGCCCGAGCGGCACGGCAAATGGGTCGAGGCCTATGAGCACTTCATGCAGCGGAAATACCCCATGACGCTCAGTCGAATGATCAGCAAGGCCATCAGACGACCGAGCAAGATTTACAGGCGCGTCTGATTTGTACCCCTGCTGATCTGGCAAGGCCGAGACCTAGCGCCAAGTGGAGCCGGCAGTGTCTGAGGCCTGCTAACTCTTAGCGCGGGGGTCTTGCGCCGCGGCGCAAGACCCGTTCGGAGCAGCATGGGATTGACGCCGCTACAGCCAGATATTGATCCAGTAGCGCTCGCGCCAGCAACGACGGCGCCAGCGGCCATGACGCCAGACGCGGCGGCAGACATGCCTCCAGCCACGCCGACGGCGACGCCGGCGGTGGCGCCAGCGCCAATGTCCGTAGCCTCCGTGATGGTGACGATGGTGGGAGATCAGTTCCACCTCGGCCTGATCGTCGTCCCCCTCGAACGCAGCCATATCCGGCTTGTCGAGCTCGTCCAGAATTCCGTTGCCGGCCGGAATACCGGCAACAGCCCTGCTGGGTCCGGCCAGGCTTGCCAGTGCCGCCGCCCCCGCAACGCCAAGCATTCCAGTCAGAAACAATCGACGTTCCATCAAAACCTCCCGAGCTGTTGAGCATCGGCGGCTCTTCCCTCACCCGCAACGGGCTCCAGCGAGCGACCGATCGGTTTGAACGTACAAGTAGCATTCTCGTTCCATTACCCCACTTCGCGCAAGATGAAGTCGTGCAACATTTTCGCGGCGGGAGAGAGAACGCGATTCTTGACCGTGATCAGGCTGTAGGGCCGGACCTCGATATCGAACTCGGTCTGGACGACGTCGATGGCGCCGGCCAGCCCGTCGGGGCCCTGGATGAACTTGGCGACCTGGATCGAGACCGGCGCGATCGCATCGGACTGCGCCACCATCACCAGGGTAAGCAGCAGCGAGGAGGTGTTGAGGATCCGGTCGGGCAGCGGAATGTCGCGGTTCAAGAAGTTGCTTTCCATCGCCTGGCGCAGCGGCGAGCCGCCGGACTGGAACACCCAGTCATAGCCCGCCGTCTCCTCCAGCCGCACCGTCCTGCCGCTCGCCAGCGGGTGGCCGCGGCGCACGATGAGACAGGCCTTCTCGACGCCGATGACGCGCGATTCGAAGAGCCGCGGATTGAGGTCGTCGGGGATGCGGGCGATGATGAAGTCGTGGCGCGAAGCGATCAATTCGCGGGCGAGCACGTTCGAGGTCTCGACCTGCATGGTGATCTCGATGCGCGGGTAGATGCGGCGGATCTCGCGGATCGCCGGCACGGCCAGTTCGATTGCCGGCGCCGTCACCGCGCCGAGGAACACCGAGCCGCCCTTGCCGGCCTTGAGCTCGGAAATCTCGCGATCGGCCTCCCGCATCTCGAGCAGAATCGAGCGGGCGCGGCGGGCGAGCGCGTGGCCGTAAGGGGTCAGCGTCACGCCGCGCGGCAGCCGCTCGCACAACTTAACGTCGAGCACCGCCTCCATCTCGGCGATCATGCGCGAGGCGGCCGGCTGGGAGATGTTCATGACCTGGGCGGCGGCGCTCACCCGTCCGTGATCGTCCAGCACGGTGATCATGCGCATGTGGCGGAGGCTGAGGCCGCTGCGCTGCAGCGTCTCGCCGTCTCCCGGCAGTTTCTCGTAACTCACTGAAATCGCACTAGGATCGCGCAATGCCGCCATGGAGTGAAGCCTCTCAGCCGGGTTTCCATCTGCCGTCTAAGCTATACCAGTTTTGATATAGCAACCAGCAAAGATCGCATTTGACAGTTATGTCAAAGGGACCCACCCTTCGTGCGTTCCGAGGCGCAGGGGTCGGCCACGAGCAAATTCGTATCGATTGAAACTGCGTCGCGGAGCCGATTGGGAGGATACCGGAGATCGATAAAGCCGACAGTGGCGCGCCAGCGCACCTGCTCGACTGCGCGGCCCGCGAAGCCCCGAGGTGTCGCGTCCATCAACCAGGGAGAGTAATCGTGAAGATCATCAAGACGCTGGCCGCCGTGGCGGCCCTTGGCATTGCCGCCATGAGCTATTCGGCGCACGCCGCCGACAAGGGTCTCATCGGCGTGCTGATGCCGACCAAGACCTCGCAGCGCTGGATCAACGACGGCGACGCCGTCAAGTCCCAGCTCGAGAAGCTCGGCTACACCGTCGATCTGCAATACGCGCAGGACGACATCCCGAACCAGCTCAGCCAGTTGGAAAACGAAATCACCAAGGGCCCGAAGGCGCTGATCATCGCCTCGATCGACGGCACCACCATGGCCGACGCGCTGCAGAAGGCCAACGACGCGGGCGTCGTCGTCGTCGCCTATGACCGCCTGATCAAAAAGACCCCGAATGTCGACTACTACACCACCTTCGACAATTTCGGCGTCGGCGTGATCCAGGCGAATTCGCTGGTCAAGGGCCTCAAGGAGCGCTTCCCGAACACCAAGCCGTGGAACGTCGAGCTGTTCGGCGGCTCGCCGGACGACAACAACGCCTTCTTCTTCTACAACGGCGCCATGTCGGTCCTGCAGCCGCTGATCGATGACGGCTCGATCAAGATCAAGTCCGGCCAGATGGGCATGGACAAGGTCGGCACGCTGCGCTGGCTCGCCGCCACCGCGCAGGCGCGCATGGACAATCTGCTTTCGGCCAACTACTCGGACGGCAGCCGCGTCGACGGTGTTCTGTCGCCTTATGACGGCCTATCGCGCGGCATCACCGCCTCGCTGCGCGCCGTCGGCTACGGCACGGATGCCCAGCCCTGGCCGATCGTGACCGGCCAGGACGCCGAGACCGCCTCGGTCAAGCTGATCATCTCGGGCGAGCAGTATTCGACGGTGTTCAAGGACACCCGCGAGCTGGCCAAGTCGACCGTGGAACTGGTCGACAAGGTGCTCTCCGGCGGCAAGCCTGAGGGCCTCGACACCAAGACCTACAACAACGACGTCAAGGTCGTTCCCTCGATCCTCCTGACGCCGGTTGAGGTCGACAAGTCGAACTATCAGAAGCTGGTCGTCGACTCCGGCTACATCAAGGCCGAAGAGCTGAAGTAATTCAGTCTTACAGGAAGGGGTCCTGCGCGGCCGCAGGACCCCTTTTCGTTCAGAACCGACCCCGGTATTGTTTTTGCCGATTTCTGCAGCATCACGCGCCGATCCGGAACGCGAAGCCGCCTGCAGTATGTTGATTTTGCGCATGGGCCTTTTCCACAATCGATGCCGATTTGGGAGCCGTGCGCCAGGGAGCAGATCCTGATGGCCTCGACGATTTTGGAGATGCGCGACATCACCAAGACGTTCCCCGGCGTGAAGGCGTTGTCCAACGTCAATCTCAGCGTCGAGGAAGGTGAGATCCACGCCATCGTCGGCGAAAACGGCGCCGGCAAGTCGACCCTGATGAAGGTGCTGTCGGGCGTCTATCCGTCCGGCACGTATGAGGGCCAGATCATCTTCCGCGGCCAGGAATGCAACTTCAAAGGCATCCACGACAGCGAGCATATCGGCATCGTCATCATCCACCAGGAGCTTGCCCTGGTGCCGATGCTGTCGATCACGGAAAACATCTTCCTCGGCAATGAGCATGCCAGCTACGGCGTCATCGACTGGGACGCCAACGAGGCGCGCACGGCCGCCCTACTCAAGAAAGTCGGGCTCAACGAGGACCCCAAGACGCTGATCACAAATATCGGCGTCGGCAAGCAGCAGCTGGTCGAGATCGCCAAGGCGCTCAGCAAGGAAGTGAAGCTCCTGATCCTTGACGAGCCGACGGCATCGCTCAGCGAAAAGGAYAGCCAGGCGCTGCTCGACCTGCTGCTCGAGTTCAAGCGCCAGGGCATGACCTCGATCCTGATCTCGCACAAGCTCAACGAGGTGAACCGTGTCGCCGACAAGGTGACGGTGATCCGCGACGGGCGCACCATCGAGACCTTGCCGAGGAAGGACATCTCGGAAGACCGCATCATCACCTCGATGGTCGGCCGTTCCCTCGACGATCGCTACCCTCCGCGCGAGCCGCAGATCGGCGAGGTCATCTTCGAGGTGAAGGACTGGTCGGTCTACCACCCCATCCACGCCGAGCGGCAGGTGATCAAGAACGTCAACCTCAATGTCCGCAAGGGCGAGGTGGTGGGCATTGCCGGGCTGATGGGCGCCGGCCGCACCGAATTCGCGATGAGCCTGTTCGGCCGCTCCTATGGCCGGCATATCACCGGTGAGGTGTCGCTGCACGGCAAGCCGCTCGACCTCTCGTCGGTAAGCAAGGCGGTGGAGAACCGCATCGCCTATGTCACTGAGGACCGCAAGACCTACGGCCTCAACCTCATCGACCACATCAAGCACAATGTGACATTGGCCAACCTTTCCGGCGTCTCCAGCCGCGGCGTCATCGACGACATGCGCGAGATGAGCGTCGCCAACGACTATCGCAAGAAGACCAACATCCGCGCCTCCAGCGTCTATCAGCTGACCGGCAACCTGTCGGGCGGCAACCAGCAGAAGGTCGTGCTGTCGAAATGGCTGTTCGCCGATCCGGAAGTTTTGATCCTCGACGAGCCGACCCGCGGCATTGACGTGGGCGCCAAGTACGAAATCTATACGATCATCGCGCGCCTCGCCGCCGAGGGCAAAGCGATCATCGTCATCTCGTCGGAAATGCCTGAACTGCTCGGCATCACCGATCGCATCTATGTGATGAACGAAGGACGCATCGTCGGCGAAATGGCGGCAAGCGACGCCAGCCAGGAAAAAATCATGCGCGCCATCGTTCGGGGAGAAGGAAAAAAAGCATCATGAGCACAGAAAGCGCTCCCGCACCGCAAAGCGGCACGGCCGAAGACGTCAAGCAGGGTCCGCGCATCGCCGTCTCGGCGCTGACGACGAACCTGCGCGAATACGGCCTGATCATCGCGCTCATCGTCATCATGCTGTTCTTCCAGTACACGACGTCGGGCACGCTGTTCAAACCGGTCAACCTCTCGAATCTGGTGCAGCAGAACTCGTTCATCATCGTGATGGCGCTCGGCATGCTGCTGGTCATCGTCGCCGGCTATATCGACCTCAGCGTGGGATCGGTCGCAGGCTTCATCGGCGCGCTTGCGGCGATGATGATGGTGATCTGGCCGCTCGGCATATTCTCGAATCCGCTGGTGGTGTCGATCGTCTGCCTGATCGTCGGCGCGCTGATCGGCGCGGCGCAAGGATACTGGATCGCCTATCACAAGATACCGAGCTTCATCGTGACGCTGGCCGGCATGCTGATCTTCCGCGGCATCTGCCAGGCGTTGCTTGGCGGCGGCTCCTCGGTCGGCCCGCTGCCGGACAGCTTCAAGGCGCTGAGTTCGGGCTTCATCCCGGACGTCATCGGCCCGCTGACGTTGATCCCGCCGACGGTCAATGCCGCCGGCAAAACCATCGTCGGCAGCGGACTGACGCTGCATATGACGACGATCGTGCTCGGGCTGATCGCGGTGCTTGCCTATGCCTATTTCGGCTTCCGGACGCGGCGCAAGCGCGAGCGTCACGGCTATGAGGCGGAGCCCTTCCCGCTGTTCGTCATCAAGACGCTGGTCGGCAGCGCGCTGGCCCTGTTCCTGGTCTTCCAGTTCGCCAGCTACAGGGGCCTGCCGGTCGTATTGCTGGTGATGGGTGTGCTGATCTCGCTGTTCGTCTTCGTCACCAAGCGCATGACCATCGGCCGCCGCATCTACGCCATGGGCGGCAACGCCAAGGCCGCGCAGCTCTCGGGCATCAACACCGAGAGGCTGACGCTGCTCGTCTTCATCAACATGGGCGTGCTCTCGGCGCTGGGCGGCCTGATCATTGCGGCCCGCCTCGGCCAGGCCGTGCCGGCCGCCGGTCTCGGCAGCGAGCTCGACGTCATCGCTGCCGTCTTCATCGGCGGCGCCTCGGCAATGGGCGGCGTCGGCCAGGTGATCGGCGCCGTGGTCGGCGGCTTCATCATGGGCGTGATGAACAACGGCATGTCGATCATGGGCGTCAATGTCGACTGGCAGCAGGTGGTCAAGGGCCTGGTGCTGCTCGGCGCGGTCATCTTCGACGTCTACAACAAGAACAAGGCTTAAGGGCCGGAAGCGAATTTAAGGAGGCATACGGGTTTCAGATCGCGAAGCTGCCGGCAACCCGTCGGCGTCAAGAAGTCCCGACAAGGACCAGGCTCGCGAGCGCAATCCGGACGAAGAATTTCAACCGTGGCGGGGGTCGCTCCACGCCGCGCCGGGTAAGGCTTGCCGGCAGGCGGCCGACAAAATGAGAGAGGATTCGAAACATGCTGATCTCCCAGATCCTCGACGACGCCGAGACGATCCGCGTCGTCGCCCGCAACGGCGGCGGCAAGACCAGGATCATCAACGGCGCGCGCAGCGTCTATTCGCTGGCGATGGAGGCCGCGCGCACCGGCACAGGGCTCGAAGCGCTGATCGAGCGCAAGGGCTATGGCGAGACGGTCGATCTTGATGCCGCCTATAAGAGAAGCAGGCTGGTCTCGCCGATCAACCATCCGGACCCGGCGCATCTGCACCTCACCGGCACAGGGCTGACGCATCTCGGGTCCGCGGCGACGCGCGATTCCATGCACAAGAAGCTAAGCGAGGGCGGCGAGGAGGAGCTCACCGATTCCATGAAGATGTTCCGCATGGGTCTCGAAGGCGGCAAGCCGGCCAAGGGCCAGGTCGGCGTGCAGCCGGAATGGTTCTACAAGGGCAACGGCACGATGGCGGTGGCGCCCGGCGCGCCGCTGATGTCGCCCGCCTTCGCGCAGGACGGCGGCGAGGAGCCGGAGATCGCCGGCATCTATGTCATCGGCGACGACGGCGCTCCGTTCCGCGTYGGCTTCACGCTGTCGAACGAGTTCTCCGACCACGTCACCGAGCGGGTGAACTATCTGTTCCTTGCCCATTCGAAACTGCGCAATGCCTCGTTCGGCCCCGAGATCCTGATCGGCGACCTGCCGGCCGATATCCGCGGCGCATCGCGCATCTGGCGCGACGGCAAGCTTTTGTGGGAAAAACCGTTCCTGTCGGGCGAAGCGAACATGTCGCACACCATCGCCAATCTCGAGCACCACCACTTCAAATACTCGGCCTTCCGCCAGCCCGGCGACGTGCATGTGCACATGTTCGGCACCGCGACCCTCTCCTTCGCCGACGGCATCCGGACCGAGGCCGGCGATACGTTCGAGATCGAAGCGCCGGATTTCGGCCTGCCGCTGCGCAACCCGCTGGAGATCGAAAAGCCGGTCAAGGTGGCGGTCAAGGCGTTGTGAGACGAGCTACGAGAGCGTGATCTCCCCCCTCGAGGGGGAGATGGCCGGCAGGCCAGAAGGGGTCGTCTCACGTAAAGTGCCAACTCCTTGCGAAGGCGAGCAATAGGTTGGCGCCTCACGCGCGGCGACCCCCTCTGTCGCCTTCGGCGACATCTCCCCCTCGAGGGGGGAGATTGGCGGCCTCACCGCGCTGCTTTGAAATGCTTGGAGAGCTTCAGGCCCTGCGCCTGGTAGTTCGAGCCGAGATCGGTGCCGTAGAGCGCCTGTGGGCGCTTCAGCATATGCTCGTAGACGAGACGGCCGACGATCTGGCCGTGGTCGAGGATGAAAGGCACCTCGTGGCTGCGCACTTCGAGCACGGCGCGGCTGCCGCTGCCGCCGGCGGCGGAATGGCCGAAGCCCGGATCGAAGAAGCCGGCATAGTGGACGCGGAACTCGCCGACCAGCGGATCGAAGGGCGTCATCTCGGCGGCGTAGAGCGGCGGCACATGCACCGCCTCGCGGCTAACCAAGATGTAGAATTCGTCTGGATCGAGCACCAGCTCGCCGGCGCCGCTCTTGTAGATCGGCTCCCAGAAATCGACGACGTCCTGCGCTGCGCGCTTGTCGACGTCGACAAGGCCGGTGTGGTGCTTGCCGCGATAGCCGACGAGGCCATCCTTGTCGCCGTCGAGGTCGATGGAGAGCGCGATGCCGCCGCCGGAAATGTTGGGCGGCTCGGTAGCGACCAGCATCTCGGCGCGGTGGAGGTCGCGCAGCTCGTTCTCCGAGAGCACCGCGTTGCCGATGCGGAAGCGTATCTGCGACAGGCGCGAGCCGGCCCGCACGACGATCGGGAAGGTGCGCGGGCTGACTTCGAGATACAGCGGCCCGTGATAGCCGGCGGCGATTTTGTCGAACTCGTGGCCGCGATCGGTCATCACCCGGGTGAAGATGTCGAGACGCCCGGTCGAGCTCTTGGGATTGGCGGAAGCGGACACATTCGCCGGCAGCGCCAGGCTTTCGAGCAGCGGCACGATGTAGACGCAGCCGGTCTCCAGCACCGCGCCCCCGGTGAGGTCGATCTCGTGGAGCTTCAGCCGCTCGAGCTTGTCGGCGACCAGATGATCGGGACCGGGCAGGAAGGAGGCGCGCACGCGAAACGCCTTGTCGCCGAGCCTCAGATCAAGGCTGGCCGGCTGGATCTGGTTGGCGTCCAGCGCGCGCGGCGACGTCAGCGCGTTCGCCTCGAAGAGCGCCGCGATGTCCTGATCCGGAAGAATGCCTGTCTGCCGCAAAGGCTGGCTCCGTTGAGGCCGGTCTCTTTGTGGCAGGTTCTTGCCGCAAAACCGCTGGACACTTTTGCGGAACCTGCCTGGTACAAACCTCTTAATGAAGCCGGCAATTGACGCAAGCGCGGCGCTCATTTAAAGGGTCGTTATCCCGTGGTGATTTGGCCGGTCGGCTTGCAGCCACGTTAAACAAGTCGCTAAAGGACCGTCGAGCCGCAAGGCTATATGGACCGGTTGCGACTTTCGCGGCCGGTTTTTTTGTGTCTGGAAGCAGGGCTATGAGCACCAAGAAGCGCAATTGGAAACCTCAGACGGCACTCGTGCATGGCGGAACGCTGCGATCGCAATATGGCGAGACCGCCGAGGCGATGTATCTCACCCAGGGCTATGTCTACGAGACGGCGCAAGCGGCCGAAGCCCGCTTCAAGGGCGAAGAGCCTGGCTTCATCTATTCGCGCTACGCCAACCCGACCGTCGACATGTTCGAAAAGCGCATGTGCGCGCTGGAAGGCGCCGAGGATGCCCGCGCCACCGCGTCCGGCATGGCGGCCGTTTCCGCCGCCCTGCTCTGCAGCGTCAAGGCGGGCGACCATATCGTCGCCGCACGCGCGCTGTTCGGCTCCTGTCGCTGGGTGGTCGAGACGCTGGCGCCGCGCTACGGCATCCAGGCGACGCTGATCGACGGCACCGACATAGCCAATTGGGAAAAGGCGGTAAGGCCGAACACCAAGCTGTTCTTCCTGGAAAGCCCGACCAACCCGACGCTGGAGGTGGTCGACATTGCCGCGGTCGCCAAGCTCGCCAATTCGATCGGCGCGCGAGTCATCGTCGACAATGTCTTCGCCACGCCGCTGCAGCAGAAGCCGTTGCAGCTCGGCGCGCATATCGTGGTCTATTCGGCGACCAAGCACATAGACGGCCAGGGCCGCTGTCTCGGCGGCGTCATCCTGTCCGACAAGAAGTGGATCGACGAGAACCTGCACGACTATTTCCGCCACACCGGCCCGAGCCTGTCGCCCTTCAACGCCTGGACCCTGCTGAAAGGCCTGGAGACGCTGCCGCTGCGCGTGCGCCAGCAGACCGAGAGCGCCGGCAAGATCGCCGATTTCCTCGCCGGCCGCCCGGAGATCGCCCGCCTCATCTATCCGGGCCGCGCCGATCATCCGCAGGCGGATGTCGTGAAGAAGCAGATGTCTGGCGGCTCGACGCTGATCTGCCTCGACGTCAAGGGCGGCAAGCAGGCGGCCTTCGCCTTCCAGAACGCGCTCGACATCGTGCTGATCTCCAACAATCTCGGCGACGCCAAGAGCCTGATCACCCATCCCGCAACCACGACGCACAAGAACCTGAGCGACGAGGCCCGCGCCGAACTCGGCATCGGGCCCGGCACGCTCAGGCTCTCCGTCGGTCTGGAGGACACCGACGATCTGCTGACCGACATCGAAGAGGCGCTGAAAGCGGCCAAATAGGAAGCCGCGACCCAAATTTCAGGCGAGCTCTTCCAGCTCGGTCATGGCCTTGGTGCGGATGGTCATGGCATTGCCGCGCCATTCGACGGCGCCGCCGAACCAGGCGCGCGCCCAGATGGCGGGCAGCAGGACGTCGCGCACGATCATCGCGGTGACGCTGCGCGGCGACAGGTACCAACTCTTGGCAGAGGCCAGCAGGCACTCCGGCAGATAAGCGATCGCCAGCACGCACAAGGCCGTTGTGGGCAGGCTGATGCCGGCCCCTGCGGCGGCAATCAGCGCCAGCAGCAGCGGCGTCGCCGCGCCGGTCAGGATCTCCGGCGCAAAGAAGAGCGGGAACGTCACCCGGCGTAGCCGCGCCCAGCGCGTCTGCCGCGACCAGATCTCGGCGAAGCTGCGCTGGCCGAGCGGCTGCTCGAAAGGCGAGGCGACGAGATTGACGCGCAAGCCCAGGCTGTTGACCAGCTTGGTGGCGGCCGCGTCCTCGGCGATCTCGGCGGCCAAAGCCTGGATGCCGCCATTGGTGTCCAGCATCGGCTTGTTCCACAACATGCTCTTGCCTTGGGCGAAGCCGAGGCCGAGCGCCTCGCCGGCATATTGCCAGCGCGCCTGCAGCGTGTTGAGGAAGGCGCACTCGACTTCGGCCCAAAAACCGTCCGGCCGCGAGCCGATCGGCGTCGAGCAGACAAGGCCGGTGTCCGGCCGCCAGGCCGCCATCAGGTGCTGCACATAGTCCTTCGGCATCAAGACGTTGGAATCGGCGAGGATCACCCAATCGTGCCGCGCCGCCCGCCAGCCCTTGACGCAGTTGTTGAGCTTGGGATTGGCGCTGACGCGGTCGTCGCCGATCAGGAGCCGCGCCGGAACCTTGGGGTGGCGCACGATCGCCGCATCGATGAGCCTCACCACCGGGTCCTCGGCATGCGCGACGCAGAAGATCAGCTCATAGCCCGGCCAGTCGAGCGAGAAGGCGCGCTCCAGGGTCTCCTGCGTGAACGGCTCGACGCCGCGCGACGGCACGATGATCGAGACCGGCTGCGGGCCGTCAGGCGCCGCAATGACATGGCGCCGTTTCAGCCGCGAGGAGGCGAGCAGAATGCTGGCGAGATTGGACAGAAGAAGGGCTGACGAAGCCAGGCCGGCTGCGATAGTCAGTTCCATCGAGATCTGGTCACTCTATCTCTTTGCTTTCACGCAATTCCGGACGGAAAACCGCTCACACTTTCCTGGAATTGCTCTTGGCCGCAGCCAGCCATTCATCCGTTGCAGAGCGCCCGAGTCACCCCGCACGGTTTGTGCACACCAACATTGTCATGTGTCACTTAAATGACATTGTTTTTCGGCACGTGCGCTACAAGGCTGGCAGGATGGTCGGCGCTGCGTCCGTAACAGCGAAGCGCGACCAATGTTCCGCCGCGGCAACCGGAGTGGCCCATGTATCGCGCAGTGACGCGCAACATCGAAGTGCTGGTCAGGCCCTTCTATCTGGAGGACCGCTCCGATCCGTCCGAGAATCGCTATGTCTGGGGCTATCAGGTGACGATCGACAACCGCTCCGACGAATTCGTGCAGCTTTTGTCGCGCTACTGGCACATCACCGACGGCCAGGGCCGGGTCGAGGAGGTGCGCGGCGCCGGCGTCGTCGGCGATCAGCCGGAACTCAATCCCGGCGACAGCTATCAATACACGTCAGGCTGCCCGCTCTCGACGCCGTCGGGCATCATGGTCGGCCACTACACGATGCGCAACGGCCGCGGCGAGACGTTCGATATCGCCATTCCCGCCTTCTCGCTCGACATGCCGGGGACGAAGAGGACGGTGAATTAGAGAACTTGAGTTCCTCGCCCCCGCAAAGCGGGGAGAGGAACCGGAGCTTTCTCACTCCGCCGCGAACTCGGCCGGATCAAAGTCGTATTGCGTCGAGCAGAACTCGCAGGCGACATGAATGCCGCCGTCTTCGGTCGAGTCCTTGATCTCCTCGGCCGAAAAGCCTTCGAGAATGCCGTGGATCTTCTCGCGCGAGCAGGAGCACTGGTCGGCGACCGGCACACTGCTGAAAACCCGCACGCCGTGCTCGTGGAACAGCCGGTAGAGCAGCCGCTCGGCGCCGACCGTCGGATCGATCAGCTCGGTCGGCTCGATGGTGCCGAGCAGCGCCAGCAATTCCTGCCAGGAATTGTCGGCCGGATGGTCCGTCACCTCGCGGTCGTCGCCGTCGCCGCCCGAAATATCGGGAATGCGCATGCGCTCCGGCGCCTGCGGCAGGAACTGCGCCAGGATGCCGCCGGCGCGCCACTGCTCGCGCGCGCCGGCCGGGCCGGGCGTCACCAGCTTGGCGACCGACATCTTGATGTCGGTCGGGATCTGCTCCGACTGGCGGAAATAGGTGCGCGCGGCGTCCTCCAGCGAGGTGCCGTCGAGCTGGACGATGCCCTGGTAGCGCTGCGTATGCGCGCCCTGGTCGATGGTCAAAGCCAGGACACCGTTGCCAAGCAGCGTCTGCTGCGAGGCCTCGCCGGCGGCGACCAGCGCCTCCAGCCGGTCGGCATCGAAGCGCGCATAGGCGCGCAGCGCATGCGGCGTGGTGAAATCAGCCACCAGCATGTCGACCGGACCGTCGGTGCGGGTCTGCAGGATGAACTTGCCCTCGAACTTCAGCGAGGTGCCGAGCAGCACGGTGAGCACGCAGGCTTCCGCCAGCAGGCGGGCGACCGGCTCGGGATAATTGTGACGGCTCAAAATGGCGTCGAGCATCGGCCCGAGCTGCACGGTGCGGCCGCGCACATCGAGCGGCGCGACCTCGTAGGGCACGACGTGATCGTCGCCGGCGAAGCCGAATTCACCGAGTTGGGGTCTATGCTCAGCCAAGGTATGGGTTTCCAACATGACAAAACTCCGGGGCGCAGCCATGCAACCCGATGAGCCGCATGCGTCGAAGCGCGTTCAATTTACGTGATGGCCCGCAAATAGGCATCACATATCCCCAGATCAAGTTGACCCCGATCGGGCCGGAAGCGGTCAGGTCGGCCCTTCTCAAGCGCCCAGGCACCAGGCCAGCACCGCCTTCTGGGCGTGCAGCCGGTTCTCGGCCTCGTCGAAGACCACCGAATGCGGCCCGTCGATCACCTCGTCGGTGACCTCCTCGCCGCGATGCGCCGGCAGGCAGTGCATGAACAACGCATCGGCTTTGGCCTTCGCCATCAGCGCGGCATTCACCTGATAGGGCAAGAAGACGTTGTGGCCGCGGGCGCGGTGCTCCTGGCCCATCGAGACCCAGCTGTCGGTGACGACGCAGTCGGCCTGGTCGACGGCTTCCTCGGCGGACTTGGCAAACCGGACCTTGCCGCCATTGGCTTTCGACCAGTCGACATATTTCTCGAAAGGCTCGCTGCCCTCCGGCACCGCGACATTGAGGTTGAAGCGGAAGCGCGCCGAGGCTTCGAGCAGCGAATGCAGCACATTGTTGCCGTCACCGGTCCAGGCGAAAGTCTTGCCGGCCACCGGACCGCGATGCTCCTCATAGGTCATGATGTCGGCCATGAGCTGGCAAGGATGCGTGTCGTCGGTCAGCCCGTTGATGACCGGAACCGTGGCGTTCTCGGTGAGCTCCAGCAGCCGGTCATGCGAGGTGGTGCGGATCATGATGGCGTCGACGTAACGAGACAGCACTTTAGCCGTGTCGGCGATGGTTTCCGAGCGGCCGAGCTGCATCTCGGTGCCGGTCAGCATGATCGTCTCGCCGCCGAGCTGGCGCATGCCGACATCGAAGGATACGCGCGTGCGCGTCGACGGCTTGTCAAAGATCATGGCCAGCACCTTGCCGTCGAGCGGTTTTGAGCGCTCACCCGCCTTGAGCCTGGTCTTTCGCGCCACCGCGTCGTCCAGCATCGAGCGCAGATCGCCCGCGGAAACGGCGGATAGATCGGTGAAGTGGCGAACACTCATCAGCAGGTTCCAGAAATTATTTCGCGGCTTCGGCCGCAATAGCGTCGGTCAGGCCCTTGGCGCCGGCACGAATGCGCTCCAGCGCCTCGCCGATCTCCGCGTCGGTAACGGTGAGCGGCGGCAGGAGGCGGATGACATTGTCGCCCGCCGGCACGGCAAGCAGGTGCTGGTCGCGCAGCGCCATGTTCACCTTGGTGTTGGGCATGACGCATTTCAGGCCGAGCATCAGGCCGGTTCCCCTGATGCCCTCGATGACGTCGGGAAATTCGTCCGCGACCCCGGCCAGCCCCTGTTTCAGAAGCAGCGCCTTGCGCTGCACGTCCTCGAGGAAACCGTCGGCCAGCACCACGTCGAGCACGGCGTTGCCGACCGCCATCGCCAGCGGATTGCCGCCGAAGGTGGTGCCGTGCACGCCGGCGGTCATGCCGGTTGCCGCCTCATCCGTGGCAAGGCAGGCGCCCATCGGGAAGCCGCCGCCGATGCCCTTGGCGATCGCCATCAGGTCGGGCGTGACGCCGGCCCATTCATGCGCGAACAATTTTCCGGTGCGGCCGATGCCGCACTGGACCTCGTCGAAGATCAAAAGCAGGCCGTGCTGGTCGCACAGCTGGCGCAGCCGCTTCAAGGACTGCGTCGGCACCGGGCGGATGCCGCCCTCGCCCTGCACCGGCTCGATCAGGATTGCCGCGGTCTCCGGCGCGATCGCCTTTTCGGCCGCGTCGATGTCGTCGAATGCGACCTGGTCGAAGCCCTCGACCTTCGGGCCGAAGCCTTCGAGATATTTGTACTGGCCGCCGGCGGCGATCGTCGCCAGCGTGCGGCCGTGGAAGGCGCCCTCGAAAGTGATGATGCGGAAACGCTCCGGGTGACCCTTGACGAACTGGTAGCGCCGCGCCGTCTTGATGGCGCATTCCAGCGCCTCGGCGCCCGAATTGGTGAAGAACACCTTGTCGGCGAAGGTGGCGTCGACCAGCCGCTCGCCCAGCCGGCGCTGTTCCGGGATCTCGTAGAGATTGGAGACGTGCCAGAGCTTGGCGGCCTGTTCGGTGAGCGCCGCGACCAGATGCGGATGGCTGTGGCCGAGCGAATTCACCGCGATGCCGCCCGCGAAGTCGAGATATCGCTCGCCCTTGTCGGTGACCAGCCAAGTCCCTTCCCCACGCTCAAAAGCCAGGGGTGCGCGAGCAAAGGTCTCGTAAAGCGCCGAACCGCTCATTATATGCGTCTCCGGAACCGGAAATCAAAAAAGCCGCCAATGCGGCGGCCTTTGCGGCTTATCATGTTTTTCGGCCATGAAGTCAACGAAAACGTCACGCAGAAGCGCGTGGCAACCCCTTGGCGCCACGCCGGCTCATCAGCGGTCAGGCAAGTTGGGGAAAACCGTAAAAACCGAATCGGTGTTGCCTTTGGGACTCTTGTCACCGAGTCAGCGCATAAGGTATTTGTAGTCGAGAAATAACTATATTTCGTGCGGCGGATCTAAATCACCCGGTACATGTGGTGTCGTTTGCCCGGCGAGAGCCGGCTCGGGAAAGGATTCTGGCTGCCGCACGCCTCAGCAGGAGCGCGGCCCCATGAATTGGACTGACGAGCGGGTAGAACTTCTCAGGAAATTGTGGTCGGAGGGCCTGAGCGCCAGCCAGATTGCCGCACAGCTTGGCGGAGTGAGCCGCAATGCCGTCATCGGCAAGGTGCATCGCCTGAAGCTGTCGGGTCGCGGTCGCGCGACGGCCGCCCCGGCGCGCCAGAAGAAGGCGACGCAGGGCGCCTCGATGCAGAAGTCGGTGACCCGCGCCGCAAGCGCCACGCGCCATGTGACGGCCACCATCGGCGCCACCGCGCTGCAGGTGCAGTTCGACGCCGAGCCGGTCGCCCGCCACTATATCCGCCCGGTCGAGAACGTCGTGGTGCCGATCTCGCGCAACCTGCAGCTTGTCGAACTGACCGAACGGACCTGCAAATGGCCGAACGGCGACCCGCTCTCGGAAGACTTCAGCTTCTGCGGCAACGACGCCGCCGAGACGGGACCGTACTGCAAGTATCATTCCCGGGTTGCGTTCCAGCCGGCGGCGGAGCGGCGCAGGGCGCGCTGAGCGAATAGCGAATAGCGAATAGCGAATAGCGAATAGCGAATAGCGAATAGCGAATAGCGAATAGAACGGCTTGGCTTCTGGGAGGAAGCAAGCCGTTTTTGCATTTCTCCCTATTCACTATTTCACTATTTCGCTATTCGCTATTCGCTATTCGCTATTCGCTTCCGATCACAGCCATCCATTCTTCTTGAACCGCCAGTACAGGAACGCACAGATCAGCGCGATGGCCGCGAGCACGGTCGGATAGCCATATTCCATCTTCAGCTCCGGCATGTCGGAGAAGTTCATGCCATAGATGCCGGCGAAAGCCGTCGGCACCGCCAGGATGGCGGCCCATGAGGCGAGCTTCTTGGAGATAGCGGTTTCCTGGCTCTGTCCGACGAGAAGGCTGGCTTCGAAAGCGAAGGCCAGGACCTCGCGCAAGCTGTCGATCTTTTCCTGCACGGTGCGGATGTGGTCGGTCACGTCGCGAAACAGCGGATGCATGGCGGCATGGATCTGCGGCAGATCGGCGCTGGTCAGCCTGCGGCAGACCTCGACCAGCGGCAGGGCCGCATTGCGCAGCCGCAAGAGATCGCGGCGCAGCATGTACAGACGCTCGATATCGGCGCCGGTCATCGGCTTCAAAAGCACCTTGTCCTCGATCGCCTCGACCTCGTCCTCGATCTGCTCCAGCACCGGCATGTAATTGTCGACGATGAAATCGAGGATGGCGTAGAGGACGAAATCCTCGCCCTTGGCGAGCGAATGCGGGCAGCTCTCCCAATGCTGGCGCACGGCGGCGTATGAGGTCGAGGGGCCATGCCGGACGCTGACGATGTAGCCGGTGCCGACGAACAGATGCGTCTCGCCGAAGGTGACGCGGCCGTCGATTAATTGCGCGGTGCGGGCGACGATGAAGAGAGCATCGCCATATTGCTCGATCTTCGGGCGCTGATGCGGATGCTCGGCATCTTCGATCGCCAGATCATGCAGGTGGAATTGCGCCTGCACCCTGAGCAGAAGGTTGCGATCGGGCTCGAGCAGCCCGATCCAGACGACATGGCCGGGTTTTGCCGCCCATTCGCCGGCCTGTTCGATGGCGATGTCGGCAACCCGCTTGCCCCCCAGATAGACGCTGGATGCAATGATGCCTGATGTCGGCGAGGCCGGAGTCAGGTTCCGAACTTGTTCCATCGCAAACCTCCCGAGACTGCGACTGACAAATTGCTGCGCCTGGAGCAATTCCAGGAAAAGTGTGAGCGGTTTTCCGCCCGGAATTGCGTAAAAACAAATAGTTAGGGCGTTTCGCCGTTTCCATGAAACGGTGAGACGCTCCAGAGGAGCTTAGCCTAAATTAGAAAGCCGTTCGAGAGGCGCCCGTTCACTTAGCCGATACCACGCCGGGCAGCACAACCTTGTCGGTCTTGTCGCCCTTCGGACGGTCGGCGGGCATCTGGTCGCCGGTGACGATGTAGTAGATGGTCTCGGCGATGTTGGTCGCATGGTCGCCGATGCGCTCGATATTCTTGGCGCAGAACAGAAGATGCGTGCAGGGCGTGATGTTGCGCGGATCTTCCATCATGTAGGTCAAAAGCTCGCGGAACAGCGAGGTGTACATGGCGTCGATCTGGTCGTCCCGATCGCGCACGAAGCCGATCCTCTCGACCGAACGCGAGGCATAGACGTCGAGCACTTCCTTGAGCTGCGTCAACGCCAGGTCGGCAAGGGCCTCTAGACCGCGGAAAAGACTGTTCGGCTGGCGGCCGTCGACCGCGGCAACGCGCTTGGCGACGTTCTTGCCCAGATCGCCGACACGCTCGATATYGGCCGAGATGCGGATGGCGCCGACGATCTCGCGAAGGTCCGTCGCCATCGGCTGGCGCCTGGCGATGATGATGATGGCCTTGTCGTCGATCTCGCGCTGTCCCTCGTCGAGGACGAGATCGTCCTGGATGACCTTCTGGGCGAGGCCGTGATCGACGTTCACCAGGGCCGCCACGGCCTGTTCGACCATGCGCTCGGCATGCCCGCCCATCGCGGCGATGCGCTTCGACAGATACTTCAGTTCTTCGTCATAGGCACTGACGATATGGACGGACTGCATGGATATGCCTTCCCGGTTTATGCCGGCTGGTGCGTTCCCTCATTCCGTCGCTGATACGTGAACCGCATGACAGAATGAAGAAAATCCCGGTTAGCAACCAATATACGATCAGCGAGCCGGCAAATGAACAGTGAACGCCGCGCCCTTGCCGACCTCCGACTTGATGGACAGTCTTGCGTTATGACGGGTCAATATATGCTTGACGATCGAAAGGCCAAGCCCGGTGCCTTTCTGGGTGCGGCTGCTTTCGACATCGACACGGTAGAAGCGCTCGGTGATGCGCGGGATGTGTTCTTCGGCAATGCCCGGACCATAGTCCCTGATCGTGACGTCGAAGCCCGGCTGTTGGCCATCCTCGCTGCCGGCAATCGATACGGTGACGCGCCCGCCCGACTGGCCGTATTTGCAGGCGTTCTCGAGGAGATTCTCGAAAACCTGGAACAGTTCGTCGCGATCGCCGGGAACGACGAGCGGCCCACTTGCGAACTCCCGCTCGATGACGACGCCGTTCTCGCTGGCCAGCGGCCCGAGCGAATCGATGACGCTGTCGATCGTCTGGCGAAGATCGACCTCCGTGCCCGGCCTCAGATAGGGCTTCATCTCCAACCGCGACAGGGAGAGCAGATCGTCGATCAGGCGGGCCATGCGGCCGGTCTGGTTCTGCATGATCTGCAGGAACTGGTCGCGCGCCGCCGGATCGTTGCGGGCCGGCCCGCGCAGCGTCTCGATGAAGCCGGCGATCGAGGCGAGCGGCGTGCGCAGCTCGTGGCTGGCATTGGCGATGAAATCGGCCCGCATGCGATCGATGCGGCGCGTCTCGCTCTGGTCCTTGAAAACCAGCACATACAGGCCGGTGGCATGACCGACCGTGGACGCGCTGACACGGTATGTCCGCTCCACCGGCAGCTTTTCGGTGTAGTCGACCGCGTCGGCGGCGACCTGCCCTGACAGGATGCCATCGAGCAGCGCCTGCATTTCCGGCGCGCGGAACTTCAATGACAGCGACATGCCCGGCGCCAGCCCGCCGAAGGCGGCGAAGGCGGCAGCGTTGGCATGAACGATGGTGGCGGAATGGTCGAAGATGATCAGCGGATCGGCGACCGCGGCCGCCAGATACTCGCCGGAGAGCCTTTGCAGCCCGCTTGCCTCGATCGCCGCTCCTGCATCGGCTGGCTGGCGTCCGGCATCCTTGGACAGCATCGCCGCGGCCGCCAGCGCGACCAGGGCCAGCACCAGCACATAAACGGAGACGCCAGCAAAAAAATAGACGGCAAGGACCGCGAGAACACCCGCGCCAAGCAGCCAGCGGTTGCGCGACAGCCGCGCCACCAGGGCCTGTCCCTTGCCGTCCTGCTCAGCGCCCGTCTCTGCCATAGGCCCGCGCCACCCCGCATGCCGTCGATCGGTCAGCAGTTCGCTGGACCGGCCTGGCGCATGGCCCTGAAAATCAGGATCGATTTTCGCGAAGGTTCATGCGCAAAATCAAAATGCTACAGCGTCTTTGCGCCCGAATGCGCGCTACGCTGCACAGGCTCCATAGCATGAGTCCGCAAACTGGAAAGGTTCGTCTGGATGAAAAAGGCCAAGGAAACGGCTGAAGCGGTGCCAGCCACGGCACCGATCAAGATCAAGATCGGCGGCAAGGAGCGCGAGTTCGACATCGACAATCCGGTGCTGCCTGACTGGATCGAGGACAACAAGCTTACCGCCGGCGGCTATCCTTACGACAAGAAGATGAAAGGCGAGGACTACGAAAAGGAGCTCGAGAGCCTGCAGATCGAGCTGGTCAAGGCGCAAGCCTGGCTGCAGGCGACCGGCAAGCGGGTGATGGCGCTGTTCGAGGGCAGGGACGCCGCCGGCAAGGGCGGCACGATCTTCGTGCTGCGGCAATATATGAACCCGCGCACGGCACGCAACGTCGCGCTGACAAAGCCGACGCCGACCGAAGCCGGGCAATGGTATTACCAGYGCTATGTCGACCACTTTCCGACTTCGGGCGAGTTCGTCACCTTCGACCGCTCCTGGTACAACCGCGCCGGCGTCGAGCCGGTCATGGGGTTCTGCACGCCGGAGCAGCACGAGAAATTCCTCGACGAGACGCCGCATTTCGAGCGGATGATCAGCAACGAAGGCATCCATTTCTTCAAATTCTGGCTGAATATCGGCCGCGAAACGCAGCTCGAACGGTTCCATGACCGCCGCTGGTCGCCGCTGAAGAACTGGAAGTTCTCGCCGATCGATATCGCCGGCGTCAGCAAATGGGACGACTACACCAAGGCGCGCGACCAGATGATCGAGCGCACGCATAAGGAGTTCTCGCCCTGGATCGTCGTGCGGGCCAACGACAAGCGCCGCGCCCGGCTCGCGGTGATCCAGCGCATCCTGCTTTCCCTGCCCTATGACGGCCGCGACCTCGACGCCGTCGGCAAGCCCGACAAGAAGATCATCGGCGAGGGGCCGGAGTTCCTGAAGGACTGATGCATGCCCCACCCAGAGGCGCGTGGCGGCTCGGGGAAACGACATGCATCAAACAAAGGCGGGAATTACAGCGCCGCGGGCCCTTCGGCTTACGCGGCGCTGAGATTTTAGGCCAGGCGCTCAGGCGGCCAGGCGGGCGATCCGCTGCAGCCGCTTCAGCGTGGTGTCATCCTGAAGCGCCTGCTGGAACAGCGTGATCTCGTGGTCGATGCGGTCGCACAACACGTCCGTATCCCCCTTGAGCAGGCTGCGCGTCTGCAGCAATGCCGTCACGGGTTTCTTGGCCAGCTGCTTCGCCCTCGCCAGCGTTGCTTCCTCGGCGCTGCCTTGCGTCACGATCTCGCCGACCAGGCCGAGCGCCTTGGCGTCCTCGGCGCCCAGCGTGTCGCCCAGGCAGAAGAAGCGGAAGGCGCCGGCATAGCCGAGCTTCTGGGGCGCCAGAATGCTGGTCGCCGCGTCCGGCACCAGGCCGAAATCGACGAACGGCACCCTGAAGGTGCTGCCCCTGGAAGCGATCACCATGTCGCAATGGAACAGGATGGTGCAGCCGACGCCGACGGCGTCGCCGTCGACACAGGCAAGCACCGGCTTGGGGAAGGTCGCCAACATGCGGAACATGTCGGTGACGGCGGCGATCAGCTCTCGGTGCTTGGTGGCGTCCAGAAACTCCGAGAAGTCGCCGCCAAGGCAGAAGCATCCGGCAAGGCCGCGCAGCATCACGACGCGGACCTCGTCATTGACCGCCGCCTCGTGGAAGGTCCTGGCAAGGCTCGCATAGGCATGCCTGTCGAGCACCGGCCTTTCGTCATGCGAGGACACTGTGACGACCAGCGTGTGGCCACGCAGTTCCGGTTCGGGATGGAAACTCATGACCACCTCCATCACGACGCCTGCTTCAGGCCGAGCTGACCGGGATAGCCCCGGTTCAGCACCGGCAGGAAGTGGTTGCGGCGAGCCCGCACGACCTCGAGCGTATGGTCGGTGAAGGTCAGCAGCGTCGCCACGACCTGCTGGTTGCCATAGGTGCGCTGATAGCCGAGCGGCTTTGCCAGGAAATGCAGCTGCAGGGCTCTCAGCACCCACATCGGCTCGAACTCGATGATGACCTGATTGACGTTGCGCTTCAGGCCCCATTCGACGAAGCCGGCGATCAGTTCGGTGCCGACCGTCGAGACGCCGCGTTTGCCGTCGCGAAAACCCGGAGCCACCGCATAGCGGGTGAGCTCCCAGACATTCGGTCCCGAGGGGGACGGCCCCTCGCAGAGATCCGACAGCACGTCGGTCAGAAGATGCGGCCGTGTGGTCGGCAGCATGCGTTGGTAGCCTGCCAGTTCGCCGTTGCGGATGACGAGGTGATGTTCGGCCTCGTCATGATCGAACTGATCGATCTCGAGCTGGTCCGGACGATCGAGATCGGTCCATCCCATCTCCTCGACGAAGATCTTGTAGCGCAGGCGATGAACCGCCTCCCAAAGGTCGGGACGTTCCATCAATTCCTGGGTGGTAAGGGCGAAAAGCATTAGCCGTCTCCTAGGCTTAAGAGGAAGATACGGCCGTGATGTCCCTTAAAATATTGCGCGACTGCGCAGGCAAGAATTTCTAGGTCGGCACGGCCGACCTAGCTAATATAGCCACGCCTAATCGCCTCCGCGACTGCCTGCACGCGGTTGGCTGCGCCCAGTTTGCTCTTGGCGTTAAGAAGATGTTTCTCGGAAGTGTGTTCCGAGATGCCTAAAATTTGAGATATCTCCCATTCGGACTTGCCGACGGCTGCCCATTGCAGGCATTCCCGCTCGCGCGCCGTCAATTCTATGTGATCGATGACGCCGTCGGCCTTGGTGTGCAACTGCATCGCGCGACCGATCGCGTAGGTCGATGCCAGCGAGACCATCCCAAATTCCTGATCCGACAGCTCGACGGATTCGCCGCCCAGCGAGACCATGACGATCTGGCCGTCGAGCGTGACCAGCGGAAGCGCCAGGCCGTCGCGCAACTTGAACTCGCGAGCGTCGCCCATGACTTCGTCGCTGCTTTTGTCGATCACGCTGCTTTTGGAAGCATCCCGCCATTGGAACGGCGCCTGAAGCTGCTTCATATGGCTGACCACCGGATCGTGGTCGACATAGTTGCGCGCCACATAGCGCTCCAGCCAATTGCCTGGCCAATCGCAAAGCAGCACATGCTGTTTCTGCTGGCCGCGTGGCGTGCCGGGCTGCGGCACCGTTCCCGCCATCAGCGCGGTCAGGCCGAAATTCGAGGTGACGCCGAGCAGCCTCTCGCAAACCGCGGCCGCGGTGCCGGCATGCTGCAACTGGTCTATGTATTCCAAAGTTCTGTCGAACAGGCCCATCGCAACATCTACCCCATGTTGCTTCTGCTTTTCTCGTTACCGACGATAGATGGACGAACACCCCGTCGCCATCAACCCCCACTTTGCAATCTCCTCAGCTATGCCGGCAGCTTCCCCCTTCCGGCACGCAGGTCATTTGCAAACGCGCTAAACCATACGCCTAATTTGACCGCTTGAAATCAAAAACCGTTGTGCCTGCCCCGTTTTCATACGAAAAGCCAAGGAACGGGGACAGGTGCGGAGCCAAATCGTGATCTTGCGGTGGATATTTCCGGCCTTGATGTTGCTCCTGACCGGCGCGGCGGCCTTTGCCGGCGCGACTCAAGGCGCGGAGCCGCAGGTGCCGGTATTGTGGGACGCGAAGGAGCGGCTGCCGAAGCCCGACCTCGCCGCGCTGCCGCGGCTTAGATTCCTCACCACCACCGATTTTCCGCCCTTCAACTTCCTCGATGGGTCGGGCCGGCTGTCGGGATTCCACATCGATCTGGCGCGGGCGATTTGCGCGGAGCTGGGCATCGTCGAGAAATGCCAGGTCCAGGCGTTGCCGTGGAGCGAACTGGAGGATGCCCTTCAGAAAGGCGAAGGCGAGGCGATCATCGCCGGCATCGCCGCGACGCCGGAAAGCCGCGAGAAATACGCCTTCTCGCGCTCCTACATGCAATTCCCCGCGCGCTTCATCATGCCGAAGGCGAAGGCCTTCGCCGAGCCGATCCTCGACAAGCTGCGCAGCAAGCGGGTCGGCGTCATCGGCGGCTCGGCGCATGAGAAAATGCTGCGCGACTACTTCAACACCGTGCAGGTGGTGACCTTCGACACACCGGAAGAGCTCTATGCCGATCTCAAGGCCGGCAAGATCGACGCCGCCTTCGGCGACGGCATGCGCTTCGCCTTTTGGCTGGGCGGCTCGGATGCCGGCGGCTGCTGCCGCTTCGCCGGCGGTCCGTATCTGGCGCCGGAATATCTGGGCTCGGGCATGGCGATCGCCACCCGCAAGAGCGACACCGCGCTTGCCGCCGCCTTCGACTACGCGCTGCAGGAAATCTCGATCAAGGGCACTTTCGCCGAGTTTTACCTGCGCTATTTCCCGGTGAGCTTCTTCTGAACACGAAAGTGACACGCTGAGGCTTTGTCGAGATTCAGGTCAGGCCGAGTCGAAAATGGTGGGTTCCGAGAACCGGAGCGGAGCGTACTTTTCGTACGTGAGCACCGGAAGCGCAGGAACCCGCCATTTGCAGGCCGGCATCACCTGAATATCGACAAAGCCTAGGTCAGCGTGCGCAGGCGCGCTTTCGCAGCACGCGCGATCGCGGCGACGGTCAGCGTGTCGAGATCGAGCTTGAGGCGGATGAGCTGCAGCACCCTGACCTCTTCCATGCGCATCTCGAGATCGATTGCGGCGACCTCGAAAGCGGCGGCATAAGCGGTGTCGCGCAGCCGCTCGGGCAGCGCTTCGGCGACGCGCCCCAGCACACCTTCCAGCCCGTCCTTCTCATGCAGCGCCTTCTGGCAGGCCTGCGCCACCTGCACCAGCCTGTCCTGGTTGAAATCGACGAATACCGGCCAGGAGCGGACGACGTCGCCGATCCGCGCCAACTCGACATCGGTCATGTCGCGATCTGAAGCCGATGTGATGACCATCAGGTGGATCAGGGCTTCGTGCGGCGTCAATGAAGGCATTCAAAACTCCTGGAAGCGTTCATGTCTTTCCCCCAAACGGGATAATAGCGCTCCAACGTAGGAGCGCCATTATGGCGCCGCAAGGAAAACCACCGCAAATCGTTGACGCTCCGGCCTCGCGCGCCTAGAGACCGGTCGACAGATTTTATCCGCCGCGCAGACGGCCATGACTGGAACTTCGACATGACGGGATCAAACATCATCGATCTCAATCCCGAGATGCTTGCCGCGGCGGCCGAGAGCAAGGCCTGGCCGTTCGAGGAAGCCAAGAAGATCATCGCCCGCTACAAGGGCAAGGACTTTCCCGAGACCGTGCTGTTCGAGACCGGCTACGGCCCGTCCGGCCTGCCGCATATCGGCACCTTCGGCGAAGTGGCGCGCACGACCATGGTGCGGCATGCCTTCCGGGTGCTGACGCAAGACAAGGTCAAGACCAAGCTTCTGTGCTTCTCCGACGACATGGACGGCATGCGCAAGATACCGGACAACGTGCCGGACCGCGCCGCGCTCGAGCCCTATTTGCATATGCCGCTGACGGCGGTGCCCAACCCGTTCGGCGGCGACTATGCGAGCTTCGCCGACCACAACAACGCGATGCTGTGCCGCTTCCTCGACACGTTCGGCTTCGACTACGAGTTCGCAAGCGCGACGCAGTACTACAAGGCCGGCCGTTTCGACGAGGTGCTGCTGCGCGCCGCCGAACGCTATGACGAGATCATGGGCGTGATGCTGCCGACGCTCGGGCCGGAGCGCCAGGCGACCTACAGCCCGTTCCTGCCGATCTCGCCCCGGACCGGCCGCGTGCTCTACGTGCCGATGATAAATGTCGACGCCAAGGCCGGCACCATCACCTTCGACGACGAAGGCACCGAGACGACGCTGCCGGTTACCGGCGGCCATGTGAAGCTGCAGTGGAAGCCGGATTTCGGCATGCGCTGGGCGGCGCTCGGCGTCGATTTCGAGATGTTCGGCAAGGACCACCAGACCAACGCGGCGATCTACGACCGTATCTGCAACATCCTCGGCGGACGCGCGCCGGAGCATTTCGTCTACGAGCTGTTCCTCGACGAGGAAGGCCAGAAGATCTCGAAGTCGAAGGGCAATGGGCTCACCATCGACGAATGGCTGACCTACGCGCCGACCGAGAGCCTCGGCCTCTATATGTATCAGCGGCCGCGGCAGGCGAAGAAGCTCTATTTCGACGTCATTCCGAAGGCGGTGGACGAGTATTACGCTTTCCTCGGCGCCTATCCGCGCCAGGACTGGAAGGAGCGCCTCGGCAATCCGGTCTGGCACATGCATGACGGCAACCCGCCGGCGATCRACCTGCCGGTGCCGTTCGCGCTGTTGCTCAACCTGGTCAGCGCGTCCAACGCGCATGACAAGTCGGTGCTGTGGGGCTTCATCTCGCGGCATGCGCCGGGCGTGACGCCGAAGACGCATCCGGAACTCGATCGGCTGACCGGCTATGCGATCCGTTATTTCGACGACTTCGTGAAGCCGACCAAGGTTTTTCGCGCCGCCGACGATGTGGAGCGCGAGGCGCTGGGGAAGCTTTCCGAGGCGCTGGGCGCTCTGCCGCAAGGCGCCGACGGCGAGGCGATCCAGAACGCCGCGCTCAACGTGGCGCGCAAGATCGAGCGCTACCAGGACCATTCCAAGCAGAGCCCCGAAGGCGGGCCCGGCGTGTCGGTCGCCTTCTTCCAGATGATCTACCAGGTGCTGATCGGCCAGGAGCGCGGACCGCGCTTCGGCTCCTTCGCGGCGCTTTACGGCATCGCCGAGACGCGCGCGCTCATTGAGCGGGCTCTGGCTGGTCAGTTGGCGGCGTAACGGCGCCGCCATCGGCCGGCAGGATCGAATCCGGCGCCACCGGCGCCGTCCCTGACGCTGCCGGCAGCGCAGGCAAGCCGTCAAGCTTCGGCGCCGGGCCGAAAATGCCCTTCCTGGCGGTGCGGGCCTTGTTCTCGGCCTCGACATAGGGACCACCCTGCGCGGCGCGCGCCCAGCCGTTCTCGACCAGCCACTGGCCGATGTCCTGATTGCCGATATGGCATTCGGCGGAAATGGTGTCGCGACCGCCCTCGGGCGGCACGGTGCAGGCGACCGCCCGGCCACGCAGGAAGGCGCGGAAGGCTGTCCTGGCGCGCGCCCCGCAGGCCCAGCTCTTACCCGCGTCGCTGCAGGTTTCGTCGGCCTTGACGACATCCACGCCGGACACCGCGACCGCATAGCCCTTCGCCTCGATCAGCCCGGCGGCGGCGGCGACCGGCTGGAACAGCTTAGTGCCGTTCCAGTCGTCCGGCATTTTCAACTTGGGCGGCTTGGGCGGCCCGGCCAGCGCCAGATCGCTGAGCGGCGCGCGCGGCTCCACCCGTTCGAGTTCCTGATCCGACGGCTCCGGCGGCGCCACGACGTCGGGATCGATGRCTCTCGAATGAACGGCGGGCTTCGGCGGCTGCGGAGCGTCGGGCGTGGGAATAGCCGAGGTCGCCGGCTCTTGCGCTGCGTCGGAACCGGAAGCGGAAAGGGTATCGTTGCCGGTGGGAAGCGCATCGGCGATGGGATCGATCTGATCGACCGTGACGACGCTTTCGTGGCCCTTGACCGTGTGTCCGCCGGCAACGACAAGCGCCGCCATGACCGGAACCGCCAGGACTGCCAGAACTGTTTGAAGAAGCCGCACCGGTCCCGGCCTACTGGCTTGCCCAGACGATGCGCGCCATCCATTCGATATCGCGCGTCGGGATGTCACGGTCCGGGTGGGCGGGGTTGAGCGAGACCAGCACGATCGATTTCACCGTTTGCCGGTCGAGCACCTTGGCCATCACCTCGCCGGCGGTGGTTTTGACGACAACACGGTCGCCCTTGCGCGTCGGCGCGCCCGGTTCCACGATCAGCACATCGCCATTGCGGTAGAGCGGCAACATGGAATCGCCCTGCACCTGCAGCGCGTAGGACGTCTCGGTCGCCCGCGCCGGAAGCTCGACCAGATCCCAGCCCTGCCCCGCCGGATAGCCGGCATCGTCGAAGAACCCCCCCGCACCTGCCTGGGCGAAGCCAAGCAACGGTACGGCGCGACGCTGGTGGGCGACGGAGACGCCGCCGCGTCCTTCGACCAGTCCGGTGAATTCCTCCAGCGAAGCGCCGGTGGCCTCGATGATCTTGGCCAGCGATTCCGTCGAGGGCCAGCGCGGCCGGCCGTCGGACGACAGGCGCTTCGACTTGTTGAAAGCTGTCGAATCGAGGCCCGCGCGCCGGGCAAGGCCGGAAGCCGATAGCGAATAGCGCTCGGCAAGAGCGTCGATTGCGGCCCATACGCGGTCGTGTGAGAGCAATGCCGCGCACTCCTTCAAACAGGAAAAAATGCCTCAAGCCTGTCTAGCGCGCAGTCACGTCCTTGTCCACCGGCGCTGCCGGCGGATCGTTAAGAATGCTCCACGAGCCTCGTTCGGACGCGGCGCCTATCTGATCCCGGCCAAGGCCTTCGGCAGGCTCTTCCTGAGTTCCTCAGCATCCCAGGCGGGAGGCCGTCGTCTCCGACGATGAGTTGATGATCTTTTCGGATAAAGTGCCGATTTCCGGCAAGTCGGTCTGAGCCGAGGCGCGATCAGGCCGCTTTGGCCTGTTCGCGCAAATTCCGGTGCGACACCATGAAGGCCCGCTCGGCTTCGGTCGGCGGGCGTGGACTGGTGGCATGGCCGAGCGCCGCGACGACCTCGTCGATGTCGAGAAAGCGGCGGCCGCCACGGTCATAGACGCCGCCCGTGGTCAGGATCAGCGCCGCCGTCTCTCCGCTATCGAGGACGAAACTGTGCCTGCCGATGACGGACGTGCCTTCCCAGGTCTCGATCGACGACACCACCTCGAAGCGGCGCCACAGCCTGATCTCACGCACGTAGGCGACCTGCAGCCCGCCGATCATCGGCGCCCAGCCGTTCTTGCGCGCCAGCGCGATCAACCCGACACGCAGGAAGATGTCGATGCGGCCAAGGTCGGCCAGCATCATGTAGCGCGCATTGTTGAGATGCAGGTTGAAATCGATGTCGATCGGCAGGCAGCGAAAAGCGAGCCGGCTTTCCTCGCCGACCCGATAAGGGCCACGGCTCGACGCCGTGGCCATGGTGCGGGCCATTCGCCCCCAGACATACATGCTGGTTCGTCAGGCCGCCTGCTTTACCTCGCCCTTCTGGTAAGGGTCGAAGCGCTGGTAGAAGGTCTCGCCTTTCTCGGCCATATCGAGCAGAAGCTTCGGCGCCTTGAATTCGACGCCATATTTCTTCTGCAGGCCCTTGGCGATCTTGACGAAGCGCTTGGCGCCGATGCCGTCGATGTAGGACAGGGCGCCGCCGGTGAAGGGCGCGAAGCCAAAGGCGAGGATCGAGCCGACATCGGCCTCGCGCGGATCGGTGACGATGCCTTCTTCCATCACGCGCGCCGCTTCCAGCGCGATGGTGACCAGCAGGCGCTGCTTCAGTTCCTCATAGTCGACCTTTTCGGGCTTCAGCTGCGGATAGAGATCCTTCAGGCCCGGCCACAGCTTCTTCTTCGCGGGCTTGGCCGGATAGTCGTAGAAACCCTTGCCGTTCTTGCGGCCGAAGCGGCCATGCGTGTCGACCATGGTGTTGATCAGCGCCATCTGCTTCGGATCGACCGCCTTGTCGCCGAGATCCCTGATGGTCTGCTTCATGATCTTCTGGGCAAGGTCGACGGCCGTCTCGTCGGTCAGCGCCAGCGGGCCGACCGGCATGCCGGCGGCCTTGGCGGCGTTCTCGATCATCGGTGCCGGAACGCCTTCGATCAGCATCTTGTAGGCTTCCGACATGTAGCGCAGCACGCAGCGGTTGACGTAGAAGCCGCGCGTGTCGTTGACGACGATCGGCGTCTTCTTGATGGCGCGCACGAAGTCGAAGGCGACGGCCAGGGCCTTGTCGCCCGTCTTCTTGCCGAGGATGATCTCGACCAGCATCATCTTGTCGACCGGCGAGAAGAAGTGGATGCCGATGAAGTTCTTCGGCCGCGCCGAATTCTTCGCCAACGCCGTGATCGGGATCGTCGACGTGTTCGACGCGAAGATCGCCGACGACTTCAGCACCGCCTCGGCCTTCTCGGTGGCGTCCTTCTTGACGCCCGAATCCTCGAAGACGGCCTCGACGACGAGGTCGCAGCCGGCAAGGTCGGCATAGTCCGCCGTCGGGGTGATCAGCGACAGGAGCTTGTCCTTGTCCTCCGGCTTGGCGCGGCCCTTCTTGACCTGATCGGACATCAGGCTGTCGGAATGCGCCTTGCCCTTCTCGGCCGATGGCAGGTCGCGGTCGAGCAGCACCACCGGAATGCCAGCTTTTGCCGTGACATAGGCGATGCCGGCGCCCATGAAGCCGGCGCCGAGAATGCCGATCTTCTTGAACTTGGTCTCCGGCACGTCGGCCGGGCGGCGCGCGCCCTTGTTCAGCTCCTGCAGTGACAGAAACAGCGAGCGGATCATCGCCGCCGCTTCCTTCGATTGCATGATCTCGGTGAAATAGCGCTGCTCGATCCGGAGCGCGGTATCGAACGGCACCAGCAGGCCTTCATAGACGCACTTCAGGATCGCGGCCGCGGCTGGGTAATTGCCGTAGGTTTCGCGGCGCAGGATGGCGATGGCCGGTGGCCAGAGATTGGCGCCGGCGGCCGAATAGATCGGGCCGCCCGGCAGCTTGAAGCCCTTCTCGTCCCAAGGCGCCACCGGCTTCAGGCCGTTTTTGATCATCGCCTTGGCGGTCTCGACAAGCTTTTTCGGCTCCGCGATCTCATGGATCAGGCCCATCGCCTTCGCCTTTTGCGGCGTCAGGTTCTGGCCGGAGGTCAGCATCTGCAGCGCCTGCTGCTGATCGGTCAGCCGCGGCACGCGCTGGGTGCCGCCGGCGCCGGGGAAGATGCCGATCTTCACCTCGGGCAGCGCCATCTTCACCTTGTCGCTGTCGGCGGCGACACGGCCATGGCAGGCGAGCGACATCTCGAAGGCGCCGCCCATGCAGGTGCCGTTGATCGCCGACACCCAAGGCTTGCCGGACGTTTCGATCTTGCGGAACAGGCCGGTCATGTAACCGGCATTCTCGAACAACGCCCTGGTCGCCTTGTCGAGATCCTTCTCCTTGTCGGCGGCGAAGGTCGCCAGCATCTTCTGCAGCATGGTGATGTCGGCGCCGCCGGAGAAGGAGTCCTTGCCGGAGGTAATGACCACACCCTTGATGGCGGCATCGGCGATCACCTTCTCGACGATGGCGTTCAACTCGCGCATCACCTCCTCGGTGAAGACATTCATCGAGCGGTCCGGCATGTTCCAGGTGACCAGAGCAATGCCGTCGGCGTCCATGTCGAGGGTGAAATTGGTGTAGCTCATCTTCTTCTCTCCCTCAGACGCGTTCGATGATGGTGGCGGTGCCCATGCCGGCGCCGATGCAGAGCGTGACCAGCGCGGTGTTGAGGTCGCGGCGCTCCAGCTCGTCCAGCACCGTGCCCAGGATCATGGCGCCGGTGGCGCCGAGCGGATGGCCCATGGCGATGGCGCCGCCATTGACGTTGATCTTATCGTGCGGAATGTCGAAAGCCTGCATGTAGCGCAGCACGACGGAAGCGAAGGCTTCGTTGAGTTCGAACAGATCGATGTCCGACAGCTTCATCTTGGCGCGCTTCAGGAGCTTCTCGGTGACGTCGACCGGACCGGTCAGCATCAGCACCGGCTCCGAGCCGATATTGGCGAAGGCGCGGATGCGCGCGCGGGGCTTCAGCCCCATCGCCTTGCCGGCCTTCTTCGAGCCGAGCAGCACGGCGGCGGCGCCGTCGACGATGCCCGACGAATTGCCGGCGTGATGGACGTGGTTGACCTCCTCGACCTCCGGATGCTTCTGCACGGCGACCGCGTCGAAGCCGCCCATCTCGCCCGGCATGACGAAGGATGGATTGAGCGAGGCGAGCGACTGCATGTCAGTCGAAGGCCGCATGTGCTCGTCATGGTCGAGAATGGTGAGACCGTTCTGGTCCTTGATCGGGATCACCGACTTCTTGAAGCGACCCTCGCCCCAAGCCTTGGCGGCGCGCTTCTGGCTTTCGACCGCATAGGCATCGACGTCGTCGCGGGAAAACCCGTATTTGGTGGCGATCAGGTCGGCCGAAATGCCCTGCGGCACGAACCAGCCGGGCAGGCCGACGGAGGGGTCCATGAACCAGGCGCCGCCGGACATGCCCATGCCGACGCGCGACATCGATTCGACGCCGCCGGCGATGACGATCTCGTCGGCGCCTTGCGCGATCTTGGCGGCACCGAAATTGATGGCGTCAAGACCCGAGGCGCAGAAGCGCGAGATCTGCATGCCGGGCGCTTTGGTGTCGTAGCCGGCCTCGAAGGCGGCGGCGCGCGGGATGACCGCGCCAGCCTCGCCGACCGGATCGACGCAACCGAAGATGATGTCGTCGACAGTGCCGGTGTCGAGCCCGTTTCGGTCGCGCAGCGCCTCGAGCGTCTTCGCGGCGAGCCGCACCGCCGGCACCTCGTGCAGCGCGCCATCCTTCTTGCCCCTGCCGCGCGGCGTGCGCACGGCGTCATAGACGTAAGCTTCGGCCATTTTCTGCTCCTTGGGTTTGCCGGCCGCGGCGCTCAGAGAGAGCGCCCGATCAGCAATTTCATGATCTCGTTGGTGCCGCCGTAGATGCGCTGGACGCGGGCGTCGCGGTACATGCGGGCGATCGGATATTCATTCATGTAGCCATAGCCGCCATGCAGTTGAAGGCATTCGTCGACGACTTTGCCCTGCAGGTCGCTGAGCCAGTATTTGGCCATCGAGGCGGTCACCGGATCGAGGCCGCCATCGATATGGCGGGTGACGCAATCATTGTAGAAGACGCGGCCGATGGTGGCTTCGGTCTTCAACTCGGCCAGCTTGAACTGGGTGTTCTGGAAATCGATGACCGCCTTGCCGAAGGCCTTGCGCTCCTTGACGTAGTCGATGGTGAGCGCCAGCGCCCGCTCGATCATGGCGATCGCCCCGGTGCCGATCTGCAGGCGCTCCTGCGGCAGTTGCTGCATCAGCTGGACGAAGCCCTTGCCTTCTTCATGGCCGAGCAGGTTGGAGGTCGGCACGCGCACGTCGTTGAAGAACAGCTCGGAGGTGTCGTTCGACTTCAGCCCTATCTTGTCGAGGTTGCGGCCGCGCTCGAAGCCCTCGACCTCGTCGGTCTCGACGACGATCAGCGAGGTGCCCTTGGCGCCCTTGTCCGGATCGGTCTTGGTGACGACGATGATCAGGTTGGCGAGCTGGCCATTGGTGATGAAGGTCTTCGAGCCGCTGATCTTATAGTGGTTGCCGTCCTTCTCGGCGCGGGTCTTCACGCCCTGCAGGTCGGAGCCGGCGCCGGGTTCCGTCATGGCGATGGCACCGATCAACTCGCCGGTCGCGAGCTTCGGCAGCCATTTCTTTTTCTGCTCCTCGGAGCCGTAATGCAGGATGTAGGGTGCGACGATCGAGTTGTGCAGGCCGATGCCGAAGCCGTCGACGCCGACATGGCCGATCGCCTCGATGATAGCGCTMTCATGCGCGAAGGTGCCGCCTGAGCCGCCATATTCCTCCGGCATCGAAGCGCACAGCAGGCCCGCCGCTCCGGCCTTCAGCCAGCTCTCGCGGTCGAAGATCTCGTTCTTCTCGAACTCGTCATAGCGCGGCGCGATCTCTTCGGCCATGAAGCGGGACGCCATGTCATAGAGCATGCCGACTTCGTCCGCCGCCCAGGCGGGCTTCGGCAGGCCAAGAATTTCGGCTGGATTTGTCATGCTATTTCCTCCGTGGCGCCGGCGTCCCCCTCCCCCTTGAGGGGAGGGTGGCCGCGAAGCGGTCGGGAGGGGTCGCCCGCGACGCGCTCGGCCTCACCTTTGACAAACTGTGCAACGTGCCAGGCGCTATTGATAACATCCGGCTCGTCGATCCTGAGCACGACGTAGCCAAGCGACTGCAAATAAGAGTCGCGATTCAAATCATGACGCTTGCCAGCCTCGGTTTCGTGCAGGTCGCCGTCGACCTCCACAATGAGTTTGACCGACGGACAAACGAAATCGACAACGTACGGCCCGATCGGCGACTGCCGCCTGAATTTCAGGCCATCCGCCTTCAGTTCCCGCAATTCGTACCACAGCAAGGACTCCGCCTTCGTCGCATGGAGACGAAGCGAGCGAGCCTTCTGCCGCATCTCGAAACTGACTCGCGTGCGGGGCATTGCGGTGGTCCTCCTCCTAGCGCACATCCGTCAAAATTGGTGTCGAGATCGTCGCGGGCGACCCCACCCGACCAGACTTCGTCTGGCCACCCTCCCCTCAAGGGGGAGGGGGACGCCGAGCATTTCTAGAACGCTTCCACCGGCAGCGCCATTAGCGTGTCCGCGCCACTGGAAATGCGGGCAAGCCGCGTCGCGGTTTCCGGCATGATGCGCTCCATGAAAAAGCGCGCGGTCACCAGCTTGGTGTCATAGAACACGCCGGCGCCATTGGCGCCTTCCGCGAGCTTCGCCTGCGCGGATTTCGCCATCTGCGCCCACATATAACCCAGCGCCACAAGACCGAAGAGATGCATGTAGTCGGTCGAGGCGGCCCCGGCGTTGTCGGGCTTGGCCATGGCGTTCTGCACCAGCCACATGGTGGCCGCCTGCAGGTCATTGAGGCCCTTCTTCAGCGCCTTGGTGAAGGGCGCCATCTTCTCGTCGGCGCGGTTTTCCTCGCAGAACTCGCCGACTTCCTTGAAGAAGGCCTGCACGGCGCGGCCGCCATTCTGCGCCAGCTTGCGGCCGACGAGGTCCAGCGCCTGGATGCCGTTGGCGCCTTCATAGATCATGGCGATGCGGGCATCGCGCACGAACTGGCTCATGCCGTGCTCTTCGATATAGCCGTGGCCGCCAAACACCTGCTGGGCCATCACCGCGTGGTCGAAGCCCTTGTCGGTGAGCACGCCCTTGACCACCGGCGTCATAAGGCCGGTGTAGTCGTCGGCCGCCTGGCGGTCCTTGTCGTCACCGGAGCGATGCGCGACATCGGACTTGATCGCCGTCCACAGCGCCAGCGCCCGCCCGCCCTCGTTGAACGCCTTCATAGTCATCAGCGAGCGGCGGATGTCGGGATGGACGATGATCGGGTCGGCCTTCTTGTCCGGCGCCTTGGCGCCCGACAGCGAACGGCCCTGTAGCCGGTCCTTGGCGTAGGAAACCGCGTTCTGATAGGCGATCTCGGAGACCGAAAGCCCCTGCAGGCCGACGCCGAGGCGGGCCTCGTTCATCATCGTGAACATGGCCTTCAGGCCGCCGTTCAATTCGCCGAGCAACGTGCCCTCGGCCTCGTCATAGTTCATGACGCAGGTCGAGTTGCCGTGGATGCCCATCTTCTCCTCGATCGAGCCGCAGGAGAGCGTGTTGCGCTCACCGGGATTGCCCGAGGCGTCGAGCTTGAACTTCGGCACGATGAACAGCGAGATGCCCTTCACGCCTTCCGGCGCGCCCTCGGCGCGGGCAAGCACCAGGTGAACGATGTTGTCCGACATGTCGTGCTCGCCGGCGGAGATGAAGATCTTCTGGCCGGAAATCCTGTAGGTGCCGTCGCCGTTGGGAACGGCCTTGGTGCGCAGCAGGCCGAGATCGGTGCCGCAGTGCGGCTCGGTGAGGTTCATGGTGCCGGTCCAGGCGCCCTCGATCAGCTTTGGCAGCCAGGTCGCCTTCTGCTCGTCCGTGCCGTGGGTGACGATCGCCGCTATCGCGCCTTGCGTCAGGCCGGGGTACATCATCAGCGCCATGTTGGCGGAGACCATATATTCGGAGACCGCGGTGTGGACCGTGTAAGGCAGGCCTTGGCCACCGAACTCGGCGGGCGCCGCCAACCCCATCCAGCCGCCCTCGCGGTACTGGTCGAAGGCGTCCTTGAAGCCCTTGGGCGTGGTCACCGAGCCGTCGTCATGGCGCACGCAGCCTTCCATGTCGCCGACGCGGTTCAGCGGATGCATGACGTTCTCGGCGAGCTTCGCGCCCTCGGCGAGGATCGCCTCGACCACGTCGGGCGTGGCGTCCGAGAAGCCCGGAAGATTGGAATAGCGCTGATAGCCCAGCACATCGTTGAGCACGAACAGCGTGTCCTGGATCGGCGCCCTGTAGATCGTCATGCCTTCCTCCGCCCTTACGGTCCCAGCCCGACCAGCAAGTCGCCTGTCCACGTCCTGGACAGGAGGCCGGGCCAATGTCGATGCTGCGATAGCAAATATTGACGTTTGCGTAAACGTCAACTTCGTCGCAGCCAAAAAATTTTTGTGAGCGTCAGGCATTGTGGCGACAAAAAAGCCGCGCGGCTATAGCCACGCGGCTTTCTGCGTCCGGGGTATGAGTGCGGGCAATCAGCCGGCGGCGCTTGCCTGCGGCGCCGCGGTGCGCTCGACGAGCATCTTGCGCACGATGGACATCGAATTGCTCAATTCACCGATGGCGTCGTCGATCAGCGCGCGCTGCTTCTGCAGGCGGGCGAGCTGCTTCTCGGACTTGTCGAGCGCCAGACGCAGCTGCTTGGTGTTGGTGCCGGTCGGATCGTAGAGATCCATCATCTGCTTGACGTCGCGCAGCGAGAATCCGACTTTGCGACCGAGCAGGATCAGCTTCAGCCGGGCCTTGTCGCGGCGCGTGTAGAGCCGGGTCGAGCCGTCGCGATGCGGATTGAGAAGGCCCTTGTCTTCGTAGAAACGCAGCGTGCGCAGCGTCACGCCGTATTTCTTGGCCATCTCGCCGATGCGGACGAATTCCTCACCGGCCTCGGCCGGAATGTCATTGGTATTGGCCGCGGCTTCGCCGGGCGAAACAAGTTTCATGGTCACTGGCTTTCCCCTGATGGCGTCGCGGTCACGGACCAAGCGTCGCCGGAATGGAAGCGGGGGCGTGCTTCCAATCGTGGTTGCAACAAATCAATCGCAAGAGGCACGGCTTCGCACCTTTTACGTTTACGTCAATTCTATATCGACAGCCGCGGGGTGACGCAAGGGCGTTGTCGAGACGGAACTTTATGCCGCACCCGGATGTGAGCAGCCCTTTAGTTTCCAAGTCGTGCCGTTCATTGCTCAACCATTAACACTCTCTTGAAAGCCCTGTCGCTAACCTCACGGGGGCGGCGTTTTGCGGACACGGCGTCGGGTTGCCCTAATTGGGCGGGGTGAGGATTTGGGGATGCACTATGAGCAGCCTATTCGCGTATAGCTTGGCCCAGTTGATCTACGCGGCAAGATCCTTGGTAGAACCTTTGCCCTTCTTTGTGCTTTTAGCCGCACTGACCAAAGGTCGGGCGATCTTCCGCGATGTCCGCGCTACCCTTTCGGAAGCCCGTATCGCGATCCTCATCCTCGTTAGCGAAGCGCTCCTGTTCGCACCCATTCTTGTGGCTTCGGCGATTCTGATCGAGCGACTGTTCGCCTGGGTTCCATGGCGAGATTTCTGGACCGGCTGGCCGCTTTGGGCGGTTGCCCTTGTCGGGGTATTGGTTGGTGATTTCGCGGGGTATTGGAGGCATCGCCTCGAACACAGCGAACTACTTTGGCCATCCCATGCGATCCACCATAGCGACACGGCCATGACGTGGCTCGCCATCTTCCGGTTTCATCCCATCAATCGGCTCAGCACCGTTTTTCTCGACGGCGCCGCAATCGCCGTGCTTGGCCTGCCGCCCTATGCCATCATCGCCAACAGCGCTGTGCGCCACTTCTACGGTGCGTTCATACATGCCGACTTGCCATGGACATACGGACACCTTGGCCGAATATTCGTGTCGCCCGCCATGCACCGCTGGCATCACGCAAAGGACAAAGCGGCCTTCAATACCAACTACGCGACAGTTTTTTCGATGATTGATATCATATTCGGAACTTACCGCGTCCCGGGGCCCTGCGACGTTCCGCTGGGTGTGTCTGACGATATGGGAAGCGGTTTCATCGGGCAGTATGTCTACCCGTTTCGCCCGCGATCCTATGCACCGGTAAGACGCGCGCGCCGGCGGAAAATAACAGGTTAACCCTCAAGCCGATCGCAATTTGCGTTCGATGGCACAAGAGTGTGACCTACCTAAAAGCTAAGCACAACGCGACTTTCGCGTTGTTGTGGTCATCGCGGTCCGTATCGATTTCACCGTCTTTCCTGTTTTGCCTGGACTTGTTCCCGACCACAATGCACATCTGGCGTCCCTTCCGACATGGGCGCCGAGAATCCTGCCCCGCGCGTTCGTCCATCGTCAAAGTTCCAGCTTCTTAAGCTTGGTTAACGCCTTGTTTACCACGTTGGGCGAAATGTGCGCATGTCGGTCATCCGTGTTTATCCTGTAGCGAATTTTTCACGGTTTTCGAAGCGCGGGTGAAAACCCGGGAAGGTTTGTCTTCCTCTGCGGCAAAACCGCTCGGCTCGCTTCGTTCCCGGCAGGCTACTGGGGAAACCGGCCTCCGGCCGGCCATTCTGAACACGGGCGCATCGATGAACAGCAAGCGGTCCTATCTCGATACACTCAATGCCGGCAGGCAGCGCCGGCCGCACGCTTCGCTCGAAGAACTGAACCGCTCGCTCGAAACGCTGGAGCAGCGGCTGGACCGGACGCGCGCCGACATGCCCGATCGCCCCGACCTGCGGCGGCCGCCGGTCGAGCCGCGCTATCCAAGCACGCAGCCTTACGGCCAGCCGCGCTGGTACGAAGACACCTACTCCGCGCAAAGACCTCTGGACCGGCCGCCGCAAAACCCGGCAGCGCAGTATCCCGGCGCGCAGAACCAGCGGCCGCAGACGCGCGCGCCGCAAAATCCGGCGCCCGGCGCCGCGCCCGCCTTCGAGCAGAACTATCAGGCGATCGCGCGTGACATCGACCGGGTGCGCGGCCAGGAAGACAGCGTCGCCATGGTCGGCAAGATCGCCGTCGAGCTGCGCGGGCTGCGCGAGGAACTGCGCCATCAGATGACCGCCGGCCTGCAGCGCGAATTCGAGGCGTTCCGCCAGGACATCGACCGCGCCATGCAGGCCAACAGCCAGCGCGGCGCGAACGGCACGCCCGACAAGAGCAGCGCCGAGCTCGGCCTCGAATTCGAGCGGCTCTCGGGAGCTATCCGGTCGCTTGCCGAAAAGAGCGACGACCGCAGCGTCAACCTGCTGCGCCTGGAGCTGGAACAGGTGAAGGGCGCGCTGGACACGCTGGCGCGCGAGGAAAGCGTGCAGAAGGTCGACCGCCGCTGGGACGATTTCGACCGCCGCTGGAGCGCTTTCGAGGACCGCGTCGACGCCGACCAGCGCAAGCGCGCGGAAGGTCCCAGTCTTTCGGTGCTGACCGACCGGCTTGAACAGATCAGCAACGCCGTCAACAACCTGCCGGAATCGCTTTCGCTGCGTTCGCTGGAGGAAAAGGTGCGCACGCTTGCCGGCGCGGTCGACCGTTTCGCCGGCCAGCAGACCGCGCGCGGCGGCGAAACGCTCGCCATGATCGACGAGCGGCTGGACGAGATTTCCCGAGCCATCGTCGCCTCGACGGTGGCCGCGCAGGCCAATGCCTTCGATCCCGAAACCTTCGGCCGGATCGAGAAGCGCATGGCCTCCCTGGCGGTGCAGATCGAAGAGGTCGCGCAGTCGCGGCCGGGAGCGGAAGTCCTCGACCACCTCAACCTCCTCACCAGCCGCGTGGACCAGCTGGCCGGTCGCGCAGACCTGCCGGAACAGGCCATGGAGCGGCTGGGCAAGCAGATCGCTTCGATCACGGAGAAGATGGACCGCGCGCCGGCGATGCCCGACGCCGACCAGATCTTCCAGGGCCTGGAGCAGCGCTTCGATGCGCTCTCCGTGCTGCTCGAGCGCCRCCAGGGCGATGCGATCGAACAGGGCAATATGCTGTTTCGCGATCTCGAGCGGCGGCTGGACGAAGTCGCGAATCGGCTCGACCAGCGCATGCGCCAGGACGAGAGCGCCGGCATCATGGAAGCGATCGACGCCCGCTTCACCGCTTTGGCCAAGCGCATCGAGACGCGCACGCCCGATCCCGCCAACGAGATGGCGATCCGTGGGCTGGAAAGCCGGCTCGAGGACATTTCCAGCCGGCTGGAATCGTCCGCGCAGCAGGTCGCGGGCATCGATCCGGCGCTGATCCGGAGCCTCGAAGCGCAGGTCGCCGGCCTGTCCGCGCATCTTTCCAGGCCCGGCACGCCGCTGCCCGAATTCGAAGACATCAGCCCGCGCCTCAGCGAGATCGAGAGGTCACTGGCCGGTACGCGCGATTCCATACTGAGCGTGGCGCGCGAGGCTGCCGAGAGCGCCGTGAAATCGCTTGCCGAGTCGACGTCCAGCACGGCGCAGACCAATGCGACGGCGGTGGCCGGCCTCGCCCAGGACTTGAAGACGCTGGAAGCGCTCACCCGTCGCTCCGACGAGCGCAACTCGCGGACATTCGAGGCGATCCACGACACGCTGCTCAAGATCGTCGACCGGCTCGGCTCGCTCGAATCGGGCGAGACCAGCGAAGCGGTCAGCGAGCTGGTCGATCCGCAACCGACCAGCAAGCGCGGCCGCGGCGGCAAGATCGCGGTGCAGGACGCGCCCTCGATGGATATCGACCAGCCGCAGCCGCTTACGAGAGACATGGCCAGCCTTGAAGGCCGCGCCGCGGCCATCATGCGCGATGAGCCAAGCGCGCCACGCACGCCGGCGGAGGCCGCCGCAGCGGCGGCCATGGCGGCGCTCGGACCGGATGCGATCGGCGGCAAGAGCGAGGCGGCCGGCCGCAGGAAATCCATGTTCAGCGGCCTGGCGCGCGCCTTCAAGGGTAAGAAGGAGGCTGACACGCAGCCGCTTGCCGGCGCTGCGCCGGTCGCCGACGTGCCGAGCGTCGACATAGACGAACCGCTCGACCCCAGGGCCGCCAACCGGCCCTTGGAACCCGGTTCCGGCGCGCCGGACCTCAACGCCATCATGAAGCGCGTGCGCGACGAGCGCGGCGGCCAACCGGTCAGGCGCAACGAGAGCGATGCCGCGAAGTCCGATTTCATCGCCGCGGCCCGCCGGGCGGCCCAGGCGGCCGCAGCCGAGGCTGACACGCTGAAGCGGCAATCGACCATGACCGGCCCGGTCAAGGCGCTGAGGATCGGCGACCTGCTCAAGGCGCGGCGCAAGCCGATCCTCATGGCGGCCGCCGCGATCATGATGGCGCTGGCAGGCCTGCAGCTGGGCAAGGCCTTCCTGGCCGACCCCGTCGAGACGGCCAACAACCAGCCCGCGCCGGTCGTCTCCCCGCAGGCGGTCGATACGGCTTCGCTCAGCGCCGCGGCCGCGCCGCAAGCCGACACGCAGAAGTCCGACGCACCGAAGATTGATGCCGCGACGGCACAGGCCGAAAGCGCGCCTGCCCGTCCTGTCAGGCAGGCGGAGCCCGTCCAAGACACGGCACCAGCCGCCTCCGTGCCCGCAAGTCCCGAAAGTGCTGCTGCCATGCCGGCCGAACCGGCACCCGCGCCGGTGGCACTTGCAACGCCCGCCGCGCCGGCGCCGGTGGCTTCCGGGGCGCCATCCGAACCCGCCACCGGGACGGATACGGATGGCGACACGCAGCCGGTGGGCAAGGAGCCTGTGGCGGCCAGTCCGGCAGCCGAACGCGCCGCGGCCAGCGGGCCGGCCGCCACCTCCGCCGACACGACAGGCGCCGTGCCGCCCGCGGCAAGCCAGACGGCGGCGGCCAAATTCGACATTCCTTCGGAAATCGGTCCGGTGGCGCTGCGCGACGCGGCCGCCGGCGGCGACGCCAAGGCGCTATTCGAGATCGGCTCGCGCTATGCGGAATCGCGCGGCGTCAAAGAAGACATGAAGGCGGCCGCGAAATGGTATGAGCAGTCTGCCGAGCTCGGCTTCGCGCCGGCCGAGTACCGCATCGGCAATTTCTACGAAAAGGGCATCGGCGTCGCGCGCGACATCAAGAAGGCCAAGACCTACTACCAGCTCGCCGCCGAGCAGGGAAACGCCAGCGCCATGCACAATCTGGCGGTGCTGTTCGCCATGGCGGCGGACGGCGTGACCGACAATGAATCGGCCACGCACTGGTTCCAGGAGGCCGCCGACCTCGGTGTCAAGGACAGCCAGTTCAACCTCGGCATCCTGGCCGCCAAGGGCGTCGGCATGAAGCAGAACCTGGAGGAATCCTACAAGTGGTTCGCGCTCGTCGCCAAGACCGGCGACAAGGACGCCGCCGCCAAGCGCGACGAGATCGCCAACGCATTGCGCCCCGAGCAGCTCGAGCGGGCGCGCGCCGCCACGGAATTGTGGAAGGCCAAGCCGCTCAACGCGGCCGCCAACTCGGCCGACGTTCCGGAATCCTGGCAGGACAGCGCACCGCAGACCACCGCCGGTATCGACATGAAGAAGGCGGTGAAGAACATCCAGCTGATCCTCAACAAGAACGGCTATGACGCCGGCGGCGCCGACGGCGTGATGGGCGGCAAGACCAAGAACGCCATCATGGCCTTCCAGACTGACAACAAGATGAAGCCGACCGGCGAGGTCGACGCACCGCTCGTCAAGGCGCTGCTGGCCAAGAAATAACGGCGGGCGCGTCGCATACGCGACGCCCTGCCACACATTTGCCTGTTAACTGATTGAGATGGTTTTTGTTTCGGCGCGGCGGGGTTTTGACCCGCCGCCGCGCCGGCGCAAGAAAAAATTGGCTTTTCGGTGCTTTAGTGTCCGGGGACGGCATTATGCGCCGACAGACAAACTGATCGAGACAGACGGGTGGGCATCTATCTCCCGATCGCGGAAATTTCCGTCAACGTCTTCGTGCTGCTGGCGATGGGCGCGGCGGTGGGCTTCCTGTCGGGCATGTTCGGGGTCGGCGGCGGCTTCCTGATCACGCCGCTCCTGATCTTCTACAACATCCCGCCGGCGATCGCGGTGGCCACCGGCGCCAACCAGGTCATCGCCTCCTCCTTCTCCGGCGCGCTGTCGCACTTCAAGCGCGGCACGCTCGACTTCAAGCTGGGCGGCGTGCTGCTGGCCGGCGGCATCGTCGGCTCGACGGCCGGCATCTACGTCTTCGCGCTGTTGCGCCGGCTCGGCCAGCTCGATCTCTTCATCTCGCTGCTCTATGTCGCCCTGCTTGGCACCGTCGGCGGGCTGATGCTGGTGGAAAGCGTCAACGCGTTGCGCGCCAGCCGCAGCGGCGCAGCGCCCGTGCTCAAGAAATCCGGACAGCACAACTGGATCCACCGGCTGCCGTTCAAGATGCGCTTCCGCGCCTCGAAACTGTTCGTCAGCGTCATCCCGGTGCTCGGGCTGGGTGCGGCGATTGGCTTCCTGTCATCGATCATGGGCGTCGGCGGCGGCTTTATCATGGTGCCGGCGCTGATCTATCTGCTCAAGGTGCCGACCAATGTCGTTATCGGCACCTCGCTGTTCCAGATCATCTTCACCTCGGCCTACACCACGCTGGTACATGCCACGACCAACCAGACGGTCGACGTGATCCTGGCCTTCCTGCTGATGGCGGGCGGCGTCGCCGGCGCGCAGTATGGCGCCAAGGCCGGCCAGCGGCTGCGCGGCGAGCAATTGCGCGCGCTCCTGGCGATGCTGGTGCTGGCCGTCGCCATCCGCCTCGCCGTCGATCTTTTCGTGACGCCGCCCAATCTCTATTCGCTGTCCGCCGCGGGCCTCAACTGATGGCGGGACCCAGAGCATTTGCAGCCGCCGTCCCGTTGTCGATGCTCCTTGCCCTTTCCCCGGCAACTGCGCAGACGCCGCCCGCCGAAAGCATCCAGATCGGCCTGTCGACCGACGCCATTTCGATCACGGCGGGCTTCTCCGGCGCCGATCTCACCATTTTCGGATCGCTGGAAAACCCAGATCCGCTGATCGCTCGCCAGGGGCGCTACGACGTCGTCGTCGTGCTCGAAGGGCCGCCGCGTCCGGTCGTGGTCCGGCGCAAGGACCGCGTGCTCGGCGTCTGGGTCAACCTGGACTCGGAGACGTTCGAAAACGTGCCGGTCTCCTATTCCGTCGCGACGACGCGGCCGCTGCAGGACATCGCCGAGCCCGCCAAATACAAGCAGCTCTCGCTCGGCGCGCAGAACCTCTACATGAAGCCCGCCGACGAGACCGACAGCCCGGCAACCATCGAGGAATTCACCGCGGCGCTGCGCGACCGCAAGGCGGCGACAGGCCTCTACAGCGAGAATGTCGGCGGCGTGCAATTCCTGTCGCAGAACCTGTTTCGCGCCACCGTGCGGCTCGCGCCCAACGTGCCGGTCGGCACCCATAAGGCGCGCGCGTTCCTGTTCAAGAGCGGCATGTTCGTCAAGGAAAGCTCGGCGCAGCTCGAAATCCGCAAGTCCGGCTTCGAGCAGTCGGTCTTCCGCGTCGCGCATGACTATTCCTTCCTCTACGGCGTGTTCGCCATATCGCTCGCCATGCTGACCGGCTGGCTGGGACGGCTCATCTTCCGCAAGGATTGATGTTTCGGGGAAATGGAAGAACCCATTTCCCGTGAAAAGAGGGTTTCCCTTTTCCCGGTTTTGCGATACATCGCCGCCTCCCAGCCCTAGGGATAAGCAACACATTCAATTTCGATAGAGCGGTCCGGCCTTCCGGTTGACGGCGCGCGATGCGTCGGCTTGCCGCTATGAAACAACGACAGGAGGCTGCGATGCGATCGGCATTCGGCGGCATCGATTTCGGCACGTCCAATTCCACCGTGGGCGTGATCCGCGACGGCCGGGCGCGGCTGGTGGCGCTGGAAGGCGAGCAACCCACCCTGCCGAGCGCCGTGTTCTTCAATTTCGAGGATGGCTATACCTATTTCGGCCGCCGCGCGATCAGCGACTATACAGACAGTATCGAAGGGCGGCTGATGCGCTCCCTGAAGAGCGTGCTCGGCAGCACGCTCGCCAACGAAAAGACCCGCATCAAGGCGCGCCAGATCGGCTTCATCGACATCGTCGGCATGTTCGTCGGCCATTTGAAGAAGCGGCTGGAGGAAGACACCGGCGGTCCGGTCGAGAACGTGGTGCTCGGCCGGCCCGTGCAGTTCGTCGACGACGATGCGGCCGCCGATGCGAAGGCGCAGGGCGAATTGGAAAAGGCGGCCCGCGCGCAAGGCTTCAAGCACATCGCCTTCCAGTTCGAGCCGATCGCGGCGGCGCTCGACTACGAGCAGAAGGTCACCCGCGAGGAGCTGGCGCTGATCATAGACATGGGCGGCGGCACATCCGACTTCTCGATCGTGCGGGTCTCGCCTGAGCGCGCGCGCTCAAGCGACCGCAAGGCCGACATCCTCGCCAATCGCGGCGTCCATATCGGCGGCACCGATTTCGACCGGCTGCTCAGCATCGCCCATGTCATGCCCGAGCTCGGCTATCTGACACGGACCAAGGACCACAAGCGCAACCTGCCCGCGGCCTATTTCATCGACTTGGCGACCTGGCAGCGCATCAATCTCGTCTACACCGCCAAGGCGATGAACGACCTGCGGCAGATCCGCTACGAGGCCGAACGCGCCGACCTCGTCGACCGCTTCATCCATGTCGTCGAGCACCGCTACGGCCATGCGATGGCCGGCCTGGTCGAAAGGGCCAAGATCGCGCTGACCGATCAGTCCTCGGCCGAGGTGAAGGTGTCGCTGCCCGGCGCGCGCTTCGCGGCCGAGATCACGCGCGCAGGCCTCGAGGAAACCATTGCGAGCGACATCGAACGCGTGACTGCCACGGTCAAGCAGACCATCGCCGACGCCGGCGTCGATGCCTCCGCCATCACTGCCGTGTTCCTCACCGGCGGCTCGACCGCGATCCCGCTGGCGAAGCGGCGTATCCTATCGCTGGTACCGCAAGCTTCCGTCATCGAAGGCGACATGTTCGGCTCGGTCGGCCTTGGGCTGGCGCTCGACGCGCAGCGCAAATACGCCTGACTATTCCACGCTTGCTGGCGCGTCCGCCTTTCCACCGAGATGCGCCTTCAGCGCCATCTGGGCGAGGCTCGCCTGGCGGTCGCGATGCGTGATCATGGCGAAGTCGCGTTTCGGCAAGTCGACCGGCACGGCCCTGAGGCTGCCCTCCGCCAGGGAGCGGGCAACGACGAGTTCCGAGATGATCGTCGCCCCCGCGCCGGCCTCGACCGCCTGGCGCACGGCCTCRTTGCTGGGCAGGACGAGGAATATCTGCAGCTCCGCCGGCGGGACCCCTTGGCTGAGCGCGAAATCCTCCAGCGCCTCGCGCGTGCCCGACCCGCCTTCCCTGATGATCCAGCGCAACGCCCTGATGTCGAGATTACCCGCCCGCGTCATTGGAATTTCGGGATGGGCGCGCGCCACCACCAGCATCGGGCGATCCTCGTCGACCGTGGCGCGGCGCAGGATGTCGGACTCGGTGCGGCCCTCGACCAGTCCGAAATCGGCGCGGCCGTCGAGCACATTGGTCTCCACCTGCCTGGTGTTGCCGATCGTCACGCTCAGCTTCACGGCGGGATAGGCTTCGTGGAAGGACGCCAGGCGACGCGGCAGCCAGTAGCTGGCGATGGTCTGGCTGGCCGCGATCGACAGGCTGCCGGCGACGGTCTGCGATACATCCTCCAGCACGCCGCGGGCAGCAGCGGCGCGATCCAGGACCGCCTTCGCCTCAGGCAGGAAGCGGTGACCGGTCTGAGCCAGTTCGATGTTGCGGCCGACCCGGTTGAACAGGCGCACGCCGTGCTGGCTTTCGAGCGCGCGGATCGCGGCCGACGCCGCCGACTGCGAGATGCCGAGCCGCTCCGCGGCCTTGGTCATATGGCCGTGCTCGGCGACGGCGACGAAGATGCGCAACTGATCGAGAGTCATGGCCAACTAAGAAGCAGAATCGATCGGAATTACAAGAGCTGCTTGTTAGACGCATCAATTGCTTTGTTCTAAGTTTTCACCTGAAGTTGGAAAAAATTGGTCGTCAGAGGCCAAGAGTGGGAAATGACAGGGCGCTTCAAATCCCTATTCGCGCATTGGAGCCGCCGGCTGAAGCGGCAGCTCGCCGGTGAGCGTTATCATCCCGAGCTTCACTATATGCGTGGCCCTGGTCCGAAGAAAAAAGCCAAACTGGCGGGCGGCAAGAGCGTTCGCGGATCATGAGCAATGCCGCGCCGCGCGGCGCCAATTCCGCACCTTCGCAGCGGCCGCTGGCCGACAGCCGGGCGCCGGACGAAGGCGACGGGGTCGAGACCTCGCCAAGCGTCTCCGACCGCACCGCCAAGACCACCTGCTACATGTGCGCCTGCCGCTGCGGCATCGACGTTCATATCAAGGACGGCAAGGTCCGCTACATCAACGGCAACAAGGATCATCCGGTGAACCGCGGCGTGATCTGCGGCAAGGGCAGCTCCGGCATCATGCAGCACTACAGCCCGGCGCGGCTGAGGAAGCCGCTGCTGAGGACAGGGCCGCGCGGCTCGGGCGAATTCCGCGAGATCGAGTGGGAAGAAGCGCTGACCATCGCCACCGAACGGCTGTCGGCGATCCGCCGCGCCGATCCGAAAAAGCTCGCCTTCTTCACCGGACGCGACCAGTCGCAATCGCTGACCGGCTGGTGGGCGTCGAAATTCGGCACGCCCAATTTCGCCGCGCATGGCGGCTTCTGCTCCGTCAACATGGCGGCCGGCGGGCTCTACACGATCGGCGGCTCGTTCTGGGAGTTCGGCGAACCCGACTGGGACAACACCCGATATTTCATGCTGTTCGGCGTCGCCGAGGACCACGATTCCAACCCGATCAAGATCGGCCTCGGCAAGCTCAAGGCGCGCGGCGCCAAGGTGGTTTCGATCAACCCCTGCCGCACGGGCTACAATGCCATCGCCGACGACTGGATCGGCATCAGGCCGGGCACCGACGGACTGTTTGTGCTGGCGCTGGTCCATGAATTGCTCAAGGCCGGCCGCATCGATCTGGATTACCTGCTGCGCTACACCAATGCGCCGGTGCTGGTCGTGCAAGAGCACGGGTCCGCCGATGACGGACTGTTCGTGCGCGATAGCGACGGCAATCCGCTTGCCTGGGACAGGGTGGCGAAGCAGCCGGTCAACGCAGCCGACCCGGAAGCAAAGCCGGCGCTGACCGGCAGCTACGAGGTCGCCGGACGGCGCTGCGTGCCTGTCTTCCAGCTCATCGCCGAGCGCTATCTCGACAAGACGTACTCGCCGGACGCCGTGGCGGAGCGCTGCGGCGTCAGCGCCGACACGATCCGGCGGATCGCGGCGGAACTGGCGCATGTCGCCTTCGAACAGACGATCGAGCTGCCGGTTGCCTGGACCGACTGGACTGGCCGGCGGCACGAGACGATCAAGGGCCGGCCCGTCTCGATGCATGCCATGCGTGGCATCTCGGCCCATTCCAACGGCTTTCACACCTGCCGCGCCATCCATCTGCTCCAGGTGCTGCTCGGCACAGTCGATGTGCCCGGCGGCTTCCGCTTCAAGCCGCCTTATCCGCGCCCGGCACCGCCGGGGCCGAAGCCATGCGGAAAAAACGCCCAGCCGATGACGCCGCTGGACGGCATGCCGCTCGGCTTCGTCTGCGGACCGGATGACCTTCTCGTCGACGAGGCCGGCCGGCCCACCCGCATCGACAAGGCCTATTCCTGGGAAGCGCCTTTGGCCGCGCATGGGCTGATGCACACGGTGATCCGCAACGCCTGGGCCGGCGATCCTTATCCGATCGACACGCTGATGATGTACATGTCGAACATGGCGTGGAACTCGTCGATGAACACGGTCGAGACGATTGCCATGCTGACCGACAAGGACGAGGCCGGCGCCTACAAGATCCCGTTCATCATCTATTCCGACGCCTATTATTCCGAGACGGTGGCTTTCGCCGATCTGGTGCTGCCGGACACCACCTATCTCGAACGGCACGACTGCATCAGCCTGCTCGACCGGCCGATCAGCCACGCCGACGGGGCCGCCGACGCCATCCGCCATCCGGTGGTGCAGCCGGACCGCGACGTGCGGCCTTTCCAGTCGGTGCTGATCGATCTCGGCGCGCGGCTCCGCCTGCCCGGCTTCGTCGACGAGGACGGCTCGGCGAAATACCGCGACTATGCCGACTACATCGTCAATCACGAGCGCACGCCCGGCATCGGCCCTTTGGCCGGCTGGCGCGGCAAGAATGGCGGCGCGATCGGCAGGGGCGACGTCAACCCCGACCAGTTGCAGCGCTACATCGACAATGGCGGCTTCTGGCACCACGATTTTTCCGACGACCAGCGCTATTACAAAATGGGCAACCGCGCCTATCTCGATTTCGCCGTCGAGATGGGTTTCATCGCCAAGGCCGAACCGATTGTCTTCCAGCTCTATTCGGAGCCGATCCAACGTTTTAGATTGGCCGCGCGCGGCCATGGAAAAGTGCAGCCGCCGGAGGCCGAGCGCGGCCGTATCGAAGCCTATATGGACCCGCTGCCCTTCTGGTACGCGCCCTTCGAGGACAGCGCCGTCGACCTCGAAAAATATCCGCTGCATGCGCTGACGCAGCGGCCGATGCACATGTACCATTCCTGGGGATCGCAGAATGCCTGGCTGCGGCAGATCACCAGCCAGAACCGGCTGTTCGTGCATGCGGACACCGCCGCCAACCTTGGCCTTGCCGACGACGACTGGGTATGGATCGAAAGCGTAAACGGAAGGGTGAAGGGTCAGATCAAGCTGATCGACGGCGTGAACCCGGACACGGTGTGGACCTGGAACGCGATCGGCAAGCGGCGCGGCAGCTGGGGCCTGAAGGACGATGCGGCGGAGAGCAATCGCGGCTTCCTGCTCAACCACATCATCGGCGACCAGACTGCAGCCGACGCCAGCGGCAAGCGCTATTCGAATTCGGACCCGGTCACAGGACAGGCGGCATGGTTCGATGTGCGTGTGCGGATCGCAAAATGCGCGCCTGACGAAGCCGGCTTCACCGAGCCGCAATTCGAGCGCTTCCGCCAGCCRCCACATTTCGAACCTGCGCCCGAAGTGCTTCGCTTCGGCGCGGAATTCCGCATGAAGAGGGAAGCCGCCGAATGACCTGCCTTCCCGCCCGGACCGAGAAGAAGCTCGGCCTCGTCATCGACCTCGACACCTGCGTCGGCTGCCAGGCCTGCGTCACGGCCTGCAAGGAGTGGAACACCGGCGGCCATATGGCGCCGCTGACCGACATCGCTCCCTATGGCGGGCATGTCGACGGCGTCTGGTTCAACCGGGTGCACAGCTACGAGCACACGACCGAGATGGGCGGCCGCACGGTGAACTTCCCGCGCTCCTGCCTGCATTGCGAGCAGCCGGCCTGCGTCACTGTCTGCCCGACCGGCGCCTCCTACAAGCGCGTCTCGGACGGCATCGTGCTGGTCGATGAAGACAAATGCATCGGCTGCAAATTGTGCAGCTGGGCCTGCCCCTATGGCGCGCGCGAGTTCGACACGGATGTCGGCGTGATGAAGAAATGCACGCTCTGCGTCGACCGCATCTACAACGACAATCTTGCCGAGGAGGACCGCGTGCCGGCCTGCGTCGCCGCCTGCCCGACCAGCGCCCGGCATTTCGGCGATCTCGGCGATCCGGCCTCCGCGATCTCGCAGCTTGTCGAGGAGCGTGGCGGCGTCGCGCTGATGCCGGAGCTCGGCTACAAGCCGACCAATCGGTACCTGCCGCCGCGCGCCCGCAGCCAACGCGCGGCGAAGGTCGACGCGCCGGCGCTGGAGCCGATCAAGGCCGAGGGCGGCTTCCTCGGCTGGATCGACCGCATGCTTTCGAATTAGCTGATCATGCATCCCGCTTTCTCGGTCGTCTTCTTCACCACCGCCACCGGCGCCGGCTACGGCCTGCTGGCGCTGCTCGGCCTGCTTGGCGGGCTTGGAGTAATCCCCGCCGATTTCTGGCTTGGCCTTGCCGGCATGGCGCTGGCGCTCGGCCTGATCGTCGCTGGCCTCTTGTCCTCCACGGGCCATCTGGGCCGGCCCGAGCGTGCATGGCGCGCCTTCTCGCAATGGCGCAGCTCCTGGCTGTCGCGCGAAGGCGTGGCGTCGGTCGCGACCTTCATTCCGGCCGCGCTGTTCGGCATCGGTTGGGTGTTTCTCGGCGAGAGCGGCGGCTGGGTGGCGGCCGCGGGCCTGCTGGCGGCGGCAGGCGCGGTGACGACCGTCTGCACGACAGGCATGATCTACGCTTCGCTAAAGCCGATCGCCCAATGGCACAGCCGCTACACTTTGCCGGCTTATCTCATTTTTGCGACGATGACCGGAGGCGTTCTCGCCAACGCTCTGCTCCAGGTGTTCAAGCTCGGTTCAACGGCGATGCTAGCCTGGGCTCTGCTTGCCACGCTCGCCGGCTGGGCCTGGAAGCTGGCGACATGGCGCCACAACGACCGGCTGGAGATTCCGACAACCGCCAACACCGCGACGGGCCTTGCCGGCGGCACGGTGCGGTCGATCGAATGGCCGCACACGGAAGAAAACTATCTGCTGAAGGAAATGGGCTTCCGCATCGCGCGCAAGCACAGCGCGAAGCTGCGGCGGATCACGCAGGCGCTGGCTTTCGCCGCGCCAGCCATCCTGCTGGCGACCGTGTACTTCCTGCCATGGCCGATAGGCGCAATCGCATCGGTGCTTGCAGCGATCGCGCAACTCGCCGGCATGCTGGTCGAGCGCTGGCTTTTCTTCGCCGAGGCGAAGCACACGGTCACGCTCTACTATGGACGATAAAGGACCTCAGCCCGGCCGCAGCATTGAGCCGGAGATCGCAAAAATGCGTTCGGCGCCGAGCATATAGGCAACAAGCGTCTCCAGCCGGAACAGGCCGGCATAGGCGCGGTCGAGCACGTTGAGCGAGCCGGTATAAGCGCCGAAGGCCGGCATGATCATGCGGCCGCCGTCGCCGGCGAAGCAACGGCGCCTGACCGAGCGGCCGCGCTGGACAATGCGGGCACAAGGATGGAGATGGCCGGCGATCTCGCCCTCGACGCGAACCTTCGACGGTTCATGGCGAAAGAGCAGCGAGCCGATGGCAAGTTCCCGCACCGTCTCGCCGGGCAGATCGGCGGGCGCATCGGGATCGTGGTTGCCGGCGACCCAGAACCAGTCGCGGCCGGCCATCATCGCTTCAAGCTGTTCGCGGAAACTCCGGTGCATGCGTTCAGCACCGCCGCCGTCATGGAAGGAATCGCCCAGGCTGACCACGATGCGCGGCTGATAATCGGCGATCACTGCCTGCAGCCGCAGCAGAGTAGCGCCGGTATCGTAGGGTGGGATCAGCGCGCCGCGCCGGGCGAAAGACGAGCCTTTCTCGAGATGCAGGTCGGAGACCGCAAGCAGCCGAAGATCGGGGAAATAGAGGACGCCGCGGCGATCGCAGACAGCGCGCTCGCCGGCAATGCCGACAAGGTCGGCCTCGGCGATCAGCGTTGCGCGCGACAGCGAAAAATTCATCCCCCTCAACTCTCTTTCAGCCCGTCATCTCGGGCCCCATGGCCTCCTCGACGAGGGTGGCGGCATCCATCAGCAGCGTCTCGTCCGCCTCGCCATTGACCGGCATCTTGCCGATTTCGAGCATGATGGGCACGGCCAGCGGCGAAATCTGTTCGAGATTCTTATGCATGATTCGGCCGCGGATGCGCGAGAGCATCTCGGCAAGTCTGCTGACATCGAGCAACCCGGTTGCGGCATCCGTACGGGTGGCCTGCAGCAGAATGTGGTCGGGTTCATGGCTGCGCAGCACGTCATAGATCAGGTCGGTCGAAACGGTCACCTGCCGGCCGCTTTTCTCCTTGCCGGGGTGGCGTTTTTCGATCAGTCCGGAAATGAGCGCGCAGTTGCGGAAGGTGCGCTTCAAGAGCCAGCTGTCGGCGAACCACGCTTCGAGATCGTCGCCCAGCATGTCCTGATCGAACAGCGTGGCCAGCGACGGTTTCGTGTTCTTGAACATCCAGCCCATGTCTGCCAGCGACCAGATGGCCAGCGCATAGTCTGTGGCCACGAATCCGACCGGCTTGGCTCCCGCCCGATCCAGCCGCCGGGTAAGCAGCATGCCGAGCGTCTGATGCGCAAGCCTGCCCTCGAACGGATATGCCACCATGTAATACCGGTTGCCGCGCGGAAAGGTTTCGATCAACAGGTCGTCGCGTTTCGGTAGGACCGACTTGTCCGCCTGAAACCGCAACCAGTCAGCGACCTGCTCGGGCAGTTTCTTCCAACGTTGCGGATCGTCGAGCATCGCCCGCACCTGCTCGGCGAGGTAGGTCGAAAGCGGGAATTTGCCACCGCCATAATAGGGCACCTTGGCATCGCTGCCGGGCGCGTTCGAGACGAAACACTCATTCTCGCGGATGCCTTCGAAGCGCAGGATCTTGCCGGCGAACATGAAAGTGTCGCCATGGGTCAAAGTCTCCAGGAATGCTTCCTCGATCTTCCCCAGCACCCTGCCGCCGCGCGAGGCTGCCCCTCTGCTGCCGGCCTGAACATAACGCACATTGAGCGCCGGCACCTCGATGATGGTGCCGACATTGAGCCTGTATTGCTGGGCGACGGCTGGATTTGAAACCCGCCACAAGCCTTCCTTGGTCTGCCGGATGCGGGCGTAGCGTTCGTAATTTCTCAGCGCGTAACCGCCGGTGGCGACGAAGTCGATGACCCGGTCGAATGTCGGCCTGTCCAGGCTGGCGTAGGGGGCGGCCGTTCTTACTTCATCGAACAACGCATCGGGATGGAACGGCGCCCCACAGGCGCAACCCAGCACGTGCTGGGCCAAGACGTCCAGACCGCCATTGACCAATGGTGGCGTATCCTGCGCGCCGAGATAGTTGGCGTCGAGCGCGGCGCGGCATTCCAGCACCTCGAAGCGGTTGGCAGGGATCAGGATCGCCTTCGACGGCTCATCCATGCGGTGGTTAGCGCGGCCAATGCGCTGCGCCAGACGGCTGGCTCCCTTCGGTGCGCCGACATGCACGACCAGATCGACATCGCCCCAGTCGATGCCGAGGTCCAATGTCGAGGTTGCGACGATGGCGCGCAACGCGTTTTCGCCCATTGCCTTCTCGACGCGGCGGCGCTGGGCGACGTCCAGCGATCCGTGATGAAGCGCGATCGGCAGCGTGTCTTCATTGACGCGCCATAGTTCCTGGAACAGCAGCTCGGCCTGGCTGCGCGTGTTGACGAAAAGCAGCGTGGTCTTATGCCGCTTGATCTCGCGGTAGATTTCAGGCGTGGCGTAGCGGGCGGAGTGACCGGCCCAGGGCACCCGCTCTTCCGAGTCGAGGATCGATATCTCGGGCTTCGCGCCGCCTGCGACGACGATGAGCTCGGACATGTCGCCCGGAGAAGCCTGACTGACCAGCCAGCGCCGCAGTTCGTCCGGCTCGGCGACCGTCGCCGACAGGCCGATGGTCTGGAGATCGGGGACAATGCTGCGCAAACGCGCCAGGCCGAGCGCCAGCAGATGCCCGCGCTTGGAGGTGACCAGCGAATGCAGCTCATCGAGCACGACATAGCGCAGATCCTCGAAGAAGCGCTTGGCGTCGTTCGAGGCGATCAGCAGCGCGAGCTGCTCGGGCGTGGTGAGCAGGATGTCGGGCGGCGCCAGCTTCTGCCGCTGACGCTTGTGCGACGGCGTGTCGCCAGTGCGTGTCTCGATGGTGAGGGGCAGGCCGATCTCCTCGACCGGCTTGCCGAGATTGCGCTCGATGTCGACGGCCAACGCCTTGAGCGGCGAGATATAGAGCGTGTGGATGCCGCGATGCGCTTGACCCGGTTTTCGCTTGGGACGGTTGGCGAGCTCGGTCAGCGACGGCAGGAAGCCGGCCAGCGTCTTGCCGGCGCCGGTCGGCGCGATCAGCAGCACCGATTGGCCGCTTTGAGCCTTCGCCAGCAGGTCCAATTGATGGGCGCGTGGAGACCAGCCCTTTTCGCCGAACCATTTGACGAATGGCTCAGGCAGCAGGACGGCGGCATTCCGTTCGGCAAGGCGCGGCTGCTCGGTCACGCGCAACAGGTAGCGCGGCGGCGCGAAATCGCCAAGGAAAATCAGAACAAAAGGGGATCGTTTTTCCCTTCTCCCCTTGTGGGAGAAGGTGGATCGGCGCGCAGCGCCGAGACGGATGAGGGGTGTTCCAGCTTGGCGCCAAGCTACCCCTCACCCGGATTGCCATCCGATTTGTGAAGAACAAATCGGGACAATCCGACCTCTCCCACAAGGGGAGAGGTAAAGGGCGTTACGGCCTCCTGAACCCCGTCGGGCCGCCATAGAGGTAGCCGATGCGGTCGACCGCCTCTTTCAGCCCCTCGCGCGAGACCAGCATGGTGTGGCCGTTGGCGTGGATCATATTCTTCTCGTCGGTCATAACAGCGACATGACCCTTCCAGAAGACGAGGTCGCCGCGCCGAAGTCCTGAATAGTCCGCACCCGGCTCGAACGGCGTGCCGATCGATGCCGCCTGCATGTCGGAATCGCGCAGCACATCCTTGCCGGTCATGCGCATCGCAAGCTGCACCAGACCGGAGCAGTCGATGCCGAAGCCGGAAACGCCACCCCACAGATAGGGCGTGCCGAGGAAACTTTCGGCGACCGTGACGTAATCGTCCGCCAACTCGACGATCGGCCGCAAATGGCGGGCGATGACCGCCTGGCCGGATGGCAGAAGCGCGTAATGCGTGCCGCGCGTTTCGGCCGAACCGGTTACCGTGACGGTCGAGCCCATCGACAGCTGTCCGTCGATCGGAAAGCGCAGATCGGGGCCCGGATAGAGGAAGGTACGCGGTACCGAAACGATGTGCGTGGGCGCATGGTCGCGCTGGCCAAGAAGATTGTCCGCCACATAGCCGACATAGCCGTCGCGCTCGGCCTGCACCCAGGCCCAACCTTCGGCTTCCTCGAAGACAAGCACGTCGTCGCCGAACAGCGCCTGCGTGTTGACGCCCGCATCGGGGCGCGGCGCCTTGCGCAGGTCGGCGACCGGCGTCGTGATACGCGCCGGACGGCCGGTGACGAAGCGGTCGGCGGCGACCTCGCCCTTCAGCCTCGCATCGGCAAGGTCGGAGCGGAAGGCATGAAGGCGGGCATCCCTGGCTGTCAAATCGATAATCCAGTCGAATTTCTGTTGGAGCATGATCTTATCCGAAAACCGGTTCCCACTTTTCGGGATCATGCTCTAGATGGGCAGGTCATGCGCCCTGGCGACGATACCATCGCCGAAGCGCTCGACAAAGAGCGCGCCTTCCACCGTGCGCCGGATCAGCACGTTGCGCTTGTCGAGCTCGTCGCGATGGCGCGAGACCAGCTTCAGCGCGCCCATCGTGTCCAGCGCCCGGGTGATGACCGGCTTGGTGACGTTGAGCTTTGCCGCAAGCCTGCGCACCGTGTGCGGCGGCGGATCGAGATAGATGGTGAACAGGATCGCCGTCTGGCGCATCGTGAGATCGGGCTCGCCGTCGCGCACCTGGGCGAGCATCACCTGCTGCCACAGTCGCAAGGCCTGGCTCGGGCGCATCGAGATCGACATGCGCAAAGCATGCCGGCAAATTGTTTCGGTTCCGTTTCAGTGACGGCGTTTCGCCGCTACGCTCCAAAACGCCCGGCGATGACTTGCTCCAGCGCGCGAATGCCTTGCGCCTCGCCGCCGGTCAGGCCGTAGGGGCGGTCGGTCGGGTTCCAGGCGAAGATGTCGAAATGCGCCCAGCTGTGGGTCTTCTCGACGAAGCGCTTGAGGAAAAGCGCCGCGGTGATCGATCCGGCAAAGCCGTCCGCGGTCACATTGTTGATGTCGGCGATCTTCGAGGAAAGCTTTGCGTCATAGGGACGCCACAACGGCATGCGCCAGAGTGGATCCTCGACCGAAACGGATGCCGCGGCAAGATCGGCCGCAAGCGCCTCGTCGGCGGTGTAGAAAGGCGGCAGATCCGGYCCCAATGCGACGCGCGCGGCGCCGGTCAGCGTCGCCATGTCGACCAGCAAGGCCGGCTGCTCCTCGTCGGCCAGCGCCAGCGCGTCGGCGAGAACCAGCCGCCCTTCCGCATCCGTGTTGCCGATCTCGACCGTGATGCCCTTGCGGCTCCTCAGCACATCGCCCGGCCGGAAGGCATTGCCGGCGATCGAATTCTCGACGGCGGGGATCAACACGCGCAGCCGGACATTCAATTTGGCCGCCATTATCATGGAGGCGAGACCCAGCACGTTGGCGGCGCCTCCCATATCCTTCTTCATCAAAAGCATGCCCGACGACGGCTTGATGTCGAGGCCGCCGGTGTCGAAGCAGACGCCCTTGCCGACCAGCGTCACCTTCGGCGCATCGCCCGGTCCCCAGGTCATGTCGATCAGTCGCGGCGCGCCGGTCGAGGCCCGGCCGACCGCGTGGATCATCGGGAAATTCCGCGCCAGGAGATCGTCGCCATGGATTACGGAGATATCGGCGCCATGGGCGGCCGCGAGGTTCCGGACGGCTTCTTCCAGTTCGAGCGGCCCCAGGTCGCTGGTCGGCGTGTTGACGAGGTCGCGTGTCAGGAACACGCTGTCGGCGACGCGGCGAACATGCGTGGCGTCTGCGCCTTCCGGAAGCGCAAAGCGCAAGGCCCTGCCAGGCTTCTTGCCGTAGCGTGTGAAGACATAGCCCCCGAGGACCAGCGCGAGCGCGGCGAGATCGGGCTGCGCGGGGGCCGACGCGAAATGCCAGTCGCCCTCCGGCAACGCCCTTGCGAGCGCGCCTAGGGCAAGCGTGCTTTCGCCGTCGCCTATGCCGAACAGCGCGCCGGCAAGGCTGCCGCCCTCGCCCGGCAGGACCAGCACGCGCCCCGCATCGCCGGAAAAACCATTGGCCCTTGCCCAGGCGGCGGCCGGCGGCGGCAGCGCCGCGGCATCAAGGGCATCCCTTGCCACCAAATAGACAGGCAAGGCGGTTTCCGGCTTCTGCTCGACGAGTTCGACAGGCATGTGATGATCTCCGGCCGAACAGCTTGAGTCGGCGCTTCTTAACGGTCCGTTAGGGTTAACAGAATATTTCTGCGGGAGGGAAGACGGCCAACCAATGGCCGCACAGGAATGGAGACCGGGCGCCGATGCCGACCGAAGCGTTCAACCTTTCAGCCAACCGTATGATCACCGCGGTCTTCACGGCGGCGCTGGCGGCCAGCGTTGCGGGCTGTGGTAGCACCAGCAAGTTCACCACCGGCTCCATCTCGCGTTCCGACAGCAAGCCGCTGGAAACGATGTCGGCAGACGACTTGCACACCGCAACGTCCAGGCTCGGCCAATCCTACGCCCACAATCCGAACGACAAGCGCCTGGCGATAAATTTCGCGGCGGCGCTGCAGATGGACGGCGATGCCGACCAGTCGCTGGCCGTGATGCGCAAGCTGGCGATCGCCTATCCGAAGGATCGAGACGTGCTTGCCGCCTATGGCAAGGCGCTTGCCGCCAACGGCCAGTTCGAGCCCGCCCTCGACGCCGTGCGCCGCGCGCAGACGCCCGAATATCCGGACTGGAAGCTGGTGTCGGCGGAAGCCGCCATTCTCGACCAGATGGGGCAGAAGGACGAAGCGCGGCAAGACTATCGCAAGGCGCTGGAACTGAAGCCGAACGAGCCTTCGGTGCTCTCCAATCTCGGCATGTCCTATGTGCTCGAAGGCGACCTGCGCACGGCCGAGACCTATATGCGCTCGGCCGCGCAGCAGCCCGGCGCCGACAGCCGGGTGCGGCAGAACCTCGCGCTGGTCGTCGGGTTGCAGGGCCGCTTCGACGAGGCCGAGAAGATCGCCTCGCAGGAACTGTCGCCCGAGCAGGCGCAGGCCAACATCGCCTATCTGCGGCAAATGCTTGCCCAGCAGAACGCCTGGAGCCAGTTGAAGGATCAGGACAAGGACAAGGCGAAAGTCGCCACGAACTGAACGCGGCGGGCGCTGCCAAGCATCGACCCCCGCTGAAATCAAAAAGCCGCGCGGACCCCGCGGCTTTTTGAAGGGGACGGCTCTATCCCTTTGTTTTTACGCAATTCCAGACGGAACGCTGCGGCGAAGTCGCCGAGCCTAAAGCGCGTCGCGATCTTCAGATTCGCTCCATGCGCTTTAGGTTTTTGATTTTGCGCATGTCTTTATCCCAAAACCGGGTCCCACTTTCGGGTGACATGCTTTAACCGCCCGATACTTTTCCTGGAATTGCTACTGGCTCGAGGAACTGTGCTGGTCGCCGAAGATGCCGCGCTGGCTGACCTGGATGCCGGCCGGACCCAGAATGATGGCGAACAGAACCGGCAGGAAGAACAGGATCATGGGCACGGTGAGCTTCGGCGGAAGCGCCGCGGCTTTCTTTTCGGCAGCGTTCATGCGCATGTCGCGGCTTTCCGAGGCGAGCACGCGCAGCGCGTGCGCCACCGGCGTGCCGTAGCGTTCGGCCTGGACCAGGGCCTGCGACACCGACTTGACCGATTCCAGGCCGGTACGGCTTGCCAGGTTTTCATAGGCGATCTTGCGATCCTGCAGATAGGACAGCTCGGCATTGGTGAGCACGAATTCCTCGGCAAGCGCCACCGACTGCGCGCCGACTTCATCGGCAACCCTGCGCAAGGCCGCTTCCACCGACATGCCGGATTCCACGCAGATCAGCATCAGGTCGAGCGCGTCCGGCCATGCCAACTGGATCGACTGCTTACGCTTGGTCGCGCGGTTGTTGACGTAGAGGATCGGCGCGTAGAAGCCGCCATAGGCGACAACGACACAGACGAACAGCTTGATGGAGGCCGGCTGCTGCGGCAGGCCGCCGAGCACGAACAGATAGACGGCCGCCAAGGCAAAGCCGACGAATGGCAGGACGAGGCGGAAGAACAGGAAGCGCGTCAGCGGGTTCTGGCCGCGAAAGCCGGCGACCTTGAGCTTCTGGACGGTGTTTTCGTCGGCAAGGGCGCGCCTGAGATCCAGGCGGTCGACGATGTTGCGCATGCCGATGGACTGCTCCTCGCGCAGCCCCTTGCGACGGCGGTCGGCCTCATTGGCCAGCCGCGCACGCTGTTCGGCACGCAATTTGTCGCGCTCGATCGCCACGGTCTTCATGCGCGACTTGAGCGACGTGCCGCCGAACGCCGGCATGAGCGTGAAGACGGTCGCAAAAACGGCAATGCCGACCAGCATCGCGATCAGGAAAGAAGGGTCGGTGAGTGTTTTTACGACCTGCTCTGTCACGGGATCCGTGCCCCTACACTTCGAAGTTCATCATCTTGCGCATCACCAGGATGCCGATCGACATCCACACACCCGAGCAGCCGAGGATCAGGTTGCCGACATTGGTGGTGAACAGCGGCATGATGTAGTTCGGGCTCGACAGATAGACGAGGAAGGCAACGACAAAGGGCAAGGCGCCGATGATGACGGCGGATGCCTTGGCTTCCATCGAAAGCGCCTGGACCTTGGCCTTCATCTTCTTGCGGTCGCGCAGGACGCGCGAAAGGTTACCCAGCGCCTCGGACAGGTTGCCGCCGGCCTGCGACTGGATCTGGATGACGATGCCGAAGAAGCCGGCCTCGCTGCATGGCATGGTCTCGGACATGCGCATGGCGGCGTCGGGCACCGACATGCCCATCTGCTGGGAATCGACGATGCGGCGGAACTCGGACCGGACCGGTTCGGGCGATTCGTTGGCGATCAGGCGGATCGCATCGTTGAGCGGCAGGCCGGACTTGACCGCGCGCACGATGATGTCGAGCGCGTTCGGGAACTCTTCCAGGAAGGCCTTGACGCGGCGTGTACGGCGAAAGGAGACAAACCAGCGCGGCAGGCCGAGGCCGCCCACCAGCAGCGCTCCGGGCAGAGCCCACAAAGGCGCGCCGGCGAAAAAGAGAAAGCCTGTCAGCACGATGCCGCAGACGGCCGAATACATGTAGAAGCGCTCGATCGGAACCTGCATGCCGGCCTGACGGATCTGAACCTTCAGCGGCGGCTTCCTGACGTTTTGGTCGTTGGTCTTCTGCTTCTCGTCGAGCTGCCTGAGGGAGTCCTGGAGGTTTTTGCGCCGCTTGACCGCTTCCGCGGCGCGGTCGCGCGTGGCTTTCACCACAGACCGGTCGGTTTCGGCGGTCTTGATGGTCTGAAGCCGCTTGCCGGCCTGCTTCTCGTTATCGATGCGCGTGAACAGGAAAGCGTAGGCCACCGCGCCGGCGCTGAAGCCGGCGAGCACGATGAAAGCCAGTACGGTGGTGTCAATTCCAAACATCGACCGGGGCCCCTACACCTCCAGATGCGTTAGAGCGGGATGCGCTGAATAGATGTCGGCACCCCGCGCTATCTGTTTGTTTCAGCCGCATTTCTGCGACGCCAATTGGTTCCACTTGGCTGCAAAATGCTCTAGTCAGCGCGTTTCTCCATCGCCTCGAGCGCGGTGGCGAGGCGCTGCTCCTCGCCATAATAGCGGGCGCGGTCCCAGAAATGCGGGCGGCCGATGCCCGTCGACACATGTTCGCCGATCAGCCGGCCGCTCGAGTCCTCGCCCTTGATGTTGTAGAGGACAAGATCCTGGGTGATGATGACGTCGCCTTCCATACCGACCACTTCGGTGATGTGGGTGATGCGGCGTGAGCCGTCGCGCAGGCGGGCCGCCTGGATGATCACGTCGATCGAGCCGACGACGATCTCGCGCACCGTGCGCTGCGGCAGCGAGTAGCCACCCATGGCGATCATCGATTCGATACGGTTGAGGCATTCGCGCGGGCTGTTCGAGTGGATCGTCCCCATCGAGCCGTCGTGACCGGTGTTCATCGCCTGCAAAAGGTCGAATACTTCCGGTCCGCGCACTTCGCCGACGATGATCCGCTCCGGCCGCATGCGCAGGCAGTTCTTGACCAGGTCGCGCATGGTCACCTCGCCCTCACCCTCCAGATTGGGTGGCCGGGTTTCGAGACGGACCACATGCGGCTGCTGCAGCTGCAGTTCCGCCGAATCCTCGCAGGTGATGACGCGCTCCTCGCGGTCGATATAGTTGGTCAGGCAGTTCAGCAGCGTCGTCTTGCCGGAGCCCGTGCCGCCCGAGATCACGACGTTGCAGCGGACGCGGCCTATGATCTTGAGGATTTCCGCGCCTTGCGGCGAGATGGCGCCGAACTTGACCAGCTGATCCAGCGTCAGCTTGTCCTTCTTGAATTTGCGGATGGTGAGCGCGGTGCCGTCGATCGACAGCGGCGGCGCAATGACGTTGACGCGCGAGCCGTCGGGCAGGCGCGCGTCGCAGATCGGGCTCGATTCGTCGACGCGGCGGCCGACCTGGCTGACGATGCGCTGGCAGATGTTGAGCAGCTGCTGGTTGTCGCGGAAACGGATGCCGGTCTGTTCGACCCTGCCATTGACTTCGATGTAGACGTTCTTGGAGCCGTTGACCATGATGTCGGCGATGTCGTCGCGGGCAAGCAACGGCTCCAGCGGCCCATAACCCAGAACGTCGTTGCAGATGTCCTCGAGCAGCTCTTCCTGCTCGGAGATCGACATCGCGAAGTTCTTGATCGCGATGATGTCGTTGACGATGTCGCGGATTTCCTCGCGCGCGCTCTCGGGATCGAGCTTGGCGAGCTGCGACAGATCGATCGTATCGATCAGCGCGGAGAAAACCTGGCTCTTGGTGTCGTAGTAGGTCTCCGAGCGCTCGCGCTGAACCCTTCTTGGCGGCTCCGGCGCCATGGGCGGCGCTTCGACGGGGCGGCGCGCAGGCGGCGCGGCCGGAGCGCTGGACGGCGGCGCGACCGGTCGTTCGGCCGTCATCGTTCCCGTTGGAGCGGCGGGAGCGGATGCCGGCGGACGGAATTCAGGCGTTGCCCGCTTGCCGTCGTCTGTGCCTCTTTTACCAAACATGATCGACTACCCGATGCCGCTCAATCAGCGTCACTTCTTGTTGCGCGAGAGCTTGCCGAGGATCGAGCCCAGGCCTGCCTTCTTCCTTGTCTTGATTTCGCTGCGTCCGGTCAGCACATGCGCTATCTCATTGATGGTCGCGACGACGGGGCTCTTGGCGTCCATCTCGGAGAGCATGCGGCCATTGTTGGCGGCATTGCCGAACAGCAGCGGTTCGAAGTTGATCACCGCCATCGGCGTGATGCCGAGCGGTTCGGCGAAATCGGAAGCCGCGATCTCGGGCCGCTTCGGAACGCCCGTCTGGTTGATGATCAGCTTCGGCGAGGGATCGTTCGGACGCAGCCGCTTCAGCATATCCACCATGTTCTTGGTGTTGCGAAGGTTCGCGAGCTCGGGCGTGGCCGTGATGACGATCTCATCCGCCTTGATCAGCGTGCTCTTCGTCCACCCGCTCCAGATGTGAGGGACGTCGAGGACCAGCAAAGGCGCGCTACGCTGGGCGGTCTCGATGACCTGCGCGAAGGCCTCAGGGTCGAAATCATAGACGCGCTCGAGCGTGGAAGGAGCCGCGAGCAGCGACAGATGCTCGGCGCATTGCGCGAGCAGACGGTCGAGATAGACCTCGTCGACCCGCTCGGGCGAAAACACCGCCTCGGCGATGCCTTGCGCCGGATCCTGATCGAAATTGATATTGGCGGTACCGAAGGCGAGATCGAGATCGGCGATGACGACTTCGGACTTGAACAGGGAAGACATCGCCCAGGCGACATTGTGAGCGATGGTCGAGGAGCCGACGCCGCCCTTGGCGCCGATGAAGGCGATCGAACGGCCGATCGGCTCCGCTTCCGGATCGACGAAGATCGACGACACGACGCTGACGATGTCGGTCATCGAGACCGGCGCGATGACATATTCGGAAATGCCGGAGCGGATGAGCTCGCGGTAAAGCCCGACATCATTGTAGTGGCCGATGACCACGACCTTGGAGGACGGATCGCAATATTCCGCGAGTTGGCCGAGTTGTTCGAGCAACTGCTGCGGTTCGCTGCGCGATTCCAGCAGGATCAGGTTCGGTGTCGGCGCGGACTGGTAGAACTCGATCGCGGTCGGAATACCGCCCATATGGACCTTGAGATGGGCTTTGGCCATGCGGCGATCCTCGCCGGCGCGTTCGACGGGGTTGGCGACGCCTTCGGTCTCGCAAAAGGCCTGGATCGAAATGCGCGGCACCGGGCGCAACGCCTGCATGGCGGCGATGTCCTGCTGCGAAAGGTCGCCGGTCTCCGCGGGCGTGTCGTAGGCAAGATTGCTCATCGTCATGCTCTTTCCGTCGTCTGGCGCGGATCAGTACGTCACTTCAGAATTGCTGAGGAATTCGTCGGAGATGCCCCTCGCGCGATACGTGTCGATCACCGCGCCGCGATTTTCCGCGTCGATGTCGGACTGCTTACGCGGTCCGATCAGATCGTTGGGATTGGCCACCTGGGCCGCGAGATTATTCTGATAGGAGCAGCCGAAGTCGGCATAATGCTTGTTCTCCGACGTCTCCGTCAGGTCATCTGGCCAACGGCCGCATTTGTCGGTCTGTGCTCGCACCGCGACAAAGGCGACGCGCACCGGCGCGGACGCTTCCGGCACCGCCGACTGATAGGACGTCATGACGATGCGGTTGCGCTTGACGCCCGCCGCCATGGCGAGCCGGGCAAAATCGCGGCCTGCCGAGCGGGCGGCAACTTCGTTGGCGGAGCCGGCGGGCATCGCGATCGTCAGGGTCGGCGCGGCGCTCTTGTCGTAACCGTCGAGAAAACCGAGCAGCGTGTCACGTTGTGCGCCCGTCATGCCGCGATCGCCGGCGCCGACCGGCAGATCGATCTTCTGGTTCTTCTCGGCGATGACGATCGGATGGGTCGTGCGGTAATCGTCCGGAACCGATCCGACCGTGATGCTGTCGCGATTGGCGCATCCGGCGAGCGACGCCGCAAGGGCGATCGCCAGCGCCGGAACCACCTGCCGGCGGACCCTTGCGATGCCGGATGCTGTCCGGACCGTCACGACCTTCGATGCTGACTTGGACATATCCGCATTCCCACTCATTTGTAGATGAAGCCGACGACGCCGTGATAGCGGCCCGACGGCCTGTCGGTCTGCATGGTGCCGTAGACGCGGTTGACGCGGCCGAGGAACATGCCGGCGCCGTCGCTCGGCGGATTGAAATTGTCGTCCGGCTTGGCCAGGTCGTTGCGTGCCACCGGCCGCGTCAGATAAGGCGTGATGATGATGACGAGCTCGCTTTCGTTGCGCACGAAATCGCGGCTGCGGAACAGCGTGCCGAGGACGGGGATCTTTGTCAGTCCGGGCAAGCCGTTGAYGGCCTGCCGGACATCGTCGCGGACGAGACCGGCAATCATCATGGAGCCGCCGGAGGGCAATTCGACCGTAGTATCCGCAAGACGCTTGCGCAACGACAGGATATTGGTGCCGGGGCTCGTCACGCCGGAGGAAAGCGCCACGGATCCTTCGGTGGTCGGCTCGGAGACGGCTGTCCTGACTTTCAGGCTGATGCGACCCGGCGATAGAACCACCGGCTGGAACTCCAAACCGATACCGTACTCGATCTTTTCCGTCGTATAGTTCTTTAGGCCGGTCTGGTTGTCGGTGGACACATTGGCCGTGACACCGGTCACCATATTGTATTCGCCGCCTACCTTAAATGTGGCCTTCTCGCCTGAGACGGCGGTCAGGGTCGGTTCGGCCAATGTCTTCATGACACCCGACTGCTCCATGGCATTGATGTAGGCCATCAGTGACGAGTTGCCGATGCTTAAGCCCGAGTTCGATAGCTGCTTACCCAAGCCCGTGAAATTGTCGCTGACCGCGCTATAGCTGATGCCGTTGCTGCCGCCATTGCCAACCATGTTGACCCCAAGCTGCTTCATCACGGACCGGCTCACTTCGGCGACGGTCACCTTCAGCGTCACCTGATCGTCGCCGATGATCTGCAAGAGGTTGACGATCTTGGAGGTCCGGCGCTCCTGGTCGGGGTTGTTGATGTCGACGCCGCCATTGACCGAGCCGCCGGCGGCGGTCTGCGAATATTGACCCGTCGTCGCTTCACCGCCGGAGACGAAGATGGTTGCCAGGTCGACGGCGCGCTTGGCATCGAGCGGCGTGTCGACCATGCCGGTCAGGACCACGTTGTCGTTGAGAAGCTCGACCTTGATCTGCGAGGACGGGATGAAGCGCTTCAGATAATCCTCCAGCCCGGCGACGTCGCGCTCGACGGCCAGATCCAAGCTGACGATCTGCTCGCCATTGGGGCCGAAGACAAAGATGTTGGTTTCGCCGACCGCCTTGCCGAACAGGTAGATGCGCCGCGCCGTGCGGGTCACGGCATCGGCGACCGCCGGATTGGCGACCAGGATGTCGTAGGCGTCGCTCGGCAGGTCGATGACCACGGACTTGTTGAGGCCGAGCTTGACGCGCTGCGTGGCGACGGAAGCCGACACGCCGGCGCTCGCGGCCTTGGCTTCGACCAGTCCCGGGGCGCTGGTGCCTACCAGGAAGGAACCGATCGCCACGGCGGCCAGGACAGGCAGCAGTTTACCGTTGAGCCTCATTTCCTTGCTCCCACCTCGGAAACCTCGCCCGACTTGATCAGCCGCACCGTTCCGCGCCGGCCATTGCCGTTGACCAGATAGTCGGCCTCGTCGGTACTCTTTTCGTGGATGTCGGTGATCGGCCGCAGCGCGAGCGTCAGGCGGTCCGCCATCTGCTGCGCCACCGTGATGATCTCCGCCTGCTGCGGCGTCAGCTCCAGCGTCGCGGTCTGGCCGACCCTGGTCTTCTTGCCCTCTTCGTCTTCCTGGATGGTCTGGTCGATGGCCAGCACGCGGATGTTCTTGAGGATCGTCTCGGTGTTGAAGCCGCTGCCGCCATTGCCGGTGTCGGCGCGGCGGGTCATGATGACGTCGACGAAGTCGTTGGGCAGGATGAAGCCGCCGGCGGACGTGTCGGCCGATATAGCGGTCGCGACGGCGCGCATGCCGGAAGGCAGGATCGACGACATGAAGCTCTGCCCCTCGCCGACCAGCTTGGAGCGCCGCAAAGGTTCGCCGGTATACATGGCGACGCGGGCGACCGAGCCCTTGAGCTTTTCGACCGCGTCAGGCTCGGCGGCGCGGGTGATGAAATTGGCGTTGACGCCATCGGCCGGCCATTCTTCCCAGCTGATGTTGTTGGCAAGCGGGCTGCCCATCGGCACGTCGCCTGAAAGCACCAGCACATCCTGCAATGCGATCGCCGGCTGCTTGGGCGCATCGACGACGACCTGAGGCGGCGGCGCCACGACCATGTTCTTCGCCACATAGCCCGCGCCACCCGCCGCGACAGCAGCCACGCCCAGAATAATCAATCGGGATGCTGGCATTCGTCCGAAACCCCTTCGCCTAGTGGGCAAACCACCTCGCCAGGCCGGACTTTGCAGCTGCAATCGTCAAAACAAGGTTAATGCAATGCTTACGATCGTGATTAATTTAAGGTTTACTCAAATTGGATGGAACGGCCCGCCGTTAACAAAAAAGGCGGCCTGGCCGCCTGGTGACCGCCGACATCAATGTCGCCATGCCTATGTCGTGAGCCTCCCCAGCGCCCAGACCATCAGCGGCGAATCCGGGAAAGTGATCAGTCCACCCGCGCCCAGCGCAATGCCATATGGGACGCCGACGCTCTCGTTCGCGAAATGGCGCAGAAATCGGTTGTGGCCGGTGTACATGGGGAGCGGCGATTTCCGGTAAGCGAGGATTGCGACGGTCAGCAGGCCTCCGATGAAAGCCGACGTCACCAGATAGCCGATCAGGTTGATGTTGAGGCCCATCCAGACCGCCGTCGCGGCCAGAAGCTTGGCGTCGCCGCCACCCATCCCGCCGAGCGCAAAAAGACCGAATGTCACTGCCAGCACCAGGGCGCCTGCCGCGAAGTGCCAGCCATAGGTCGCCCAATCCATGCCGGTGAGCGGAGCGATCAGCGCAAAGGTCGCCACCAAAAGCACGGGCACGCGATTGGCGATCGTCATCGACAGCGTGTCCGAGATCGCCGCAAAGAGCATGCAGAAGGGGAAGACGACGAAGATTACAGCTTCGATCATGACGCGACGCCTGCGATGAACTCTGCGTCAGCCTAGGCATATTGGATTAACGATTGATGAGGGCCGCCGTTCGAATCGCATGTCCGCATGAGAGCTAATCCAACGATGAAGGGCCGCCCTGGGGCGGCCCTTCATTTGCCGAAGAGGCGCTATCCGCGGCTGTTACGGGGCCGCCGGGGCCGCAGCGGTGCCGGCGACGCCATTAAGAGTGTTGGCGATGCCGGAGAACTTGGCATTCAGCGCGCCGCCGAGCTGGGAAGCGCCCATCATGATGGCGAGCGCGATGAGGGCCGCGATCAGACCATATTCGATGGCGGTCGCGCCGGATTCGTCCTTCACGAAGCGTGCAATGAGATTAGACATTCGAGAGCTCCTACTCCACGTGTTACAGCACTTCCGTCAACTTCTCTTTGCGGTTGATCGGATGCTGCAAATCTAGGGAGAAGCCGTTTCAATCGGCTTAATAAACAGCCTTACCGATTCCTTTCCGGTGGCGAACGCGCTGCGTGGTTAACCGTGACCTAAACATCGCCAGGGAGCTCGGGCTCCCGGAAAACCGGCGCTTGTGCAATATTCCTAAAACAGCAACCGCCATCGACGCATGACCCACCATGCAAGCCGATCCTTAATCATGCAGTGGCCGGCTTAACCGTTGCTTCACCAATCTCGTTCATGTTCCGTTGAAGAATCTGCCCGCCGGGAGCGCTTCAATGACGTTGTCGAGATCGCTGTTTCCAGTCGCCGCGCTGCTGGCAACTGCCGCCTTGGTCATGCCGGCCTGGGCCGGCGCCGGCATAGAAGTCACCATGAACCAGGCAAAGATCGTCAAATTGTCACGCGCGGCCGACACGGTCGTCATCGGCAATCCGGCGATCGCCGACGCCTCCGTGCAGGACGCCTCGACCATCGTTCTCACCGGCAAGGGCTTCGGCGTCACCAATATGGTCGTGCTCGATTCGGACGGCAGTCCGATCATCGATGAACAGGTGACCGTCGTGCGACAGGCCGCGTCCTCGGTGCGCATCTACAGACGCGCCGAAGTCCAGACCATGTCGTGCACGCCCTATTGCGAGAGCGCATTCAAGAGCGAGGCCGAGAAGGCTTCCGAAGCCGAAATGAGCGCCGGACACTGAGCCCTGCGAGGGGCGAACCCACCGGCATTAAAGACAGCTTAAAGCTCGCCCAGCGAATTTAACGATCATCCAAACCGGACCTCAATGGGTTTTCGCTAACCTTGCCGACGGTACCGCAAAGGGATCGGCAGGAACGCGATATGAGCAAGGATGCCACATCCGGCAACGGCATGGACAGCAAGGCGCACGCCCGATCGCGCCCAGGCTTCTTCAGCGACAGGCGCGGCAGCACAGCGATGGAATTCGCGCTGCTGGCCATCCCGTTCGCGCTTCTCGTCTTCGCCATCCTCGAGAGCTGCATTTCGTTCGCCGGCCAGGAGGTGATGGCCAATGTCACCGATGACGTGGCCCGTCAGTTGCGCACCGGACAGTTGCAGAAGACGAATGTCACCGCAGCCTCGATCAAGCAGCTGATCTGCGGCAGGCTTGAAATCATTGTGGCCCAGGACTGCCCGGGATTGTTCGTTGATCTGCGCGAATATTCGAGCTTCGCGGACGCGGCAACGGCGGGCTTCAGAATAGACGGCAACAACATCGTGCTGACGCAAGGCGGAGGTGACAAGACCTTCACAGTTTCGCCAGGGCTGGCCGAATCGATCAACATGCTACGGGTGTTCTACAAATGGCCGGTGATGACGGATCTGCTGGCCAAACAGATGCAGAATTTCACTGACGGCACCACGCTGCATTTCGCGTCCGTGACCTGGCAAAACGAACCATTCGACGACAACTGAGGCCGGTGGACGACTGAGACTGCGTCGGCTTGGAGGACAGGATGTACCGTGCGGGGGCACATTGGGGGATTTCGGCCATCGTGGCGCGAGCAAGGCGGTTTGTCCGCGATCGGCGCGGGGTCGCGGCGATCGAGTTTGCTTTTATCGTGCCCGTGCTGCTCATCATGTATTTCATCACGATGGAAGCCTCACAGGCCATCGAGACCAGCAAGAAGGTCAGCCGCATCGGCAGCATGGTGGCCGATCTCGTAACTCAACAGCAGGCGGTCGTGAAGGCCAACCTCGACGCTATAATGAAGATCGGCGGCACGACGCTTTTGCCCTATAACCGCTCGGCTCCCTCGATCATCATCACCGCAATACAGATGTCGGACGAGGCGTCGCCTAGAGCGACGGTGGCGTGGTCGCGCAAGCTGGTGGGCGCGACATACAGCGCCGGCGCCAAAAAGGGCGATCCCGTTACCGTTCCGGCAACGCTTAATATCCGCAACACTTTCCTGATCCGGGTGGAAAGCGACCTTGGCTATACGCCCGTCATCATGTGGGACAAGGATAACAAGGATCAGAAGGCGCTTGGATTGTTGTCCACCTTCAGCGACATCAATATGAGCGAGACTTACTATCTGAGGCCTCGCCGGAGCCCGACGATTCCTTGCAGCGACTGCTGACTTGCTATTCCTTGCCGCCTGTCAGTCGCACGATGGCCAGAGCCATCGCGTAGTCCTTCGGCAGGGCGGGCGTAAAACCGCCGGAATGCGCCCGCTCCAGCAGGTCGTACACATCGGGCGTCTGTGACTTGAGATTGGTCAGGAAGACCGTCAGCCGGCGTTTCGCCTCGGGGTCGAGATCGCTGCGGACGGCGTGCGGCCCGTAGCGCAAGAGGGCCGAGGTCCACAACACCCGAAGCGACGCCTCGGCGATGCCAGCCGCCTCCAGCCGCGCGACCGTGCCGTCGGAATGGCTGGGTTGGCCGTCGGCAGCGGCCGGCTCCCAGCCGAATAGGGCGTCGGCCTCGCCGCCAGCCAGCATCGTCTCGGCCGCGGTGGCTGAAGCGGCGCGCGCCAGGAAGGGCGAATCCCGCGCGATCCTGACGCCTTCGGCCGACAGTGCCGCCAGCGGCAGCAGCGCGCCGCCGACGTTGTCGGCCGGCGCGATCGCGATCCGGTGCGAAGCCATGGCGGCAAGGTCCGGAAGCCTGCCGTCGCGCGTCACCAGGACGGAACGGATGCCGACGGCGCCGTCGGCATCGACCGGCGCCACCAGAGGTTCGACGCAGCCGCAGCGCTCCGAAGCCGTGGCGTAGGCGAGAGCCGAATAGACCGCGTATTGCACGCGCCCGCTCGCCTGTGCCTCGATCAGCGCCGCATAGTCGCGCGCGACGACAAACTCGACCTTCATGCCGAGCGCATTGGCGTAGGCGTCGGTGAGGCGCGCGAGCCCTGGAATGGTGTTGCCGCCACCCGGTTCAGCGACGATGCCGATGCGGAACGTACCGATGTCGTCACGCCAGTCGGCGCGTGCCGGCCATGCGGCGGCGCCGAACGCCGCGAGTGCGGCCGCGCACATTTTCACGGCCTGCCGTGCCGCGGTTCTGCCGCGCCTTGCCATACCTGCTTCGCTCCCGCCGCATCCGCGTCTCGCCGCAACTATGGCGCCAAGCCGTTGCGGTTCGGTTTCCGATTTGCCAACACCGCCGGGGAACCTTATGTCTGGCAGTGAGCACTGACAACAAAGATGCCCATGGCGCGCGCGTTCCTGTTCGTTCTCGATTCTTTCGGCATCGGTGGCGCCGCCGACGCCGAGCGCTATGGCGATGCCGGCGCCGACACGTTCGGACATATATTCAAGGCCTGCGCCGACGGTCGCGCCGACCGGGAAGGGCTGCGCAGCGGACCGCTCGCCCTGCCCAACATGATGTCGCTCGGGCTTGGCCGGGCAGCGCAAACCGCGACGGGATCGAGAACCGGCACCGACGCGCCGCCGATCGCCTCGGCTTTCCACGGCGCCGCCCAGGAAGTGTCGAGCGGCAAGGATACGCCTTCCGGCCACTGGGAGATCGCCGGCCTGCCGGTGCATTTCGACTGGGGCTATTTCCCCGATACGGTGCCGGCCTTTCCGGCCGGACTGACCGACGCGATCATCCGCGAAGGCCAGCTGCCGGGCATCCTCGGCAACTGCCATGCGCCCGGGACCGAGATCATCGAGCGTTTCGGCGAGGAGCATATCCGTACCGGCAAGCCGATCTGTTACACCTCGGTGGACTCCGTATTGCAGATCGCCGCGCATGAAACGCATTTCGGCCTGGAGCGGCTTTATGAGCTTTGCCTCACGGTGCGCCGGCTGGTCGACCCCTTGAAGATCGGGCGCGTGATCGCGCGGCCATTCGTGGGCGAGACGCCCGCTACGTTCCAGCGCACCCACAATCGCCGCGACTATGCGGTGCCGCCGCCGGAGCCGACCCTGCTCGACCGGCTGACCGGGCGCGGCAGCAAGGTCATCGCCGTCGGCAAGATCGGCGACATCTTCGCTCATCGCGGCATTTCGGAAGTGCGCAAGGCCGGCGGCAACATGGCGATGTTCGACAAGGCGCTCGGCGCCATGGACGATGCCCACGATGGCGACCTGGTCTTTGCCAATTTCGTCGATTTCGATACCGAGTTCGGCCACCGGCGCGATGTCGCCGGCTATGCCGCGGCGCTCGAGGCCTTCGACCGCCGGCTGCCGGAGGCATTTTCGCGCATCAGGCCGGGCGACCTTCTCATCCTTACCGCCGACCATGGCAACGATCCGACCTGGCGCGGCACCGACCATACGCGCGAACGCGTTCCGGTGATCGGCATCGGGCCGGGGCTGAAGGGTGGCGACATCGGACTGAGGCCGACCTTCGCCGACATCGGCGAAACCGTCGCGGATCATCTCGGCCTGGCAACCGGCCGCCATGGAACATCCTTCCTCGCGACGATAGGCGGCCATGCCTGAGCTGCCTGAAGTCGAGACGGTTCGGCGCGGACTGCAGCCGGTCCTGGAAGGGGCGCGGCTCGTCAACGTCGAGGCACGCAGGCCCGATCTTCGCTTTCCTTTTCCCGAACGCTTTTCGGAGCGGCTTGCCGGCAAGACCGTGACGGCGCTTGGCCGGCGCGCCAAATACCTGACGATGCATATCGAGGACGGCCTGGTGCTCATCTGTCATCTCGGCATGTCGGGATCGTTCCGGGTCGAAGCTGCCGGAAGCAGCGATATCCCTGGCACCTTCCACCAGGAGCGCTCGAAAAGCGCAGCGCACGACCATGTCGTGTTCGACGTGGCCTCGACAACGGGCGAGCGATCGCGCGTCATCTTCAACGACCCGCGCCGCTTCGGCTTCATGCTGTTTGCCGAAGGGCCGCCGGACACGCATCCGATGCTGGCGGGGCTTGGCATCGAGCCAACCGGCAATGCGCTCGATGGCCCCCTGCTCGCCTCGCTGCTGAAGGATCGCAGATCGCCGCTCAAGGCGGCGTTGCTCGACCAGCGGCTGATCGCCGGGCTCGGCAATATATATGTCTCGGAAGCCTTGTGGCGCGCCGGGCTCTCGCCGCTGCGCGAAGCCGGCACCATCGCCGGGTCGGCCAAGAAGGCGAAGGAACAAAGCGAGCGCCTCGCCGAGGCGATCCGCTCGGTCATCGCCGATGCGATCGCCGCCGGCGGCTCCTCGCTGCGCGACTATGTCCAGGCCGACGGATCGCTCGGCTATTTCCAGCATTCCTTCGCGGTCTACGATCGCGAGGGGGAGCCGTGCCAGAAGCCGGGCTGCCGCGGCCACATCGAGCGCATCGTGCAGAGCGGCCGCTCGACCTTCTATTGCCGGACCTGTCAGCGGTAAGCTAGGAACAGTATCGATCATCGATCATCCCACTGCCGCGGAAGGAGCGAACCATGACCTATGAAACCATCCTCGTGGAAACACGCGGCAAGGTCGGGCTGATCACGCTGAACCGGCCCAAGGCGCTCAATGCGCTGAATTCGCAAGTGCTCGCGGAGGTCCTGGCGGCGGCGAGCGCGTTCAACGCCGATCCCGCCATCGGCGCGATGGTGCTTACGGGCTCGGAAAAGGCGTTTGCCGCCGGCGCCGACATCAAGGAGATGCAGGCGCTGTCCTTCGCCGACGCCTACAGCCAGGACTTCTTCGTCGGCTGGGAGGAACTCACGCGGACGCGCAAGCCCATCATCGCGGCGGTCGCGGGCTATGCGCTCGGCGGCGGCTGCGAGCTGGCCATGATGTGCGACTTCATCATCGCCGGCGACAATGCCAAGTTCGGCCAGCCCGAAATCACGCTCGGCGTCATGCCGGGCATGGGCGGGTCGCAGCGGCTGACCCGCTTCGTCGGCAAGTCGAAGGCGATGGACATGTGCCTGACCGGGCGGATGATGGACGCGGCCGAAGCCGAGCGGAGCGGACTGGTATCGCGGGTGGTTCCGGTCGCCGAGCTCACCGAGGAGGCGCTGAAGGCGGCGGCGAAGATCGCCGAATTCTCGCTGCCGTCGGTCATGATGACCAAGGAGGCCGTCAACCGCGCTTACGAGACGACGCTCGCCGAGGGACTGCGCTTCGAACGCCGCCTTTTCCATTCGCTGTTTGCGCTCGACGACCAGAAAGAAGGCATGGCCGCCTTCGTCGAGAAGCGGAAGCCGAATTTCACCAACCGCTAGGCCATGCCGCCCGATGATTGAAGCGGATGACGACGCGCCGCGCTTTCAGTCTGCCAAAAAGACCGCCCAAAAAGACTGCCCAGTGGCGTTGACGCGTCGGAAAAGCTGAACTATAAGCCGCACCAACCGAGGCGGCCCTGTGGCTGCCCGTTTGTTTTTTTGCGCCCTGCGGCACCCCGCTGGCGCCCACCAGATCAGAAGAGAGGCATCATGGCCAACACGTCTTCGGCCAAAAAGGCAACGCGCAAGATCGCCCGCCGCGCAGCGGTCAACAAGAACCGCCGCTCGCGCGTCCGCACCTATGTCCGCAAGGTCGAAGAGGCGCTGGCCGCCGGCGACAAGGCCGCGGCGGTGGAAGCCTTCAAGGCGGCGGAGCCGGAATTGATGCGCGCCGCCACCAAGGGCGTCGTCCACAAGAACACGGCTTCGCGCAAGGTCTCGCGGCTGGCCCAGCGGGTCAAGACGCTGTCGGCCTGACCGACTCCTCTTTCACTCCGTCGATACTGAACCCGGCCGTACAGGCCGGGTTTTTTCGTTTGCCGGCAAGTACTTAAAAAGTTTGCTCGTGAGCAACGCTTATGACGCGATTCCACTACCAGTAATGTTTTGCCGGCATATTCAGCGTCGCCGACGTCGGCACGCCCTCCCCGCGGCAACTGCCCAAATTTGCCTGCCAGGAAATCCGTAGGTTTTTCATGGACTTACGGCGGGTCATCCACAGCTTGTTCAACGCACGTTCGAGCAGCAGGGCAGAAGTAGCTGTCAAGAGAATTATTTCAGAATATTTCGTTATAGGCGGCCTTTTTCATATTCGCCGGAAAAGGGTTTGAATCACAATGGCTTTGTCAAAACGTGCCGTCCCGACAGCCGATTTCAAGCCCCGTCCGGTAACCAGATTCGTTAAAAAACCGTTAGATGTGGCCTTGCCCTATCCACAGCGATTTCGGTAATGTCCATCCATCGAAGGGACGGGCTCTAGCCCCCTGACCCAGCCTGAATCGGCCAGCAAAAAATGGCGGAATTCATGACGTGGAGCAATTCCGCGTGCGGCTTGGTTTGTCTCTTCGGTGCGGGTAGGGGACTGGCGTAATTGTACATGGCAGTCGATGTCTCACCGGCGTTTTCGCCGGAGGGCGATGCATTGCCTTGTCTTTGTCGGAAGCCGGCGTGCGGAGCCGGCAGCTGGTCCCTTGCGCGAGTTGCGACGACGTTGCCGGCGGCGGCAATGAATCGCGGCTGAATGAGGTCGCCGGATCAAGGATGCAGGAGGCGCATCCCCGGTGGAAAAAGGGTACGAGAAGACAAGGGACTTTGATCATGCAAAGCGGCATCGAGAGGGAGATAGCGGGCGAGCTCCCATTTCCGGCAACTTTTGTCAAAGGGGGCGACGTGGCGGTATCCAGCGACGCGGAACAGAAGTTCGAACGGGTCAAGGCTCAGTTGAAGGCGCGTCTTGGAGCCGAGGTCTATTCGAGCTGGTTCGGTCGCATGAAGGTTGCCGAGGCATCCCGCGGCATTGTGCGCATCTCCGTGCCTACAGCCTTCCTGCGGTCCTGGATCAACGGCCATTACCTCGAGCTCATCGCGGAGCTGTGGCGGCATGAGGATCCGGACGTCCTCAAGATCGAGATCGTCGTGCGCACCGCCACGCGCCAGGGGCGCAACCCTGTCGAGCCGGAGGTGGCGCCGGCGCGCAAGATGACCAAGCAGACGCATACCGCGCTCGCCAACGGCACCGCGAGCGCCGGGCGCGCGGAACAACGGGCGCCGGCGCCGCGCCCGGGCGCGTCCGCGGAACCGGAGTTCCGCCACAATGTGCTGGGGTCGCCTCTCGACCCGCGCTACACTTTCGCCTCCTTCATCGAAGGACCGTCGAACAGGGTTGCCTTCGCCGCGGCCAGGGCGGTGGCGGAATCGCAGTCGAGCGCGGTGCGTTTCAACCCGCTTTTCCTGCATGCGACCGTCGGGCTCGGCAAGACGCACCTGCTGCAGGCGATCGCGGCGGAATCGCTACGGCACAACCCGAAGTCGCGCGTCGTCTACCTGACCGCGGAATATTTCATGTGGCGCTTCGCCACCGCGATCCGCGACAACAATGCGCTGACGCTGAAAGAGCAGCTGCGCGACATCGATCTCCTGATCATCGACGACATGCAGTTCCTGCAGGGCAAGTCGATCCAGCACGAATTCTGCCACCTCATCAACATGCTGCTCGACAGCGCCAAACAGGTCGTGGTCGCGGCCGACCGGCCGCCGTCGGAACTGGAATCGCTGGAGCCGCGCGTGCGTTCGCGACTGAATGGAGGCGTGGCGCTGGAAATGTCGGCGCCTGATTTCGCCATGCGGCTCGGCATGCTGAAGCTGCGCCGCGCCACCGCCAAGACCGATGACACCTCGCTCGACATCTCCGACGAAATCCTGGAGCACGTCGCGCGCACGGTGACCGGCAGCGGGCGTGAGCTCGAAGGCGCCTTCAACCAGCTTCTGTTCCGCCAGTCGTTCGAGCCGCAGATCTCCATCGACCGTATCGACGAGATCCTCGGTCACATCTACCGCTCCGGCGAGCCGAAGCGGGTGCGCATCGAGGACATCCAGCGCATCGTGGCGCGTCACTACAACGTGTCGAAGACGGAGCTTCTGTCCAACCGGCGCACGCGCACGATCGTCAAGCCGCGGCAGGTGGCGATGTATCTGTCGAAGGTGATGACGCCGCGCTCGTTGCCGGAGATCGGACGGCGCTTCGGCGGCCGCGATCACACGACGGTGCTCCATGCCGTGCGTAAGATCGAGGACCTTTCGGGCGCGGACAACACGCTGGCGCAGGAACTCGAACTGCTCAGAAGGCTGATCAACGACCAGGCCTGAGGGGGCGCAGAAATAGCCGGCGGCGCGCTTCGCCGGCTTTATCCCCAGAAAGCCCGCGCTGCCGGCCGTAACCGGTGCCGCGGGCTTGCGTTCGCAGGCTTTTTACTGTCAGCTTACAGAGATTCTGGAAGCCTTTCAGGGCTTTCGCGGGATGCCGCCTGCCGGTAACCCGTTCATTCTTGAAGCGAGCCTGTTTGGTCATGCGTGTTATCCTGGAACGGTCAAATCTCCTGAAGTCCCTCAACCACGTCCATCGCGTGGTCGAGCGGCGCAACACCATTCCGATCCTGTCCAACGTGCTGCTCAGCGCCGAGGGCGCCAGCCTCGAGATGAAGGCCACCGACCTCGACCTCGAAGTGACGGAGGCGACGCCTGCCAAAGTCGAGCGCGGCGGCGCGACGACGGTGCCGGCGCATCTGCTCTACGACATCGTGCGCAAGCTTTCCGACGGCGCCGAGGTGATGCTGAAGACGGACGAGGACGGCAACGCGATGACCGTCACCTCCGGCCGTTCGAGCTTCCGTCTGCAGTGCCTGCCGCAATCCGACTTCCCGGAGCTTTCGGCCGGTTCCTTCTCGCATATCTTCCGGCTGGAATCGGCAGCGTTCAAGGGGCTGATCGACAAGACCCAGTTCGCCATCTCGACCGAGGAAACGCGCTACTATCTCAACGGCATCTACCTGCACACCGTTGAAGTCGGCGGCAAGCTGAAGCTGCGCTCGGTGGCGACCGACGGGCACCGCCTGGCGCGTGCCGAGATCGACGCGCCGGCAGGCTCCGAGGGCATGCCCGGCATCATCATTCCGCGCAAGACGGTGAGCGAGCTGCAGAAGTTGGTCGACGATCCCGATGTGGCGGTGACCACGGAGCTGTCGGACACCAAGATCCGCTTCACCATCGGCAGCGTCGTTTTGACCTCGAAGCTGATCGACGGCACCTTCCCCGACTATCAGCGCGTCATCCCGACCGGCAACGACAAGAAGCTGATCATAGACCGCCAGAGCTTCGCCGCGGCGGTGGACCGCGTTTCGACCATTTCCTCCGAACGCGGCCGGGCGGTGAAACTGTCGATCAATGACGGCCAGCTGACCTTAGCCGTCAACAACCCCGACTCGGGCAGCGCCACCGAGGAACTGGCGGCCGACTATTCGTCGGACCCGATCGAGATCGGCTTCAACGCCAAATACCTGCTCGACGTCGCCGCCCAGCTCACCGGCTCGGAGGCCAAGTTCATGCTGGCCGACGCCGGTTCGCCCACGCTGATCCATGACATGGCGGACGAAACCGCGCTCTATGTGCTGATGCCGATGCGGGTCTAGGTCCGGGACAGGCGTATATGTCGCCGTGACCGCGGATGCGAAACAGCTTCGGCAGCAAAGCTATATAAGTAAGCTAACACTTACGAATTTCCGTAACTACGCGGCGCTTTCACTCGACCTTGCGCCCGGCGCTGTGGTGCTGTCGGGCGACAATGGCGCGGGCAAGACCAATCTCCTGGAAGCGATCTCGTTCCTGACACCTGGCCGGGGCCTGCGCCGCGCGCCCTATGCGGATGTGGCGCGCGAAGGCGGCGATGGCGGCTTCGCCCTGCATGCGCGCATCGAGGGGCCGGAAGGCCAGGTCGAGATCGGCACCGGCATATCCGGCGGCGACGCCGCCGGCGAAGGCGGCAGGAAGGTGCGGATCAACGGCGCGCCGACGCGATCGGCCGAGGATATGCTGGAATGGCTGCGGGTCGTCTGGCTGACGCCGGCTATGGACGGCCTGTTTCCCGGGCCTGCGGGAGACCGCCGCCGCTTCCTCGACCGGCTGGTGCTGGCGATCGACCCCGGCCATGGCCAGCGCGCGCTCGACTATGAGAAGGCCATGCGAGGCCGTAACCGCCTGCTTACCGAAGGCTCGCGCGACGGCGCCTGGTTCGAGGCGATCGAGACGCAGATGGCCGAGACGGGGGTGGCGATCGCCGCGGCACGGGCCGAGCTGGTGCGGTTGCTCGCCGCCATGATCGACAGATTGCCCGGCAGCGGGCCGTTTCCACAGGCCGACATCAGCCTTGCCGGCGACCTGGAGAGCGAGGTCGCCGTCGCGCCGGCCGTCGACGTCGAGGAGCGCTTCCGCCGCGCGCTTGCCAACGGCCGCGAGCGCGACCGCGCCGCCGGCCGTACGCTCGACGGCCCGCATCGTTCCGATCTCCTGGTGCGGCACCGGCCGAAGTCGATGCCGGCGGAACTGTGCTCGACCGGCGAGCAGAAGGCGCTGCTGGTCGGCATCGTTTTGTCGCATGCCAGGCTGACCGGCGAGATGTCGGGACTGACGCCGATCCTTCTCCTGGACGAGATCGCCGCGCATCTCGACGCGGGCCGGCGCACGGCGTTGTTCTCGATCCTGGAAGAATTGAACTGCCAGGCCTTCATGACCGGCACCGATGCCGCCTTGTTTTCGAGCCTTGCCGGCCGGGCACAGTTCCTGACGGTCGATCACGGCAGCGTTGGGCTGACGTCCAGCCCTTGAAGYCATTTCCGCGCTGCGCCACGAGGCTTTGCCTCGCGTCATGCCAAACCTTCGCCTTGCGTGTGGACCACAAGGCTTCGCCTTGCGCTTACTGACAAGGCTCTGCGCGAGCGATATGGTTCGGCTATGATCGACGCCGCCCTGACCGACGAAGAGCTCGAACGCTATGCCCGCCACATCGTGCTGCCGGAGATCGGCGGGCCGGGCCAGCAGAAGCTGAAACGGTCGCGGGTGCTGGTGATCGGCGCCGGCGGGCTCGGCGCGCCGGTGCTGGAATACCTTGCGGCCGCCGGCGTCGGCACGCTCGGCATCGTCGACGACGACACGGTTTCGCTGTCCAACCTGCAGCGGCAGGTGATCCACGGCAGCGACACGATCGGCATGGCCAAGACCGACAGTGCCGCCGCGGCGATCATGCGCATCAACCCCAACGTCACGGTGGAATCGCATCGCCTGAGACTGACGGCGGAGAACGCCCCTGCCCTCGTCGCGCGCTACGATGTCGTTGTCGACGGCTCCGACAATTTCGAGACACGCTACGCGGCCGCCGATGCCTGCGCCGGTGAGAAGAAACCCCTCGTCACGGCCGCCGTCGGCCGCTTCGACGGCTCAGTGACGGTGCTGAAGCCGTTCGAGACAGGCGCCGACGGCAAGCGCAATCCGAGCTATCGCGACCTGTTCCCGGAAGCGCCGCCCGAAGGGCTGGTGCCATCCTGCGCCGTTGCCGGCATCGTCGGCGCGCTGACGGGCGTCATCGGCACGCTGGAGGCGATGGAGGCGATCAAGCTGATCACCGGCATAGGCGAGCCGCTGATCGGCCGACTGCTGCTCTACGATGGCCTCACGGCCCGTTTCGACACCATCCGCTACAAGGCCGTCTGAGCGCATGGACCAGAGCGTCGGCATCTCCATAACCGGCCTTCCGGCGCATTTCGACCGATGGGACGATCTGCTCGCGCTGATCCGGCGCGCCTTTGCCTATATGGACGGCATCATCGACCCGCCGTCGTCGGCGCATCTTTTGACCGCCGATACCCTTGCCGAGAAGGCGAAACGGGAAGCCGGGTTTTTGGCGATCGAGAATGGCCGCGTCGTCGGCTGCGTCTTCGCGCTGGAACGGGCGCAGGATTTCTATGTCGGCAAGCTCGCGGTCGAGCCGCGGCTGCAGGGCCAAGGCATAGGGGCCCGGCTGATGCGGGCGGTCGAGGATCTCGCCCGCGAACGCGGCAAGGATGCGATCGAGCTGCAGACCCGCATCGAACTGACGGCAAACCATGCAGCCTTCGCCCGGCTTGGCTTTCGCGAGAGCGAACGCACGGCGCATGCGGGCTATGACAGGCCAACCTCCATCACCATGCGCAAGGTGCTTCTATGAGCCTTTCGCTCAGCCCGGAAGAACAGGCGATCGCCGCCCGCCGGGACGGCGCGGGCATAGCGATGCGCATCGTCGCCGAAAGCGCCCGCCTGCTCGGTGCGCCGCGGCTCATCCCGATCGCCTCCACGCATATCGACGGCGCTCTCTATCATGGCGATTCCGGCACGCTGTTCGCGGAGAAGCTGGTCGAGGGCGGCGCGCGGGTCGCGGTGCGCTCGACGCTCAATGTCGGGGCGCTCGACCTGATGGGTTGCTCGCGCATCCGCCTGGAAGAGCCCCAGCGTGGCATGGCGCTACGGATGATGGAGGCCTATCGCAAGCTCGGCTGCGAGCAGAGCTGGACCTGCGCGCCCTACCAGGCCGGGCATAGGCCGGCGCTGGGCAGCGACGTCGCCTGGGGCGAGTCCAACGCGGTCGTCTTCTGCAATTCGGTGTTGGGCGCGCGCACCAACCGCTATGGTGATTTCCTCGACATTGCCTGCGCGATTGTCGGCCGCGCGCCGGATTACGGCCTGCATCGGCCCGAAAACCGCCGGGCAAGGCTCGTTTTCGATGTCTCGGGCCTGTCGCCATCCTTCCTCGCCTCGGAGATCGCCTGGCCTGTCCTGGGCAGCCTCTATGGCCGCGAGGTGGGCAACGCGATCGGCGTCGTCGCCGGCGTGGCCGCTCATCCCGGCGAAGACGCGCTGAAAGCCTTCGGCGCGGCGGCCGCATCGTCGGGCGCGGTGGGCCTTTTCCACATTGCGGGCGTCACGCCCGAGGCTCCCGACGTCGAAGCCATCCTGGCCGGGCCGGAGCCGGAAGCGGTGATCCGCGTGACGCCTGAGATGGTCGCCAAGGCCCGCGCGGGCCTGTCGACCGCGGCGGCGACCAAGACCATCGACGCGGTGGCGATCGGCAGCCCGCATCTGTCGAACGCCGAGTTCGACAGCCTGGAACGGCTGATCGCCGGGCGGCGGCTTGCGGTGCCGATCTATGCCTGCACCGGCCGCCACGCGCTCGCCCAGCTGGAGCGGGACGGCCGGCGAAAAAGGCTCGAGGCGTGCGGGGTCGTCATCGTCGCCGATACATGCGTGGTGGTGACGCCGATCATGCCGGAGCTCGGCCCAGAGCTCGGCAATGGCGTGCTGATGACCAATTCGGGCAAGTTCGCGCATTACGCGCCGGGCAACACCGGCTACGCGGTGCTCTACGCCTCGCTCGCCGACTGCGTCGAAAGCGCGGTCCTCGGCAAGCCGGTTTTCACGGATATCGCCGCATGAGCGCGGCAGCGGAAATCCTGGTGCCGGGCAAGGCGGGCGAAGGCGAGGCGCTGGTGCTGACGGCGCCGATCAGCTTCTGGGGCGGCGTCGACCCCAAAACTGGCCGCATCGCCGATGTCCGCCATCCGCAGCACGGTGAAGTCATTTCCGGCCGGGTGCTGTTCCTGCCCGGCACGATCGGCTCGTCGTCCGCTTCGGCGGTGCTGATGGAGCTCGTCCACAACGGCCGGGCGCCGGCCGCCCTGGTGCTGCACGAGCCCGACGCCATCCTGTTGCTCGGCCTGATCGTGGCGCGGGAAATGGGCTGGGAAACGCCCATGGCAATACGGCTCGAGCGCGGCGCGTTCGATGCCTATCGCGGAGCCGCGGTGAGAGTTGGCGCGGACGGCGCCGTTACCATAGCCGTTTAAAGCCTCAGGTCCTGAGCGGCAGCACACGATCCGGCGGACGGTGGCCGTCGAAGAAGGCGCGGATGTTGATGATCACCTTCTCGCCCATGTCGATGCGGCCCTCGAGCGTGGCCGAACCCATATGCGGCAAAAGCACCACCTTGCCCTTGGCGGCGAGCTTCAGCAGCTTGCTGTTCAGCGCCGGTTCGTGCTCGTAGACGTCGAGGCCGGCGCCGGCGATCTTGCCGTCATGGATGAGCTTGACCAGCGAGTCCTCGTCGATGATGTCGCCCCGCGCGGTGTTGACGAGGTAGGCCGAAGGCTGCATCAGCGCCAGGCGACGACCGGACAAAAGGTGGAACGTCGCCGGCGTCGAGGGACAATTGACCGAGATGATGTCCATGCGGGCCAGCATCTGGTCGAGGCTTTCCCAATAGGTCGCCTCCAACTCCTCCTCGACGGCCGGCAGCACGCGGTGCCGGTTGTGATAGTGGATCGACAGGCCGAAGGCCTTGGCCCGCCTGGCGACCGCCGTGCCGATGCGGCCCATGCCGACGATGCCGAGCCGCTTGCCCCAGATGCGCCGGCCGAGCATCCAGGTCGGCGACCAGCCGGCCCATTTCTTCTCGCCGGTCAGCACATTGGCGCCTTCGGCGAGCCTGCGCGGCACGGCGAGCATCAGCGCCATGGTCATGTCGGCGGTGTCTTCGGTGAGCACATTCGGCGTGTTGGTGACGGTGATGCCCTTCTTGGCGGCCGCCGCGACATCGATCTTGTCGACGCCGTTGCCGAAATTCGCGATCAGCTTGAGGTTTTCGCCGGCCTGGGCGATCAGCGCGGCGTCGATATGGTCGGTGATGGTGGGGACCAGCACATCGGCTTCCTTGACCGCCGCAACCAGCTCGGGCTGCGTCATCGGCCGGTCCTCGACATTCAGCCTTGCGTCGAACAGCTCGCGCATGCGCGTTTCGACCGGATCGGGCAGCTTGCGCGTGATGACGACGAGGGGCCGTTTTTTGCCTGCCATTTTATCCCCGAAGCTTCCTGGATCAGGATGACGTCTCGTTGAATCGCCGTCCTGATCCTACTCTTTTTTGGAGCATGATCTTTTCCGAAAACCGATTCCCACTTTCCGGGATCATGCTCTCGAAACCGATCTCGTTGAGACCTCTTTAACCAAGACCGGCGAAACTTGCAGCCAGTCGCGGCATCAGCCCACTCCTGTAACAAGCGGTGCCGCCGAAGACAAAGAAAAAGGGGCGCCCGTCCCGACGGACCGGCGCCGAAAGGAACGAAAGTGTCTGGTTTCGCGTCGCTTCGCCTGGCCTTCAGCGCGGCCATTCTCGGTGCCCTGCTTTGCGCGCCGCAGGCTTTGGCGCAAAGCGCGGCGGCACCCGCCCAAACCATAACGCTCGGGCCGAGCGGCCTGCCGCTGCCGCGCTTCGTCAGCCTGAAGCCGGCCCGCGTCAATTCGCGCGTCGGGCCCGGCGCCAATTATTCCGTCAACTGGATGTATCTGAAGGCCGGCCTGCCGATGGAAGTCATCCAGGAATTCGACACCTGGCGCCGCGTGCGCGATGCCGACGGATCGGAGGGCTGGATCAATCAGTCGCTGCTCTCAGGCCGCCGCACCGCGATCGTCGCGCCCTGGCAGCGCGGCAAGGGCGGGCGAATCAACCTGCTCGACGAACCCGACAAGGATGCCGGTGTCGTCGCCATCATCGAGCCGGGCGTGATCGGCTCGATCAAGAAATGCGACGGCCAATGGTGCGAAATGACCTTCGACGGCCATACCGGCTGGATGGCGCAATCGCAGGTGTGKGGCGCCTATCCCGGCGAGAAGGTCAARAACTGAGTTCGCTGGCCTTGCTGTTACGGTCGCGGCCGATGCGRCCGAGACGCGTATCCTGAAAACCGGTGGGCAGCTTGAGGCCGTAGCCGAGGGCACGGTCGATGGCGATGTGCGCGATCCAGATCAGCGCTACGGCGGTCGTGACCCGGYCGGAGAGCAACGCGCCCGCAAGCAGGAGGACGAGCGGAGCAATCAGGATATGCAAGGCGTTGTAGGTAGCGGCGCCGAAGCGTGGCCCGGCGAGGTAGCCCAGCATCGACAGGTCCGGCGCAAGGATGAGCAGCGCAAACAGCCACCAGGAAAAGCCGGATATTGCGTAGCAAACGATTGCCAACGCGGCGACGGTGACCCATTCAAACCGGACAATCAGGTCGACCGGGCGCATGGAAGACGGATCAATCGCAGCGTTTGGGACGCAGTCTAACCACGATGTCGACGTTGGCGATCTCCATGCCCTCCGGCGGCGCCGGCAGGTTGGAGACGGTTACCGGTCCGCTTTCGATATCGAAAATGCGGTTCTCGCCTTCGATGTAGAAGTGGTGGTGATCGGACGTGTTGGTATCGAAATAGGTTTTCGACCCCTCGACCGCCAGGATGCGCAGCAGGCCGGCCTGGGTGAACTGGTGAAGCGCGTTGTAGACCGTCGCCAGCGAGACCGGCACGCCGGCGGCGATCGCCTCTTCGTGCAGCTCCTCGGCCGAAAGGTGGCGGTCGCCTTTGGCGAAAAGCAGATCGGCCAGCGCAATGCGCTGACGCGTCGGCCTCAGGCCGGCTTCGCGAACCCGCTTGTCCACAGCGACATTTTCCTTCCGGTAGCCCGAATCCATCTCTTCGCTTCGAAGCTTGTTGCCCAGCCCATCAACAGGTCCAGAGTGGCAAAAAGACGTCAAATGCCAAAACCGGACATCAATCGACATATATTCTGTAGTCCGAATGCGATCAATAGCGCGCATTGACCCGGGCAGGCGCACGGGTTAAGCGCAAACGCCGGTTTCCGGCCGCAAACAGAGTGTGTTAGGAAACCAACGAGAAGGGCGCCCTGCCGCCCGCGAAGATCACGGGGACGGAAATTTGATGGCGGATCAAAAGTCCAGCTACGATTACGAGGAACTGCTCGCCTGCGCCCGCGGCGACCTGTTCGGGCCAGGCAATGCCCAGTTGCCCTACCCGCCGATGCTGATGTTCGATCGCATCACCGAGATCAGCGAAACCGGCGGCGCTTTCGACAAGGGCTTCATTCGCGCCGAATTCGACATCAAGCCGGATCTGTGGTTCTTCGCCTGCCACTTCATCGGCAATCCGATCATGCCCGGCTGCCTCGGCCTCGACGCCATGTGGCAGTTGACCGGTTTCTATCTCGGCTGGCTGGGCGAACCCGGCAAGGGCATGGCGCTTTCGACCGGCGAGGTGAAGTTCAAGGGCATGGTGACGCCGTCGGTGAAGAAGGTCGAATACGGCGTCGACTTCAAGCGTGTGATGCGGGGCCGGCTGGTGCTCGGCATCGCCGATGGCTGGCTCAAGGCGGATGGCGAACCCATATACGCGGCTACGGATCTGAAGGTCGGTCTTTCCAAGCAGTCGGCCGCCTGACCGTTTTTCGCCACGGCGTCCGCGTAGCCGATGGACGCCACGTCAGTTTATTTGCGTATGATCACAAGCGAAAACCGGCTAGGTTTTTCGCCTGAATACGCCGGAAGGAGTTGCGAATGAGACGGGTCGTAGTGACAGGGCTCGGCATTGTGTCGTCGATCGGCAACAATGCCAACGAGGTGCAGAGCTCGCTTTACGATGCCAAATCCGGCATCAGCTTTTCCAATTCCTTCGCCGAACACGGCTTCCGCTGCCAGGTCTGGGGCGCGCCGACGCTCGATCCCACCCCGATGATCGACCGCCGCGCCATGCGTTTCCTGAGCCAGGGCGCGGCCTGGAACCACGTCGCCATGGACCAGGCGATCGCCGATGCCGGGCTCGGTGAAAGCGACATCACCAATGACCGGACCGGCATCGTGATGGGCTCCGGCGGTCCTTCGACCCGGACCATCGTCGAAGCCGCCGAAACCACGATCAAGAACAACAGCCCGAAGCGCATCGGCCCGTTCGCCGTGCCGAAGGCCATGTCGTCGACCGCGTCGGCCACCCTGGCGACGTGGTTCAAGATCCACGGCGTCAACTATTCGATCTCGTCGGCCTGCTCGACCTCGGCGCATTGCATAGGCAATGCCTATGAGCTCATCCAATGGGGCAAGCAGGACGTGATGTTCGCCGGCGGCCACGAGGACCTCGACTGGACCATGTCGGACCTGTTCGACGCCATGGGCGCCATGTCGTCGAAGTTCAACGACAAGGCGTCGACCGCTTCGCGCGCCTACGACGTCAACCGCGACGGGTTCGTCATCGCCGGCGGCGCCGGCGTGCTGGTGCTGGAGGAACTGGAGCACGCCAAGGCGCGAGGCGCCAAGATCTATGCCGAGATCGTCGGCTATGGCGCGACATCCGACGGCTACGACATGGTCGCGCCGTCGGGCGAAGGCGCTATCCGCTGCATGCGGCAGGCACTCTCCACGGTGTCATCGCCGGTCGACTATATCAACACCCACGGCACCTCGACGCCGGTCGGCGATTCCAGGGAAATGGGCGCCATTCGCGAGGTGTTCGGCGACAAGATGCCCTATATCACCTCGACCAAGTCGCTCACCGGCCATTCGCTGGGGGCCGCCGGCGTGCAGGAATCGATCTACTCGATTCTGATGATGCAAGGCGGCTTCATCGGCGAGAGCGCCCATATCGAGGAGCTCGATCCGGAATTCGAAGGCATGCCGATCGTGCGCAAGCGTATCGACAACGCCAGGATCGACACCGTCCTGTCCAACTCCTTCGGTTTCGGCGGCACCAACGCAACGCTGATTTTCCAGCGCTATTCCGCATAGAGCCGGCGTTTTTATAAGGATTGCCTTTTATGGACGGGTTGATGAAGGGCAAGCGCGGGCTTGTCATGGGTGTCGCCAACGACCATTCGATTGCCTGGGGCATCGCCAAGAAGCTGTCGGAACATGGGGCGGAGCTCGCCTTCACCTACCAGGGCGACGCCTTCGGGCGGCGGGTCAAGCCGCTGGCCGAGAAGGTGGGAGCCTCGCTGATCGTGCCTTGCGACGTCGAGGACAGCGCCTCGGTCACCGCGACCTTCGAGACCCTCGGCAAGGCCTGGGGCGGGCTGGATTTCGTGGTCCACGCCATCGGCTTTTCCGACAAGAACGAACTGAAGGGCCTCTACGCCGACACCAGCCGCGACAATTTCGTGCGCACCATGGTGATCTCCTGCTACTCCTTCACCGAGATCGCCCGCAACGCCGCCAAGCTGATGGGCAATGGCGGCTCGATGATCACGCTCACCTATGCCGGCTCGGTCAGGGTGATGCCGAACTACAACGTCATGGGCGTCGCCAAGGCCGGGCTGGAGGCCAGCGTGCGCTACCTCGCCAACGACTACGGCCCGCGCGGCATCAGGGTGAACGGCATCTCGGCCGGGCCGGTGCGGACGCTGGCCGGCTCCGGCGTGTCCGATGCCCGCCACATGTTCTCCTACCAGCAACGCAATTCGCCTTTGCGCCGCACCGTGACCATCGACGAAGTCGGCGGCTCGGCGCTCTACCTGCTCTCCGACCTGTCGTCGGGCGTCACCGGCGAAATCCATTATGTGGATTCCGGCTATCACATCGTTTCGATGCCGGCACTGGAGGAATTGAAGCAGACCGACGGCTAGATCGTGATGGCGTTTCGTTGAATCGCCATTACGATCTAACTCTTTGTGGGGCATGATCTTTCTCCGAAAACCGGTTCCCACTTTTCGGGATCATGCTCTCGCGCATTTCACCGTTTCATGGAAACGGCGAAACGCGCTATCTTTTTGTTTTACGCAATTCCGGGCGGAAAACCGCTCACACTTTTCCTGGAATTGCTCCGGCGCGAATAGTTTGCGGCCGCGATAGTAGCGTTCCAGTAAAATTGCATTCATCGGCGGAAACTCATTTTAAGGAGATGTCCGCTATAAGGGCCCCTAATCTAGGGACCGTGCATGCCTGCAGTCAGCAATCCCAAACGGACTCCGCTGTTCCGGCTGATCACCATCGCCAGCTCGGGCATGGGCAGTTTCATCCTTGGACTATGGGGGCTGCGGTTCGGCTTCGGCGACGGCATGGCCGGCATACCAGCCGAAACGATGGCCGACGTCATCGCCGCGCTCTGCGCTCTAGCCGCCGGCGGAGCCGCGCTGTCGTTCTTCGCGGGCGTCGATGAATCGGTGGCCTATGTCTTCAAGGAAACCCATTTCGACAAGCTGACCGGCCTGCTGGCGCGTCAGGCGATGGTCGGCAAGATAGCCGAGGCCGCCTCCGGGACGATCCGAACCGGCGAGCCGATGTTCCTGATCGACATCGATATCGACCGCTTCAAGCAGATCAACGACGCCATCGGCTACAGCCAGGGCGACGAACTGATCCGCGCCTTCACCAGCAGGCTGAAGGAGGTTATGCCGAAGAACGCGGTGATCGGGCGCATCGGCGCCGGCGAATTCGGCGTGCTGCTGCCGGACCGCGACATCAGGGGTTCGATCGAACGGCTCATCGAGAAGCTCATCAACGAGATGATGGAGCCCTATCAGCTGCAGAGCCATCTGCAGTCGGTCAGCCTGTCGGTCGGCATCGTGGCGATGCCGAAGGACGGCGTCGACCCGGTCCTGATCCTGCGCCGCTCGAACCTTGCGCTGCAGAACGCGCGCGCCAGCGGCATCGGCAACTGGTCCGTCTTCCACGCCGATATGGGCCGCGTGGCGGATTATCGGCAGTGGATCGAGTCGGAACTGAAGACCGCCTTCGACCGCGGCGACTTCAGCCTTCACTACCAGCCGCAGCTCAACCTGCCGAGCGGCCGCGTCGTCGGCTATGAGGCGCTGATCCGCTGGAAGCATCCGGAGCGCGGCATGATCCCGCCGATGGAGTTCATTCCGATCGCCGAGGAAACCGGCATGATCAACCCGATCGGCGAGTGGGTGCTGCGCAAGGCCTGCAGCGACGCCCGGTACCTGCCGCAGGACTGTTTCGTCGCCGTCAACATCTCGCCTGTCCAGTTCATGACCAGGGATTTCGTCGGCATCGTGCGGGACGTGATGGAATCGACCGGCATCAAGCCGTCGCGGCTGGAGCTCGAGGTCACCGAGACGGCGATGATGCAGGATCGCGACCGCGCCGCGGCGATCCTGGAGCAGCTTGCCGAGATGGGAATCTCGGTGGCCGTCGACGATTTCGGCACCGGCTATTCCAATTTGAGCTACCTGATCGACTTCTCCTTCGGCAAGCTGAAAATCGACCGTTCCTTCGTCAGCCRCATCGACACCGACTCCAGCTCCGGAGCGATCGTTTCGACCATTGTCGGCCTGTCGCGTGCGCTGGGCGTCGGTATCATCGCCGAGGGCGTGGAGACCGAGAACCAGGCCACGCTGCTTCGGGCCGCCGGCTGCGAGGTTGTGCAGGGCTATCTGTTCGGTCGGCCGGCACCGCTCAAGGTCGAGCTCGGCGAAGCCCGGCCCGCCTTCGGCACGCATGAGCCCGCCCGCATCGTCAGCGTGCAGTAAGCGCCGCTTCTTTCCCGACGCAATTCCGGACGGAAAACCGCTTCACACTTTTCCTGGAATCGCTTGTTCCTGGCGCAATTCCGGACGGAAAACCGCTCACACTTTTCCTGGAATTGCTTTAGCGGCGCGCCGAAAACACCTTGAACATGCCGTCGCGGGCGATCTCGGCATGGCTGGAAAAGGCCGCCRACAGCACCTGCTCGTAAGGAAGCTGGCGGTTGGCGACCATGAACAGGCGGCCGCCCGGTTTCAGCGCCTTCGACGCCGTGCGGATCATGCCCGCGCCGATTCCGGGTTCGGCTGCGCGGCCGCTATGGAAAGGCGGATTCATGACGATCGCGTCGTAACGCCGTTCGACCGCCTCGGCGAGCAGATCGGTCCAGAAGAAGCGTGGCTCGATGGCGCCATGGACGTTGACCCTGGCTGCTTCCAAGGCTTCGAAATCCGCTTCGTAGAGATCGAGCGCGGTGAGGCCTTGCGAACGCTGCAGAACTTCCGCCGCCAGATAACCCCAGCCGGCGCAGAAATCAGCGACATTGCCTTTGAGATCGTCAGGCAGGTTCGCGGCCAGCAGTGTCGAACCGGCATCGATCCGATCGAAGGAGAACATGCCAGGCTTGGTCTTGAAGCCACCTTCGACGACAAGATCGGGGTTGCCGGCGCGCAGCGTCGCCGCCGCCTCCGTGCCGGCCCGCCGGAACCAGAAAGCAACGCCGTGATGCTTCGGCAGATGGCCCTCGAGCGGCGCCAGCGCGTCGATCCGCTTGCGCAGGCTGTCGATGCCGTCGTCCTTGCTGCCGGCAACGACGACAGGCGCGCCCGGAGCGATGCGCTCGACCGCTTCCGCGATGCGTAACTCATTTTGCCCGCGATGCCGGCCGGCGAGCACGAGGGCGATGTCGTAGCCCTCGCCTTCCGCCCGCGGCGTGACTGCGTGGCCGGACGCCTGCAAGGCGCGAAAATGTGGCCTGAAACCCTGCACGAGATGCAGCGCCGCCTCGAAGCCGGCAGGCAGACGGAAGCCGGGCTCGGCACCGAGGAAAAGAACGCGGGCACCCTTCCCGGGCAGCGGCAGCGCCTCGGCCTCGAACGGGTAGAACAGCGTCTTCAGCGGCTCCGCGGCCATCCATCAGCTCCGTAGAACTCTTTGTCGTGCCCTGAAACAAAACGGGCGCGACCTTGCGGCGCGCCCGTCTCAAACTATCCAGCCAAACCGATCAGGCGGCGTCTTCCTCGCCTTCGGCCTTCTTCTTCTCCTGGACGATTTCCTTGCCGGTCGCCTGGTCGACGACCTTCATCGACAGGCGGACCTTGCCGCGCTCGTCGAAGCCCATCAGCTTGACCCAAACCTTGTCGCCTTCCTTGACGACGTCGGAGGTCTTGGCGACGCGCTCATTGGCGAGCTGCGAGATGTGGACGAGACCGTCGCGCGGGCCGAAGAAGTTGACGAACGCGCCGAAGTCGGCCGTCTTGACGACGGTGCCTTCGTAGATCTCGCCGACTTCCGGCTCGGCGACGATGGTGTGGATCCACTTCTTCGCCGCCTCGATCTCCTTGGCGTTCGCCGAAGCGATCTTGACGGTGCCGTCGTCCTCGATGTTGATCTTGGCGCCGGTCTTCTCGACGATCTCGCGGATCACCTTGCCGCCGGAGCCGATGACGTCGCGGATCTTGTCGGTCGGGATGTGCATGACCTCGATGCGCGGCGCGAACTCGCCGAGCTCGGCGCGGGCGCCGGACAGCGCATGCGCCATCTCACCCAGGATATGCAGGCGGCCGTCCTTGGCCTGGGCCAGCGCGATGCCCATGATCTCCTCGGTGATGCCATCGATCTTGATGTCCATCTGCAGCGAGGTGACGCCATTGGCGGTGCCGGCGACCTTGAAGTCCATGTCGCCGAGATGATCCTCGTCGCCCAGGATGTCGGAGAGCACCGCGAAGCGCTCGCCTTCCTTGATCAGGCCCATGGCGATGCCGGCCACCGGCTTTGCCAGCGGCACGCCCGCATCCATCAGCGCCAGCGAGGTGCCGCAGACGGTCGCCATCGACGAAGAGCCGTTGGATTCGGTGATCTCCGAGACGATGCGCAGCGTGTAGGGGAACTGCTCCGCCGAAGGCAGCATCGGATGGATGGCGCGCCAGGCAAGCTTGCCGTGGCCGATCTCGCGGCGGCCCGGCGAGCCCATGCGGCCGGTCTCGCCGACCGAGTAGGGCGGGAAGTTATAGTGGAGAAGGAACTTCTCCTTGTACATGCCGGTCAACGAATCGACGAACTGCTCGTCCTCGCCGGTACCGAGCGTGGCGACGACCAGCGCCTGGGTCTCGCCGCGGGTGAACAGCGCCGAACCGTGGGTGCGCGGCAGGACGCCGACTTCGGAGACGATCTTGCGCACGGTCTTGAGATCGCGGCCGTCGATGCGCGAGCCGGTGTCGAGGATGTTCCAGCGCACGACCTTGGCCTGGAGCTCCTTGAAGACGCTGCCGATCTGCTCGGAAGTGTACTTGGCTTCCTCGCCTTCGGCCGGAGCGAACGCGGCCTTGACCTTGGCCTTGACGGCGTCGACCGCGGCATAGCGCGACTGCTTGTCGGTGATCTTGTAGGCGTCGCGAAGCTCGTCGCCGACGACCTTCAGCATCTCGGCTTCGAGCGCGGAGTAATCCGGCGCGGTGAAGTCGCGCGGCTCCTTGGCGGCGACCTCGGCCAGCTTGATGATCGCCTCGATCACCGGCTGGAAGCTCTTGTGGCCGAACATGACGGCGCCGAGCATCAGGTCCTCGGAGAGTTCCTTGGCCTCGGACTCGACCATCAGAACGGCATCGCCGGTGCCGGCGACGACGAGGTCGAGCTTGGATTCTTCCATTTCGTCGATATGCGGGTTGAGGACATATTCGCCGTTGATGTAGCCGACGCGGGCGCCGCCGATCGGACCCATGAAGGGCACGCCCGAAAGCGTGAGCGCGGCGGAGGTGGCGACGATCGACAGGATGTCGGGATCGTTCTCGAGATCATGCTGGACGACAGTGACGACGATCTGGGTGTCGTTCTTGTAGCCGTCGGCGAAAAGCGGGCGGATCGGGCGGTCGATCAGGCGGGAAACCAGCGTTTCCTTCTCGCTCGGACGGCCCTCGCGCTTGAAATAGCCGCCCGGGATCTTGCCGGCGGCATAGGTCTTTTCCTGGTAGTTGACCGTCAGCGGGAAGAAATCGAGGCCGGGCTTCGGCTCCTTCATCGAGACGACGGTGGCCAGAACGACGGTCTCGCCATAGGTGGCGAGCACCGCGCCGTCAGCCTGGCGCGCGATCTTGCCGGTTTCCAGGATGAGCGGACGGCCGCCCCATTCGATTTCCACTTTGTGTTGATTGAACATATCTTGTCCTTCATATGCGGAAAGGGCCGCGCCGTCCTAGCGGTCACGGGTTCTCCCTTTCCTGGCTTCCTTCGGGCAGCCACGGGCAAGACAACGGGATGCTCGATCAAGTCCGGCTCCCCAAGCCGAGCGAGCATCCTGCAATCCTGCCCCATGACCGTCCATGGGCGGCTCCGGATAGCCCTCTGCAGTCCGGAACCCGGTTGGCCAACTGGTTGGCCGGTTGGCCAACTGGTCGGCCGACCTTGCGCATGACGCCGGAAACCACTGCTTCCGGAACGCGCCATGCGCGGAGAAGAATTCCTTTTTCAGCACCGATGCACCGGACCATCCGATGCGCCAATGCGCGACCGGCGGGCCCCTTCGAGGGCCCGCCGGTCAATTCGTCAGCGGCGCAGACCGAGCTTGTCGATCAGCGTCTGGTAGCGCGCGTCATCCTTGCGCTTGAGATAGTCAAGCAGGCTGCGGCGCTGGGAGACCAGAGCAAGCAGACCACGGCGGGAATGGTTATCCTTCTTGTGATCCTTGAAGTGCTCGGTCAGGTTCTTGATGCGCTCGGAAAGGATGGCAACCTGGACTTCCGGAGATCCGGTATCGCCCTTGGCGGTCGCGAATTCAGTCATCAATTCCTTCTTGCGATCGGCAGTGATCGACATCGTGCTTTTCCTTATCTGTTGGAGGAAACGGGACGCCCACAGCCGGGATGTCGTCCAGCAAGGGCCAGTGCAAGCGACGCGTCAGGGCGCGAAGCTGCGGCGCATATAGTGCAATTCCGGGAAAAACACCAGCCCAATTGTCAAGCCGGCTTGTCGCAGGTTCTGGTTGCGAAAACCAAAGCATGTCTCCCGAAAGCGGGAACGGCTTCGGGGCAAAGACATGCGCAAAATCAAAAGCCTAAGACGCGGGGAGCGAACCTGAAAGATCGCGGCGCGCTTTGGAAGAATTCAAAGGCTAAAGCCACTTCTTCCATTTGAAGAACGCAATCAGACCGACCGCAACGATCGCCATGAACATGAGCGAGGCGGGATAGCCGTAATAGGCCTTCAGCTCGGGCATGTTCCAGGGTGAGCTTTGCGGATCGAAATTCATGCCCCAGACGCCGACCAGGAAGGTCAGCGGCATGAAGATCACCGAGACGATCGTCAGATAGGAAATGACGTCGTTGGTGCGGGCCTGAGTCAGCGACACATGCATCTCGATCAGGCCCGTTAGCATGTCGCGCTGGTTCTCGACCAGCTCGATCAGGCGCAGCGAATGATCGAGCGTGTCGTTGAAGAAGATCTTGGTCTCGGCCTTCACGAAGGGCACGTCATTGCGGATCAGCGTCGCCAGCGCGTCGCGCATCGGCCACAGAACGCCTTTCAGCACGTTCGCGTCGCGCCTCAGTCCATGCAGCTGGCGCATCTGATGCTTGTGCGGCTTGTTCAGCATCTCGTCCTCGATGCCRTCGACCAATTCGCTCGCCGCTTCGATTGGCGGGAAATAGCTGTCGACGATGGCATCGATCAGCGCATAGGCAAGATAGTCGGCGCCGCGCGAGCGCAGCCGGTTCGGCATCGCGGCCGCGATGCGCTTGCGCACCGGATCGAACGGATCGCCCTCGCGTTCCTGGAACGTGACGACGAAATTTCGGCCGAAGAACAGCGCGATCTGCTCGTAGCGATGCGCGGTGACATCGTCGATCATGCGCATGACGACGAAGGCATGATCCTCGTAGAAATCCACCTTGGGCCGCTGGCCGGTATTGACGACGTCCTCCAACGCCAGCGGGTGGAGGTTGAAGATGCGGCCGATCTCCTCGATCAGCGCGATGTTGGCGAGCCCGGTGCAGTCCAGCCAGACGACAGGCCATTTCTCGCAATGAGTGTTGAGATCGTCGATCGAGGCATTGTCGATGGTTTCGTATTTCTGGGACGAGATCAACGTCAGCCGAAGCTCGCTGCGCCGCGCCGCCGGATCGGCGATAAGCGTGCCGGGCGACGCCCCGACCGGAGGCCGACGGGTTCTCAGYGGCGCCCGCTTCTTGCCAGTGTCAGCCTTTGCCATGAGTTCTCTGGGCTCTCGCGCTCAGCTGAAGACTAGAGCGATTCCAGGAGAAGTGTGCAGCGGTTTCCGTCCGGAATTGCACAAATAACGAAGACCTGTACCGGAATCACCCGACAAAGACCCGCTTGGGCTTGAACATGCCTTGCTCGATGGCGCCGATGGCGACGAGCTTGCCACGCGCGGTGGCGCAAGCCTCCTCGGCCTCGACCGGCGCATCGCGGCCGCGAATGATGACGGGATTGCCGAGGCGGATCTTCGTTGCCGCGTCGTCGCTGACGGCGACCTGCGGCAGGCAGTCGAGCGCCGCCGCCGTTTCGACCAGCAGCGCGTCGATGGTGCTGAAGTCGATCGGGGCCGCGGCTTCGTCCGGGCCCGCTTCTGTCTTATCGCCAAAGCGGGCTGCTTCCAGCTCGGCTACTGTGACGAAATCCTCCGGCGTGAACGGCTCAACCTCGATGCGGCGCAATTCAGCGATATGGCCGAAGCAGCCGAGGTCGCGACCCATGTCGCGGGCCAGCGAGCGCACATAGGTGCCCTTGCCGCATTCGACCTCGAAGACGGTTTTGTCGGCATTGTGCTCGATAATATCCAAACGGCCGATTTCAATTTCCCGCGCGGGTATCTCGACCGTCTCGCCGTCGCGGGCGAGGTCGTAGGCGCGCTCGCCGGCGATCTTGATGGCCGAGAATTGCGGCGGCGTCTGCATGATGACGCCGGTGTATTTCGGCAGCAGCGCTCTCACCTCGGCTTCGGCCGGGCGGCGGTTGGAGCTGTTGGTCACAGGGCCTTCGAGGTCGTCGGTCGAGCGCTCCTCGCCCCAGGCGACGGTGAAGCGGTAGACCTTGGCGCCGTCCTGCACGTAAGGAACGGTCTTGGTCGCCTCGCCGAGCGCGATCGGCAGCATGCCGGAGGCGAGCGGATCGAGCGTGCCGGCGTGACCGGCCTTCTCGGCCTGGAACAGCCATTTGATCTTGGAGACGGCCTCGGTCGAGCCCATGCCCACCGGCTTGTCCAGCACCACCCAGCCGGAGACCGGCCGCCCCTTCTTCTTGCCGCGACGCGCCACCTAGTCCTCGTCCTTGTCGTTGTTCTTGCCGTCGCCGAGATCGCGCGCGACTTCGGGCGATTTCAGCAGTTCATTGATCTTGGCGAAATTGTCGAAGGAGGTATCGAGCCGGAAGCGGAACTCCGGCATGTACTTCATCTGCCTCAACGCGCCCGAAACACGGCCGCGGATGAATTTCGCATGCCTGTTGAGCGCCTCGACCACGGCGTTGTCGTCGCCGGCGCCAAGCGGCGAGACGAAGGCGGTGGCGATCTTGAGGTCGGGCGACATGCGCACCTCGGAAACCGAGACGACGCTGTTTTCGATCACCGGATCGATGACCTCGCCGCGCTGCAAGGTCTCGGAAAGGGCGTGGCGCACCTGCTCGCCGACGCGCAGCATGCGCTGGGAGGGGCCTGATTGTGTCGAACGGGACATTTTCTTCGGTCCTGAAATCGTGGAGCGCGGGATGGGACCGCGCGGCATGTCTCAAATGCACAAGGGGTATGGGCGGCAGCCTTGCGGCCGCCGCCCGTTTCATTCCGGCAAGTATACCTGAATTTAGAGGGTCCTGCTCACCATCTCGACGCGGAAGCACTCGATGACGTCGCCGGCGCGCATGTCCTCGTAGTTCTGGAAGGCCATGCCGCATTCCTGGCCGGCCGGCACTTCCGAAACCTCATCCTTGAAGCGCTTGAGCGTCTTCAGCGTGCCTTCGTGGACGACGACGTTGTCGCGGATCAGGCGCACGCCCGCACCACGCTCGACCTTGCCTTCGGTGACGCGGCAGCCGGCGATCTTGCCGACCTTCGAGATGTCGAAGATCTCGAGGATCTCGGCATTGCCGATGAAGGTCTCGCGCCGTTCCGGCGAAAGCATGCCAGAAAGGGCCGCCTTCACGTCATCGACGAGGTTGTAGATGATCGAGTAGTAGCGGATCTCGATGCCCGCGGCGGTCGCCGCGGTGCGCGCCTGCGCGTTGGCGCGGACGTTGAAGCCGATGATCGCCGCTCCGGACGTCTCGGCCAGCGAAACGTCGCTTTCGGTGATGCCGCCGGCGCCCGAATGGACGATGCGTACCCTGACCTCGTCATTGCCGAGCTTTTCAAGGGCGGCATTGATCGCCTCGATCGAACCCTGCACGTCGCCCTTGATGACCAGCGGGAATTCCTTCAGCCCGCTCGTCTGCAACTGCGACATCATCTGCTCGAGCGAGCCGCGCTGGCCGGCATGCCTGGCCACTGCCTTGTCGCGGGCCAGGCGCTGACGGTATTCGGTGATCTCGCGGGCGCGCGCCTCGTTGTTGACGACGGCGAAGCGGTCGCCCGCCTGGGGCGTGCCCTGGAGRCCAAGCACCTCGACCGGCATTGCCGGCGGCRCTTCCGGCACATGCTCGCCGCGATCGTTGACGAGCGCACGCACACGGCCCCATTCGTTGCCGGCGACGATGATGTCGCCCGGCATCAGCGTGCCGGTCTGCACCAGCACGGTGGCGACGGGGCCACGGCCCTTGTCCAACTGCGCCTCGATGACCGCGCCTTCGGCGGTGCGGTCCGGGTTGGCCTTGAGGTCGAGGACTTCGGCCTGCAGCAGGATCGCTTCCAAGAGCTTGTCGAGATTGGTGCCCTTGGTCGCCGAAACCTCGACGTCCAGCACCTCGCCGCCCATCGATTCCACGAACACTTCGTGGCGCAGCAGCTCGGTCCGTACCTTCTGCGGGTCGGCGTCGCGCTTGTCGATCTTGTTGATGGCCACGATGATCGGCACGCCGGCCGCCTTGGCGTGATTGATCGATTCGATCGTCTGCGGCATCACGCTGTCGTCGGCCGCCACCACCAGCACCGCGATGTCGGTGACCTGGGCGCCGCGGGCGCGCATGGCCGTGAAGGCGGCGTGGCCGGGCGTGTCGATGAAGGTGATCTTCTGACCGTTCTTCTCGATCTGGTAGGCACCGATATGCTGGGTGATGCCGCCGGCCTCGCCGGAGACGACATTGGCGTTGCGGATGGCGTCGAGCAGCGAGGTCTTGCCGTGGTCGACATGGCCCATGATGGTCACGACCGGCGGACGGGACACCAGGTCTTCCGGGCGGTCGGCGATGTTGAACAGGCCTTCCTCGATGTCGGACTCGGCGACTCGGCGGACGGTGTGGCCGAATTCGGAAGCCACCAGCTCGGCCGTGTCGGCGTCGATGACGTCGCCCGGTTTCAGGATCTGGCCCTGCTTCATGAAGAACTTGACCACGTCCACGGCGCGCTCGGACATGCGCTGCGCCAACTCCTGGATGGTGATGGTTTCGGGCAGGATCACTTCGCGCATGACTTTCTCGCGCGGCTCATTGTGCAGCGCGCGTTTGAATTTTTCCTGGCGGCGACGCATCGACGACAGCGAGCGGCCGCGCGCGTCGTCATCCGACAGCGCCGAGTTCAGCGTCAGCTTGCCGCGGCGGCGATCTTCCTCGCCCTTGGTCGGCTTGGCCGGGCGAGCCACTTCGGGCGTCGCAAGACGGCGCGGCGGCGCGCTGGCTCCAGCACCGGCACCCGTGCGCCTCGGCTTTGCCTCTTCCTCGTCATCGGCCGTCGCGACGTCGGCAGCCTGCGGCGCGCGCCGGCGAGCCTCTTCCTCGGCACGGCGCCGCGACTCGGCCTCGGCCTGCAGGCGCGCTTCCTCCTCGGCCTGACGGCGCGCGGATTCGTCACGCTCGCGCTTGCGGCGTTCCTCTTCCTCGGCGCGGCGCTTGGCATCTTCCTGAGCGCGCAGGCGATCCTCGGCCTCGCGGGCCTTGGAGCCTTCCAGCGCCCTGCGGCGCGCTTCCATCTCGCCGCGCGAGAGTTCGTTCAGAACCATGCCGGAACGCTCCGGCTGCGGGGGCGGCGCCTTGGGCGCTTCCTGCACGGCAGGCGCGGCGGCGACAGGAGCGGCGGGCTTCGGCGTGAAGACAGACGGCGCCGCCGGCTCCGGCTTGTCGCCCGGCAGCGAGAACTTGCGCTTCTTGGTCTCCACGACGACCGACTTGGTGCGGCCGTGCGAGAAATTCTGGCGCACGGTGCCCTGCTCGAGGCCGGGGCGCTTCAGCGTCAAGGTCTTCTTCGGCGTAACGCTCAACGTCTTGTCGTCGCCCGATTTCGTATCGCTCATTCCATATCCTCTGCGGCATCATCTTCGTCAGCAACGGCCGCAAGCATTGCCAGATCGTTCGGGGTACCGCCCCGATATCGGTCGAGCGCAACAACGCGCTTCTCAACCGCCAGTCCCGCGTCCTGCGCGAGGACGGCAGCATGTATCACATTTGTACCCCCCAATGCCAAGCTCAACTCGGCCTCAGGGAAAAGTTTGTAGGCAAGGATGGCGGGGCCGCCGAGATGGACGGTCGCCCGCCGCGCCTGACTGATCTTGCGGACGCCATCGTCCGAAGCCTCGGTCGCATGCAGCACGAGCAGCGCCTGCCCGTCGCGTACCGCGGCTTCGACCTTGGCGGCGCCAAGAACGACGGCGCCGGCCTTGCGAGCGAGGCCAAGCATACCCAGAGCGGATCTGGAAAGCAGCCCGTCGACCATGCCGCCAATGTCGGCCGGAACGGTCACCTGTGCCTTGAAAGCACGGGCAAACAGGTTCTTCGCCGCTGCCTTCTCGATATGTAGGCGATCGGCGGTGACCCAGCAACCGCGGCCAGGCAGATTTCTCTTGATGTCCGGAACGACGGCCGAATCCGGGCCGACGACGAAGCGGATCAGTTCATCCGCTTCGGCCTGCCTGCGCGTAACGATGCAAGTGCGATCGTTCATCTCGTCCACGGGCTTTGTGATTGGTGGTCACCTCACGCACCGACGGTTTCGTCGGCCGCGGCCTCTTCGGCGGCGAGTTCTTCCTCGGTGATCCAGCCGGCCAGCTTGCGGGCGGCAAGCACCATCTGCTCGGCCTCGGCGCGCGAGACGCCGTGGCTGGCGAGCACGCCCGGATAGACCTTGGTCTCGCCGTCCTTGCGCTCTTTCCAGCCGATCAGGTCGTCCGCGGCATAACCGGCGAAGTCCTCGATGGTCTTCACGCCGTCCTCGCCGAGCGTCACCATCATGGCGGTGGTGATGCCGGGAATCTCGCGCAGCTCGTCCTTGACGCCCAGCGCCTTGCGCTTTTCGTCATGCTCGGCCTCGATCTTTTCCAGGTATTCGCGGGCGCGGGTCTGGATTTCCGAGGCGGTGTCCTCGTCGAAGCCATCGATCGAGGAGATTTCGTCCGAGTCGACATAGGCGACTTCCTCGACGCTGGTGAAGCCTTCGGAGGCGAGCACCTGGCCGACCATCTCGTCGACGTCGAGAGCTTCCATGAAAAGCGCCGAACGCTCGACGAATTCCTTCTGCCGACRCTCGCTCTCCTCCTGCTCGGTCAGGATGTCGATATCCCAGCCGGTGAGTTGCGAGGCGAGGCGCACGTTCTGGCCGCGGCGGCCGATGGCCAGCGACAGCTGGTCGTCCGGCACCACCACCTCGATGCGCTCGGCGTCCTCGTCGAGCACCACCTTGGCGACCTCGGCAGGCTGCAGCGCGTTGACGATGAAGGAAGCGGCCGAAGGTGACCACGGAATGATGTCGATCTTCTCGCCCTGCAACTCGCCGACCACCGCCTGGACGCGGCTGCCGCGCATGCCGACGCAGGCGCCGACCGGATCGATCGAGCTGTCGCGCGAGATGACGGCGATCTTGGCGCGCGAGCCCGGATCGCGGGCGACCGACTTGATCTCGATGATGCCGTCGTAGATTTCCGGCACTTCCATGGTGAAGAGCTTGGCCATGAACTGCGGATGGGTGCGCGACAGGAAGATCTGCGGCCCACGCTGCTCGCGGCGCACGTCATAGACATAGGCCCGCACGCGGTCGCCATATTTGTAGTTCTCGCGCGGGATCAGCTCGTCGCGGCGGATGATCGCCTCGCCACGGCCGAGATCGACGATGACGTTGCCGTATTCGACGCGCTTGACGGTGCCGTTGACGATCTCGCCGATGCGGTCCTTGTATTCGTCATACTGGCGATCGCGCTCGGCCTCGCGCACCTTCTGAACGATGACCTGCTTGGCCGACTGGGCGGCGATGCGGCCGAAATCCATGGGCGGCAGCTGCTCGGCGATGAAGTCGCCGATCTGGGCGTCGGGATTGCGCTCGCGCGCCGAGGAAAGCGCGATCTGCGTTGCGTAGTCCTCGACCTTCTCGACCACTTCCATCAGCCGCTGCAGCTTCATCTCGCCGGTGTTCGGGTTGATGTCGGCGCGGATGTTGGTCTCCTGGCCATAGCGGGAGCGCGCCGCCTTCTGGATCGCATCGGCCATGGCGGCGATGACGATCTGCTTGTCGATCGACTTTTCACGCGCGACCGCGTCGGCGATCTGCAGCAGTTCAAGCCTGTTGGCGCTTACAACCATTGTCTTTCTCCCGATTTCGCGCCGGGCGCACGGCCCGGCTACTCAATCAACTTTCCTGTTCGGTTTCGTTTTCTTCGTCCGCGCCGGCGTCTTGCGCTTCGCCGCGGCGTTTCCTGGCTTCCTTGCGCGCCCGGTTGTCCTTCGACAGGGCATCGCGGATGAGATCGTCGGTCAGCACCAGCCGGGCCTCGGCGATCGCGTCATAAGGCACGCGCACCGTCGGCTCCTCGCCATAGGCCGCCTTGTCGCGCTCGATAAGGATGCCGTCGGCGTCAGCCTCGGCGATCTTGCCTTTGAACCGCTTGCGGTCACTGACAAGAACCGACGTCTCGAGCTTGACCAGATGGCCGGTCCAGGTGGTGAAATCCGACTTGCGCACCAGCGGCCGGTCGATACCGGGCGAGGACACTTCGAGATGATACGCCTTTTCGATCGGATCCTCGACATCGAGCGCCGGCGACACCGCGCGGCTGACCTCTTCGCAATCCTCGACGGTCATCGTGCCGTCCTCGCGCTCGGCCATGATCTGCAGAGTCAACCCGTTCTGGCCGGTCAACTGCACCCGCACGAGACGGAAGCCGATGGCCTTGAGCACCGGCTGCACGATCAGCGCAATGCGCGCATCGATGCCGCTTTCGCGGATGATACGGTCGTCGGCCTCGCTTGCCGCTGCAGTCATCAGATCCCTGTCGCTTTTTGGCTTCCGGCCGGCAGGTAACAAAAAAGAGCGGGACCGGGTGGACCCACTCTTCGTCATACCGACCAAGAATTTGAGGCTGATATAGACGATTGCCGCCGGCGTTTCAAGCCTTCAGGCACAGGCTAGCGGTGTCTACAGCTGGCGTGGCCATCGCTGGGCTGCATGCATCACCGTGAGTATCGCGATCTCGTCGCCGACAACACGGTAGGGAATTATGTACGGGATATCAGCCAAGACCAGCTCTCGTGTCCCTTTCACCCGTCCAACGCGGCCCATTGCCGGATGTTCGGCAAGATTGTCCACGGCAGAAACAATGCGGGCAACGACCCGTGCCGCGGCTGTTGGATTGTCCTTTTCGATGAAAGCGCCAATCTGGTCGAGACGGCGCACGGCGCGCTCTGTCCAGCGAATCCGCTTCATCGCCCGGAGGCCGGTTTCACGTATTTCGCTATGACGCCGGCCAGATCCTTCTCACTTGCAAATTCCCCTCGATCGGCTTCATCGAGGCCTGCCTCGATCTCGGCAAGTTGCCATTCTTCCCTGGCGACATAGTCTTCGATCGCTTGGGCCGCCACGTAGGAACGAGATCGATCAACCTTCTCCGCCAGTTGATCGAGCTTGGCCACGGTCTCATCGGGAAGTCGTACGGTGAAGGCGCTCATAATCCTGTCTCCGCTTTGGTTCACTATGAATGTGATGGAACCACGGTGGTTCGTCAATCCGCGTATCGTGAGCAGAACCTGGCTTGAGCTCGCGCTGTGGTGTGCGAAGACAGCGCTTCTGAAGCGGTCGGCGCTGGGAGCTGCCGCCTATGTCCGGATAAAGGTAAGGTAAGCAGGCTGGCGTCCCTCGCGGATGGCCTTGGCCTCGTAGCGGGTGCCGGGCCAGCCCTCATAGGGCCGGTGCCAGCCGGCAGCGTCTTCGGCCTGCCATGCGAAGGCGCCGTGGCGCCGGCAGGCAAGCAGCGTCCAGTTCACATAGCTGTCGATGTCGGAGGCGAAGCGGAACCTGCCGCCCGGCTTCAGCACCCGGGCAAACCGGCCGAGATTGGCGGCGCTGACGAAGCGCCGCTTCCAGTGCTTCTTCTTCGGCCACGGATCGGGATAAAGCAGGTCAATGCCGTCGAGCGAGCCTGACGGCAGCCAGTCGAGCAGGCGCGTGGCATCGTCGTCATAGACCCTGAGATTGGCAAGCGGCGCCTTGCCGAGCGCCGTCATCATCTTGGCCATGCCGTTGACGAAGGGCTCCACGCCGATGAAGCCGGTCTCCGGCGCTTCCGTGGCGCGATGCAGGAGATGCTCGCCGCCGCCGAAGCCGATTTCCAGCTGCAGCGCCGAAACCTGTGCCTTGAACAAGGTCTTGAGGTCAGCCGGCGCTTGCGCCGTCAGGTCAATCCGGTACTCGCGCAGGCCGCTTTCGAGGGCAATCGCCTGCTGCGGGCGTATGGTTTTGCCGTGCCGGCGGCCGAAGAATCCTTCGGTCGCCCGGCTCGGCCTGTCCTTTGCGTCCGCTGGCGTCAGGCGGCAACGGCGTCCTTGAGCGCCTTGGCGAGATCGGTCTTCTCCCAGGAGAAGGAACCGTCGCGGCCTGCCTTGCGGCCGAAATGGCCGTAGGACGAGGTTTTCGCATAGATCGGCTTGTTGAGGTCGAGATGACGGCGGATGCCCGACGGCGAGAGATCCATCACCTTGCGCAGGGCCTCCTCGAGCTTCGCTTCCTCGACCTTGCCGGTGCCGTGCAGGTCGACATAGACCGACAGCGGCTGGGCGACGCCGATGGCATAGGAGAGCTGGATGGTGCAGCGGTCGGCAAGCTTGGCCGCCACCACGTTCTTGGCGAGGTAGCGCGCCGCATAGGCCGCCGAACGGTCGACCTTGGTGGTGTCCTTGCCCGAGAAGGCGCCGCCGCCATGCGGTGCCGCGCCRCCATAGGTGTCGACGATGATCTTGCGGCCGGTGAGGCCGGCGTCGCCGTCAGGCCCGCCGATGACGAACTTGCCGGTCGGGTTGATGTACCAATTGCAGTCCTCGGCGATCCTCAGGTCGCCAAGCGCCTCCCGGATATAGGGCTCGACTACCTTGCGGACCTTCTTGGAGTCCCAGCTCGCATCGAGATGCTGAGTGGAGAGCACGATCTGCGTGACCTCCGCCGCCTTGCCGTCGGCATAGCGCACGGTGACCTGGCTCTTGGCGTCCGGGCCGAGCTTGCCGGCCTCGCCATTGCCTTCATGGCGTGCCGCAGCCAGCAATTCGAGAATCTTGTGGCTGTAATAGATCGGCGCCGGCATCAGGTCGGGCGTCTCGCGGCAGGCGTAGCCGAACATGATGCCCTGGTCGCCGGCGCCTTCCTCGCCCTGCCGGTCGGCGGCGTTGTCGACGCCCTGGCCGATGTCGGGYGACTGGCCGTGCAGCAGCACGTCGATCTTGGCGGTCTTCCAGTGGAAGCCGGACTGCTCGTAGCCGATCTCGCGGATCGCCTTGCGGGCAACAGACTTGAACTTGGCCGGGTTGACCACCGGATGGCCGGACGCATCCTTGAGGACGTTGCCCGCCTTGTCCTTCTTCAAAAGCGTGTCGGGGACGCGGACCTCGCCGGCGATGACGACGCGGTTGGTGGTGGCCAGCGTCTCGCAGGCGACGCGCACCTTCCACGGATCCATGCCCGTCTTCTTGGCTTCGCGATAGACCAGATCGACGATCTCGTCGGAGATACGGTCACAGACTTTGTCGGGATGACCCTCGGAGACGGATTCCGAGGTGAAGAGATAATTCTGCCGCGTCACGGGTGTCCCCTCTTGAAAAAAGATCGGCAGGGCTGCCGATTTTGGCGCGCCACGTGTTAGCGGTGCCGGGCGCTGCTCGTCAAGCGGCGCGACGGTTCTGGCATGAATGTAGGCAAGGCCGGCTATGCCACCGGCGGCAGGGGCGCCGCCGGTGGCATAGGTAAAAATCAATCGGCGTCGTCGGCGGAGAGCGCCTTCACCAGATCGATGATCCGGCGACGCACCTTGACGTCGCCGATCTTGACGAAGGCCCGGTTGAGCTGAAGCCCTTCGGGACTGCCGCAGAATTCGATGGCGAAGGCCATCGAGGAGTCTTCGGCAAATCCCCGATTGCCGCCGCCGGTCTCCTCGCCCGGGGCGTCCTCGAAAAAGAAGGCGACGGGAACGCTCAGGATGGAGGCGATCGCCTGCAGACGGCTGGCGCCAACCCTGTTCGTGCCTTTTTCGTACTTCTGGATCTGCTGAAAGGTGATGCCGAGATTTTCACCCAGCTTTTCCTGGCTCATTCCAAGCATATTGCGACGCAGCCGGATACGACTCCCGACATGGATGTCGATCGGATTCGGCTTCTTCTTGTTCTCTTCTGTCATTTTTTCCTCGCCGAATTTTTCCGGCTTTTTCTATTTTGTTCCGCCCATATGAAGCCGGAGCCACCTGCCCCAACAGAACCCTCCAACCGACTTCGAGAAAATTTTAGGCGTTACAGTATGAGTTTCTAATGTGCCGACTGTCAATTCACCCGTAGCCGCTGCCTTACATTCAATGTGAAGGCGGCGAGCGCAAACAGCAACATGATCAGCAATCCGTTAATGCGCCGCTGGTCGGGAGACAGGAGGGCGCGCCCAGAGACCGGCACATTCGCGTCGATGGCGCCGCGCGCGTCGACGGCCAGCGCATCGACGATGCGCCCGCGCGAATCGACGACTGCCGAGATGCCGTTGTTGGCCGCGCGCAACAGAGGCAATCCATTCTCCACCGCGCGAATCTGGGCCTGCCTGAAGTGTTGATACGGGYCCGGCGTGTCGCCAAACCAGGCGTCGTTGGTGACGTTCACAATTAAGTCAGATGACGCAGCGTCGACGGCGACGAGATCGGGAAAGATCACTTCGTAGCAGATGAACGGAGCAGCGCGCAGGCCACCCGGCACGGCGATCGGATGCCGCTCGTTGCCGGCGGCGAAATTCATCGGCCCGGCAACGAGTTGGCCGATGCCGAAGCGTTCGAAAAGATCGGCGAAGGGCAGATACTCGCCGAAGGGCACCAGATGCACCTTGTCGACCGCATCGACGATCTCGCCCTTGTCGTTGATCGCCACGACGGAATTGTAATAGCGGCTGCCGGCGCTCGCGGATCCGCCCTCCTCGCGCACGACACCGGCAATCAGCATCTGGCCGTCGGCCAGCATGTCGCCCAACGCCGTCAGCGCGTCCGGACGCTCAGTGAACAGGAACGGCACCGACGTTTCCGGCCACAGGATGAGCTGCGGCTTGGCATGTCCCTCTTCCGGCGCTTTCCCCGATATCCCCAACAAAGTTGCGAAGATGCGGTCGCGCACCGAGGCGTCCCACTTCTCGCTGAGATCGACCGCGGGCTGGACGATGCGGACATCGATCGAACGCGTCGGCTTGACCGGGGTGGCGAGCCGGAAATAGCCGAAGCCGACATCGGCGGCGACAAGGATGACGAACAGGGCGATCCCCAGCCTCAGATGCCGGCGCGCCGCGACCAGCGCGGGAAGGGAAAACAGGAAGACGGCGAGCGCGTTCATGCCGATCATCCCGGTCACCGACACGCTCTGCATCAGGAGCGGCACCGGCATCGCCGCGTAGCCTACGGCGTTCCAGGGAAAACCTGTGAAGAGGAAGTCGCGCAGCCACTCGGCAAGGCCGAAGCCGAAGGCAAGGGCGGCGATGCGGCCGATGTCGCTGCTCCAGAACAGCCGCGCCACCACGGTGGCAAAGCCGTAGAAGAAAGCCAGCGCGAAGGGGATGCCGACAACGGCGAAGGGCAATGCCCAGGCGAAGCTGTCGGCCTCGACCAGCAAGGCCTGGCCGATCCACCACAGGCCGGCGAGGAAATAGCCGAAGCCGAACCACCAGCCGGTGGCGAAAGCCGGCCTCAGACGCCGGAACCAGCCGTCGGAAGCCTCGCCCGTGGCGCCGTCGAGCAGCCAGACGAGCACCGGAAACGAGACGAAGCAGACGGCGAAGAAGTCGTAAGGCGCCTGGGCAAGCACCGCCAGCGCTCCGGCGGCAAAGGCCACCAGCGCCCGCCGCCACCCCCAAAGCAGAATTATCCGGCCGGCAAAGCGCTGCATCAAGCTTCCCAAGTCGCGCGAATCAGGGAGCTAGAGATTTAACAGGCTGTACCGCCCGATCCAAACCCGGATAAGCGCGGGCTGACACACGATGGCGCTATCTGTGCCACCCCTCGATGCGCAGGCCGCTCAGTCGCTCGGCCTCGTCCTTGGGCACAACACGCACGGTGCGGGTGAATGTCCAGACATGGCCTTCGGGGTCACGGGCGCGATATTGACGCTCGCCGTAGAAATGATCCGTCGGCTCTTCCAGAATTTCCGCGCCTGCCGCGCGCGCTTTCTCGCAATGAGCATCAAGGTCTTGCTGCAAACGGATATAGACGGCTTGCGTGTTCCTGCCACCGACGGAGGCGGGACTGGCGATATGCTCATCCCATTCGGAATCGACGATGATGTAGCCGTCGCCGAAACGCATTTCAGCATGCACGAGCCGACCGTCGGCATCGCTCACCAGCATGCTCGGCTCGAAGCCGAAGGCCGCCTGCAGCCAGGCCAAGGCCGCGCGCGGATCCTTGTAGAAAACACCCGAGCCCAGAACCGCGTGCTTGAACGGATCGTCCATCGCCATCGGAGGGCGATATCAGGCCTGTTCGGTGCGGGCCGCGCGGCGGCGCTGACGCTCGCCCTTCTGGCTCTGCACGATGCGCACGCGCTTGACGCGGCGCGGGTCGGCGTCGAGCACATGGAACTCGAAGCCGGGAATGGCCTGCACGACTTCGCCCCTGGCCGGGACGCGTCCAAGCGTGTTGAAGATCATGCCGCCGATGGTGTCGACATATTCGCCATGCTCGCCGGCCGCGAAATCCCCGCCGATCATCTTGGCGACCTCGTCGATCTCGGCCTTGCCGTCGACGACGAAGACGCCGTCGCCGGTCTGCGTGATCATCGGCTCGTCGTCGTCATGCTCGTCCTCGATGTCGCCGACCACCATCTCAACGATGTCTTCCAGCGAGGCGAGGCCATCGGTGCCGCCGTACTCGTCGATGACCAGCGCCATCTGCGTGCGCGTCGTCTGCATGCGACCCATCAGGTCGGAGGCCAGCATCGAGGGCGGCACGAACAGCACCTGGCGGATCAGATTGAGATCGCCGATGGTGCGCGCGAGATCGACCTGCGCAAGGTCGAGCGCCGTCGTCACCGGCGCCTTCGCCCTGGCGCGGCCTTTCTTGACGCGGGCGACCTTGGTGATGTGGGCGAGCACGTCGCGGATGTGGACCATGCCGCGCGGGTCGTCGAGCGTCTCCGAATAGACCGGCATGCGCGAATGGCCCGATTGCTCGAAAAGGCCGAGCAGGTCGCCAAGCGTGGTGTTGATCTCGACCGCCTCGATATCGGCGCGCGGCACCATGACATCCTCGACCCGCACTTCGCGAAGGCGCAGGATGTTGTTGAGCATGGCGCGCTCGCCAGGCGAGAAGGCGCCGGCATCGGTCGCCGTTTCGGCAAGCGCGCCGGCGATCTCCTCGCGCAGGCTGGTGCCGTTGCGGTGCCGGAACAGGCCGAGCACCCGGTCGAAGAGGGAAGGACCGGCATGCGTCGCTTCAGCGGCCGCGCTGCCGGTGGGAATACTCGGACTTGAGCCCTCTTCCGTCTTTTCGGAAGGCTTGGCAGCACTGCCGGCGTCCGGACGGGCGGCAGTTTCTGGTGTGTCGTTCATCGCCATCGGGTCAATTGAGCTTTTTTGTTACGCGTAGGGATCGGGAATGGCAAGCCTCGCAAGCGCCGCGCGCTCGATCGCTTCCATCTCGTCGGCCTCAGCGTCGGTCTCGTGATCATGGCCCAAAAGATGCAGCAGGCCATGGATGACGAGATGGGTGAGATGGTTCTCGAGCGGCTTGTCTTCCAGGGTAGCCTCGCGCGCCACCGTCTCGGAGGCGAGCACGATGTCGCCCAGCATCGGCGGCAGCTGGCCGCCCTTCGGGAAGGAAAAAGCAGGGAAAGACAGCACGTTGGTGGGCTTGTCCTTGCCGCGCCACTCGGCATTGAGCGTCCGGATATGGGCATCGTCGGAAAAAACGACGCTGAGCTCGGAAGCCCCGCCCGCGCCGGTCTCGGCAAAGGCGGCCGCAACGGCGCGATCGACGAGGCGTGTCAATTCGACCTCCGCGGGCCAGTCCCCTGCCTCGACGAAAATATCGATATCGACCGGCGTTTCGCCGCCAAGTTCCGGATTTGGAGCCATTGCGCCTTTGATCAGCTTTCGGCGCCCAGGCCTCGCGCCAGCTTGCCGTCGCGGTCATAGGCCTTGACGATCTCGGCGACCAGCGGATGGCGCACCACGTCGCCCTCGTTGAAGCGGACGGTGACGATGCCAGGCACGCCGTCGAGGATGCGCAGCGCCTCGACCAGCCCCGACTTGGTGTTGGGCGGCAGATCGATCTGGCTCGGATCGCCGGTGACGATCATGCGCGAGTTCTCGCCGAGGCGGGTCAGGAACATCTTCATCTGCATCTGCGTGGTGTTCTGCGCCTCGTCGAGGATCACCGCCGCATGCGCCAGCGTCCGGCCGCGCATGAAGGCCAGCGGCGCGATCTCGATGACCTCGGCCGCGATCGCCCGCTCGACCTTGTCGGCCGGCATCATGTCGTAGAGCGCGTCGTAGAGGGGCCTAAGATACGGATCGACCTTCTCCTTCATGTCGCCCGGCAGGAAGCCCAGCCGCTCGCCGGCCTCGACCGCGGGGCGCGACAGCACGATGCGCTCGACCATGCCGCGTTCGAGCAGCATGGCCGCATGGGCCACCGCCAGATAGGTCTTGCCGGTGCCGGCGGGGCCGATGCCGAAGACCATTTCGGAACGCTCCAGCGCCCGCATATAGGCGTCCTGGGTGAGCGAACGGGCATAGATCGTCTTCTTGCGCGTCGAGATCTGGGCGGCGGAAACCTTGCCCTTGCGCTCCATGGTCGGCAGCGTCAGCTGGTCGTCGGCCGCAATCGCCATGCGCACGGCGCCGTCGACGTCCGACTGGCCGATGTCGACGCCCTTCTGCAGGATGCCGTAGAGCGTATCCAGCGCGCGGCGCGCCTGTTCGGCGGCCGAAGCCGAGCCCTTGATCGCAAGCTGGTTGCCGCGCGAGCGGATATCGACGCCGAGCTTCTGCTCGAGCCGGGCCAGATTCTCGTCGAACTGACCGTAAAGGGCGCTGGCAAGCTTGTTGTTGTCGAAGGTCAGTACGATGTGCGCCATGTCGGAAGCCCCGGACGCCTGGTTCTGGGGCGGATTCTTCAGTTCGGCAGCGCTCAACCGTCTCTCCTCATCTGCCGAGGCTTGCGGCTATGCAGGTCGTTTCCCCAAAATCACGGGACGACATGCATCAGGCCAACTCGGCGAACAGGCTGTTGGGGCCTGTCTTCGTGATTCGTACGTCAATAATGTCACCGATTCCACCGGCCTTGTCGTCAACAATAACCGGGTTCAGCCATGGCGAGCGGCCGACGATCTGGCCGGGGCGGCGACCGGGCTTCTCGATCAGCGTGCTGACGGTGCGGCCGACCAGGCCGGCGATGAAATTCCGCTGCTGCTCGTTGATCAGCGCCTGCAGGCGCTGCAGCCGCTCGTCCTTCACCGTTTCGGCGAGATGCCCGTCCATTTCGGCGCCCGGCGTGCCGGGGCGTGGCGAATATTTGAACGAGAAACAGGCCGCGTAACCCACCTCGCGCACCAACTCCAGCGTCGCCTCGAAATCCTCCTCCGTCTCGCCCGGGAAGCCGACGATGAAATCGCCGGACATGGYGATGTCGGGGCGTGCGGCGCGGATACGCTCGATGAGCGCCAGATAGTCACGTGCCGTATGCCTGCGGTTCATCGCCTTCAAAATCCGGTCGGACCCCGACTGCACCGGCAAATGCAGATAGGGCATCAAGGCGGGCAGGTCACGATGCGCGGCGATCAATTCGTCGTCCATGTCGCGCGGATGGCTGGTGGTGTAGCGCAGCCGGGCCAGGCCGGGGATTTCCGCAAGCCGAAACAGCAGACGACCGAGGCCCCATTCCTCGCCGTTTTCGCCGACACCGTGCCAGGCGTTGACGTTCTGGCCAAGCAGCGTCACCTCGCGCACGCCGGCTTCGGCCAGGCGCTCGGCCTCGGCGACGATCTGCGCCACCGGGCGCGAGACCTCGGAGCCGCGCGTGTAAGGCACAACGCAGAAGGTGCAGAACTTGTCGCAGCCTTCCTGCACCGTGAGGAAGGCGGTGACGCCGCGCTTTGCCAATTCGGCGCGTTTCGGCTGCGGCAGATGCTCGAACTTGTCCTCGATGGCGTATTCGGTCTCGACGATCTTCTCGCCGCCGCGAACCCGCGCCAGCACGTCCGGCAGCCGGTGATAGGTCTGCGGGCCGATGACCAGATCGACCGCCGGCGCGCGGCGGATGATCTCGGCGCCTTCGGCCTGCGCCACGCAGCCGGCGACACCGATCAGCAACTCGCGGCCGGCCCCGGCGCGCTCGGCCTTCATGTCACGGATGCGGCCAAGCTCCGAATAGACCTTCTCAGCCGCCTTCTCGCGGATATGGCAGGTGTTGAGCAGCACCAGATCGGCGTCATCGACGGCGTCGGTGGCGACATAGCCGTCGGCGGCCAGCGCATCGGTCATGCGCTGGGAATCGTAGACGTTCATCTGGCAGCCATAGGTCTTGACGAAGACCTTTTTCGCCGTCCGGCCCATGCCGGCCGAATGCTCGGCCGCAGCGCCGATGTCGTGGCTTTCAATCGTGTTCAGTTCCATCGGGCGGCTTCTACCGCCTTTCCGTGACAAAAAACAGACGATTCTGGCAGGTTGCGGCGCCGCGCGTCCCGCTTTCAGGCGACACGCTGACGACTGGGACGCGGATCGGCGAGCGCGGCCTGCATCATCTCGCGCACCTTGGCTTCCATCAGCCTCGCCGTTTCCTTGCGGCTCGAACCCTTGGAGAACGGCACCGGCTGGCCGAAATGCACCTCGGCATCGATCGCGCCTTCGGCGAGCAGGGTTTTGAGATGCGGCATCAGGTCCTGATCGCCGATCCAGGCGGTCATCGGCCTATGGCGACGGCCCATCGGCATGCCGTGCAGGCGCGTATAGGCGATCGCCACGGGCTGGATGAAGACCTGCTCCGCCGCGCCTTCCGAGATCGCCATCGAGGCCGCGCCGAACAAGGTGCTCTTGAACGGCAGAACGAGGTTGCCGTCGCCGGTCGAGCCCTCGGCGAACAGCACCATGGCGTCGCCTTTTGCCATCCTCTTGGCGATCTCGCTTGCCTGGTCGCCGGACGTGCGCTTGCGCTCGCGTTCGATGAAGACGGTGCGCTGCAACTTCGACAGCATGCCGATCAGCGGCCAGCCCTCCATGTCGGCCCTGGCGATGAACTTCACGTCGACGAAGGAGCCGAGCACCATGATGTCGGTCCAGGAAACGTGGTTGGCCGCCACCAGCAGCGGCCGATCCTTGGCCAGCGTGCCTTTGACATGCACCCGCATGCCCAGCGCCCGCAGGATCATGCTGTGCCAGATCTTCAGGATGAACGTTTCGGGCCACAGCCCTGTCTTCATCGACAGGATCTGCAGCGGCACCAGCACCAGTGAACAGACGACGACATAGAAGAGCGCCAGGAAAATCCGTAATTTCTTGATCATTCGCTCCGGCCCCAACATTACAGCGCCGCGCGCCTCAGGGCGCGCAAAGGACGCTGTAACACTCCCACTTGGCGTATGACCCCGAAAATCGGAGCCGATTTTCGGGGTCATGCGCGGATGGCTAGCGAAGATCGCGGCGCATGACAAGCGCGCCGGTCGGGCCGTGCTCGGTCGAACGGTAATAGTTCGGGCGATGACCGACCTGGATGAAGCCAAGCCTGCGGTAAAGCCCGATCGCGGGCGCATTGGTCTCGTCGACCTCGAGGAAGAGCGCTTCGGCGCGCTGCGCATGAAGCTCGCGCAGCACCGCATCCATCAATTGCCAGCCAAGGCCCTGGCGGCGATGGCTGCGGGCGACGGCCACGGTCAGGATTTCGCCCTCGCCGGCCGCGAGCCGCGCCAGCACGAAGCCGACCGGGGGTTTCGATCCCTGTCCTGTCTCCCGCGYGGCATAGCCGAAGACCGTGTCCTGTTCGAGGAGCGCTGCGAACTCGCCGTCGGTCCAGGGCCGCACGAAATCCTCGCGATGCAGCACCGAAACAGCGGCGCTGTCGGCAACGGTCAGCGGTTCCAAGGCATAATCCCTGCGTCGCGGCTGAAAGAACGGTATGCRCATCAGGGCTCGTTTCCCTTGTCCCGCCTTGGCAGAATGAAGCCCGCCTGCGGCTTGGCGTCGGCGCCGCGCAGGTAGAGCGGCTTGGGCTTTTCGCCCGGTCCCTTGGCGGCAGCCAGTCTGGCATAGGTCGCAATGTCGGCGGTGGCGGCGATCGGGCCGGTGTCGAAGGCGCCCCCCACCGCCCGGGCAATAAGCGGCGCTGCGGTGCCGGCAAGGACCGCTTCGGCGTTGATGGCCATGGTCGTCGCCTCGGAAAGTGTGACCACGGAAGGTCCGTAAGTTTCTGCTAACGCTTTGTCATAGAGCGCGGCATGGATTTCCTCGCGGCCGGCGTCGAGCGCGGCAAGCACCGCGCGCCCGGGAAAGGCGCTCGCCCCTTCCGCCGCCAGGGCTTCCAGCGTCGTCACGCCGATCGCCGGGATTTTCAGCGCCAGCGCCAGGCCGCGCGCGGTCGAAACGCCGACGCGCAGGCCGGTGAAGGAACCGGGCCCGACCGAGACAGCAACGGCGCCGAGGTCGGGATAGCCGGTCCCGCCGATCCGCAGGGCCGTTTCGACAACGGCCATCAGATGCTCGGCATGGCCTTTGCCGAGATCGCGCACCTCGCGGCCAAGCTCCTTCCCTACGCCCGGGTCATAGACACAGGCAGCGCAGAGATTGGCGGCACAATCGATGGCGAGCAGCTTCATACGGGCGGCTTCATTCAGGCAGCGTCATAGGGCGGTTAAAGAACTGGATCGAAACACAATTCCCTCTGCCCGGCATAGGCGGCCGCCGCAAGGGCCAGGGCGCAGAAATGTTAAGCGGCTTTGCTTCCGGCCGGCCGATCGTCCGCCGTCAGGCCGATGCCGCAATGCGCAGCATGTGGTTGTCCCAGACATAATCCGGCTCGGAACGGGTGGCTCCGGCGCCGCCGACGATCTCGCCGGCGCCGGTCGTCGCCATGAAGCCGGCGCCGTCCGGCGCAAGACCGCAGACCTCGACCAGCGACCTGGTCGCGACCACCCGCCCGCTGGCGGCGTCGAGGACGGCCAGCGAATTGCCTTCCGGCGAGGTGACGGCGACCGAGCCTGTCGCGGCGTTGGCGGCGACCGAGCCGATGTAGTTGCGCAAGCCTGAGAGCACGTCCCGCGGCATCTCCAGCAGCTCGAGCTCCTTGCCGCGCACGGCGCGGCCGACCAGCGCCGGGCGGTCGGTCGCCGGCCCGCGATACTGGCAGCCGAACCAGACGGTGCCTGCCTGGTCGCGATCCATGTGGCGGATCGAAAGCTGATGCAGCGCCGGCGGCAATTCGTGTTTTTCGATGAGGTCGCCGGTGATGCGGTCGACCAGCGTGTAGGACGGCTTCATCGTCGCGATGTTGAGCTCGGCGCGGCCATAGTCGGGATGGGTTTCGATGCCGCCATTGGCGATGGCTAAGGTGCGGCCGTCGCCGAGCAGGAGCAGTTCATGCGGCCCCATGCCGTAGGTCGGGAACTCGCCAATGCGATTGAATTTGGCCCGCGCGTCGTAGACACCCACGACACCTGCCGCGTTGTCGAAGTCGTTCTCGGTCGCATAGAGCAGGGCGCCGTCCGGCGAGAACACGCCATGGCCGAAGAAATGCCGGCCGGCGATGCTGGCGATGGTCAATGGCTTGTCGCGGCCGGCATGGTCGAAGACCACGGCGAAGGTGCCGGGCTGGCGGGCGAAGACCACCGAACGCTTCGACACCGGATCGAAAGTGACGTCATGGCCGCGATCGGGCAGATCGACCGTGTGCAGGATTTTTCCCGCCTCGGAGAGCACGGCGGCGCCAAAGCTGCCGTCGCGCTTGACGAAGGCCGTGGCAAACACTGCATCCGCGGCAAGCGTGTCTGCCCAGGCCCGCGGCGCCATGGCGGCGGCAAAGCCGGCGCCCGCGGCCCGCAGGAAATCGCGGCGGTCGATGAGGACGGTTGTCACCAGGTGGCCCCTCCCTGCATTGGCTTGTTCCAGGACGCCGCAGTTTCGATCGCGCCCAGCCGAAGCTTGGCACTTACCGATCGCTGAGATGGATCATCGCAGACGTTGGAGGTTGGCCGAAGCCTCCGGAACTTCGTCATCCTTGGGCGAAGCAGGAGCGCAGCTCCGTCGCGGAGACCCAAGGATCCATGCCGTGACCTTGGCCGAGGGGCGCAACAGCGCAGAATTCTGCACCGTTGCAACGCCTCAAAGTCACGGCATGGATCCTCGGGTCTGCGCTGCGTCGCTACGCTCCTTGCTCCGCCCGAGGATGACGAGGAGCGAGGCGTTTCGGCCAATCTCAAAAGCATGCGGCCGGCAAAAGCAGATGCCTCTGGACTGCCAAAATCTCCAGGCTGAGAGCTGACATGAAAAATCCGCGCTGTTTCCGGGACCATTGCTCAGTCCCCATCCAGCGAGGAAAAGCCGGCAGTCAGGCCGAACTCGGCGGTCATCCTGGTGCCGATCAAGGTCGACAGGCTGGAGGTGATCAGCGCGAAATGCTCGAGCTTGCCGCGCAGCGCCGGATCGGCCAGCGCCTTGTCGATCGGACCAGCGATCGATTTCGCGGTCGCCACGCCGTTGGTGAGCTGGATATGGATGGATTCGGCCATCCATTGCGCATCGGCGGGCAGCGCGTCGCCAAGTTTCGAGGCTTGGAACAGCCGGTCGATGCCAGAGAGATTTCCGGCAAGCGAGGCCGTCGTGTTCCGCGAGCGCCAGTAGATCGCCTGTTTCGGCTTGTCGGCGTCGGACTTGGCGCCGAGAAAGCCCTTGAGCCGCACGTCGCGGATCATGTCCAGCTCGTTGATGAAAACGCCGACCAATTCMGTCACGGCTTCGTTGCCGTCGCGGTAGAGCGGGTTTTTCGGCCCCGGATTGGCCCAGAGCGACGCGAAGCCGTCGGGCGTTTGCCAGGCGTCGCGCACCTCGCCGGCGATCGCTTCGACGTTGCCGGCAACCGCCGCGCCATAGGCGCAGCGATAGGGGTCATCCTTGCCGGCAAGCGTTTCGGCGCCGTCGCCGTAAAGCACATATTCGAGCGCGCCGAGGCCCTGCATGGCGACGCTCTTTTGCGCCAGTTGCGCCGGATCGGCGGCCGACGGGTCCTTTGCGGCAAGCGTCGACTGCACCTGCCGCAAACCGATGCTCTTGCGGTCCGGCCAATAGAGCATGCGTTCCAGCCGGTTGTTCTCCTTGATCGGCCCGAAAGCGATGATCTCGGCCACCGACCAGGACTCCACCGTGCCGGAAAACGCCGCACGCGCAGCTTCGAGGTTTTGGCCGGACGGCGTTTCGCAAAGCTGGCGCATCGCCTTGGTGAGCCCCGCCGCATGCTCGTCGAGGCTGGCATAGGCCGGGCGGACGAACCCGTCGATCGCGCGGCCGATGACATCGGAAGGCTTGACCGCAGCCGATGCCGGCAGCGCGGCGGCCAGAAGGAATGGGAGAGCAAGGGCCAGGCGTTTCGACATCAGAGCAACGCGTTTTACCATCAGAGAGACTCCAGGAATTTGATCAGCGCCTCACGATCGGCGGCGGCGGCGCCGGCGAAACGGTCGCGCGCCTTCTCGCCCTCACCGCCATGCCACAGGATCGCCTCGGCAGGCGTGCGGGCGCGGCCGTCATGCAGATAGAAGCTGTTGCCGTTGACCGTCGCGGTGAGCCCGATACCCCAGAGCGGCGGCGTGCGCCATTCGCTCCCCGTGGCTTCTCCGACCCTTTGCCCATCGGCGAGGTCCTCGCCCATGTCGTGCAGCAGGAAATCGGAATAAGGCCAGATCAGCTGAAAGGCCTGCGCCTTGTTGGGCGTGCCGCGCATGGTGACGAATTTCGGCGTGTGGCAGGCAATGCAGCCCATCTCGTAGAACTGTTTCTTGCCGGCAAGCACCTGCGGCGTGGCGATGTCGCGCCGCGCCGGCACGGCGAGGTTCTGCGAATAGAAGGTGACGAAGTCCATCACCGGCGGCGGCGCTTCCGCGCTACCCAGTCGCTCCTGCACGCCGTTCGGCATGGCAAGGCAATCCTCCTCAGCCTTGGTGCAATCGCCCCAATGCTTCGGCATTTCCGGCGTCGAGATGCCGATATCGGCGGCGAAGGCATCCGCCGCCTGCTGGCGGATCGAGGCGGTCTGCGCCTTCCAGCCGAAGCGGCCCAAGGTCACCTGGCCGCTCAGCTCGTCGCGCACGATGTTCGGCCGGCCCGAAATGCCGTCACTGTTACGATCGTCCGGATCGGCATGGGCAAGGATATCGGCCGGCGCGATCTGCTCGATCAGGCCGAGCCCGATCATCGGCGGCGTCAGTCGCGGCGACAGCGTGGTGCGCGGATCGAGCGGACCGTGGCCGAGGTTTTCGATCGTATAGCTCGGCTTGCGCAGCGAAACGACGGCGCCGTCGCCGAGCGTGACCTTCTGCTCCTGGTAATCGACGCGCATCCGGCCCTCGCCCTTGAGGCTCGGGACCGCGAGCTCCTGCAGTTGGGAGCCGTAGACCGGATCGGGAAAATTCAACGCCTCATGGCCGGCGAGCGCGGCCCTTTCCTCGGCGCTGCCGGCGTCGCGCGCGAGCCTCAGGAACATCGACGTCGATCCGGCATCGCCTTCCGGAGGACGGCCGCGGCCATCCTTCAGATGGCAGTTCTGGCAGGCGCGCTCGTTGAACAGCGGGCCGAGCCCGTCCGAAGCCTGGGTCGACGACGGCGACGACACCCAGTTCTTGCGGAACAGCGCATTGCCCAGCTTGAAATTACCCTCTTCCTCGAAGGTGATGTTGGCGGAGGATTGCGAGAAGGCATCGCGGTTGACGTCCTTCTCCGACGTGCCGGCGCCGCCCTGCATCAGCTCGAACGGCTCGGGCCTGGTGAAGTCGGTCGTCGGCCTGGTGACGGCCAGGACCCGCGTCTGATCCTTCGGCGTCAGGTCGGTGCGGCTCGTCGGCAGGGCGGCCGGCTCGCCGGCCAAAGCGGGTGCGGAAAGCGTGATCGCCAGCAAAAGCGACGCCCCGCCCGCCCAGTATCGCGGGGTCTTCTGAAGCGGCAGGCCGTCGATTGCGACCCGCCGCGCGCGGCGCGAAAAATGATCTACGGGGCGCCGCATTCCCGCATGTCCTTACTCCGCCTCGTTGGCCGAGTCGGCGTTGAGCAGGCCGTATTTTTCCTCGCCGATGGAGGCAAGCAGATCGAGCTGCGTTTCCAGGAAGTCGATATGTCCTTCCTCGTCGGTCAAAAGGTCCTCGAACAGTTTCATCGAAACGAAATCGCCTTCGTCGTGGCAGATTTCGCGCGAGCGCTTGTAGGCAGTGCGCGCGTCATATTCGCCGGCCAGATCGGATTCGAGCACTTCCTTGACGTTCTGGCCGATGCGCAGCGGCGCGACGGACTGCAGGTTGGGATGGCCTTCGAGGAAGATGATGCGCGCGATCAGCCGGTCGGCGTGATGCATTTCCTCGATCGATTCCGCCCGCTCTTTCTTTGCCAGCTTGGTGTAGCCCCAATCCTCGAGCAGACGATAATGCACCCAGTACTGGTTGACGGCTCCAAGCTCCAGGAACAGAGCTTCATTAAGCCGCTCTATGATCTGCGGTTCGCCTTTCATGGGTTCTGCTCCCGTATTGGCCGCGCAAGCCTCTCACGCGATCCAGATGTGAAACGACGTCCACGCCGCCCACCTCTGAGCGGGCGTGGTAGTTCTCGGTGACCCGAATGATCGTTTCCACCACATTTGGGAAACAGCCGCAACAGCGACCGCGCTTGCGCATCGCGTGGTAGACCTTCGCGGGCACGATCAGCTGCCAGGGATCCTCGTCCAGCAGACTGACGATCGTCTGCTCGATCTCCTTTTCGGTGATGATGTTGCAATGGCAGATCAGCATCTGTTTGCTCTGGCTGACGGCGCCGGTCCGGCGCCGCTTGGCTGGTTTGTTAGTCGGGCATGATCTTGTCCAAAAACCGGCTTCCACTTTTTGGGATCATGCCCTGAAACTTACTTGAACACCTTGTCGGGCGCGTCGAGGCTGTCGGAACCCTCGAAGGCGATCTGGTTCAGCTTGAGCGAGCCGACGGCGCGCTCGATCGACTTGGTCTGGTCGATCAGGGCGTCGATCGCCGCCTGCACGGTGGCGTTACCTTCGGTGTTGCCCTCGGCGATCTGCTGGTCATAGGCCTCGCCGGCCAGCGCGCGCGCCTTGATAGCCTCCATCTTGGCGACGGTGGTGTCGAGTTTGCCCGACAGCTCCTTGTCGATCGTCGGGTCAGCGGCCTTGACCATGTCGGACACGGACGGACCCGAAACCACGGAGCCGTCGAGCCGCTTGTAGCTGGCATGGTAGGCGTCGCGGATGCCGACGGCGTCATAGAGATGCGAGTTGTAGGTGTTGTCGGAGAAGCAATCGTGCTCCTCTTCCGGATCGTGCAGCAAGAGGCCGAGCTTCATGCGCTCGCCGGCGAGCTCGCCATAGGAGAGCGACCCCATGCCGGTGAAGATGGTGGAGATGCCTGCATTCGCATCGCCGTCGGTCAGGTTCTTGCGCGCGGCGCCGTCTTCCTTCCAGTTGCCGACCATCTCCTGCAGGTCGGACACCAGAAGGTCGCTCGCCGACTTCAGATATTCGGCGCGGCGGTCGCAATTGCCGCCCGTGCAGTTCTTGAGGTCATAGTCGGTGTAGGGGCGCTCGCCGGCGCCCGGACCGGTGCCATGCAGGTCCTGGCCCCAGAGCAGGAATTCGATGGCGTGATAGCCGGTCGCGACATTGGCCTCGACGCCGCCGGCCTCCTGAAGCGTGCCCGAAAGGAACTCGGGCGTCAGCTTCGAGGCGTCGACCTTCTTGCCGTTGATCTCGATCTCCTTGTTGGCGATCACGTTGGCCGTATAGAGCGCGTTCTCGTCCGACTCGGTGCCGTAGCTCTTGGCGACATAGTCGATCAGGCCCTCGTCCAGCGGCCAGGAATTCACCTTGCCTTCCCAGTCGTCGACGATCTTGTTGCCGAAGCGGTAGACTTCGGTCTGCTGATAAGGAATGCGCGCGGCCTTCCAGGCTTCGCGCGCGGCGTTCAGCGTGTCGGCCGAGGGACTGGCGATGAGCGCATCCACCGCCTTGTCCAGCGCCTGCGCGGTGGTCAGCGAATCCTCGTATTTGGCCAGAGCGATATCGGCATAGGTCTTGATCACCGCCTTGGCGTCGGTCTCGGCTTTCGCCGGCAACACGAACACCGCCGCCGTCAGTGCAGCCGTGGCGCAGATCGCAGCCAGCCTGCCACCATTACGTGCCGTCATTATCCTTCTCCGGTTCTTTGGAAATTCAATAAAAGACGCCCACCCGCGCCGAGGCATGAGCATGCCGGGAAAAATGGTGGCCGCGCCGATGCGCGGTTCGCGATAAAAAGACACCCACTTGCCTCCAATCGAAAGGGTTCAAGGCCCAGACATCAAAGGAATGCGCTTGACGCGCAGCTCTCCATAAAGCGATGGAGAGGCCGGGAGTCAACTGGTGAAACAGAAAAAATTCAATTGAAACAACAGTTTAGAATTATTCTAAACTGCAAATATCAACTTTAAGCCCAACACTGCCTCGCTGGCCCGATTGACAGACAGCCATTCTGGGTGCGACCCGATCCGCGGCTCTTGCGGCGGCGGCAGACAATCGCCACCTGGCGCAAGAGCCTAGATTTGCAGACAAAAAGGATTGCGATGACGAACGGGGTTGTGATTGTCGGTGCCGGCCATGCCGGCGTGCAGGCGGCCGCCAGCCTGCGCGAAGAGGGTTATGAGGGGCCAGTCGTCCTGATCGGCGACGAGGAGGAACTGCCCTATCACAAGCCGCCGCTGTCCAAGACCTTCATCAAGGACCCGGAGGCCAAGCCGCAGCCGTTGCGCGGCGAAGCCTTCTACACCGGCAACACCATCGACTACCGGCCGGGCGTGCGCATCGAGAGCATCGATGCCGGCGCCCGCAGGCTCGAGGTAGCGGGCGCCGGCAAACTTGCCTTCGACCGGCTGGTGCTCGCGACCGGCTCGCGGCCGCGTTTGCTCAAGCTCGACGGCGCCGGCCTTGCCGGCGTGGTCTCGCTGCGCTCGCTGGCCGATGCGCGCCTGATCCGCGAGCTCAGCGCGCGAAGCGAGGACGTCGTCATTCTGGGCGGCGGCTTCATCGGGCTGGAGATCGCCGCGACGCTGAGGGCCGCGGGCCGCAATGTCACCGTCGTCGAAGCCGTCGACCGGCTGCTCGGCCGCGCCGTGGCGCCGGTCATCGCCGCGCATGTGCGACAGCGCTTGGAAGCGATCGGCGTGCGCATCCTGACCGGTACCACCGTCGCCCGCCTGGAGGGCGAAGGCGGCCGCGTCTCGGCCGCGATCACGTCCGGCGGCGAGCGCCTGCCGGCGCAAATGGTGATCATCGGTATTGGCGTCGTGCCTAATGTTGAATTGGCGGAAGCTGTGGGTCTCGCCATCGGCAACGGCATCCGCGTCGACCAGCATATGCAGAGCTCTGTTCCCGAAATCCTCGCCATCGGCGACGCCGCTTCCTACCGGCACTGGTTCACCGGCGGCGACGTGCGGCTGGAATCGGTGCAGAACGCCACCGACCAGGCCAGGCTCGCCGCGCGGACCATCCTCGGCCACGCCGAGCCCTTCATGGCGGTGCCGTGGTTCTGGTCGGATATCGGCGACATGAAGCTGCAGATGGTGGGGCTGACGCAAGGCGGCGATCACCATGTCGTGCTCGGCGATCTCGCCGAGAACAAGTTCTCGATCTATCACTATGCCGGCGACCGGCTGCTCGGCATCGAATCCGTCAACCGGCCGGCCGACCACATGCTTGGCCGCAAGATGCTCGGCGCCGGCTTCTCGCCGACGCCTCAGACCGTGGCGGGCGGGCCGGATGCGCTGAAGGCGGCGCTCGCGGATTTTCAGGAAATGGAACCGGCCAAGGCGACGGGCTGACTATTTCAGGCTGACCAAGGGATTAGTAGCGATAGATGCTAAAGGATTCGCAATGCGAGCCTTGGCAAAAGATCTCGGCTGACTTATCATAAATTGATAATTTTGGATAAGCGAAAGATTGTTCCATGCCTGCAAGCTACAGCATTGGCTCTCGCTACGAGGCATTCGTGCGCGAGCTTGTCGAGAGTGGCCGCTACGCCAGCGCAAGCGAAGTTGTGCGCGATAGCCTGCGTCTTTTGGAGGAACGCGAAGAGCACCGGCAGGCGAAGCTTACTGCACTGCGTGAAGACATCCGCAAGGGTGTAGAGAGCGGACCAGCTATTCCGGCCGAAGACGTTTTTGATCGGCTGGAGAAAAGATACGCGGCTGAAGGCCGCAAATAATGGCTCTCAGTTTCGCCCCTGCCGCCGTGCAGGACATTGAAGAGATTGGCGATTATATCCAGGCTGAAAATCCGGCGGCCGCGCGCCGCCTGATAGCGGCACTTCGAGTGCGATGCGGCACCATCTTGGATGCGCCACGTGGTGGCGCTCCCCGTTCCGAACTCTGGCGCGGCCTGCGCTCCGTCGCGTTCCAGAAATATGTCATCTTTTATACCGTCGAAGGCGACGACGTGCGTGTAGAACGCATCCTGCACGGCTCACGCGACATCCAGGGCATTTTCGATGAAGGAAGAATGCCCAAGGATAGTTGACGCTGACGCTCTGACTATTTCGACTAGGCGGCCCGCGCGTTGCGGATCGCGGTCTCCAGGATATCCAGCGCCTCAGTCATGACTCCGTCCTGGATGGTGATCGGCGACAGGAAGCGGATGACGTTGCCGTAGACGCCGCAGGTGAGCAGGATGAGGCCCTTGTCGAGCGCCTTCAGCCGCACCGCATTGGYGAACTCGGCCGAGGGCAGGCCTTTCTTCACGTCGTTGAACTCGACGGCGTTCATGAAGCCCGGGCCGCGAATGTCGACGATCTCCGGCACGTCCTCGCGGATCGAAACCAGCCGCTGCTTCAGCCTGGCGCCCAGCGCGTTGGCGCGATCGCAGAGCTTTTCCTCCTCGATGACGTCGAGCACGGCATGCGCGGCGGCAACGCCGATCGGGCTGCCACCATAGGTGCCGCCCAGGCCGCCGGGGCCGGGTGCGTCCATGATCTCGGCGCGGCCGGTGACCGCCGAGAGCGGGAAGCCGCCGGCAAGGCTCTTGGCCATGGTGGTGATATCGGGCGCCACATCATGGTGGTCCATGGCGAACATCTTGCCGGTGCGGGCAAAGCCGGTCTGCACCTCGTCGGCGATAAGCAGGATGCCATGCTGGTCGCAGATCTTGCGCAGGGATGCCATGAAATCGCGCGGCGCCTCGTAGAAGCCGCCCTCGCCCTGCACCGGCTCGACGATGATGGCGGCAACGCGGTTTGGATCGACGTCAGCCTTGAACAGCTTGTCGAGCGCGGCGAGCGAATCCGCGACCGAAACGCCATGAAGCGCGACCGGAAACGGCGCATGGAAGACATCGCCCGGCATGGCGCCGAAGCCGACCTTATAGGGCACGACCTTGCCGGTCAGCGCCATGCCCATGAAGGTGCGGCCATGGAAGCCGCCGGAAAAGGCGATGACCGCCTGGCGGCCGGTGGCGTTGCGGGCGACCTTGATGGCGTTCTCGACCGCCTCGGCGCCAGTGGTGACGAAGATGGTCTTCTTGTCGAACTTGCCGGGCAGCATGCCGTTCAGGCGTTCGGCGAGACGCACGTAGCTCTCGTACGGCACGACCTGGTGGCAGGTGTGGGTGAAGCGGTCGAGCTGCGCCTTGACGGCTTCGATCACCTTCGGGTGGCGGTGGCCGGTGTTGACCACGGCGATGCCGGACGAGAAGTCGATGTAACGGCGGCCTTCGACATCCCAGATTTCCGAATTCTCGGCGCGATCGGCGTAGATCTGCGTCGTCATGCCGACGCCGCGCGAGATCGACTGATTCTTGCGTTCGGAAATGGCTGAATTCTTCATATCGTCCCTCATCGGGTATCCCTCGTCGGGATAGGACCCGTTCCGTTGATCAAAACCCTTCTGACCTTATTTCACGTTTTCCTCAAGTTGGCACGTTGGCCCAGTCGATTGGGCCTGCCTCGAAGATGGGGAACGATGTTCTTAACCAGCCCGGCGATACGCGCCTCGGAAACAGTTTCCTTTTCCCGCCGATCGATTAATCTCATTTCATCCGCGACGTGCCGCCGTCAGGAGCGGCCCCCACGGATCGAGGGGAACCATGAGCAGGAACGCGACATCGTCCGCCTTGCCGTCTTCGCCGCTCCGCCCTTTGCCTCGTCCAAACATCTTGTTGCTGCTGGCCTGTTTCGCCGCCGCGTTTTCAGTCGCCGGCTGCCAGAAACAGCAGGTGGCGGAAAAGAAATTACCTGTGGTGGTGACGACGCAGACAGTCGCGCTCGCCGATTACGCGCCACGGACCTCGCTGACCGGGGTGATCGCCGCCCGCACGCTCAACAATCTGTCGTTCCGCGTCGGCGGCAGGGTCGCCGAACGGCTGGTCGATGTCGGCCAGCATGTCGACCAGGGCGCGGTGCTCGCCCGCATCGACCCGCAGGAACAGGAATCGGACCTGCGTTCGGCCCAGGCCGATCTCGACGCGGCGCAGGCGCAGCTCACCCAGGCCGCGGCCACCTATGAGCGGCAGAAGACCCTGTTGGCCCGGGGCTTCACCACGAGGCGGGATTTCGACACCGCCAATCAGACGCTGAAAGTGGCGCAAGGCAGCGTCGATGCCGCGCAAAGCGCTTTCGCCAACGCCAAGGAAAACCTGTCCTATACCGAGCTCAAGGCAGGCGCCGCCGGCGTCATCACGGCGCGCCAGGTCGAGGCCGGGCAGGTGGTGCAGGCGGCGCAGACCGTGTTCACCATCGCCGAGGACGGCGATCGCGATGCGGTCTTCAACGTGCACGAAACGCTGGTTGCGCAGACGCCGTCCTCGCCCGCGGTGACGATCACGCTGCTGTCGGACCCGCAGGTGCGCGCGGTCGGCAAGGTGCGCGAGATATCGCCGGCGGTCGATACGGCGTCGGGGTCGATCCGGGTCAAGGTCGGCATTCCCGACACGCCCGCCGGCATGCCGCTGGGCGCGGCCGTGATCGGCACGGTCAGCGCCAGGTCGGTCAAAGCTATCCTGCTGCCCTGGCAGGCGCTGACCTCGACCGGCGGCAAGCCCGCCGTCTGGATCGTCGACCCGTCGAGCAAGGCAGTGACGCCGGCGCCGGTCGAGGTGCTCGCCTTCGATTCCGGCATTGTCGTCGTCGACAAGGGCCTGCAGGAAGGCCAGAGCATCGTCACCGCCGGCGGGCAGTTGCTCAGCCCCGGACAGACGATCGAAGTGGCGGGGGCAAAGCAATGAACCAGTTGCCGCGCATCGCTCCCCTGCTCGCCCTTCTAGCGCTTGCCGGCTGCTCGCGCTCGGAAGAGAAGCCGCCGGAGATCGTCCGACCGGTTCTGTCGGTGGTGATCGAACCGAAGACCGTCGAGACCTTCGGCTTCGCCGGTTCGGTCGAGCCGCAATACAGCGCCGACCTTGCCTTCCGCCTGCTCGGCCGCGTCGTCTCGCGCGACGTCAAGGTCGGCGACCTCGTCACCAAGGGCACGACGATCGCGGCGCTCGATCCGACGGCGCTGGAGCTTGCCGTCCAGGCATCGAAGGCCGATCTGTCGAACGCGCAGGCGCAGTTCGCCAATGCGGCGGCCAGCGAGGAGCGCCAGCGCGCCCTGCTCGCTTCTGCCAACACCTCCCAGTCCGTCTTCGACGCCGCGCAGCAGGCAAGGCAAGCCGCGGCCGCCGGCGTCGAGCGGGCGAATGCCGCCTTGGCCAAATCGCAGGAGCAGCTCGGCTATGCCCGGCTGTTTTCCGATTTCGACGGCGTCGTCACCGCCGTCGGCGCCGAGGTCGGCCAGACCGTTTCGCCGGGACAGACGATCGTCACCGTGGCGCGCACCGACCCGCGCGAGGCAGTTGTCGACATCCCGGACCAGTTGACCGGCGACCTCACCGTCGGCACCCCGTTCGAAATCATCCTGCAATCGCTGCCGACCATCAAAACCGACGCCAAGCTGCGCGAGGTCGCGCCGCAATCGGAAGGCGCCACGCGCACCCGCCGCGTGCGGCTGACACTGATCAATCCACCGTCGGCGTTCCGGCTCGGCTCGACGATCACCGCGACACGCATGACCAAGGTCGCGCCGACAATCGAACTGCCGATGTCGGCGCTGCTCGAAAAGGACGGCTCGCAAAAGGTCTGGATCGTCGATCCGCGATCCTCCAGCGTGAGCGCGCACGAGATCAAGGTCGCCGCCAAGAGCGGCGGCAGCTTCACCGTGTCGGAGGGGCTCGCGGCCGGCATGCGCGTCGTCACCGCGGGCGTGCACAGCTTGAGCGAAGGCCAGAAGGTCAAGGTGCCGGAGGGCGGGGTCTGATGAAGGGCTTCAATCTCTCGGACTGGGCGCTCAGCCACCGTTCGCTGGTCTGGTATTTCATGCTGGTCTTCGTGGCGGCCGGCATCTTCTCCTATCTCAATCTCGGGCGCGAAGAAGACCCCGCCTTCACCATCAAGACCATGATCATCCAGGCCAACTGGCCCGGCGCCTCGGTCAAGGAGACGGTGCAGCAGGTGACCGACCGCATCGAGAAGAAGCTCGAGGAGCTCGACAGCCTCGACTACACCAAATCGATCACCACTGCCGGCCAGACCGTCATCTTCGTCAACCTGAAGGACACCACCAAGGCGCGCGACGTCGTGCCGAATTGGCTTCAGGTGCGCAATATGGTCAACGACATCAAGGCGCAGTTCCCGCAAGGCGTGCAGGGACCGTTCTTCAACGACCGCTTCGGCGACGTCTACGGCAACATCTATGCCTTCACCGCCGACGGGCTGACACCGCGCCAATTGCGCGACTATGTCGAGGATGTCCGAACCAAGATCCTCACCGTGCCGAATGCCGGCAAGGTCGATCTGGTCGGCGCGCAGGATGAGGCGATCTATCTCGAATTCTCGACGCGCCAGATCGCGGCGCTCGGCCTCAACCAGCAGCAAATCGTCGCCAGTTTGCAGGCGCAGAACGCCATCACGCCGTCCGGCGTCATCCAGTCCGGCCCTGAGCGCATCAGCGTGCGTGTCGGCGGCCAGTTCACCTCCGAGGAGAGCCTGCGGGCCATCAACCTGCGCGTCAACGACCGCTTCTTCCGGCTGAGCGACGTGGCGACGATCCGGCGCGGCTATGTCGACCCGCCGACGGCCCTGTTCCGCTTCAACGGCCAGGACGCGATCGGGCTCGCCATCGGCATGAAGCCCAACGCCAATCTGCTGAAATTCGGCGAGGCCCTGCACGAGGAGATGCAGAAGGTGCTGGCCGACCTGCCGGTCGGCGTCGGCGTGCATCTGGTGGCCGACCAGCCGGTCATCGTCGAGGAAGCGGTTTCGGGCTTCACGCGGGCGCTGTTCGAGGCGGTCGCCATCGTGCTCGCCGTCTCCTTCATCAGCCTTGGGCTGCGGGCCGGCTTCGTCGTGGCGCTGTCGATCCCTCTGGTGCTCGCGATCACCTTCACCGTCATGGAATATCTCGGGATATCGCTGCAGCGCATTTCGCTCGGCGCGCTGATCATCGCGCTCGGGCTGTTGGTCGACGACGCGATGATCGCGGTCGAGATGATGGTGGCGCGGCTGGAGGTCGGCGACAATCTGCGCAAGGCGGCGACCTATGTCTATACCTCGACCGCCTTCCCGATGCTGACAGGCACGCTGGTGACGGTCGCAGGCTTCATTCCGATCGGGCTCAATTCAAGCGCCGCCGGCGAATACACGTTCACGCTCTTCGTCGTCATCGCGGTGTCGCTGCTTGTGTCATGGATCGTGGCCGTGCTGTTTGCGCCGCTGCTCGGGGTCACCATCCTGCCGGCGACGATGAAGACTAAGCATCACGACCAGCCTGGACGATTCACCTCGCTGTTCCGGCGCGTGCTTGTCTTTTCCGTTCGCCGCCATTGGCTGACCATCATCGTGACGGTGCTTCTGTTTGCCGCCTCGGTCGCCGGCTTCGGCCTCGTGCAGCAGCAGTTCTTCCCGCCATCCGACCGGCCGGAGCTGATCGTCGACTGGAACCTGCCGCAGAACTCCTCGATCACGGAGACGCGCGACCAGATGGTGCGCTTCGAGCAGCGCGCGCTGGTCGGCAATCCCGACATCGACCATTTCTCCTCCTATATCGGCCAGGGCGCCGTGCGCTTCGTGCTCGCCTATGACGTGCAGCCGGCCAATCCCTATTTCGGCCAGACCGTCATCGTCACCAAGAGCATCGAAGCCCGCAACCGCGTGAAGCCGGCGCTGGAAAAACTGCTGCGCGAGGAGTTCGTCGGCACCGACGCCTTTGTCAAATTGCTGGAGCTCGGCCCGCCGGTCGGCAGGCCGGTGCAGTACCGCGTCGGCGGTCCCGATATCCAGACCGTGCGCGAGCTGGCGCAGCAATTCGCCGGTGTCATTTCCGCCAATCCGAAGCTTGCCGCGCCGACCTTTGACTGGAACGAGCCGCAGCGCGTGCTCAGAGTCGACGTGCTGCAGGACAAGGCGCGCCAGCTCGGCATCACCTCTTCCGACATCGCCAGCGCGCTGAACAGCACGGTGGGCGGCTCGACGATCACCCAGGTGCGCGACGCGACCTATCTCATCAATGTCGTGGCGCGCTCGCGCGAGGCCGAGCGCGGCTCGATCGAAACCTTGCAGAACATGCAGCTGCCGACCGGAAACGGCGAGTCGATCCCGCTCGCGGCGGTCGCCAATTTCCGCTACGATCTCGAACAGCCGACGGTCTGGCGACGCAACCGGACGCCGACGATCACCGTGCGCGCCGGCCTGGTCGGCGACGTGCTGCCGGCGACCGTCGTCAACGAACTAAAGCCTTCGGTCGACGCCTTCATCGCCAAGCTGCCGCCCGGCTATTCAGTGGAAACCGCCGGCTCGGTCGAGGAAAGCGCCAAGAGCCAGGGACCGATCGCGGCCGTGGTGCCCTTGATGCTGTTCATCATGGCGACCATCCTGATGGTGCAGCTGCAGAGCTTCCAGCGCCTGTTCCTGGTGGTGGCGGTGGCGCCGCTCGGCCTGATCGGCGTGGTGGCGGCCCTGGTGCCCAGCGGCGCRCCGCTCGGCTTCGTCGCCATCCTCGGCGTGCTGGCGCTGATCGGCATCCTGATCCGCAACTCGGTCATCCTGATCGTGCAGATCGAAGACCTCGTCAAAGAAGGCAAGGACCGCTGGGCGGCGGTCATCGAGGCGACCGAGCACCGCATGCGGCCGATCGCGCTGACGGCCGCCGCCGCCAGCCTGGCGCTGATCCCGATCGCGCGCGAAGTGTTCTGGGGACCGATGGCCTATGCCATGATGGGCGGCATCATCGCGGGAACGGCGATCACGCTGCTGTTCCTGCCGGCGCTCTATGTGACATGGTTCCGGATCAAGGAGCCGGAGGAAGCGCAAGGCAACGATGCGGACACCGCCGCTGTCCCGGAAGCTCAAGGCGCGGAACGCTAGAGCGGGATGAGATTAGCTCCGGTCATAGCCTGAGTTTGCAAAATAGTTTGAGCATTCGTGTGGAGTGACACGATTGAGGGTTTGGCCAATTGCATCGCAAACGGCTTCGACGGTTCGCTTTGCCGCTTTTCGCAGCCAGTGCTTGAGCTTGGCGAAGAGCTGTTCGATTGGATTGA